>CATONX010000048.1 GCA_951801675.1 uncultured Eubacteriales bacterium | reverse complement strand
AGGACCTGTCCTATTACCAGAAGCATGCCGCCATCCAGATGGATACGGTGTACCAGACCGGGGATTATGAGATCGTTTCCGTGTTCTATGCCAGTACCCGGGAGGAGCATGCGCCCAATTTCAACTACCTGCGCACCGATTTTGCCAGCGACGGGGATTTCCTAAGCTTCGTCGACGAGGTGCGTAAGCGCTCTCTTTACGATATCCCCATCACGGTGGACGCGGACGATGAGCTTTTGACCCTGTCTTCTTGTTCCTTTTTATTTGACGACGCGCGTATCGTCATCGTGGCGCGCCGTTTGCAGGAAGGGGAGACGGCGGTGAATCCCGCCCTCGCTACGGTGAACGAAGACTGTCTGATGCCGGAAATCTGGTACCAGCTCCACCCGGAAATCCCCCATCCGTAAAGCAACCGCTTTTTTGAGCGGATGACATAGAAAGTGCCGCGCTTTCTCGCGGCGGTCAGTCGCAACCTCCTGACCTTAAAGAAAACTACGAAGGAATGATGAATGATGCCAAACAAAGCGTTACGCCGTCTGGTGGAGGGCGCGGTCATCGCCGCGCTGTACACCGCTCTTACCCTGGTGCTGGCCCCCATTAGTTTCGGGCCGTTTCAGTGCCGGGTGTCCGAAGTGCTGACCATCCTGCCCATCTTTACCCCTGCCGCCATCCCGGGACTGACCCTGGGCTGCATTCTGTCGAATGCCGTTGGCGCCGCCATGGGGACGAACATCTTAGGAATCCTGGATATCTTCGTGGGTTCCGCCGCTACCCTGCTTGCCGCCGTGTGCACCTACTGGCTGCGAAACGTCTGCATCAAGGGAGTGCCGGTATTGGCGACGTTGCCGCCGGTGGTGTTCAACGTTCTCTTCATCGGCACCGAGCTGTCGCTCGCTCTGGGGCACCCACTGTGGTTCTCCATGATTGTAGAGGTGGGGCTGGGAGAAGCGGCAGCCAGCATGGTGCTGGGGATTCCGCTGGCAGCCGTCCTGATCAAGTCGGGCGCCCAGAAACGGATTTTTGCCCAACTTCGTTAGAAGGTAGGAAAGGCGGACGGACGCGTTTGAGGTGATTTCGATATGATGCTTCCCTTTTCTAAGATTCGGCCGCACCTTACGGCAAGCGGGTTTCCCGTTTGCGGAGCGTGCCGGTTTGACGAGCTGGCGGACCGGCTGCTCGATTGCCGGGCAGCCGCCCGGCTGCCCAAAGAGGCGAAAACCGTGTTTATGCTGCTGCTTCCATATCTGGTTTCGAAGGAACCGGGCAACCTTTCCAGGTATGCGCGGGTACCCGATTACCATGAGGTGGCCGCCGATATGCTTAAGGACGCCGCCGCCCGCCTTCAGGCCGCCTTCCCGGCGGCCTGCTTTGCTTTTTTTGTGGATAACTCTCCAATCCCCGAGGTCTATGCCGCGGCGAAGGCAGGGCTGGGGGTGATCGGGGAAAACGGCTTGCTCATCAGCGAGGCGTACGGTTCCTGGTGCTTTTTGTGCGAAATCGTGACGGACCTGGAAGTGGAACCCACCGGCGGCCGGGTAAAGCGCTGCGCGGGCTGTATGGCCTGCCGGGCCGCCTGCCCCGGTAAGGCGCTTTCGGAAGGCAGTGTTCAAAGGGAGCGGTGCCTTTCCGCCGTCACCCAGAAAAAAGGAGACCTTACCGAGTGGGAAGAACGTCTGCTTGCAGAAGGCGGTGTCTGCTGGGGATGCGACGTGTGCCAAGAGGTCTGCCCTTATAATGAGAAGGCAAAAAAAACGCACATTTCCGCCTTCCTTTCCGGCTACCAGGCCGATTATATAGGAGAAGTCACACAAAACAGCCTTCGCCGGGCGTGGGAATGGCGCCCGAAACGGGTAATTGAACGCAACTATGGAATAACCACGCGAAAAGACGGAAATACTAGTCCCATCGAAGAGCCGGATTCCGAAGGCATTTTCCTGCCCTAAGACCGGCTTTCAAAGCGAAGAGAGGGTGACAGGTATGTACGTCAGCGAAATCATGAGTACCCGGGTGGTGACCGCCCAGGCGGCCCAGTCGGTCTATGAGGCGGCAAGACTCATGGAGGACAACAACATCGGCGCTATTCCCGTGGTGGAGGGAAGCGAGCTCAAGGGTATGCTCACCGACCGGGACATCGTCCTGCGGTGCGTGGCCAAGGGGGAGAATCCCAAGTCGGTGCGCGCGGGAGATATTATGACCGAAAAGGCCACTTATGTGACGCCCAGCCAGCATGTGGACGATGCGGCGCAGGTCATGTCCTGCGAGCAGATCCGGCGGCTGCCGGTGGTGGAAAACGGGCGGGTGACCGGGATGGTCAGCGTGGCCGACATTGCCCGGCTTCGCCACGGAGTGGAAATCGCCCAGGCCATTTGTGAGATCAGCAAGCCATAACCACAAACCGCCCGTCTTCGGGCGGTTTTGTTTTGGAGGCTTGCCTCATTGACAACAACTTGCCGAACCGTGTATAATATAAACAATTACTGCCTGATTGGGGCGAACCAACCGGAAAGACGGCGAAATGAGAGCCAAGGCCCACGGCCGCACAAAATTCGGGACATGAGGTGACCACTATCGTGACGGACTTTTTAAAGTCGATTGATTTTACCGCCCTCGTTGATTCCATTATGGACAATATTGTGTGGATCTGTGTCGGCCTGGCCGCGTTTTTCGCGCTGCTTTTAGGGGTTGGCCTGTTTAAGGACAAGCGCCGCTGGATCTGGCGTTCCATTTTGGTGGCGGTGGTCTGCGTGGCCACTCTGATTTTCACCAACTTCCAGTTTTATTACGACGCCTACACCGATGACGACGAGCTCGGCTCCGCGTCCCGCTTTTTGATTGGGAACACCGATCCGAAAACCGCCAAAGCCATCGAGTTTTTGATGATCGGGGTGGAGGATGTGGACCAGTGGGACGGCAGCGGCCGGTTCCTTTCCTGGGAGAAGGAATACGAGAATGAAACCGGAAAGGCCACCATGGTCAAGTACCTGTTCAAT
>CATONX010000047.1 GCA_951801675.1 uncultured Eubacteriales bacterium | reverse complement strand
GCCATTGTGGACGTGACCGACATCCGCGAATACCTGAAAGAAGCGGGCGGTTATGAGGATGTGCTGCGTCTTATGGACTCTTACATGCAGCAGTACTGCGTATTTTAAGAAAACGCGCCGAATTGTATGATTTATTGACTCGATTGTGCGAATTGTTTACATTTGATTGGAGAATATGTGAAAAATATACACAGGTCTTCTGGAAAATGTGATAAATCCATTCGAATTTCTCAAATTATTTGACATTTTTTGATTCTATGTCTATAATGTAGGTAAGGACATACAAAATTTGCGCGCATGACAGAAAGATTTTGTTCAGATAGCGTCAGCCGAAACGCGAAGGAAAGGGAGGAGAGACAGCTTTGAAAAAAATAGTGGTTTCCTCCATTCTGCCCGGGCTTTTGCTGTCCATTGCCGATATTGTGACGATTGTTCTTATGTACGCAATTTGTTCGATAGTCGGCGGCTTTTTGCAGCCGGCGATCTTCTTTGGAGTGGGAGTTCCTCTTATCGCGCTTAACATTGTTATCCTTGGCCTGCCCCAGCTGACAAAACGGTTCGGGAGGAAAACGGCCCGGGCGAAAACGGCGGCAACGGTGATTTATTACCTGGCTACGCTGGGGTTCACTTTGGCAACCTCTTCGTGGATCGACGTGCGGTGGTACGTGACGGTGGTGTTGCTGGTCATTGTTTTGTATTTGTGTGCCTGCGGCGGGGTTATGCTGTATTTTCGCAGCCGCAATCAGGAGACCAAAGCCCAGCAGGACGAGGAGGCGGCGAAGGTACGCCTGCTTTTGCTTCCCATCGCCGACGAAATCCGGGAAAGCCGCAAGTGGCTCGAACCGGCGCTTTATTACCGGCTCTCCAGGCAGTTCGGCGCGGTGGAGCACCGCCTTTCCAGGCCTACGTCATTCGACCGGGTGGAAAGCGACGCCATTGGCCAGCTGGAGGAGCAGATTTATACAAAGCTGACGGCGGCCCGGGCGGCGGTCCACTATCTGTCCCGAACCGAAGATACGGCAGGGTCGGCAAAAACGGTTTTATCCCTTTTGGAAGAAATCGAATATCTGGCCAAAAGCAAAGAGATGATCCTGGTGGAAACCGGCATGATGTAGGTTTCCATTTTGCTGCGTAAATATTGACAAAACGGGAATACTGTACTATAATCAGACCCAAATCGAAACAAGGCGATGACGCAGAGCAGTACCATGCGTTTTCAACAGGGAAGCGGCGCCGTGACTGAGAGCGCCGGTTTGAAACCCCGCATGGGAAGGAACACTGCCGAGCCGGCGATCTGAACCAAGCAGTAGGACCGCACGGGTGCGCCCGTTACCGCGCGCAAGAGTGGCCGCTTTTGAAAAGAAGCGGCAAGCTTTGGGTGGCACCGCGGGTAATTCCGTCCCGGATCGTTTGACGATCCGGGATTTTTTATTTTGAAAGTTCGGCGGGCGTCTGGCCAAGGAGGGCGAGACGTGCGCCCACATTCGGGCAAAGGAGGACGAAGGTATGCAGATTACCAGAGAATTGATCGATTATGTTGCGGATTTGTCCCGTCTGCGGCTGACCGAGGAAGAAAAGGACAAAGCGGAAAAAGACTTGGGAAGCATTCTGACCTATATTGATAAGCTCAATGAACTGGACACCGCCGGCGTGGAGCCTATGAGCCACGCCTTCCCGGTGAAGAACGTGTTTCGCGAGGATGAGGTGAAGCCTTCCGAGGACCGGGAGGTGCTGCTGCAAAACGCGCCCGTTCAGCAGGACGGCTGCTTTAAGGTCCCCAAAACGGTAGAATAGGAGGAGGCCCTATGATCAAACTGGATGAAAGCGCCCTTTCTCTGGGCGAACGGCTCAAAAAGCGGGAGGTCGGCGTGCGGGAAGCCGCCGGGGCCTTATTGGACCGCGTTGAGAAAAAGGATGGGGAATACCGGGCGTACCTGTCGGTATTCAAAGTAGAGGCGCTCAAACGTGCCGACGAAATTCAAAAGCAGATGGACGCCGGGGAAATAACGTCTCCGTTAGCCGGCGTTCCCATGGCCATAAAGGATAATATTTGTGTCAAGGGCCTTCCCACCACCTGCGGCTCGCGGATGCTGGAACATTTTCGTCCGCCCTATGACGCGACGGTGACCGCCCGGCTGCACGATGCGGGCGCGGTGCTGCTTGGGAAGCTGAATATGGATGAGTTCGCCATGGGCTCCACCACCGAGACCTCTTATTTCGGCGCCTGTAAAAACCCCTGGGATGTGACGCGGGTGCCGGGAGGCTCCTCCGGCGGCGCGGCGGCCGCAGTAGCGGCCGCAGAAGCCTATTATACCCTGGGTTCGGATACCGGCGGCTCCATCCGCCAGCCCTGCTCCTTCTGCGGCGTGACGGGGCTCAAGCCCACTTACGGGGCCGTCTCCCGGTACGGGCTGGTGGCCTACGCTTCTTCCCTGGACCAGATCGGCCCCATCGCCCGGGACGCGAAAGACCTGGCGGCGGTGCTTGACGTGATCGTGGGCAAGGATAAGCGGGACGCCACTTCCGTGGACGCAGGGGAAGGCGGCTATCTCGATTCCCTGACCGGGGACGTAAAGGGCCTGAAGGTGGGCATCCCGTCGGACTATTTCGGAGAGGGCCTGGACGAAGAGGTCAAAGAAAAGGTGCTCGCGGCGGCGAAGAAGCTGGAAGAAATGGGTGCGGTGGTAGAGGAATTCCCCATGCCTATGGTGGAGTACGCCATTCCGGCTTACTACATCATTGCCTCGGCGGAAGCAACCTCCAACCTGTCCCGGTATGACGGGATCAAATACGGCTTCCGGGCGCAGAAGTTCGACGATTTGATCGATTTGTACATCCAGTCCCGCAGCCAGGGCTTCGGCATGGAGGTGAAAAGACGGATCATGCTGGGGAACTTTGTGCTGTCCTCCGGCTATTACGACGCTTATTATAAGAAGGCGCTGCAGGTAAAGGCGCTGATTAAGGGCGAGTTTGACAAGGCGTTTGAACGCTTCGACCTGCTTTTGGGTCCGGCGGCGCCCACCACGGCGCTCAAGCTGGGCGAAAGCCTCCAAGACCCGCTGAAAATGTATCTCGGCGACATCTATACCGTGTCGGTCAACCTGGCGGGACTGCCGGGGCTGGTAGCCCCCTGCGGGTTTGACGGGCAGGGCCTCCCGGTGGGCGTGCAGCTCATCGGAAGACCCTTCGGGGAAAAGGCGCTCTTGAATACGGCCTACGCGTATCAGCAGGCCACCGATTTTCATACCAAACG
>CATONX010000046.1 GCA_951801675.1 uncultured Eubacteriales bacterium | reverse complement strand
CTGGGCGTCGTGGGCCTCGCGTGGCTGTGCGACTAGGTTTTAAGCGGATTTTTGGTGCTTCCTGCCCAGATCGAAAAAAAGACATTCCGGTTTCTTTGTGAGAATGCCGAAAATAGCTTGACAGGCGCCGGTGAAATCATGTATAATATGATTTGTTATAGGCTCACAAGGTCTAATACCCCTGTCGCAAGACGGAGGGGAGGGAATTGCAGAATGCCGGAAGTCCGTGTCAAGGAAAATGAATCTTTGGATAGCGCGCTCAGACGCTTTAAGAGACAGTGTCAGAGAGACAGCGTGATTGCCGAGGTGCGCAAGCGTGAGGCGTATGAAAAGCCTTCCGTTCGGCGCAAGAAGAAGTCCGAAGCCGCCCGCAAGCGTAAGTTCCGCTAAGGAAAGGGCCGGTTGCGGTACAGTTGTATGCAAAAGCGGGCAGTGATGCCCGCTTTTTTCATGTTTGGTCCAATCTCGGATTTGTTCACAGATTTTCTCTTGCATTTGAGCGAAGAAATCCGTATCCTGTTGCATAAGGGAGTGAACGTTATGCCAAAACTGATTCCGGAGCTCATGCGCGAGCGGGTGACGCAGATCACCTTGGAAGACCTGCGCGCCCTTTCGGTGAAAGGGCTTTTGCTGGATGTGGATAATACCCTTGCGTCCCACGGCCATCCGGACCCCCTTGACGGGGTGACCGAATGGCTCGCTTTGATGCGAAAAAACGGCATTGCGCTCCTTTTGATTTCCAATAACCGGGAAAAACGGGTGCGCGACTTTGCCGCCCGCCTGCACCTGCCCTTTGTGGCAAACGCCTGCAAGCCCCTGCCCTTTCGCATCCGGCGGGCGGCAAAAAGGATGAACCTGCCGGTATCCGCCATTGCCGTGGTGGGTGACCAGGTTTATACCGATGTGCTGGGCGGCCATGCGGCAGGGTTAAAAGCGATTTTGGTGGAACGGGTGGACGAGTCGGAAAGCCTGTCCTTTCGCATCCGCCGCCGTATGGAAGAAAAGGTGGTACAGAAGTACCACGAGCAGGAAAAGACCGAGAACAGGAGGGATGACCGTGACGGCACAGTTCGGACCGGCGGGAAATTGTGAGGATTTCTATGAGGCCGGCTATAAAGCGACCATCCAGGCCCCCCAGTATGTGAAGGAAAAGGGGCTTGACGCCTACGAAATTCAGTTTGGACGCGGCGTGCGCATGTCCCAGCCAACTGCCGAGACTCTGGGGGAAAACGCAAGGCAGCAGGGCGTTTCCCTGTCCATCCATGCCCCTTATTATATCTCTCTGGCCTCTCCGGAGGAGTCAAAACGGGACAATTCCGTGGAGTATATCATGCAAAGCGCCCGGGTGGCCAGATGGTGCGGGGCGAAGCGGATCGTGGTGCATCCGGGCGGGCTTGGCAAGCTGTCCCGGGCGGACGCCACCGCTCTCGCGTCGGTAACCCTCAAGAAAGCACTGGACGCCATGGACGCGGAAGGCTTGGGGGACATCCATCTCTGCCCGGAAACCATGGGCAAAATCAATCAGCTGGGGGACCTGTCCGAGATCATAGCCCTTTGTAGGATTGACGAACGGCTGCTGCCCACCGTCGACTTCGGGCATCTGAACGCCCGCACCCACGGCGGCCTTGGTTGTGAGGAAGCGATTGAAAAGGTGTTTGAGGAGATCGAGAACGGCTTGGGCCGGGACCGGATGCAGCGCATCCATTCCCATTTTTCCAAGATCGAGTATTCCAAGGGCGGCGAGGTGCGCCATCTGACCTTTGTGGACGAGGAATTCGGCCCTTCCTTTGAAGAGGTGCTCAACGTCACCGTGCGCAAAAACGCCGCGCCGGTATTCATCTGCGAATCGGCCGGCACCCAGGCGCCCGATGCTCTTTTGATGAAGCAGTATTACGACCGCATCCGGTCGAAGTAAGAAAAAAGGACGGCGAAACATCATGAAGAAGATTCTGGTCATCCACGGCCCCAACCTGAATCTGCTGGGGGAGCGGGAAACGAACATCTACGGCAGGGAAACCCTGGGCTCCATCAACCTGCAAATCGCCCAGAAGGCGGAAAGCCGGGGGATGAGCTGCGAGATTTTCCAGTCCAATTCCGAGGGCGCGCTGATTGACAAGCTGCATGAGGCGCGCAAAACCTGCGACGGCGTCATCATCAACGCGGGCGCCTACACCCACTACAGCTATGCCATCCGGGACGCCATCTCTTCCATCAAGATCCCGGTGGTGGAGGTGCACTGTTCGAACATCCACGCCAGAGACGAATTCCGGCACAAATCGGTGATTGCGCCGGTTTGCGCGGGCAGCGTCATCGGCTTTGGGAAGAACAGCTACCTGCTGGCCATCGACGCCATCAAGGACCTGATTTAACGGGGAAACAGGAGGCGTTTTGCCATGCAAGGGAGAAGAAGAGCCCTGCTTGACGCTATCGACTGGCGGGCGGACGGGGTGCTGATTTTGTCGCCGGTGAACCGGCGGTATTTTACTGGTTTTGACGCCAGCGACGGCGCTCTGCTGCTAACGCGTCGCGGGTCGGCGTTCCTGACCGACTTTCGTTACATCGAGGCGGCAAGGGCGAAAATTAAGGACTTGGAATGCCTGTGCTACGACCGGTTTTATGACTGCCTGCTTGCCCAGCTTGACCGCTTTGAGGTAGGCCGTCTCCTCATCGAGGAGGAGTACGTTACCGTCCGTCAGGAGCAGAGCCTGCGGGAGCTGCTCGACGGAAAGGTAAAGCTGGCAGGCGGGGCGGACCAGCCCATTTTCGCTTTGCGCTCGGTCAAGTCCGCCCAGGAAATCCAGTGGATGCAGCAGGCGCAGGACATCACCGACCAAACCTTTACCCACATGCTTTCCTTTATTCGGGAAGGGGTCAGCGAACGGGAAATCGCGCTGGAGCTGGAGTTCTTTATGCGCCGGCTGGGATCGGAGGGCGTGGCCTTTGAGACCATCGCCGCCTCCGGGCCCAATACCTCCCTGCCTCACGCCGTTCCCACCGGCCGCAAGGTGAGAAAAGGGGACTTTGTCACCATGGATTTCGGCGCGGTGGTAAACGGCTACTGCGCGGATATGACCCGTACGGTGGCGGTGGGCGAGGTAAGCGGGGAGCAAAAAGAGGTTTATGAGGTGGTCCTGAAAGCCCAGCAGACAGCCCTTGCCATGCTCGGCCCGGATGTTCTTTGCAGCGACGGGGATGCGGCTGCCCGGGACGTGATCAAGGCCGCCGGGTACGGCAAGGCTTTCGGCCACGCCACCGGCCACAGCGTGGGGCTTCAGATCCACGAGGATCCGCGGCTTTCGCCCAAATGCCAGGCGAAGCTCGTCCCAGGAACCACCATGACAGTGGAACCCGGCATCTACCTGGAAGGCCGGTTCGGGGTACGCATTGAAGATCTGGTGGTCATCACCCAGCAAGGGTTTAAAAACTTGACGAAGTCGGAAAAATCCCTTATAATATTATGACGGCAAGTTTTTCTTGTAATTGGCCTTTGTATCCGGTAAAATG
>CATONX010000045.1 GCA_951801675.1 uncultured Eubacteriales bacterium | reverse complement strand
TACCCCTATCCAACGCCTCCTTATTTTCTCTCCAATGGAACCATCTCCCTCTGACTTTCTGGTGAAATGGTATCACTTTGCAAGAAATATGTAAATATATTGTGAACTTATTTATCGATTTTTGGTGCTTTTTCTCTAATTTTTTGCAGGATGTACCTATTAAAGACTTGTTAAATTAGAATGATAGGATCCTATGCGACTTCAATTATGGGAGCCATTTTATTTTTCTCTTTGTTTATACTACCAACTAAATTTTATTTGATGTCATAGACAAAAAGAAAAACACCGTTGCAGCACAATGGTGTCATTCCTATCATGGTGGGCTATCTAATTTTTCAAAAGTGGTAAAAAGGTGGTAAACCAGAACCTAGTTCCCTCGCAAGCCCTTATATATCAATACTTTATTCCTTTAGAAATTTCATTTTGGTACAATGTGCAAAACCCGTCCGGCGTACAAAGCCCCTTCTCTTTTTCGAAAAAGAACGGGATATTCCACGCGTTCTCCTCGAAAACTGTCACCTCCTCCTTTTGCCGACATAGTATGAAACTGTATCGATGCTTTGGAAACAGCCGGTTCTATGGCGTTCATAGTTCCGATTTCCCTTAGCTGATCAAACGGAAACGGAGGAGATTTTATGGCAGATGATATGCTGCGCACCCGCTTTTTTCTAGGCTCCAATTCGCCTATTGGCTTTGTATCAAAATTTGACCGCGTGTACGACCCTCATGACGGGTGGCAGGCATACTTACTCAAAGGAGGACCCGGTACGGGAAAATCCACCTTTATGAAAAGCATCGCCCAGGCGGCGGAAGCAAATGGGTATGAGGTTGAGCTGATTTTCTGCTCGTCCGACCCCAATTCATTGGACGGCGTGGTGATTCCCAAACGCAAGTGCTGCATTCTGGACGCCACCTCGCCCCACGTACTCGAACCTTCCTTCCCCGGCGCCTGCGAGACCATCGTCAACATCGGCGCCTACTGGGATAAAGATATTTTGCAAGAAAACCGGGATGAAATCATGAAAACGTCGGCCGCTTGTTCGGCTCAGCACGCACGGGCCACCCGGTATCTGGCGGCAGCGGGGAGCTTACTTTCCGACAGTTACCGCTTCGCCCTCGACTGCACCGACACGGCAAAGGTGGCCCGCTATGCTTCCCGCCTTTCCCGCCGGGAATTCGGCCAACCCAAGGAAACGTTGGGACATGAGGAAATCCGCCTGCTTTCAGCCATCACGCCCCACGGGGTGCTTTTCTTTGAGGAGACGGTGGAGAAGCTTTGTTCCAGAGTCTTCGTCATTGAGGACGAATACGGTGCCTCTTCCCGGCTGCTTCTGGCCCACCTGCGCACCCACGCCCTCACCTGCGGCCACGATGTGATCTCCTGCTACTGCCCCATGTCCCCCCTCGATAAGCTGGACCACCTGCTGATCCCGGATCTGGGGATTGGGTTTGTCACCTCAAACAGCTGGTACCAGGTAAAGCTCTCGCCCTTCCGCCGCATCCACATGCAGCGCTTCACCTCCAACGAATTGCTGCGCCAGCGCCGCCAGCGCCTTTCCTTCAATCGCCGCGCCAGCCGCGACCTGATTTCCGAGGCCTCTGCCCGGATGCTCGAAGCCAAGGCCATTCACGACGAGCTGGAGGATTTCTATATTTCCGCCATGGATTTCGACGCCGCCGAGCCGCTGCGGCAGAGTGTCATCCAACAGATGGTACTGGACGATTAGATACAAAAAGAGAAGCCGGAGCGAATCTGCGCTCCGGCTTTTTTAATGGCTTGGTGGTACCGAATTTTGCAAGCTTCTTTCTTATGATACAGATGGCAGGGTTCCATCAGAACCCTCATCATTCCAGTCAAACTGGAATTGCCCCATATGCTTCTTCGCATCAACTAAAATGAAGTAGTTCCCTGCATGATCCAGGTGGACAACAAAGGAGGTAGAAGGAACATTTTCCCTCTTAAAATAAATATCTCCATTCCCGTCGCTTATCACGATGCGTAGCTCTCCATGAAGCGTTTCCACCATGCCGTACAGGTCCACAGGCCGATCCACTGTTATCACTTCTCTATAGGTACCGGTAAACCAATCATGGGTCTTGCCAAACCGATTCTCGGTATCGGTGTCTTTCGTCTCTTGGGAATTGGTCTCTTGGCTATTGGTCTCCTTGACATTGCTCCCAAAATGAAAGCGAATGCATCCGGAACCGAATAAGGCAATGATCACCGCCAAAAAAAGAGCTAGTCCCCGTTTTTTCATCAAGCCTTCCTCCCTTTGTCCATGGCCGCGGTTTTCTTCTGCTTATATCATAGCAAATAAAAGCGGAAAGACCAGCTGTTTTTCAATAAATATCTGCAAAAAAGTAAGAAAAATCCACATATTATAACATAGATCCGGCAAAAAAACACAAAAAGGCCGCCGGACAAAAAACGTCCGGCGGCCTTGCCATTTTCCTGGTAAAAGGGATTTATTTATCCTCTTCCTCCACGTCGTGGCCGCATTCCTCGCAGGAACAGGAATCGTCCTCACAGCCGCAGCCGCACTCGTCGGCATACTGCAAATCAAACTCCAGCGTCTCGCCGCAGTTGGGGCAGTCCACCTCGCCCGCCAGCAGCGTTTCCTCATCCAGACAGATGGTGTCGCCGCAGTTGGGGCACTTGACCTCGACAAACTCGTCGTCGTCCTCGTCCTGATATTCCTCGTCGTCGTAGTAGTCCTGTTCGAGGGCGTCCAGGTCCTCGTCCACCGCGTCAATCTGCTCGGAAAGCTCGGAGAAGCCATCCTCCAGATCGGACACCGTCATGGCCAAGTCATCCAGCACATCCGCGATTGCCTTAAAAATACGGGTTTCCTTTGCATCCTCACTCAATTCCGAAGCGTCGAGAATCCCTCTGAGATATGCTACCTTTTCCGTCACAGTCATGGCTGCTCCTCCTTTATTCAAATGGGTCTTATGAAACACGTCCGGTTTTCTTTTCCAATTAGGCGCGCTCCATATACTCGCCCGTGCGGGTATCGATGCGAATCTTTTCACCCTCGTCGATGAAAAGCGGCACGCGGATTTCCGCGCCCGTTTCCAGGGTGGCGGGCTTGGTCACGTTGGTGGCAGTGTCGCCCCTAAAGCCCGGGTCGGTCTTGGTGACCGTCAGCTCCACAAAGTTCGGCGGCTGTACGCCAAAAACATTGCCCTTATAGGAAAGAACGGTGCACTCCATGTTCTCCTGAACGAACTTGAAATTGTCGTCCAGAATGGAAGCGTTGATCGGCAGCTGCTCGTAGGTCTCGGTATCCATAAAATAATACAGATCGCCGTCACTGTACAGGTACTGCATCGGCTTGCGCTCGATGTAGGCGGTCGGGAACTTATCGCTGGGGTTGAACGTTTTTTCTACCACAGAGCCCGCGATCACATTGCGGATCTTTGTGCGGACAAATGCCGCGCCCTTACCGGGTTTGACATGCTGAAATTCGATGATCTGATAGACGTTTCCGTCCATCTCAAAAGTTACGCCGTTGCGAAAATCTCCTCCTGATACCATTGGTT
>CATONX010000044.1 GCA_951801675.1 uncultured Eubacteriales bacterium | reverse complement strand
TTATTCAATCGTTCCTCATGAAGTATTTTTACCCATTCGGCGCGTACTTAAACATGAAAAGAATCCGGGGAACAATTCTTTTCTGCGAGTCTTATAAGGGCAAGCGACAGCTTATCCTTTCTCAGTATATTTGCGGACAAGATGGCTTGTGACAACAGCAATGCTTGTACGGCAGTGCTTTACTGGAGTGCGTTTTTCAAGGATTGGAGCCATCCCTCCAAAAGGACGAGGGATTTTTCCATCCGTTTTTCGTCGGGTGGGTCCTTAGGAGAATGGGCGCCGGCGTATAAATTTTATTTGCCCGCCTTTCTGAAAACCGTATGGGTATAAATGAGGATGCGTTTTCATTGGCCTTTTCTTGCACGAAAAAGATTCCTATATGCTATAATCAAGGAAAAAACGGAGGCTGGGACCAATGGACGCGAAAAAGAATCGAATCGGCAACCGGCTGCGCGAGGCCAGACTCTCCGAGCGGCCCAAGGCCACACAGGAGGACGTGAGCGCCCGTTTGGCAACCATGGGCGTGTCCCTCTCCGCCAGCTCCATCGGCAAAATCGAGAACTTCACCCGGCCGGTGACCGACATACAGCTTTGTGCCCTGGCGAAGGCCTTAAAGGTGACGCCCGCCTGGCTTCTGGGCGAGGCAGAGGAGAAAAAAGGATCATAAAAAGTATGGGATGCGGCTCGGTTTGGATCCTTCTACGCCTCTTTTCAAAGAATGCCGTTTCTGCAGCACTCGACGGCCTGGCTTTTTCTCTATCCGCGTTCATCCCGCCAAATGGGCTTCGATTTGCCACACATGCAAACGGAAGAGCGCCCGGTAAAGGCAAGACAAAGATTATACCTCATTCTATGACAGAAAGCGCGGGCTCTGTGTACACAGAGCCCGCGCTTTTTTAGAAATGACACTTAATTGTTTCCTACGCGCCGCTGCTTGGTGATAAACAGGGCTACCGAAAAGAAAGCGGCGGCAAAGCCAAGCTGGATAAGAATCGAAGTCCAGATGGGACCCGTGGTTTCGCTGGTGAGCACCGCCAAGGAACCGATGGCGTTATTGGCTTTTACATACCAATAGGCCGGAAGGAAACTGGCGGCGGTGAGCACGCCGGGGCTCATGATGGCCTGGGGGACGAACACGCCGCTGATAAAGCACAGGCCTAGAGACACCACGTTAGAGATGGCGGAAAGCACGGTAAAGCTTTTGACTAAGCTGCTGACCAAAAAGCCGATGCTCAGGGATACCAGGGCGAAGGCAAACGTGTTTGCCAGCAGCATGGGCAGCCCGGCAAAGGAAAGAAGCGCCTTGCCGTAAAGAAGGAAGCTTAGGCCGATGAGCATCGCCCAGCAGGCTACCGTGAAAATCGCGCAGCCTAAGGTAACCTGGGCGTTTACGCTGCGAAGCGGGAGCGGTGCACACAGGTTGCGCCGGCGCAGGTCAGGCTGGTTAAAGACCATCAGGATGGTGCAGATGGTCAGGATCATCATGGCAATGAGCACATAAGCCATGTACTGATAATAGTAGACGAAATTGGGCGTCCCCTGTGTATTGACGTCGTACTCCTTGAGGGTAACCGAAGTTTCGATGGCCAGGTCCTCCGCTACCGCGGCGGTCAGCTGTTCCTCGGTCAAGCCGGGGTTCGCTTCCCGGTAAAGCCGGGCGGTGCTCAGGTACTTTTCTATAAGCTGGTCGCAGTAATAGCCGGTGGTGGAGTCGGGCACCTTTACCGCGTCGAGAGTGACCGACTCCCCGGCCAGAAACCGGTCGGTAAACCCGCCCTCCACCAGGACGATATAGGAAACCTCCCGGTAAAAGAGCGCGTCCTGCAGCCGTTCGGAATCGTCCGGCAGGTCAACTAGATGGTTACCCTCACTTAGATAATCGGTCAGTCCTCGCAGAAGCGGGGTATCCCCGTCCCGGTTGATAACGGCCAGGTCCACGCTCTCGACAGTAAAGCCATCGACGGCATTGTTCATCACATTGCCGCTGAAGATCAGGGAAATGCCGATGAAAACGGCAAGGTAAACAACGGTGGAGGGGAAGCTTGCGCGCAGGACTTTAAAAAAGGCTTTAAATACTTGCATACTTCTGCCTCCTTATCAGCAGATAGCTTCCCAGGCAGAAAAGCGCCGAGATGCCGCAGAGGATACCGATATTGAGAAAATACCGGGTGTGAGACTCAAAGACATAGAGGCAATAGAATGCGTCGGTTATCAGAGCGGCGGGATTGATGTAGGAAAGGACGGGGGCATAAAGGTTGATATAAGTGCGGATATCCACCATCATCAGCCCCGAAAGGAAGCACAGGAATAGAGTGACGGCGATGAGCAGGGCGGTTTTGAGCCCATCTCTCTTTTGAAACAGGCAGCCCATAAAGGTGCCGAAGGAGATGCCGGTCACCGAGCCTACCAGGCAGGTCAAAAGAACATACCCGACCTGATTGCCGAAGGAGATGCCCAGCACAAAAATCAGATAAGCGAGCACCAGGAGCATTTCCGCCACGTGCAGCACCAGGGAAGCGGCGGCATCGCCCAACACGGCGGTCATTTTATGGGTGGGCGCCACGCTGCGCCTGGAGCCCAGGGCGGAGACGTTTGGCTGGATGTCGGTGGAGTTGCGCAGGCCCCAGAAGGAGCCGTACAATGCCGTCATGGCCAATAGGGAGAAGAAATAGTTAAGCATGGTGTCCGGCTTCGCGCCGGAGAGAGTGGCTTCGTTTACAAAGCTCTCCTTGCCCATATCATCCAAAAGACCGGACAGGTCCGCCTGGGGATTTTCCCGAAGAAGCTTTCCAATGGCGGCGGACTTTTGGGCGTATTCGTCCAAAAATGCTTTGAGGATGCTTTGGTTCATTCCGCTTTCCTTCACGGTCAGGCGGACTTCCCCGTCTACCTCCAAAATGCCGTCCACTTCCCCTGATTTCAGAAGTCGGTCGGCTTCCTCCCCGCCTACGACGGATACGATCAAAAGCTGCCCGTCTCCCGGCTGGGAAACGGCGTCGAGGGTCTGGCGGAAGGCCTCGTTTTGCTGGTAGCCGGCGCTCTCCACCACGGCTACCTTGACGGGGCTGAACTCTTCAGTGATGTTCATAATGTTGCCGAAAGCGATGTTGAAGAAGGTGCCCAGCACCACGGGAAACAAAAGCGTCCAGAAGAGCATCAGCTTATCCCGGGTCAGGCACTTGAGCCTTCCTGTAAATACGTGGAGAAACATAACAGCCTCCTAATCCCGCAGGTGTTTTCCGGTGATTTCCAGAAACACGTCGTTGAGGGTGGGCGGCTCGGCGTAAACCCGGCCGAAGGACAGTTCCTGCCCTCTGAGGTAATCGAGCAGGCGGATCAGATTATGAGCGCCGCCGCTGCAATGGACCGTCAGGCGGGTACCGTCGTACTCGGCGCCGGTCACATGGGGCAGACGTCTGATCGCCTCGAGCTGCTCCTCCTTTAAGCCGAAGAGCTCCACTGTCAGGGTTTCCCCGCCTTTGATCATTCCTTTGAGCTGTTCCTTGGTGCCGGTGGCCAGGGTCTTCCCCTTATCCATGATGACGATGCGGCTGCAGATCTGCTCGACCTCCTCCATGTAATGGGAGGTGTAGACGATGGTAGCGCCCTGCTGGTTTAGCTTTAAGATGCCTTCGAGAATGCTGTTGCGGCTTTGTGGGTCCACCGCCACCGTCGGTTCGTCGAGAATAATGAGCCTGGGCTTGTGGGCGATGCCGCAGGCGATGTTCAACCGGCGCAGCAGGCCGCCGGACAGCTTTTTGGGATGAAACTTGCGAAAGTCCTGCAGACCGACAAACTCGATGGCCTCTTCCACCAGCTCCCGGCGCTTTTGCCGGTCTTTCACGTACAGGCCGCAGAAATAGTCGATGTTCTCCTGTACCGACAGCTCCTGGAACACCGCCACGTTCTGCATGACGATGCCGATGTCCTGTTTAATGGAATAAGCGTCGGGGCGCATGGGTTTGCCGAAGATTTCGATGGTCCCTTTGTCGTACTTGAGCAGGGACAGAATACAGTTGATGGCGGTGGTCTTTCCAGAGCCGTTAGGTCCTAACAGGCCGAACACTTCCCCTTCCTCAATCTGGAGGCTGAAATGATCGAGCGCCAAAAGGTTGCCGTACCGTTTGACCAGGTTTTGCACATTTATGACCAATGGGAATCCCTCCTTGCCGGTTTTGATAGCCTTAGTTTAGCAAATGGGACTGCCGCGCGGTAGTGAAAAACCTCACAACCGGGCGATGACATTTGTCATAACCCAAGATGCGGCGCTTGTGACCGGCTAAAATCCATGCTACAATCAGCGGTAGAAAGGAGGCTTGGACGAATGCAGGTGATTATCGATAAGCTTCTGCTGTTCGCGGGCGGGTGTATCCTGCTTTTCTCT
>CATONX010000043.1 GCA_951801675.1 uncultured Eubacteriales bacterium | reverse complement strand
TTCATAAGGTTGAGGATGTGGATGGGGCCTACGTGAAAATCCCCTTTGACGTTAAGGAAGCCTTCCAAAAAAGCCGGGTGCCGGTATCGGCCACCTTTGACGGCGAACCCTATGAGGGAAGCCTCGTCAGAATGGGGGAGCCCTTCCATATTCTCGGAATCCGGAAAGACATCCGCAAAAAGATCGGCAAACAGCCAGGGGACATGGTGCATGTTACGCTTCGGGAACGTGTACGCGGATCCAGTGGAGATTTTAGACAAAAATAAGGACGAAACAGGAAAAGTTACGAACCAATTCGGTCTGATCGACATAATCTGGAAGTGACTACAGGTGATAGGCCATTTTTTCCAGAGAGGGATGATTTCGTTGTCTGTTCATTATCCATTTGATAAAATGCCGCTTCCCTATAAGAATACGGGGCTGCTTCCTTCGCTCGATCCCGATACCTTGTATCTCCATCACGATAAAATCTATTCGTTTTATGTAGATATGCTCAACTATATGGTGTCGTCCTATCCCCAGCTGCAAAGTATGTGCCTGGAAGATCTGCTGACATCCGATCTGCATCTGCCAGTTCCGGTGGAGAACCAGATCAAATTTTACGCCGGCGGCATCTTTAATCACGATTTGTATTTTACCGGTATGTGCAGCAAGTCTACCGGTCAGCCGGCCGGAAAGCTGAGCGATGCCATCGCCGTGGAATACGGCTCCTTTGACAATTTTAAAAAGCTTTTCAAGCAGGCCTGTTTTCATGTCCTGGGCAGCGGCTGGGTCTGGCTGAACGCGGAAAACACCGGCGGTTTACATATCCAGATCACCAAGGATAACCAGACACCCTCCATCCATTCGGTTACGCCCATCCTGGGCATCGACGTTTGGGAGCACGCCTATTTCCTGCGCTATCCCGCTCAGCTTGGACCTTATGTGGACAGCTGGTTTGACCAGATCAGCTGGACGGCGGCCGAACATTGGTATGAAAACTGCTTGGCCCATTGACGGGACAAAAACCGAAACCGATGGATAAGCCTGCAAAAAATACCCATACTATCCCTAGAAACGTTGGGAAAGGATGAATGTATTATGGGTATTGCATTTGCACAAAGCCAGACCAGGGAAAATCTCATGCGTGCGTTCGCCGGCGAAAGCCAAGCGTGCAACCGGTACGAGTTCGCCGCTGCCCAGGCGAAAAAGCAGAAGCTGCATGTCATTGAGGCGGTGTTTCGCTTCACGGCGGACCAGGAAAAATCCCATGCCAAGGTCTACTACCGTCATCTCAAGGAGCTGTGCGGTGAAAACATCCTGGTGGACGGACGCTACCCCATCGATCTGTACGACGACATGCTCTCGCATCTGAAAGCCGCTCAGCACAACGAATACCAGGAGTGGGAGCATGAGTACGCCCGCTTTGGCGATATCGCGGCTGAGGAAGGCTTCAACCGGATCGCGGCCAGCTTTCGGATGATCGCCGAAGTGGAGAAGACCCACGGCGACCGGTTCGGCCATTTTGCCAGGCTTTTGGAGCGCGAGGAGCTGTTTCATGCAAAGGTGCCGCTGAAATGGATGTGCCTGAAGTGCGGGCGTATTCACGAGGGTACCGACGCGCCGGAAATCTGTCCTATCTGCGGGCACAACCAGGGCTATTTCATCCGTCTGGACATGGCTCCCTTTGTGATGGGCTGATCTGCATGCGATAAAACCATTCAAACCAATTTATGCGGCCGCCAAAAGGAAAGCATTTTTCCTTTTGGCGGTTTTTTTGCGGGTATTTGCGTTAATTTGCGGGTATTTTGCCCGTTTTGTTCCTTGCATTGAGGGGGGAAGGGATGGTATACTGAGCCTATCATACATGGGGAATGTGGTGTTGCAACCGTGCAGGCGATCAAGAGGGGCGCCGTCAAGCTGCTAAACAAGTACCTTACCGGCGAATCGATGCATTACCGGCAGATCATTGCGATCATCCTTCCGCTGCTGGTGGACCAGGCCTTTATCATCGGCCTGAGTATGCTCAATACCGCTATGATCAGCTCTTCCGGCATGGAGGCGGTCAGCGCGGTCAACATGGTGGACTCGGTGAATATCTTCCTGTTAAATGTATTCATCGCCATCGCCACCGGCGGCACGGTAGTGGTCGCCCAGTATAAGGGGAGCGGGAACGACGAGATGGTCTCCAAGTCCGCCGCCCAGACCATTTCCTCGGTGGCCATGGTCGCTGTTGTCATCAGCGTCCTGGTCATCGTGTTTCATGACCCGATTTTAAAGCTGCTTTTTGGCGGTGCGGAGCCGGCGGTTTTTGAAAATGCGCAGATTTATTTGATCGGCAGCGCCGCGTCCTATGCGTTCATCGCCATTACCGAGGCGGTGTGCGGCGCCCTGCGCGGTGTGGCGCAGACCAGGTCCTCCCTGGTGCTGTCGGTCATCATGAACGTAAGCTATGTGCTATTAAACGTGGTGTTCATCACCTTTTTGCACTGGGGCGTTGTGGGCATGGTTACCTCCATGCTCCTCTCCAGAGGGATCGGAATGATCTGCTCCATTGTCTATCTGCTCAAGATCAATACGTCTCTGCGTTTTCGCATCAAAGACGCGCTCAAGCTCAACCTGTCCATCCAGAAAAAAATTCTATTTATCGGCATTCCTTTTGCCGCCGAGCAAATGTTTTTTAATGGCGGCAAAATTCTGACCCAGACCTTCGTCGTTCAGCTTGGCACCGTCTCCATGACCGTCAACGCCATCAGCTGGCCAATGACCCAGCTGTTTCAGATTGCCGGCAATGCGCTGAACCTGTCGGTGGTCACGGTGGTAGGCCAATGCATCGGCCGGCGCAATATCAAGGACGCGCGCAAGTTTATCAAGTCCTTCCTGGTGCTGGGTTCCATCTCTTTTGTGCTCAGCGCAGCCATCCTGCTTCCTCTCTTTCCGGTTCTGGTGCAGCTTTTTTCGCCGGCGCCGGAAATCGTTCCCACTATTTTTGAAATCGTGCTTGTCACCGGTATCTGCCAGCCGCTGTTGTGGTCTGTTAGCTTTATTGTTCCATCCTCTCTGCGCGCGGCGGGCGATTCCAAATATACCTCCATCGTTTCGCTCTTGTCCATGTGGCTCTTCCGTGTGGCGCTGGGCTATGTGCTGGGCATCCTGCTCAACTTCGGCATCATGGGCGTCTGGGTAGCGATGATCGGGGAGTGGGGGATACGCGGGATCATCTTTATGATCCGCTTCCACGGCCAGAAGTGGTACCAGCATCATCTGATCGATTAACGGGAAAGGAAGAGGTTTTATGGACGCAATCGAATACATTTGGAAAGACCGCAAGCGGGTTCTGGGGATGCCCCTTTCCTTTACGCGGTATTCTCTTTCGGAGGACCGGATTTTCCTGGAGACGGGCCTGCTCAACATGAACCTAGAGGAAATCCTTCTTTACCGGGTGCGGGATATCAGCCTGCGCATCTCTCTGGGCCAGCGGATTTTCGGCGTGGGTACCGTCCTGCTCCAGTCGTCGGACAAAAGCATGCCGGTGCTGGAAATCAAGAACATCAAAAAGCCCCGGGAAGTAAAGGAACTGATTCATCACCAGGTGGAAGAAATGAAGATCAAACGCCGTATGCGGGTGGGCGAAATCCTGGACAACGACCCGGAGGACCACGACGAGGACTACTTCGGCATGCATGACGACATGCAGGAAATCGAACGGTAAGAGCCAAAGAGCGCGCATACGAAACAGGACGGCACGCCTTAGGTTCTTAAACAGCATAGCCATCCCATGGAGAAAGCCTACATAAAAAAGCCCGGCAAGCAATCGCTGCTTTGCCGGGCTTTTTTCCTTTAAAGAAGAAAGAGGTTGCGTCTTTCGCCGTCTGCAAGGGTACAGGAACTGCCGGGACCGATCAAATTGCGCAGGCGAAGGAGCGGCGTGGTTTGTGCCGACAAGGTCCTTTCCAGGACAGGACGACGGCGCGGCTTAAAAGAAAAAGCGCCACCTTTAAAAATCCGGCGCTGGTACCTGCGTTTCCAACCGGTGTTGCTTACCAAAGCTTCGGTTAAGGATGGAGTTAAGGGCGCCAAAAAGCGGCACCCTCACCGGTGCTGATAATAGAAGATCGCCAGCTGGGTCCTGTCCCGCAGGGAAAGCTTCTCCAAAATGCCGCTTAAGTAATTGCGTACGGTGCCTTCGCTCAGATAAAGCGCCTGGGCGATCTCCCGGTTGCTAAGCCCATTTGCCACCAGAGAAATGAGCTCAAGCTCCTTTTCGCTGATGTCGTAATCCGCGTAGCAAAAGACTTCGTCCGCCTGCAAAAGCCCCGGCAGCTTGGTGACGATCTCGTCCCCGAACACGCTCTGCCCCAAATGCACCGCTTTGATGGCCGGAACAATGCTTTCGAACTTCTGTTTGAGAATATAGCCCTTGGCTCCCATTTTCAGCGCTTTGACGATGTATTCGTCGTCTAAAAAAGTAGTTAGGAACAGGATGCGGGCCTGGGGAAATTCATTTAGAATTTCTTCGCCCGCCGCGAGACCGGTCATGCCGTCCATGCGGATGTCCATAAGCAGCACGTCGGGACGAAGCCGGCGGTAAAGAAGGATGGCTTCCTGACCGCTGTTGCCGGTGCCTGCGACTGTGATGGCCCCGTCCGCCTCCAAAATGGTTTTTAAAGATGCGCACACGAGCTTATCGTCATCCACGATCAAGATTTGCATGGTGAACCTCCTTTGGAATGGATAGAAAAAGCGTCACGCCGTCCCGAAAGGTGACACGAAAGTGACCGTTCAGCGCCCCCACCCGTTCGGCCATGTTGCGAAGGCCCAGGCCGTCCGATTGTCGGGGCTGGGAAGCGGTTGTGCCGTTATCCCGGATGATGAGCTGGTAAAGGGCCGGATGCTCGCGCAGGGTGATAGAGGCCTTGGTGGCGTTGGAATGCTTCATAATATTGTTAAGCGCCTCCTTGACTACCGCAAGAAAGCAGTATTTTACCTCCTTCACCACGTCGCTTTCCATATCATAGTCCAGCGTGACCGGACAGAAGGTAAACTCCTTGATGAGCGCCGTAATCTGAACCGAAAGGTCCACCGAATCGTCATGCAGGTCGTGGACGCTTTCCCGGATACTGTCCATAGCCTGGGACAGGGTATCCTTGAGCCCCAGGAGATGCTCATTCACCATCTCGTCCCGGTTGACTGCCAGCAGCGCTCCCGTCTGCAGGATGGACCGGGAAAGCATGTGTCCCACGCTGTCGTGAATTTCTCTGGCGATACGGTTTCGTTCGTTTAAGGTGGCAAGACGAATTTCGTAGTCCTGCTTTTCCATCAGGTCCCGGTTTTTTTGTTCAAGCAGCAGGCTTAGCTCCCGGCCCGCGTCCCGGGTGCGAAGCGCTTCCTCCTTTAACGCCTGCTCCGATTGGGTCCTCTTTTTAAGCAGCAGCGCAATCAGCAGAAAAAGAACCAGCAGGCCCAGATAGAGAGGAGACAGACTTTCATACTGGACCGCCGGGCCGAGCAGGCACAGGACCCACCATCCCGGCCACGAGGAAAAGAACACGTCGTAATAAAGAAGGGGAAGGAAGAGGCAGAAGAGAGGGAAAAAGAGGGAGCCCGCGGTAAACAGCAGGGCAAAGAGC
>CATONX010000042.1 GCA_951801675.1 uncultured Eubacteriales bacterium | reverse complement strand
TGAGAAAAACGGCTCCGACGTCATTAAGGATTTGTCCCTGACGGTGGAGAAAGGAAGCGTTTTCGCCGTGATGGGCCAGAACGGGGCGGGAAAGACCACCCTGCTCACTCTGCTCACCGGCCAAAACCGTCCCCTGCGCGGCAAGGTGCGCATTCGGGGAAAAGAAATCGGGAAATACAAGGCCGGGGAGCTTTTTGACCGGTGCCTCGCCATGCTGCCGCAGAATCCCCAGGCCCTCTTTGTAAAAAAGACCATCCGGGAGGACCTGATGGAGATGCTGCAGGGGTGCGACCGCCAGTCGGCGGCGGCCCGGCTGACAGAAATGGCGAAGCTGACCCAAATCGAGGACCTGCTGGACGCCCATCCCTACGACGTCAGCGGCGGCGAGCAGCAGCGGGCGGCTTTGGCAAAGGTGCTGCTTTTAGAGCCGCAGATTCTGCTTCTCGACGAACCCACCAAGGGGCTCGACAACCACTATAAGGAGATTCTAAGCGGCATCTTAACCCGCCTGTGCAGCAAAGGAGTCACGGTGCTGCTGGTTTCCCACGACATTGAGTTTTGTGCCAAGTACGCCCACCAATGCGCCCTTTTCTTTGACGGGTCCATCGTCTCCCAGGGAGAGCCCAAGGCGTTCTTCTCCGGCAACCGATTCTATACCACCGCCGCCAACCGGATGGCACGCCATCTGTTTGCGGGCGCGGTGACCAATGAGGAGGTGATCGCCCTATGCCGCAAAAACGGCGTTTCCCCGTCAAAACCCTGATTTCTCTATTCCTGGTTCTTGTGCTGGTTCCCGCCACCATCCTGCTTGGCGTCTTCGTCCTGCACGACCGGGCCTATTACTTCGTTAGCCTTTTGCTGATTGTCTACACCATGGTTCCCTTCTTCCTTCTCTTTGAGAAGCGAAAACCCCAGGCCAGGGAGCTGGTGGTGATCGCCGTGCTCTGCGCCATCGCGGTGGCGGGCCGGGCGGCCTTCTTCATGCTTCCGCAGATAAAGCCTATGATGGCCATTGTCATTTTGGCAGGGGTGGCGCTGGGGCCCCAGGCAGGATTTCTGACCGGGGCGGTCTCCGCCTTTGTGTCCAACTTTTTCTTCGGCCAGGGCCCCTGGACCCCGTGGCAGATGTTCTGCTTCGGGATCGTGGGCTTTTTGGCGGGCCTCCTCTTCCGGGAAGGAAGGCTTAACCCTGGGCGCGTCTCTCTGGGCGTCTTCGGCGGGCTTTGCACCCTTGTGATCTACGGCGGCATCATGAACCCAGCCTCCGTGCTTTTGGGTTCGGCCAAGTTCACCTGGGGGGCGGTGCTCACCTCTTACCTGACCGGCCTGCCCATGGACCTGATTCATGCGGCTTCCACCGTGGTATTTTTGCTGATCCTCTCGAAACCCATGCTCGAGAAGCTATCGCGGATTCAGATCAAATACGGCCTTTTGCGGGATTCTTAGAAAAAAGCGGACGTTTTGTCCGCTTTTTTCTTTTGCTGGTGCTTTAGCGCCAATAAACCACCGGCTCTGCCGGTAAGAGTAAAAAGCTTTCGCTGTCAGCATAAAGCGAAAGGTTATAGGGACATAACCGCTTTAGCAGTTGCAACGCGTGTGATGCAAACGATAGTTTTCAATGCCTTTTTAGAGGCAAGCCAGTATTATGCCCTTCTAGGGCTTATGCATACCGTCGGTTCAACTGGTAGCTTTGATTTGTGCTCTTCGGTTGAATTTCAGAAAGAATCTGGTATAATAATCTTTTATAGACGTCATATCCAAAACTGCGAGGAGGAACCATTATGAGCAAACCTTTTTACATCACGACGCCAATCTACTACCCGTCTGACAAGCTGCACATCGGGCATGCCTATTGCACCGTTGCGGCCGATACCATGGCGCGGTATAAGCGAATGCAGGGATATGACGTGATGTTTTTGACCGGCACCGACGAGCACGGCCAGAAAATTGAGGACAAGGCCAAGGCCAAAGGAGTCACGCCCAAGCAGTATGTGGACGACATTGTCGACGGCATCCTCAAGCTGTGGAAGCTGCTCAACATCTCCAACGACAAGTTTATCCGCACCACCGACGGCTACCACGAGGAAGCGGTCAAGAAGATTTTCAAGCAGCTCTACGACCAGGGAGACATCTACAAAGGGCATTACGAAGGGTGGTACTGCACTCCCTGCGAATCCTTCTGGACCGAGACCCAGTTAAAGGACGGCAAATGTCCCGACTGCGGCCGGGAGGTCAAGCGGTCGGAGGAGGAAGCGTATTTCTTTAAGCTCTCCGCCTATGCCGACAAGCTGGTGGCGTATTATAAGGACCATCCGGATTTTGTCGAGCCCCAGTCCAGGCTCAACGAAATGATCAATAACTTTATTAAGCCCGGCCTTGAAGACCTGTGCGTTTCCCGCACCTCCTTTACCTGGGGCATTCCCGTGGACTTTGACCCCAAACACGTGGTTTACGTGTGGATCGACGCGTTGAGCAACTACATCACCGCGCTCGGCTACGGCTCCGACGACGACTCCCTGTATCGGAAATACTGGCCCGCCGACGTGCACCTGGTGGGCAAGGAAATCGTGCGGTTTCACACCATCATCTGGCCCGCCATGCTCATGGCGCTCAACCTGCCGCTGCCCAAGAAGGTGTTCGGCCACGGCTGGCTGGTCATCGGCGGGGGCAAGATGAGCAAATCCAAAGGCAACGTGGTGGACCCGGTGGTCCTCTGCGAGCGGTACGGGGTGGATGCCATCCGTTATTTCCTTTTGCGGGAAATCCCCTTCGGGTCGGACGGCAACTTTACCAACGAAGCCCTGGTCAGCCGCATCAATTCCGACCTGGCCAACGACCTTGGAAACCTGGTGTCCCGCACCCAGGCGATGATCGAAAAGTATTTCGCCGGGACGCTTCCCGCAGAGCGGGAGGCCGAACCCATTGACGAGGACCTGATTTCCCTTGCCATGGCCACCAAGGAAAACGCGGAGAAATATTTGGACAACATGCAGTTCTCCAGCGCCCTTGCGGAAATCTGGAAGCTGATTTCGAGAACCAATAAGTACATCGACGAGACCATGCCCTGGGCTTTGGCCAAGGATGAGGCGAAAAAGCCCCGCTTGGCCACCGTCCTTTATAACCTGGCCGAATGCATCCGTATCAGCGCCATCCTCATCGCCCCGTTTATGCCCTCCACCACGCCGGTGATTTTGGAAGGCCTGGGCCTGTCGGGAGCGGACGCTAAGTGGCAGGAGACGGCCGCATGGGGCGTGCTGCCGAAGAATTTGACGGTGAAGAAAGGGCAGGCCCTCTTCCCCCGCATCGACATGAAAAAAGAGCTTGAGGAATTGGAAAAGCTCACGGGCCTCGACGCCGCCGGCCATACGGTGGAAAAGAAAGAGGAGAAGGCGCCGAAACAGGAAGAAAAGCCCCAAGGTGTCGCCACCCTCATCGGCATTGAGGACTTTGCGAAGGTCGAGCTGCGCGCGGCGAAAATCAAGCTGTGCGAGCCGGTCAAAAAGTCCGACAAGCTTTTGCGCCTGGAGCTCGACGACGGGGAAGGCACCCGGCAGGTAGTGTCCGGCATCGCCAAGTGGTACCGGCCCGATGATCTGGTGGGCAAGACGGTCATCCTGGTGGCGAACCTAAAACCCGCCAAGCTGCGCGGCGTGGAAAGCTGCGGCATGATCTTGGCGGCGGATGCGGCTGAGGACGATGTGCGGGTGGTCTTTTTGGACGACACGGTGCCCGCAGGCGCCAAAATCCGGTAAAAGAAAGCCGGCTTTGCAGATGGGAAAGCCAGCAAAAGCAAGAGCGGTTTTGCGCCTGCCCCCAGTCTGTTTGTTTGAACCGGTTTCGAAGCGGGAAAGCAATTCGCTTTCCCGCTCTGTTGTCACCAAACCCAAAGGAGGGTTTCTATGTACGGTATTTTTGATTCCCACGCCCATTATGACGACGAGGCCTTCCAGGAGGACAGGGACGCCCTGCTGCAAAGCCTGCCGGGGCAGGGAATCTGCGGGGTAATCAACTGTGCGTCCGACCTGCCTACCGCCCTAGAAAGCATCGCGCTTGCACAGAAGTATCCTTTCGTGTTTGCCGCGGTGGGCATTCATCCCCACGAGGCGGCAAAGGCCCCGGCTGACTGGAATAAGCAGCTTTGCGCCCTGGTGGGGAACCCCAAGGTGGTGGCCGTGGGCGAAATCGGTCTCGACTATCACTATGACTTTTCTCCGAGGGACCTGCAAAAGCAGCTGTTGATGGAGCAGCTTGCCTTTGCAAAGGACCACGACCTCCCGGTGATTTTACATGACCGGGAAGCCCATGGGGACATGATGGAGATTTTGCGAAAAGCCCGGCCCAAGGGCGTGATGCACTGCTTTTCCGGCAGCGTGGAGCTGATGCGGGAGACGGTGGCGTTGGGTATGTACATCGGTCTTGGAGGCGCTACCACCTTCAAAAACGCCCGGGTGCCGGTGGAGGTGGCAAAAGAGGTGCCGCTCGACCGGCTCCTTTTGGAGACCGACTGCCCGTATATGACGCCGGTTCCCTTCCGCGGCAAACGAAACGATTCCACGTTCATCCCGCTTGCGGCACAGAAAATCGCGGCAGAGCGGGGAATGGACGCGCAGACGCTTGTTGACCAGTGCCGGAAAAACACCTGCGCGCTTTTTGAAATTTCGGAATCCTCGTTACTTTACATGACAGAGAGTGAGAGACAGTTATGACCATCACCTATGAAGTGGGCAATTCCTTATATGTGAACATTACCAACCGCTGCCCCAATGCCTGCGAGTTTTGCGTGCGTACCCACGGCTCCAGCTACGGAACCGCCGACAGCCTGTGGCTCGAGCGGGAGCCGAGTGTTCAGGAAATCATCGAGGACATTGAGAAGCGGGATTTGAGCCGGTACAAGGAGCTGGTGTTCTGCGGCTACGGCGAGCCTCTCGAGCGCATTGACGAGCTGTGTGCAGTCAGCCGCGCGCTCAAGGAGCGGTATGCGTCGCTCAAAATCCGCGTCAATACCAACGGCTTGTCCGACTTAATTCACGGACGGGAAACGGCGCCTCAGCTAAAGGGCCTGGTGGATGTGCTCTCCATCAGTCTCAACAGCGCCACTCCAGAGGATTATGACCGAATTTGCCACCCGAAGTTCGGCCTCAAAGCCCATCCGGCGCTTTTGCAGTTTGCAAAGGAAGCAAAAGCGTATGTGCCGCGGGTGGTGCTCTCAGTAGTGGATACCATCGGCGAAGAAGAAATTGAGAAATGCCGGGTCCTGGCAGAGAAGGCGGGAACCGAGTTTCGGGTGCGAAAATACATTCCCTGACAATAGGCGCATACCCGCCGGCCTTAAAATGGCGATGCCGGTGAAATGGGTGCAGCCGGATGCAAAAGCGCAGGCGTAAGAATTTGGGGAGCGCTTCAAAAAGGCGCAACGTTTTCGTGTTCAGGAACCACATGGTTGTGTGTTTCAGGATAACCGGCCTGACAGCCGGCAAAAGCAAAAGAAAAACCGGGTCCATTTCGGACCCGGTTTTTCTTTCTTTAGCTTGAGGGGTGCTTTGAGGAGGGTATATGTACCCACGCAAACGGTGCGGCTCCGTTTCTCTTCGGGGTACACTTAGATTATAATCAGGTTCTTTTGCCGAGATATGAAATCGATATGAATAATCTTAAAACAATATATGGCAGTCCGATTTGTGAAAAATATTC
>CATONX010000041.1 GCA_951801675.1 uncultured Eubacteriales bacterium | reverse complement strand
GTCAAATATTGAAAAAGCCTATGAACTGGCCCGCGAAGCCTATGCGGCAATCGGGGTAGACACCGACAAGGCCATCGAGCTTTGCGACCAGACTCCCATCTCTCTGCATTGCTGGCAGGGCGACGATGTGCTCGGCTTTGAAGGGGACTGCGATTCTCTGACCGGCGGCATTCAGACCACCGGCAATTATCCCGGCCGTGCCCGCACTCTGGAAGAACTGCGCGCCGACCTCTCGAAAGCCCTCGACCTGATTCCGGGTACTTCCAAGGTCAACATTCATGCAAATTACCTGGATAATGCCGGCAAGAAGGTGGACCGCAACGAGATTGAGCCGTGCCATTTTGCCTCCTGGGCGGACTGGGCGGTGGACCGCGGCATCGGCCTGGACTTTAACTCCACCTATTTCTCTCATCCCTTAAGCGAGAACGGCACTCTCACCAATCCCGACGAGGCGATCCGTGCTTTCTGGATTGAACACGGCCTGCGGGTCCGCAAAATCAGCGAATATTTCGGCGAACGCACCGGCAAGGTCTGCGTAACCAATCACTGGATTCCCGACGGCGAAAAGGAAATCCCGATCGACACCGTCGGCCCGAGAATGCGCCTGCTGGACAGCTGCAACCAGATTTTTTCCCAGAAGAGCCCGGCGAATCTCAATAAAGATGCGGTGGAATCAAAGCTCTTCGGCATCGGTTCGGAAGCGTATGTGCCCGGCTCTCATGAGTTTTATCTGGCTTATGCCGTGCGCAATCCGGAGATCCTTCTGACCCTTGACGCCGGCCATTTCCATCCCACTGAGGTCATCTCTGCGAAGATTTCTTCTCTGCTTTGCTTCGTGGACGAGGTGCTTTTGCACGTATCCCGCCCGGTGCGCTGGGATTCCGACCACGTGGTTCTCTTCGACGACGAAACCCGCCAGATCATGCGCGAAGTGGTGCGCAACGATGCGCTTTCCCGCGTTTATCTTGCCACCGACTACTTCGACGCTTCCATCAACCGCATCATGGCTTGGGTCATCGGTGCGCGCAACACCCGCAAGGCTCTGCTCGGCGCGCTGCTCGAGCCGGTTGCCACGCTCAAGAAGTATGAGCAGGAGGGCGACAAATCCCGCCGCCTGGCCCTTTCTCAGGAAGCCCTCACCATGCCCATCGGCGCCGTGTGGGATTACTACTGCGAGAAGAAAGGGATGCCGGTGGGTATGGCCTGGACCGATGAAGTCCGCGCTTACGAAAAGGACATCCTTTCCAAAAGATAAGCGGCAAATGAAAGAACGTTTTATCGGCGGGGCGCGGCAAAGGCCGTACCCCGCCGCATAGTTACATAAGGGAGGAACAAACATCATGGCGAACAAACGCGTGCTTGCCTTTGACTTTGGCGCGTCCAGCGGTCGCGCCATCTTAGGCACCTTCGACGGGAAAACCATTTCCTTGCAGGAGATTCACCGCTTCTCCAACGACCCGGTCAGCCTCAACGGCACCCTTTACTGGGACATTCTGCGTCTCTACCACGAAATCAAGCAGGGCCTTATCAAAGCGAAGCTGGCTGGCGGGTTTGACTGCGTGGGTATTGACACCTGGGGAGTAGACTTCGGCCTGTTCGACGAAGAGGGGCGTCTTCTGGAAAACCCGATTCATTACCGGGACGCGCGTACCGAAGGGATTATGGAAGAGCTTTTCAAAGTGATCCCCAAGGAAGAAATCTATGAAAACACGGGCATTCAGTTCATCGCGCTCAACACCATCAATCAGCTCTTCTCTTTGTCGAAGAACCGTCCGGAGCTTTTAAAGCGGGCGCACAAGCTGCTGCTGGTTCCGGATATGATGGTTTACTTCCTCACCGGGGCGGAGCATTCAGAGTACACCATGGCCTCCACCACCCAGCTGATGAACCCCAACACCGGCGACTGGGCTTATTCCCTCTTTGACCGGCTTGGCATCCCGAAGGACATCTTCTGCGACATTGTGGACGCAGGCTCCTGCGCTGGAAACCTGAAGGACGATTTGTGCAAAGAGCTGGGGATTCCCAGCGTCCCGGTCTACTATGTGGCCGGCCACGATACCGGCTCGGCGGTGGTTTCCGTTCCGGCCGAAGGGGACGACTTTGTGTACATTTCCAGCGGCACCTGGTCGCTGATGGGGACCGAATGCGAAAAGCCGGTCATCAACGAAAAGAGCCTCCAAAACAACTTCACCAACGAAGGCGGCTACGGGCGCAACGTGCGCCTGCTCAAGAACATCATGGGCCTGTGGCTGATCCAGGAATCCCGCCGTCAGTGGCAGAGGGAGGGTTTCGAGGTCAGCTTTGCGGATCTGGAGCGGGAGGCCCTGGCCTGCAAGCCTTTCCAGTGCTTTGTGGACCCGGATTATGAGGCCTTCAACACCCCCGGCGACATGCCAAATAAAATCCGTGACTACTGCCGTATGACCGGCCAGTACGTGCCTGAGAGCCGCGGCGAAGTCATGCGCTGCATCTACGAGAGCCTGGCCCTCAAATACCGCATGACCTTCAAGGCACTTGAGGACCTGACCGGCCATCCCTATCCCTGCCTGCACATTGTGGGCGGCGGCACTAAGGACGGACTTTTGTCCCAGTTCGCTTCCAACGCCTGCGGCGTCGAGGTCATCACCGGCCCCATCGAGGCCACCGCCATCGGAAACATCTCGGTCCAGCTTATGGCCATGGGCGACATCGCCAACCTCAAGGAAGCCCGCAAGATCATTGCTTCTTCCTTCGAGCAGAAAAAGTACCAGCCCAAGGATGTAGATGCCTGGAACGAAGCGGCAGAACGTTTTGCAAAGGTCATTGGGCAGTAAAAAACCGATCAAAAAAGCTCCCCGTTTTGTAAACGGGGAGCTTTTTGCGTCTGTTTCATACGGTGCCCAGGTAGACTCAATGGGTGTAACCTAGATAACGAAAGCCCGGCAAAACAAAACCGTTTCGCCGGGCCCTGCGCTTCGAATTTTGTCAGATTTCGCCCTTTTCGATTTGCTCGAAGACAGCGATGCGGTCGGCGTGGCGGCCGCCTTCAAAGGCCGTGTTCAAAAACACGTCCACCAGCTCCAGAGCAAGGCCCGCGCCCACCACCCTGGCGCCCATGCACAGGATGTTCGCGTCGTTATGCAGGCGGGTGTATTTGGCGCTGAAATAGTCCGAGCAGCAGGCGGCGCGCACGCCGTGGACTTTGTTGGCCGCGATGGAAATGCCGATACCGGTGCCGCAGCAGAGAATGCCCTTGTCGCACTCGCCGGCAGCTACCGCTTTGCCCACCTTCGCGCCGAAGAGGGCGTAGTTGACCGAGTCGCAGCTATAGGTTCCATAGTCCTTGTAGGCAATGCCCTTGCTGTCCAAATACGCGCGGATTTCTTCCTTGAGCGGGAAGCCCGCATGGTCCGATCCCAATGCAATCATCTGTTTTTCCTCCGTATTTCTTCTTAATTTATTCGGTCCGCCTGTTTGCGCTCCCGTTTTGGGGACGCGGCGGCTTTTCCACTCGGTTATTTTCCCGCCGCCTGCCGGCGTTTTAGCTCCCTCTGGGCCTGAGGCAGACGCAGGTAGGAAGGCAGCAGCGCAGCCGCGTTTACGCCCTTGCCCTGGGCAAAGGCTTGCTGTGCCGCTCGGGCAACCCCATAGGCACGCTGGTAGCGCAGGTGAGGCGGGGCTAAACGGAAGGGGATTTCCTGCTCTTCAAAGGCTTTTTCACAGACATGAGCGCCGTCCCCGGTCAAAAGCACCGGTTTTCCCAGGCTTTTTAGCTCGGATGTCAGCTCCGCTATGGTCAGAGCCCGGTCTTCACACAGGCGGATGACCTGACCGTTTCGAACCTCGAACAGCGCCTGATATACCTGCTGACACCGGGCGTCCATTGTCCCGCAAATCACCCCATCAAAGCCTTCGAAAAGATAGGCCATGGATTCCAGAGTAGAAACGCCCACGCAGGGCTTTTCCTGCCCGAAGGCCATTCCCTTGACCGCCGCCACCCCGATGCGAATCCCTGTAAAGGAACCTGGGCCGCTGTTTACAGCAAAGCCGTCCACCTCGGCCGGTTTTACATGCGCCGCGGCCAGAAGATGTTCCACCAACGGCATCAGAGTCTGGCTGTGGGTAAGCCCTACGTTCAAATATTGTTCTCCGATCAGCTTTCCGTCCTCCAGCAGGGCGCAGGAGGCGGAAACCGCGGAGGAATCCATCGCTAAGATGCGCATGAGTCTTCGCCTCTTTCCACTGTGATGACGCGTTCACATTCGTTTTGCCCCGGCTCAATGGTCACGCGGATGACGTTTGACGGCAAAGCGCCTTCAATGTTCTCGCTCCATTCCACGGCCAGAACGCCGCCACGGGCCAGATACTCGAAAAAGCCGGTGGATTCCAGGTCCTCCCAGCCCTCCACCCGGTACATGTCGAAGTGATACAGTTCCAAAGTCCCCGGGTGCTCATGCACCAGCGCAAAGGTAGGGCTGGACACCTCGCCGCTTACCTCCAGCCCCTTGGCAAGGCCGCGGACAAAGGCGGTCTTCCCCATTCCCAGCCCACCGTACAGCGCGAGCACGTCGCCGGGTGAAAGGGTTTTCGCAAGCTCTTGAGCAAAATGCTCCGTGTCTTCGGGCGAATGGGAAACGAAACGATCTGTCTGCATGAAAACGATCCTCCGGTCAACCAAGTCGGGACAGGGAACGGCAGTTGCCGATTCGTATCGTCCCGCCAGCCGGTCAAAGCGTTTTGGCGCGGCTGATTAAAAAGAATTATACCATATTTTTATTTTTGGTACAATGAAATGCACACTTAATATATGTTCTTGCGTTTCTTTATATCGTTATATTATAATGAATTCAACCACGAATCTACAACATATCTTATTAAATGCACTTATAGCCTTGCAGCGAAAAGTGGTAAAATGATTATACAATTTTTGGGTATACCATCCAAGTTAGTGAAGCTCTCTTTTTCTTCTCTATTTGTAGTTTCGTTGTAAATATTCCTTGTTATTGATATATCGGCGTGTCCTATAGGCATAAGTATCAAATATTTGAATTGAAGGATGTGCATACAGATACCATTGATCCCTGATTTACTAGGGAAGCTACTATTAAGATTGCAATCAAACGAGCAGCAACTATCCGTCGACATGAATTTTACAAAAAGGGATCCAACTCTATTTGAAGAGTTGGATCCCTTTTTCCGTAAAAAACCTCAATAGATTGTAATAAATCGCATATGGCCTATTAGTTATTATGCGACCTCACTGGAGTTTCTTGATTTAGTTTTTTGATTATTATCCGTATTAAACATTATTTTTTACGAAGTCCAACTTATCCCGGTGGTATTTCGGCCAAAACCAAAGGCCCAGCCCGAAAGAGAGACGAAAGCTTAAAAACCAGAGAATCATATCCAGACAGTAAACAAAATAGAAACTCAAATTTGATGAAAAAGCATGGAATATCAGTGGTTCAATTACAAAAACGGTGACCACATAAATAATGATAATCAATACAAAGAATATCGTATGCTTTCTCATTGTATAAAGGTATAGTTTAAGCTTTTTTGTTGAGAGCACCAAACCGGTTTTTAATGCCTTTGTAACAGAATTATTCCTCACCAGCAAAAAAGCCTCACTACAAAAAGAAAAAATATAGTAGACAACAATCGAGATTACAAAAAACGCCAAAACGATAGGTAATGGAATCGTTTTGTTGATATACTGCGCAGAATCAGATAGTAAAAACTTCATATAAATACCTAACGATGCAGCTATCATCAATGGCAAAAAACTCAAAAAATAGACAAGTACTACCTTCAAATAAAGCTTTCCTTTATAAAAATGAAAGTAACCTCCTTCTTTTGTTTTTCCATTATGTAGTACAATATTTCTACAGCCCGCATGTAAGGGGGCAAATACAAGCAAGATGCACATTAAGGCTATAAAAGTAATCTTTGCTCCATCGTCATAACCTGGAAAACACCGAAAAAGCCAATTGGTAAAGAATTGATTCCATTCAAAATATTCAAGATAAATAAATAAAGCAAAAAACAGACAAGAAAAAACAGATGGAACAAAATCTATTACCATTATCTTAACTTTTGAAAAATGAGTCATAACAACCTCCCATGTCATTAGAACATATTGTGATACCCTTCATTCTTTACTTTTATCGTTTCATTTGTTGTAGCATTGATATATTCTTTTATTACCGTATACCCTAAAACGATTGTCACTGATTCCCATGGTGCAAAGTTTCGTATAATTTCTTGCACATAGGTGATTTCTGCTGGAGTTGCATAGTAAATAGCGGTAGCGATACTATAAATTGCGGAAACCTTATTGCCTAATACGGACATTGCTTCACCAATTGCTGCCGCATTCATTTCGCTTTCTGCTCTCTTATAATAGCTGTCATATTTCGTCAATAAATATTGAATCCACCCTTCTCTGGTCATTGATTTGGTATTATACAGCATTTTCGTAACCGTCACAAGATTTTTGTTAATGCTGCTATTGGTTAATGCATAAGTTGCCTTTTTATTACTTTGGCTTTCATAGTCAAAATAAGAATTCCGGATAGCTTCTTCTTCTTGTGGGGCTGCCTCAACAAAAACAGAAATCAACTCTGGAGATGGCTTATGGCGTTCCGGCATCGGTAGAAATTTAACTTTTGAAAAAACGCGGGCTTCTGCTTTTAGTCTACGCATTAGCTCTTCTGGAGTGGGGTCATTTTCAGGATTGTAAGGGCACTCAGCAGAACCGGTACTATCATACCAGTTTATTGCATCGTTTGAGCAATAAGCGTAAGCATTTCTACCTTGAAACAGTCCGACTGCCGGTGCAAGTTCGTCCGGATTTAAAAATCGTCCTGTCTGCGGATCATAATAACGGAGATTTAAATAATACAGTCCGCTTTCACAATCAAAATAATATCCTCGATATCGATAGGGATTGATCTTTCCAATGGTGCTGGACATAGAGCCCGTAATGGACAAGGTATTGCCCCACATATCATAATCGTATGATACCACTTCATCGCCTTCGTTGTTCAAAATACCAATAATGTCCCTATGTAGATTGCGAATATAATAATATGATTCTCCATCTTTGACAAAACCAATTAATGCTCCACCATTATCAAATAAATAGTCTAAACGGGCATCATTTGAAATTTCAGCAAGAATGGTTGAGCCATTTAAAATATATTCTGTTGTCTTTCCATCAACTGTTTTTTTTGTCCTTAAATCACCGTCATTATATTGATACGCGATACTTTTGTCGTTATACAGAATAGTTGAAAGTTGACGACCGTTTTGCCAAGAGAAAACCATACCATTTCGGTAAGAAAGCGGGTTCCCAATAGCATCATAAGTAATATTTTGAGTAGTTTTATTATTTATGGAAAACCCAGTTAGTTTATCCTTCCAATTTGGATCATTATATGAATACTCAGTTATTTGCAGTTGATCACCCGTGGAAATTTGATAAACTTTTCTCGTTAAAATATTACCTCCAAGATCATATTCATATAAGGTGCGGGTATCGTTTTGATAATTATTTTCCTGGATCAAATCTCCAAAGGTATTATAATTAAATGCATTTTGTAATACTCCATTCTTTTTTATCTGTGTGATATTACCTGTGTCGTCATAGGTATATGCCCATTCGACATTTCCATTTTGAATTTTGTTAACAATACCTGAAGTGGAATTCGGCAAAGATCCATCCAAGTAATCATATTGGATGATAAATGGATTTGTTAGGTTTAGAGTACGCGTTTTTAGTCTTGATAAACTGTCATAAGTATAGTTTAGTATTGTTTCGTCGTTTAATTTAACGCCATATACTAACCCTGGGCGTTGTTTCTGTGAGACATCTCCATATATATATTCTGTTTTTGTAGTGACACCGCGAATATTACGGATTGTAGAACTTTGCCTTCCCTTATCGTCATATTTTACATTCATCAGCAAACCGTTGTTTGTTTTTGTACCGATTATCCTCTTAAGCATATCATATTCAACGCGATAAGTAGCCCCGTTTACAAGTTCCCCCAT
>CATONX010000040.1 GCA_951801675.1 uncultured Eubacteriales bacterium | reverse complement strand
CGGCCGACCGGCTTACCTTAAACACATCCCGCAAATTCACCTTCGCAAACAGAGCAAGCCTGCCGTCGATGTAGGTTTGAAGCGCCAGGAAAAACCGCCGCTCGGCAGGGGTGAGGAAATCCCGGTTCACCTCGTAAGGCAGGGTGCGAAGCCCGAGATCGTACGCTTCCTCCTCTTCCTGCCTTTTTTCCCGCCGGCGGCGGAAAATCGGCGGCAGGGAAACCAGCAAAATCACCGCCAGAACCCCCAGCAGCAGGAAAAAGAAGAGAATCGGCAGCGCGCCGCTTACCGTGTTCCACCAGTGTTCCAAGGTCTGCATGAATCCGTTTTCCTCCGTTTCAATGGGATACCGGCTTTTCATGGTCGCGCGAAGCGCCGGCCGTTTCCCTGCTTTCAGGCAATCACCACGCCCGTCCCGCCCGTCCTTACCGGGCACCTTTCGCACATCATCTGCGCCGATTACCGAGCAGCCCCATCCCGCGCTCCCTCCCGTCTCTCCTAAGGCACAAGGGCCAATGCAAACCGGGGGATCCTGACTGCAGATCCGTTTCACCAAAAACACCCTGCAAGGATGATACCCGCGCCTGGAAAGGGCCGGTGCGCTTACCCGTCCGTTCTTCCCCAGGCACTTAGAAAAATCCAGGTAAGAACGCGTTCTTACCTGGATGCTATCTCTGGGGCTTTTGATTGATTATAGCAATGATTTCTTCCGCCGTCAATCGGGGGACCGGCACAACCGGTTTCGCCTCCGGCATCTGCTCGAGATAATGGGCGTCCGAGTCTCGCAGGATGCGCATGTCCTTTAGAATCGGATGGGCTTTCAAAAGGGCGGGCACGTCTCCCCTGGCGCTCACTTCCGCCGCCGTGAACTGGGCTTCCGGCGGGATTTCGCCTAAGGACGCTAAGATGCTGAAGCTCTGCTTATCGATGTGAGCCGGGAAGCAGGCGCCGCCCAGATCCCGCACAAGCCGGGCCGCCTCGAGAATGGAGTACCGGCAGGAGTTGACCAAGAGGATTTCCTCCTCTCCCACCTGCTCGTCGTTTTCATTGAGAATCCGCTGGGGGCCGAACACCTCCGGGCGATTTCGAATGGGCGGCATGGCCTCATGCACCAGCTTTGACAGCCGAAGGGCCCGTTCCAGGTCAGGCAGCAGGCAGACCATATGCACGTCCTCCGCCGTCTGCAGCTCCATTCCCGGGATCACCAGGACCCCCGCCTGCTCGCCCACCTTCATGGCCGCCTCGCAGTTTAAGCAGGAATTGTGGTCGGTCAGGGCGATCACATCGTACCCCTGCAAGGCCGCCATGTTCACTAGGTTGTTTGGCGTCATGTCCTCGTCGCCGCAAGGGGAAAGAACCGAATGGATGTGAAAATCGTATTTCGCGTTCATGAAAGCAGCTTTCCGATGGCAACGGCCAGATCATAGGTAGACCGGTCGCTTTGCAGCACCGTCACCCCTTCTTCCTCCGCCTTTTGCCTAGCGTCCTCGTCCAGGGCCGCGTCTTCCGACAGAAGGATGCAGGATACATCGGCCAGCACCGCCACCGCAATTGCGTTTAAGTTCCCCATCACGGTGATCCACACGTCGTCTGCCTTCGCACGGCCCATTACCCAGCTGAGCAGGTCACCGCAGTACCCGCCCGCCACCAGGCGCTCCATGCTCTGCTTTCCCGCCAGCACCTTCAGATTCAAAACCGTTGTCATCTGCGCCACCGTCATGGCTCGTTCTCCTCTCCGTCCGGTTCCCGGTTTTTGGGCAAATAGCCCTCCATTTCGATAAGCTGATCCGCGATTACCTGAATTTTCTCGCGCATCTTGAAAATGCAGTCGCTTTCCTTGGCTTCTCCCAGCACGATGTCCTCTGCCAGCGCCCGGCAGGAGGGTGCGCCGCAGGAACCGCAGTCAAGCCCCGGCAGCCGGTCGGTGATCTCCTCCACCATACCCATGCGCTTCATAGCTTCCTCAATGTTGTCCGCCAGGTTGAGAACCGGCGCAAACTCCAGCTCACCGGTCCACTTCATCTCTCCCGGCACCTGCTTTCCAGGCAGATGGTTGCAGGACACCGGCAGGTATTTGCGCAGCCGCTGGATACGCGCTTGAGCCACATAGGGGTTCTCCACCGTAAACACGCCGCCCACGCAGCCGCCCGGGCAGGCGTTTAACTCGATGAAATCCAGCTCGCTTAAGCGCTCGTCCTCCAGGTCCTCGAGTACCTTGATGACGTTTTCAATGCCGTCGGCGGCCAGATGCTTTTCGTTTAACAGGGCCGCCGCCTCGCCGCCGATGCCGGCCCAGCTGACCCCGATGATACCGGAGTTGGAAATGGCCTCCGGCTCTTCTACCTTATTCATGCAGCCCACCAGCTGCGGATAAATCTCGCTGATGGCGATAGCCCCGTCCACCGACGACGCCTCGATGCCGATGGGAACCTTGATGTCGGTCACTTTTGCCGCGCAGGGAGTGATGAAGAAAACCCCGATGTCCTCGGAAGGAAGGCCGGTTTTCTCCATGGCTTCCTTGCGGGCCAGGCTTGCCGCCGTTTCCATGGGCGCCCGCAGCGGCAGCACATGGGCGCACAAATCCGGGAACCGCACCCGAATCAGGCGCACGATGGCAGGACACGCCGAACTGATGACCGGTTTTTGAAGCGTTCCCTGTGCCATCAGCCGGCGGGTGGCGTCGGACACCATTTCCGCCCCCCTGGATACCTCGAACACCTCGTCAAAGCCCACCCGCTTGAGCCCGGTGAGCACGATGTCGATGATGTCCAGGTTGTTAAACTGCCCGTACAATGCCGGTGCGGGCAGTGCAATCTTATATTTGTAGGCTTTTATGATGTCCATGGGGTCGGACTTTGCCTTTTTCGCATGGTAAGGACACACCCGAATGCACACCGAGCAGTCGATGCACCGTTCGGGGGTGATGACCGCCTTTCCATTTCGCACCCGGATGGCTTCGGTGGGACAGCGTTTGATGCAGTTGGTGCAGCCTTTGCATTTCTCTTTATCCAATGTCACCGAATGAAAAAATCGATCCATCGGAATCACCTCGTTTCTATGGAAAAGACCCGACCTACTGGGCGAGGATTACCATAAACACCTTCGTCCCTTTGCCGATCTCGGTCTCGATACGCATTTCGTCGGTGTATTTCTTGATATTGGGCAGGCCCATGCCCGCGCCGAACCCCAAAGAGCGCACATGGTCGGGGGCGGTGGACCACCCCTCCTTCATGGCAAGCTCCACGTCCGGGATGCCGGGGCCATGGTCGGTAAGCACAATGCTGATTTTTTCCGGCATGATTTCCACGTCCGCCTCGCCGCCGCCCGCGTGGATAACCATGTTGATCTCCCCTTCGTACATGGCGATGGCCACCCGACGGATGGCGGAGGAATTGAAGCCCATTTGTTTTAATTTGCGCTTAACAGCGCCTGACGCTTCCCCCGCGCGGGTAAAGTCGTCCCCTGGAACGTCGTAATGCAGGTGTAACGCCTGGCTCATTCCTTTTCGCAGCCTCCTCTCAACCCCCTCTGATAGAGGCGGCCGCAGGCGGTAAACATCCGAAACCGCGTTTTGAGCAGCACGATGTCCCGTTCCTTGGCAAGCTCGATGATGGAATCGTCCGGCACCTTGCCGCGTACAAATACAATACAGTGCATTTCCATCATATCCGCCGTGCGCACCACCTGGGGATTGACCAACCCCGTCAGCAGCACCGACTGGTCCTTGACAAAGGCCAGTACATCGCTCATCATATCGCTGCCGCAGGCGGTGTGCACCTCGGCATTGAGCCCCGTCTCGCTGGCCCAAATAATGTCGGCCTCCAGAATTTCCATAATATCGCGAACGTTCATACAGCTTCCTCCAATTCAAGTTGCCTTGGACAAAATCGGTCGCCGGGCTCCCACGCCGTCCGGCGGCAGCGGCAGGCAGCACAAAATTACCAGCCAGCTTCCATATAAGTATATTCATTATAGCATTTCTCTTAGCCTTATGCAAACCTTATTCCTGCTTTTCGCACAAATTTCGATCCCATCTTTCGAAAATCATAGGCAAATCCCACATCTTTGTTATTTTTGTGACAACGCTTCCAAAAACATTGGAAAATGGATTGACGAAAGATGCCGAAACCGATAAAATGATAAGTAATATCGTTTCGCGCCCACGACGCCTTTCCTGCGGTATTTTTGGAAACCATCCTAAGACGCGGAACACATCAGTATGGAGGTAATCACCATGAGCAGAGTGTACAATTTTTCGGCAGGGCCTTCCATTCTTCCCGAGAAGGTTCTTGAAACCGCCGCCAGTGAAATGCTCGATTATCAGGGGTCCGGCCAGTCGGTGATGGAGATGTCCCACCGTTCCAAGGTTTACGACAACATTATTAAGACCGCCGAGGCGGACCTGCGTGAAGTCATGCAGATTCCGGACAATTATAAAGTGCTGTTTTTGCAGGGCGGCGCCTCTTCCCAGTTCGCCATGGTTCCGCTGAACCTGATGAACGGTTCGGGCAAGGCCGATTACGTCATCACCGGCCAGTGGGCCAAGAAGGCGGCGGCGGAGGCCGGCCGTTACGGCAAGGTAAACGTGATCGCTTCCTCGGCCGACAAGACCTTTTCCTATATTCCGAAGCTCGACCCCTCCACCTTCGATAAGGAGGCGGACTATTTCCACATCTGCATGAATAACACCATCTACGGCACCAAGTATCAGACGCTGCCGGAAACCGGCGATGTGCCGCTGGTGGCGGACCTTTCTTCCTGCATCCTGTCCGAGCCCGTAGACGTGAGCAAGTTCGGCGTCATTTACGCCGGCGCTCAGAAAAACTGCGGCCCGGCGGGTCTTACCATCGTCATCATCCGGGAGGACCTGATCGGCCACGCCAGAGACATCACTCCCACCATGTTCAACTACCAGACCCATTCGGACAACGATTCCATGTTCAACACCCCGCCCTGCTACGCCATCTATGTGTTCGGCCTGGTGCTCAAATGGCTGCGCGACGACGTGGGCGGCTTAGAAAAGATGGCTGAAATCAATCGGAATAAGGCAAAGCTTCTCTATGATTTCCTGGATTCCTCCAAGCTCTTCAAGGGCACCGTCGTCAAGGAAGACCGTTCTTTGATGAACATTCCCTTTGTCACCGGCAACGAGGAGCTGGACGCGAAGTTCGTCAAGGAAGCCGCTGCCGCCGGGTTTGTAAACCTCAAGGGCCATCGCTCCGTGGGCGGAATGCGCGCTTCCATCTATAACGCCATGCCCACCGAGGGTGTGGAAAAGCTGGTCGCCTTCATGAAGGAATTCGAAGCGGCCAACGCCTGATGCACACGGTTTCCAAATAACAAGCGAAAGAGATGACGCGAATTATGTATCAAATCAAAACTCTCAACAAGATCGCACCGGCGGGCCTCAATGTCCTGGGTGCCGATTATACCGTTGCTGACGCGGTGGAAAACCCGGACGCCATTCTGGTGCGTTCCGCTTCCATGCACGACATGGAGCTGCCCGCCAGCTTAAAAGCCATCGCCCGCGCGGGCGCCGGCGTCAATAACATTCCGGTGGACAAATGCGCCGAAGCGGGCATCGTGGTTTTCAACACCCCCGGCGCCAACGCCAACGCCGTAAAAGAGCTGGTCATCGCCGGTATGCTCATTTCCTCCCGCCGGGTGATCCCCGCCATCGAGTGGGCCAAAACTCTCGCCGGCAAGGGCGACGAAGTCGGCAAGCTGGTGGAGAAGGGCAAGAGCGCCTTTGTGGGCCCGGAAATCTCCCATAAGCGTCTGGGCGTCATCGGCCTGGGTGCCATCGGCGTGCTGGTGGCAAACGCCGCAGTTTCTTTGGGGATGGAGGTCTACGGCTACGATCCCTACCTGTCGGTGGACGCCGCCTGGGGCCTTTCCAGCGAAATCATCCACGCCAAGAGCCTGGGTGAAATCTATCAAAACTGCGATTATATCACCCTGCACGTTCCGCTGACCCCCGATACCAAGAACTGCATCAACGCCGAAGCCATCGCTTCCATGAAGCAGGATGTCCGCATCCTTAACTTTGCCCGCGGCGGCCTGGTGGATGAGGACGCGGTTCTGGCGGCGCTGGAGGAAAAGAAGGTGGCCGCGTACGTGACCGACTTCCCCAGTGACAAGGTCATCGGCAAGGAAGGGGTCATCGCTGTCCCCCATCTGGGCGCTTCCACTCCCGAGTCGGAAGAAAACTGCGCTTATATGGCGGCTCGCCAGGTCAAGGACTTCCTGGAAAACGGCAACATTAAGAACTCGGTCAATTTCCCCAATGTGGATATGCCCCGTACCCCCGGCTGCTGCCGCATCTGCATCATCCACCGCAACCTGCCCAATGTCCTGAGCCCCATGACCGATGCCATCTCTCAGGCAGGCTTCAACATTGAGAATATGCACAGCAAGTCGAAGAAGGACTTTGCCTATACCATCCTGGATGTCTCGGCGGACGTTTGTGACAAGGCCATTGAAAACATCCGCTCTATCGAGGCGGTTATCCGCCTGTGGGTCATCTAAACGCTACTGTTCTCTCTAAACGAGCTCCGGCTTTTGCCGGAGCTCGTTTTTCTTAAAATACGCATCCGCATTCTCAAGCTGGAAAACAGCGGCCGTCGCCACAAATCTACCCGTATTTTCGCTTTCCGTCCGCCAGGTTGGATCTGCCTTTTAGCAGAAACCCACGCAAAACTAAGCAAGCGTTTCTGGGAGGCCACCGGTAAAAGCGCTTCCCGGTTTCCTTCGTGAGCCACCCTTTGGGCAAGCCTTGCTCCGCTTCCCCGATGCAGCCGTTCTCAGGCCGGCGCTTTTCCACTGAAAAAAGGAGGCCATGCCATGAAAGCCATCTCCATTTATCCCCGTTTTGCCATGGAAATCGCATACGGCAGAAAAACCATTGAATGCCGCACTTGGCAGACCCGTTACCGGGGTGATCTGCTGATCTGCGCGGGCGCCAAACGGGAGCCGGGCTGCGTCGCGGGGCACGCCCTAGCGGTGTGCACGCTTGCGTCCATCCAACCCTTTATCGAAACACATCTTAATCGAGCCCGGATGAACGAAATGCCAGACCGCCCTTCCTGGGCCTGGATGCTTTCGAATATCCATCCCATCCGCCCGGTTCCCGTGAAGGGGCGGCTGGGGTTGTTCGACGTGCAGATCGAACCAGTATTTCTTCCAGAGAACATGACCATGGAGGAACTCTTTGCGGCTTTCGCCCCATTCTGCGACTGATGCGATGCTTTACCGGCCGGGGTCTCGCCATACAAAAAGCCGCCTATCGTCGGATAAGCGGCTTTCTTTTTCCTATAATACCATGAATAACGTTCCCGCCCCGATGAGAATCGCCCCCAGGATGGACTTAAAACTGACCTGCTCATGTAAAAATACAAATGCCATGACAATGGTAAACACCACGCTGAGCTTGTCGATTGGCACAACTTTGGACACATCCCCCAGTTGGATGGCGCGAAAGTAGCAAAGCCAGGAAAGCCCGGTCGCTGCACCGGACAGAATTAAAAACAACATGCTGCGGTGGGAAATGTCCTTGATTCCGGCATGAGCCCCCGTAAGAAAGACGATTCCCCAGGCCATTACCAAAATGACGATGGTACGAATAGCGGTCGCCAGATTGGAATTGACTCCATCGATGCCGATTTTAGCCAAGATGGCCGTAGCGGCTGCAAAAAGCGCGGACAAAAGCGCATAAACCGCCCACATTCTGCATCCCTCCCGTTCTATTATAGCAGCTTTTCTCTCGGCCAATCGCTTTTTTCGTAATTTTCCATTGCCATCTTCAGCGCGTTTGTGATATATCTTCACGCAACAAAAATCATACGAAAAGCGTGATATAATATCACAAGGAAATGTTTTCCGAGGGGGGTGTGAGCGATGGAGTCAAAATCTTCGCATGAAATCTATTTGATCGTGATTGCGTCCGTTTTGGCCGCAGTCATCATCGGGTATAACTCTCTGTTGGCTCCAAAGGTAAACGGAATCGGTATCGTCTACCAAAACTACGATTCTTCCCAAGAAGCGTCTAAGTCCGCTTCCGTTTATTCCGCGCCTCAAAACAGTTCTGATGATCCTTCCGACGGAGATGTTGTATCCTCTTCGGTTGATTCCGCTTTCACCAGCAGCTCCTCCAACCGGACAGATCCCGCTTCCTCTTCTGTCGGCTCTCCGTCCAACTCGGCTTCCAGTTCTGCTCCTACAACTCCCAGCATCGTCAACATTAATACCGCCACCGCCGCACAGCTGGAGACCCTTCCCGGCATTGGAACGGTGAAAGCCCAGGCGATTCTTGCCTACCGGGAAGCTTACGGCCCTTTCCGCTCGGTAAATGAACTAACTCTGGTCAAAGGCATTGGGGAGAAAACTCTGGAAAAACTTTTGCCCTACATATGCGTTTAAGAAATGCAGAATTCATTTGACTTTTTCTCCATACTCTGCTAAAATACCGTAGTGTTCCTTTGTCAGAGGAAGCGTCGTTCAAGTGGCCGAAGGTGCCTCAAAATCCTATTTTTCGGTACTTTCCAACACCAAAATTGAATACGGAGCGGTATCGAAGTGGTCATAACGGGACTGACTCGAAATCAGTTGTACCTCACGGTACCGTGGGTTCGAATCCCACCCGCTCCGCCAGACTGAGTCTGGACGCAATTCGCGTTCGGACTCTTTTCTTTTTCCGAACAAAGACGCTCGCGCCAAAAGCGGCCTCTAAACCGTTCGCCCCTTTCACGTCGGAGCAAGCTATGTATCGCTTGCTCCGATTTTTTATAAAAGCCAGAGCGCACTCACGCCGCTGCCTGCCCTCTTGCGGTTTCCGACTCTCTCCGGTGACCTTGCGCACACCGTGGATCGCCGACCGCTGCGCTAACCATTTTCTCCCTTTGTCCGCCGCAGGCGGCGGTCGAAAATGTTGCCCCTTTTCGCAAAAAGTCACGCTCGGCTCACCTGTTCGGTTGTAAACGCCCTCACAACGGTTCGCTTTCGCTACCAACTTTTTGCGAGTTACGAGGGGGTTCAACTCCCACCGCCGAAATACCAAAAATATCTTTTCGATACCCTGATGACTTTTACGTCAGGAACAAAATTCCTGCCGTTTTGCTCTATTCATACCATTGTTATCACGATTTTCAGGATGACACATCGGTAAAATAGCGATCAAAACTCTAAAAAACGAGCTAAAACCCGAATCACTCTGCTACGCAGGCCTCGAGTGCAAAACATACAACCTTATTCTTGCGATATACCAGCAAACATCGCCTATGGAATATCACAAAGAAAACCTTTTCAAAAATACCCCCTGAAACCCTTACAGCTAATCGTTCACATTCCAAAAAAATTTCAAGATATTTAGATGCGGTATGCGTGCAGGGTTAAACAAAAGGCGTCTATATGTTGTAGCCGTCTAGTACATTGAAATTACAAAAATTCGAATCCGCAGGCTCGTTTTCTTCGGATAAACGAAGTATAATATAACAATGAGTGTACTTCGGAGGTACGGTATGGACTGCATCACAACAAAAGAAGCAGCCGAAAAATGGAGCGACGGGTATTACAATATTGCACGGCATAACGAATGAAAGGCGCTATTCAAATGGGAAAGCACTTAGCTGATTCCAAAAGCCCGCTGACAGAAGATTTAAAAATACAAAAGGCAAAAAAGGAGAATGCCTGTGATGAATGCATATAGAATTATGGTGGTCGATGACGAACCCGATATTTTGGACTTGCTTGAAAAGGCTCTGCATATCGAAGGCTTCCATGATATCATAAAAATGGATAACGGTATGGCGGCGGTAGATACTTGCAGGAAAATCCAGCCGGATGTTATTGTTTTAGATGTTATGCTGCCGGATATGGACGGCTATGAAGTATGTAAACAAATCCGGCAGTTTTCCCATTGCCCTATTCTGTTTCTTTCTTCCAAAAATGATGAATTGGATAAAATACTCGGTTTAGCCGTAGGCGGCGACGATTATGTGACAAAACCTTTCAGTCCCAAAGAAATTGCGTACAGGGTTAAGGCCCAGCTGCGCCGAGCCGCGTATAGGCAAAGCCCGGCAAACCATGAGCCTATCAAAATCGGTGCATTGACGATTGACACGGATGGGTGCCGGGCAACAAAAGACGGCAAAGATATGGAGTTAACTGCCAAAGAGTTTGAGATCCTGCGATGTTTAGCCGAAAATCAGGGCCGGGTTATCAGCCGTGAGCGTTTATACGAAACGATTTGGAATGAGGACAGCCTCGGCTGCGATAATACGGTTATGGTTCATATCAGGCATCTGCGTGAAAAATTAGAAAGCGATCCCAACTCACCGCAATACCTTATTACAAGGAAAGGTTTGGGCTATAAGCTGGTAAATCCTTATGAGAAGTAAAAAGAAATGCAATCCGTTTTTTAGAATGGTTGTGCTTGTGCTGGTTATCATTTTGATCGGGATTGCAACCGCAATCGGTTTATTCTATTATGTATTTTCGATACCTGAGCCGGAGGGGCTGAGTATCGCAGATTGGCCGCAGACTTTTACAAACAGTTTTTCCGTGTGGACAACATATGAAAATGGAAATCTCTCCATAGAGCAAATCGGACTTGACCGATTGGACGAATATGGTTTATGGATTCAGTTTATTGATGAAGCGGGGCAGGAGATTTTCTCTCACAACAAACCGGCTCTCTATCCTGAAAAATATACCGCTTCGGAATTGATGGCATTTGGCACCAGCGACTACAAAAACGGATATACGATATTTGCAAACCGTTTGGATGATTCCGAAGAAACATGCAGTTATGTGATTGGCTTTCCTTATGATATAGGAAAATATATACTGCATTACAACGGCGAACGAGTTGCCAGGCTTTCGCCATTAGCAAGAGCTATGATTCTTTTTGCATTGGGCGCTCTGATTATCGTTGTACTTGGTTATGGTTTTTGGCTTTCACGGAATTTATCCAAAATTACAAACGGTATTAGGAATATCCCCCTGCGTTCCTATGAACCACGAAAGGAAAAAGGAATCTTTCGCGAAATTTACGGCGCTCTGAACCAAACAGACAGCGAAATCC
>CATONX010000039.1 GCA_951801675.1 uncultured Eubacteriales bacterium | reverse complement strand
AATGCCGGGCTTTTCCCTTATTACCTGTACCGCCAGAGCCGCACACTTGGAAACCTAGAGAACGTGGGATACAGCAAACCCGGGTTCGACGGGCTTTATAATGTCTACATTATGGACGAGACTCACACCATCTTAGCGGTGGGGGCGGGTGGTGTGACCAAGCTCAAGCAGCCAGACGGGCCATACATCGAACGCATATTCAATTATAAATTTCCATATGAATATAACGAGCGCTTTGACGCGCTCTTAGAGAAAAAGAAGAAGGTGTATGAATTCTATGGCCGGTACCCGACGGATGTTACAGGATTTGGCGGAAATTAACGCCATGGCATCTGCAGATCTCCGGGCACTGTGCGAAAAGGCCGACCAGGATTACAAAGCCATGTTGGAAACGGTAGCCGGGCAGATTGCCGGGGACGTGGAGAACCGGCACATCGTCCTATTTTCCGGTCCCTCCGCGTCCGGGAAAACCACCACCGCCCATATGATCGGAGACGCGCTTCGGGGAAAAGGAATCGGCGTGAAGATTGTCAGCCTGGATAACTTTTACCGTCCCGCTTCCGAGGCCCCTCTTTTAGAGGATGGGTCACGGGACCTGGAATCGGTCCAGGCTTTGGATATACCGCTCATTCAGGTGTGCCTAAACGGGCTGATGAAGGAAGGCCGGGCCCAGTTCCCGGTGTTTGACTTTCATGAAGGCCGGCGTGCCCCGGACACCATGCCCATTGAGCTGGGGAGCCACGATGTGATTGTCATCGAGGGCATCCACGCCCTCGACCCGGTGATTTCCGAGAAGCTGCCTGGAGAAAAGCTTTACAAGCTTTTTATCAGCGTGCAGACTTCCTTTGTGGACAAGGGAGAGGTCATCATGTCTCCCAGGGACCTGCGCCTTTGTAGGCGAATGCTGCGGGACTATTGGTTTCGCGCCTCCAGCCCGGAGTATACCTTAGAGCTGTGGACGCAGGTGGTACGGGGGGAAGCCCTCTATATTGAGCCGAACCGGGGGCAGGCCCAGTTTGAGATCGATTCCTTCCATGCCTTTGAACCGGGCCTTTACCGGCTGATGGTGGCTCCTTTGATGAGAGGGGTGGACAGCAAAAATCCCTATTTTCGGGAGCTTTGCCGGATTGTTTCCCAGCTCGAGCGCTTTGTGCCGGTTCCTCTTTCCCAGGTGCCGCCCGCGTCCATGGTGCGGGAATTTACCGGTGTGTAATTTCAATGCCTGCCGGCTTGCTATTTGGCTCCAGGGAGTTTATAATAGAGGTGTATCCGCGTATGGTCCGCGTTTTTGGACCCTGTTTTAATTTTAAATATGTAAGGAGCGAGCGTAATGGGCGTTTTTGAAGATGTAGTAGTCAAGGCGAAGGCCGTCGCAGAAGTGGCAGGCAAGAAGACCGGCGAAATTGTTGAGCTTTCCAAGCTCAAAGTCAGTGCGGCGGAAGTCAGCAAGGACATCAGCCAGCGCCTGGAGGCGTTGGGAAAGATCGCGTATGACGCGGCGAAGACGGAAAACAACGCCGACGAGCTCATCCGCGAAAGCATTCCGGAAATCGACGCGTTGTATGCCAAGCTTGCGGACATTACCGACCGGATTGCGGCGCTGCGCAACGTGGTGCGCTGCCCCAAGTGCAAGGCCGTCAATTCCGACGACGCGATTTTCTGCAACAAATGCGGTGCAAAAATGGCGGGAAGCAAGGACGGCTGCTCTTCCTTTGATTATATGGACACAAACGAAGACGAAACGGCTTCGGACAAGGAAGAGGAGAGAGGCGCCTGTGGAGAGGAAGCTGCGCAGGAGGAACCGAAAAAGGACGAGGCGGACGAGTAATCCGTACAAAAGAAGGAAAGAAACGGGAGCTTTTACCGAAAAGCTCCCGTTTTTGTCTCGATTGGGGAAAGAATAGAAAGACATGGCGGCGTTGTACCGGTGTGACCAGGCCGCTTTTTGTATGCTTTTTCACAGTGGATCCGCAGGAGAGCTCCAGCAAAGGAATGTAGCATTCCCGGGCTTTGCGCCCGTGGGGCAAACACACAGCTGATTTGACACAAAAGGAGAGAGATGGAATGAATGTCCGATTGGAAGCATATCGTGAAAGTGCGGAATACATCCAGTGCCGCCTGCCCAAAATACCGAAAACAGCGGTGGTTCTGGGTTCGGGGCTGGGACGGCTGGCAAAGGAGCTGACAGGGCTCGTAACACTTTCATATGAAAGCATCCCGCATTTTCCAAAGTCCACCGCCCCTTCCCACAAGGGCCAGCTGCATTACGGAAGGCTGGCAGACACCGACTGCCTGCTTTTGGAGGGGCGGTTTCACTACTATGAGGGATATTCGTTGGAACAGGCGGCGTCCTATGTGCCGGTGTTAAAGCTGGCGGGAGTGGAGAATCTGATTTTGACGAATGCGGCCGGCGGCATTTCCCACGCCCTCCTGCCGGGGGACCTTATGCTGCTTACCGACCACATCAAGTTCTTCGATGACAGCCCCCTGCGCGGAGAAAACTGCGACGAGCTGGGTCCCCGCTTTCCGGACATGACCAAAGCCTATACCCCCGGCCTTCTTCAGACGGCCCGCAAGGCTGCCGGCCGCCTGTCGATTTCCTTACAGGAAGGGGTGTACGCCTATATGCCCGGGCCTCAGTACGAAACTCCGGCGGAAATCCGGGCGCTTCGGATTCTGGGCGCGGACGCAGTGGGCATGTCCACCGTTCCCGAGGTCATAAGCGCCGCCCACTGCGGCCTTTCGGTGCTGGCCCTTTCCTGCATCACGAACCTGGCCGCCGGCGTGGGGGAAAATCCGCTTACCAGCGACGAGGTGGTGGAAACAGCAGGAAAATCCGTGGGGAAATTGGCGGATTTGGTACGGGAAATTGTAAATTTATTATGATTTTAGCCGCTTTGGTGGTATAATGTGCCGGGAAACGTTGACAGGCCAGAGTTTGGCTCATATAATGGTAAATTATGTTGATGCATAAAGATGCACCAAGGAGGAACGGGCACGTGACGAACAAAACACAGCTGAAAATCGGGTTGATTATCGCGGACAACATGGAGTTTAAGCCCTTTGCCGAATACTGTGCGAAGATTGAGAAAATGCGGGAAGGGGTCAACCGCAAGAACGAATTCATCACCATCTGCCTGCGAAAAGAAGAGCGCACCATTGAGCTGACCGGCGTCAAGTGCGGCGTGGGAAAGGTGAATGCCGCCATGTCCGCCTCCTTCCAGATTGCAAACGGCGCGAACCTGATCCTCAATTCCGGCCTGTCCGGCGGCATCGCCAACGTCCGCCGGGGAGACATTGTGGCCGGAACCCAGTACATGGAGGCGGACTTCGACCTGACCGCCATGGGGATGGAGCTTGCCAGGAAGCCGGACCAGGAATATCTCTACGATGCCGATCCGCTTTTGCTGGAGACGGTGAAAAAGGCCTGCCCGGACATTGTCTGCGGCCGCTTGGGAACCGGAGACTTCTTCTTAAACAACGAGGAAAAGAAAAACCTGTATAAGAATAAATTCGACCTGACCGCGTTCGACATGGAGACGGGAGCCATCGCCTCGGTCTGTTACAAGTGCGACGTGCCGTTTTTGGCCATCCGCAAGGTGAGCGACGACGCGGCGGAAAATTCTCCGGAGGATTACCGGGAGATGAACAATAAGGCGGAGGCTTCGCTGATCGAGGTTGTGAGCAGTCTGTTGGATGAGATCTTCGCGCAGGACGCGTTCTGGAAATAGCGTCCTTTTGCGGGGAAAACCCGCCGGGACATGCGCAAAATCGACGTAGGGAGTGAAGGTAAGTTGGCCAAACGCAATAGGCAGAGCTTTTTGGAAGGCTCGTTTATCCTGATTGCCGGTGTCATTATCGTCAAAATCATCGGCGCGTTGTTTAAAATCCCGCTGACCGATATCATATCGGCCGACGGCATGGGCTATTTCAGCTCCGCCTATGTGGTGTTTAACCTGATCCAGACGGTGGCCATCGCCGGCTTCCCCGTGGCCATTTCCAAGATGGTGGCGGAGAACGTGGTGCTCCATCGCTACCGGGACGTCAAACGCATCTACCGGGTATCTTTCCGCGTGTTTCTGATCACCGGCCTTGCGGGTACGGTGCTGATGCTGGCGATTTCGCCGCTGGCGGTCAGCGTGATGAAAAATCCCGGCGCCCTTTACAGCATGCTCGCCATGGCGCCAGCGGTGTTTTTCATCTGCATGATGTCGGTAAACCGCGGCTATTACCAGGGGCTTTCCAACATGGTGCCCACGGTGATTTCCCAGGTCATCGAGGCGCTGACCAAGCTGATTTTAGGCCTTTTGTTCTCGAGCCTCGTGATGCAGATCGGCATGCAGCAGTACGCCGATACGGGGGCTGTTTTCGGCACTCAGGTGGCGACCGAGGAGCTCGCCAAGCAGGCGACGTATCCGTACGCCGCCGCGGCCGCTATCTTTGCGGTCATGCTGGGTTCCGCCTTCGGGACCTTCTATTTGTTCATCCGCCGCAGGCTGGGCGGGGACGGCATCAGCAAGGAAGAAATCCGTCAGTCTCCCGCGCCATTGCCTCAGAAGGTGATTTTAAAATCCCTTCTGGCCATCGCCATTCCGGTGGCTCTGGGCGCGGTTACCAACCAGCTTACCGCCGTGATCGACACTTTTTCCATCCAGTCCATCATTGCCCATATCTCCCAAAGCAATCCCGACGTGCTTATGGGCATGTACGGCCATCTGCTGCCGGAGGGCTATACGGCGGAGAACCTCAATAATTTCCTCTACGGGTGCTATACCGGCCTTGCGGTGACCATGTTCAACCTGGTGCCCACCATTACCACCTCCATCGGTGTCAGCGCCATCCCGGCGGTGACCTCGTCGTGGACCAAACGGGACGCGGCGGGGACCAAGAAAAACGTGGAAGCGGCCTTGCGCATTACGGCCATTATCGGCATTCCGGCGGGCCTTGGCATGTCGGTGCTGGCAGGGCCGATTATGAGCTTGCTCTTTCACAATGCGAATGAGGTAGCCATCGCTACCCCGCTTTTGACCATGCTGGGTCTCGGTGTCATCCTGTTGACCCAGGTGGGGCCCATCAACAGCATGCTTCAGGCGGTGGGCAAGGCGTCCACGGTGTTAAAGCTCTTGGTGGTATCCGCCATATTAAAGCTTTTGTGTAACGTGATCTTTATCAGCATCCCGTCGGTCAACATTCTGGGCGCGCCCATCGGGACCATTGTCAGTTATCTCTTTATGGTCATCGCGGGATTGATTGTTCTATGCCGCACCACCAAGGTGCGTCCCCGTTTTGGCCGGGTGTTCTTCCGTCCCTTTGTGGCGGGGCTTTTCACGGCGGCCACCGGGTACCTGGTCAACAGCATTCTGGCCCGGTTTATTTCTTCGAAGGTGGCGGTGCTCGTCGCCATTGCGGCGGCGCTGTTTGTGTACGTAGTTACGCTGTTTGCCTTCCGGGTGATTACGCTTGAAGACATCCGAAAGCTGCCAAAGGGTGAAAAGATTGCGAAAGCCCTTGCAAAACGGGGCTGGATAAGGTAAAATAGCAGGCGCTCTTATGTTCGCCTGCAAGTAGGTTAGGGAAGTGAAAAGGAATGTCCGTGTCATTTGCATACAAGGAGCGGTACGGCGTCGAGGATTTGGTCAAGATCATGGCGCTTCTGCGTTCGGATGAGGGCTGTCCCTGGGACCGGGTGCAGACCCACGAAAGCATCCGCAAGAACTTCATTGAGGAAACCTACGAGGCCATTGAGGCCATTGACCTAAAGGATTACGACCTGATGCGGGAAGAACTGGGAGACGTCCTTTTGCAGGTGGTGTTTCACGCCCGTATGGAGGAGGAAGCCGGCCGGTTTGATTTTCAGGACGTGGCCGACGGCATCTGCAAAAAACTCATCGAGCGCCATCCCCATATTTTCAGCGATGTTCAGGCGGATACCGCCGGCGAAGTGCTCAAAAACTGGGATGAAATAAAAAAGCGCAAAAAGGGGCAGAATACGCAAAGCGAGGTTATGCAGTCGGTTTCGCGCGCGCTGCCGTCTTTGATGCGAAGCGCCAAGATCCAGCAGAAAGCGGCCAAGGTTGGGTTCGATTGGCCCAACGAGGAAGGGGCGCTTTGCAAACTGGAGGAAGAGGTCTGCGAGCTTCGCGAGGCCGTTTCTTCCGGTGACCGGGCCGCGGCCCGGGAGGAGCTGGGCGACGTACTCTTTTCCGCGGTCAATGTGTCCCGCTTTTTGGACGCGGACGCGGAAGAGACGCTGACCGGGGCGTGCGATAAGTTTATCGCCCGGTTTGAACGGGTGGAGGCGCTGGCGAAGGAACAGGGCCATTCCATGCAGGAGCTGACGCTCAAAGAGCTGGATGCTCTTTGGGACGAGGCTAAGAAAGCAATTCACCAGGCTGCTACTCAGCCTGAGGAATGATAAAATAACTGGAGGTTTAACTATGAACAAGACTGAGCTGATTGCTGCTGTCGCGGAAAAAGCAGAGCTTACCAAAAAGGATTCGGAAAAAGCGGTTGGCGCGTTTATCGACGCGGTGATCGAGGCGGTAGCTGCCGGCGACAAGGTGCAGGTAGTGGGCTTCGGTACGTTTGAGCTTCGCGAGCGCGCGGAGAGAATGGGCCGTAACCCCCGCACGGGCGAGGAAATGGTCATTGCCGCTTCCAAGCAGCCGGTTTTCAAGGCTGGTAAGGCGTTTAAGGACGCCGTATCCGAGTAATTTGTACCCGATCGGGCGGAGGTTTCCTCCGCCCTTTTTGGTTTTTCAGGAGATTGCGGCAATGGCCGCGTCATTACATGCAAAGGAGGTCGCGTCTTTTATGCGGCTGGACAAGTATTTAAAGGTTTCCCGGCTCATTAAGCGCAGGACCATCGCAAACGAAGCCTGCGACGCCAAGCGCGTCCTGGTCAACGGCGTGCCCGCCCGGGCGTCCTACGAGGTCAAGGTGGGGGACGTGATCGAAATTACCTTAGGCCAGAAACCCCTCAAGGCCAAGGTTCTTTCCATCTCCGAGTACGCCACCAAGGAAAACGCCGGTCTTCTTTATGAGATTATCGAGGGCTGACAAGACATAAGCCGCCCCAAATCCGCATATCCATTACCGAACTGATTATGGGAGGTTTTTGATATGGCGGAAGAAAAGAAACCCCAGGTAAAGATTCCACACAACGTAATCCTGGAGGATAGACATACCTTAAGCGTATCCGGCGTGTCCGACGTGGACAGCTTTGACGAACAGACCATCATTGTCTTTACCGATATGGGCGAGCTCACCGTATCCGGCACCGGACTGCACATCAACAAGCTGAGCATCGAGACGGGGGAGCTGACCATGGAGGGAAACATCCAGGGCCTCTCTTACAACGACGACCAGCCCAGCACCGGCGGCGGAGGCTTTTTCGGCCGTCTCTTCAAATAAGCGCACCTTTGCGCGGCTGGACTTTGCAAGAGAAGAGAGGTGGGCGGATTGGGGATTTCCCTTGCCGACCAGACGATGGACTTTCTGCTGGCACTGGCGTTCGGGGCGGGGCTCGGTGCGCTTTACGACGTATTTCGGATTCTGCGGGCTTTGATCCCCACGGGAAAGATCGTCATTTTCTTTCAGGACCTGCTTTACTGGTGCATCTGCGGGGTGCTGACCTTCCTGTTTATCCTGGGGGTCAATGCCGGGGAAATCCGCGGGTACCTGATCGTAGGGGGGCTTTTGGGCGCGATGGTGTATTACGGTACCATTGGGCGGCTGATCATGCGTTCGGCGCAGGCCATCAGCCGGGCTATCCGGTGTGTGCTGCGCTTTATCCGGGATAAGATTTTGAAGCCGATTTTCCGTCCTTTCCTGAAACTTGGGAGAAAAATACAAAAAGCCATGAAAAAGGCCGGAAAAAATTCGAAAAAACTTTCGAGATCATCAAAATACCGCTTGAAACGTACTGGTATTTTGTTATATAATTTGTTTAACGTCTCTCCCAAGCGGAAAGAGAAGAAATCAGAAGTGGAAAGGTAGCGATATGCCTATGAAGGCGATAAAAACGAAAAAGAAAAGCGTCCTTCTACGGCTCGCCTGCATTGCCTTCGGCGTATATGTGGCGGTGTCGCTGGTCCAGCTTCAGATGGACATCGGCCGTTCCAAGGAATCGCTCGCCCAGGTCAACCAGCAGATCCAGGAGCAGACCCTCAAGAACCAGGAGCTGCAGGCTATGATCGACGCCGGGGAGGACAAGGCGGAAATCGAGCGGATCGCCCGGGAGCTCGGATACGTATTTTCCGACGAGCAGGTGGTCATTCTGGCAAACGGCAACTAGGCGAGAGGTCAAATTTAAGGAGGAAACTTAGGGTATATGCAGCTTGAGGTAGGAGCAATCGTGGAGGGCAAGGTCACCGGCATTACCAAGTTCGGGGCTTTTGTGGAGCTTCCCGGCGGAAAGACCGGTATGGTGCACATTTCAGAAGTAGCGCCCACATATGTCAAGGAAATCCGGGACTATGTGACGGAAAACCAGACGGTGAAGGTGAAGGTGCTGAGCATCAGCGAGGAAGGCAAGGTCAGTCTTTCGATGAAGAAGGCGATGGACCCGCCGCCTTCGGCACCCCGCGGCGGCGGCCGCCGGCCGTTTGTCTCTCCGGGCCGTCCGGGCAATTTCGAGTGGCAGTCAAACCGAAACGAGCCCGCCTCATTTGAAGATATGATGTCGAAATTCAAGCAGAGCAGCGAAGAGAAGATGTCCGATTTGAAGCGTAACGTGGATTCCAAGCGCGGTGGTTTTTCCAAGCGCGGCGGTTCCCGGTAAGCGAACTGGAAGGATTTCAAACGGGGTGGTGGACCACCCCGTTTTTTGCTATGAAAACGTTTTGGGCCGGAAGGCCAAAGCGGCAGACTGAACGCAAAGGAGAAGTGGCATTGTTACTCAAACAGGTACGGATTCACACCATGGAAGGCGCAGTAATTGAAAACGGATGGCTGCGTACAGAAGAAACGGTCATCGCCGGGTTCGGCTCAATGGAAACCTGCCCTTTTACGGACGAAGAAACCTTTGACGGCGGCGGCGCGGACCTATACCCCGGTTTTGTGGACGCGCATACCCATTTGGGTATGTGGGAAGACGGCCTTGGGTTTGAAGGGGACGACGGCAACGAGGACACCGACCCTGTCACCCCTCATCTGCGGGGCATCGACGCGATTAACCCCATGGACCGCTGCTTTACCGAGGCGGTGGAAGCCGGCATCACCACGGTGGTCACCGGCCCTGGCAGCGCCAACGCCATCGGCGGGCAGCTGGCGGCGATGAAAACATACGGCATGTGCATCGACGATATGATCGTCAAGGCACCGGTTGCCATGAAGTTTGCCCTGGGAGAAAACCCCAAAACGGTCTACCATGGCAAAAGCCAGGCCCCGGTCACCCGGATGGCCACCGCCGCGCTTATCCGCGAGCAGCTTTCAAAGGCCCGGCGGTACCAGAAGCAGTTAGAGGAAGCGGCGGCCGATGAAGAGCTCGACGAGCCGGAGTACGACGCCAAGTGCGAGGCGCTCCTGCCGGTTTTAACGGGCGAGCTGCCGGCGCATTTTCATGCCCACCGGTGCGACGATATCTTTACCGCAATCCGGCTGGCAAAGGAGTTTGACTTGAAGTTCACCATCGTCCACGGCACCCAGGGGCACCTGGCGGCAAAGCGGCTGAAAGCCGAGGGCGTGCAGGTGCTGGCCGGGCCGATTTTGTGTGACCGATCCAAGCCGGAGCTGCGGGATTTAACCCCCGCGAATCCCGGCGTTCTGGCCAGCGCCGGAATCGAAACCGCCGTCATCACCGATCATCCGGTCATTCCCATTCAGTATTTGCCCCTGTGTGCGGGCCTTGCCGCGCGGGAAGGGATGGACCGGGAGGCGGCGCTTCGGGCGATCACCATTGTTCCCGCGCGCATCTGCGGTATGGAGGACCGGGTGGGTTCCATTGCAGTGGGCAAGGATGCGGACCTGGTGCTGTTCGACGCGGACCCGCTGACGCTGGCGGCAAAACCCCGGCTTGTGATGGTCAATGGAAAGGTTGTGGCTAAGGCATGAGAGAACTGGACGTAAAGGAAATTACAAACGCGGTGGCGCAGCTCTTTGTGGAAGCAAACCGGGAGCTCCCCTGTGACCTGGTGGGCCGTATCGAGGAAAGTGCCAAAAAGGAGACGGACTTGCTGGGCAGCGGCATCATGCAGGATCTGGTGGAGAACCTGGCGGCAGCCAAAGCGCTTCGCATCCCCATCTGCCAGGACACGGGGATGGCGGTGCTTTTTGTGGAGCTGGGACAAGAGGTGCACCTGACGGGCGGCCTTTTGGAGGACGCGGTGAACGAAGGAGTGCGCCGGGGTTATGTGGACGGCCTTCTGCGCTGTTCGGTGGTGAGTGATCCCCTCAAGCGGAAGAACACCGGCGACAATACGCCTGCGATTTTGCATCTGCGCCTGGTTCAGGGCGATCAGGTGACCATTACCGCCGCGCCCAAGGGGTTTGGCAGCGAGAACATGAGCGCCATGAAAATGTTCACTCCTTCGGCCACCAGAGAGGATATTCTCAACTTTGTGGTCGGGGTGGTAAAGCAGGCGTCCAGCAACCCCTGCCCGCCCATGGTGGTGGGAGTCGGCATCGGGGGGGACTTTGAGTACTGCGCGTATCTGGCGAAGAAAGCGCTATGCCGCAGCGTGTCCAAACAAAACGAGGACCCTTACTATGCCGAGATGGAGCGCGAGCTTTTGCACCGGATCAACGCCCTCGGCATCGGCCCTCAGGGCTTCGGCGGCGATACCACGGCGCTCGCCGTGCAGATCGAACCCTATCCCACCCATATTGCGGGGCTTCCTGTGGCGGTGAACATCGGTTGTCATGTGACACGTCACAAAAAAATCACAATCTAGACCTTTTATTTTCATATAACCTGTGGTATAATAAAGCCATTGAAAGACCCAGATTGGATTTGGGGGTGATGTGCGAAGGAAAATTCGGCAGAGGGCCGAAGATACTCCGGGAGCAATTCCGGTTTATCATATTTTACGTGCATGTCCCTGAAAAAAGGACGGGAAAGCGGATGCAAGTGCTTCGTTTTGCATAACCTTTGAAGGGGACGGCGGAATGGAGGTTACTATGATCATTACCATTACCGGGAGAAAGGTCAACCTCAGAGATTCTTTCAAAGAGCGGGTGGAGAAAAAGCTTTCCAAGTTTGACCGCCTGTTTGAGAAAGAGGCCCAAGCAAGCGTCACTGTTACGCTGGAGAAAAACCGGCAGACGGTGGAGGTAACCATCCGCAGCGGCGGCATGGTCTACCGCGCGGAGGAAACCGCCTTCGAAATGGAGGAAGCGCTGGACAAGGTGATGGATTCCCTGGCCCGCCAGATCCGCAAGAACAAAACCCGGTTGGAGAAACGGCTGTATGCCAATACCATAGAGAACCTGTATCCCGAACCGGTGGAGGAAGAGGCGGACTACCAGGTGGTGCGCACCAAACGTCTTCCCATCAAGCCTCTCGATGTGGATGAGGCGATTTTGCAGATGAACTTACTCGGACATGAGTTTTTCATGTTCCGCAACGCCGATACCAATGAGATCAATGTCGTCTACCACCGCAAAAACGG
>CATONX010000038.1 GCA_951801675.1 uncultured Eubacteriales bacterium | reverse complement strand
CGAACACATGGGTTACCGCGCCTACCAGCATTCCATTTTGAATGATGGGGCTGCCGCTCATCCCCTGAACAATTCCGCCAGGCTCATCGAGAAGTTCCTGGTCGGTGATGCGGATGACCATGTTTTTGGTGGGGCTGTTGTCGTTAAAATTGACTTTTTCGATGGTAATATCGTAATATTGAGGCGTTTCCCCATCGATGGTGGTCAGTATCTGGGCGCTGCCTTCTTGAACCTGCTGGCGCATGGCCACCTGCATGGGCTCATGAGCGGAGGGTGCCGTGTCCAGAATGCCATAGACGCCGGTCTCTCCGTTTTGCGTGAGAACGCCCATGTCCTTAGCGGAGCTGAAGCTGCCTCTGAGTTCACCGGGCTGTCCCACCTTGCCGGGATTGATGCCTCCGATGACGGCCGGTACGATCTCGCCGGACATGAGGGGAAGAATTTCACCGGTATCCATGTCGCAGATGCCGTGGCCCAGGCCGCCAAACACCATGGATTCGGGTTCATAGAAGGTAAGCGTTCCGATGCCGGCGGAGCTGTCCCGCACCCAGGCGCCCAGCTTATAGCAGCCGTCACTCTTGGAGAAGGCAGGGGTAAAGGATACATCAAAGGTCATGTTATCCCGACGGACAGACAAAACCAACGGGCTGCCGTCGCATTCGGAAATGATCTTGGACACGTCCTCATTGCTCATGACGCCCTTGCCGTCGATGGACACGATCACATCCCCCAGCTCCAATCCCGCGTCCTTGGCGGGGTTCACTGAGCCGGCCTCGGTGTCCACCGTGGACATGCCGATAATCAGCACTCCGTCGGTAAACATCTTAATTCCAAAGGGCGTGCCGCAGGGGATGACGGTGGTTCCCTTCACCACATCCACCGTCACTTGTTTGACGGGAAAAAGGCCCAAAAGCTTTAAGTCCACCTTATAACTATGGCCGGCAGTGGCAACCGAGGCCTCTACCGAATCGGCGGAGACAACACTCGGCTGCACATCCACAGGAATGCCGCTTTCAATGGAAAAATTTTTGCCCTCCACCACACTGAACCGGTCGGGAATGGTCGTGCCTACCGTGAGAGTAAAGGCAAGCACGCCGGCAACCACACCGGACAGCAGAGAGAACAGAAATTTTGATTTTCTTACAAACATTTCTACCTCCTGGTTCGCGGTTTCAGCCGCGTCTATCCTGATATCTTTGCGTTTTTGTCCGCATTATAGCTTCGCACGCAAATGGACTTTTATCGGTGGGAAATGACCCTATTCGCGGTGGATGCTGGGAAACAACCAAAAAATACCAGATTTATTATGCCACCGAAACCCCTGCAATTATGCAGAATTCCGTCGCGGCTGGAAGTTTTTCTTCCCGTCCATAGGTTCGGGTTTTAACAGGACTTCCTAAAGCAAGAAAAAAATAAACGCGCCGCTAAAAGAGAATAAAATGAATGTCTGCATGAGAGATAGAAAATCGATAAATTTGCATCTTTTTCTGATTTTTTGCATTTTATTTGTATTATTTCTACAAAACAAAATCTTCCAGTCTGTCTATTGTGCACATGTTCATTTTTCGTTCATCTTTTGTTTATGAAATGCTCACTCCTTTGATAAGAGGAAGTCACAAATATCACATATGATAAAAGCGTCGGAAGGGGCCGGATAAAACAGAAAACTACCCCATTTTCTGTTTGTTCTCTTCCGATTGTACCCCTTTTTTCTTTCTCCTTCTTCATTTTTCACTCTCCATTTAAAAAACCAGGCTGTGCCGAATCCGTTCGGCACAGCCTGGTTTTTTGCAAGGAAAAGGCGAAAAATCTGCTTGTGGTGAGTAGCATGCCTATGTTAAGATAACAAAGGACTGATCGATTGATTCCCATTTTCAATGGAAACTGCCTTTGCACGGATGGGAACACGGGAGCGAACCTGATGAAAACCAAAAAAAATTCCATCGCCGTCTCTGTTGTGCTAGTGGGGCTGATGCTGGCAATTCTCTCCGGCTTTGCATTCCTTTATATGAGGGATTTGACCGCGAACCTCAAAGCGGAAACCAACGCTTATCTGTCTGAGATTTCCCAGCAGAGCGTCAAAACGGTGAAAAAACAGATCGACGGGGACCTTGGAACCCTGCATGATTTGGCCGAATTCATCGGCGAGCAGGGGGACTTGAATCTGGATCGGGTCCTCCCCATTCTTACTGACATTTGTGAAAACAACGGGTACAAGCGCATGGGCATCATCACGCCCGACGGCATTGCCCACACCACCGATCATATGGAGATGGACTTTTCCGACCGGACCTATTTTTACGACGCCTTTCTCAACGGTGATCCGTCGGTGACCGGTATGCTCACCGATAAGGCGGACGGCGAACCCATCCATGTGTATGCAACTCCGATCTATCATCAAAATGAGGCCGTCGCCGTCATCTTCGCCACCCATCATATCGAGGTGTACCAGCAGCTTTTGTCGGTTTCCACCTTCGAGGGCCGCGGATATTCCTATATTGTGCAAAACACGGGGGAGCTGGTGGTAGATACCACGCATCCCCTTCATTATGCTGCATTTTCCGGGCTTGACAGCCTTTTTCACGACCCGGATGTGACCATGTATTCGGACAGCGGCAAAATGCGAAACAACATGCTGGAAAACGAGTCCGGGGTCATTGAATACGCGGTGAACGACGTGGTGAAATATATGGACTATACTCCCATCGGCGTCAACGACTGGTATTTGCTCTCGGTGGCGCCTGCAAGCGTGGTGTCCGAACGCAGCAACTATATCCTGATGCGTACGCTTTTTCTCTACATCGGCGTGATTGGGCTATTCGCCCTTGTGTTCGTATATATCGCGGTGTTTCAGCATCAGAGTAAAAAACGGCTCAGACGCCTTGCTTATTATGACAGTGTCACCGGTGTGCATAACCTTTCCTGGTTCCAACTGGACGCGAAAATTTTATTGGAAAAGCATCCCCAGCTGCACTATGCCATGGTTCAGCTGGATGTGGATAAATTCAAATACATCAACGACGTGTTCGGCTATGAGGAAGGGAACCGGACCCTGCGCCACATCGCCGCCTGCCTGCAACAGCAGGTCAAGGCCGATGAGGCCTTCTGCCGGATATCAAACGATAATTTTCTGCTGCTGCTTCGTTATCCCACCACCCAGCACCTTTCCGACCGAATTGAACAAATCCGCCGCGCCATCTGCTCTCCTTCCAACGAACACACGCAATACACCCTGCTCCTTTCCTGCGGCGTATATAAGATCACCGACCCCTCCCTGCCCATCACCACCATGATCGAACGGGCAAACCTCGCCCACAAGACCTCCAAGGATGACCAAAAAGGTGCGTGCGTCTATTACTCCAACTGCATCCGCGACCGCCTTCTTGAAGAAAAGGACATTGAAAATCACATGCGTGCGGCCCTCAAGCAGGGGGAATTCGTGGTATATCTGCAGCCGAAAATCGAGCTTGGCACCAAAAAGGTGTCCGGGGCGGAAGCGCTGGTGCGCTGGAACCGGCCGGGCAAAGGGCTTGTGGGGCCGGACCGGTTCATTGCGATGTTCGAACGAAATGGATTTATCCTGGAGCTGGATTTGTATGTGTTCCGGCAGGTGTGCAAACGGCTGCGGCTGTGGCTGGACTGCGGTCTGACCCCGGTGCCTATCGCCGTCAACCTTTCCAGGATCCACCTGCACAACATGGAGTTTATCGAAAAATACCAGGAAATTGTGGAGCGCTACCACATTCCTCCTCAGCTTATTGAACTGGAGCTGACGGAAAGTGTGGTGTTCGACAATTTTAACATCTTTATGGATTTGGTGCAGCAGCTGCACCAGGTTGGCTTTGCCTTGTCTATGGACGATTTTGGCGCTGGATATTCGTCTTTGAACCTGCTCAAGGAACTGCCGGTGGACATTCTGAAGCTGGACCGGGAGTTCTTCCGGGAAACGTCCAACGACGACCGGGGTAAAACGGTGATTTCAGGGGTAGTATCCATGGCAAAGGAGCTCAACATCCGAGTGGTGGCCGAAGGGGTGGAGACCGAGGTGCAGGCCGCCTTCCTCAAAAAGATCGGGTGTGATATGGCACAAGGGTTTTTATACGCAAAGCCTATGCCGATGAGACAGTTCGAAGCCTACGTGTACGGCAGAGAATTGACTGAATAACACCGCGCCGGCCTGCAGGTTGCTTGCAGGCCGGCGAACTTGTATCCGGAGCGGCGTTCTGATCCAATTGGCGAACTTTTCAATAAAAGTAGGCGGACTTTATCTTTTCTTTATCCTTTTTGAAGGGTTTCGAAAGCATTGGACGGTATACTTAATCCCATCGAACAAAGGAGGCGAGTGTATGCCACTCATTCTGGAAACCAGCGGGCTCACCAAGCTCTACGGCGGCCGTGCGGCCGTCAACCAGGTCAGCCTGCACGTAAAAGAAGGGGACATCTACGGTTTTATCGGCAAAAACGGGGCGGGCAAGACCACCTTTATGCGCCTGGTCACCGGCCTTGCACGGCCGGACAAGGGGAGCATGGCTCTGTTTGGCGGGCAAAGCCTCACAGAAGGCCGGCGGCGGATCGGCAGCATGATTGAGTACCCCTCCCTGTACCCCAACATGACGGCCAGGGAAAACCTGGAGGCTCATCGGCGGCTGCTGGGCATCCCGGAAAAGAACAGCGTCGATGAAGTCCTTCAAACGGTTCATCTGACCGATACCGGCAACAAAGAGGTTAAGCATTTCTCCTTGGGTATGCGCCAGCGGCTGGGCATCGCCCAATGTCTGCTGGGCCATCCGGATTTTCTCATTCTCGACGAGCCCATCAATGGTCTGGACCCCACCGGCATCAAGGAAATCCGCGACCTTCTTCTCACGCTCAATGGGGAAAAAGGTATTACCATCCTGCTTTCCAGCCACATTTTAGGGGAGCTTGCGAAAATCGCCACCTGCTACGGCATCATCAACCAAGGGGTGCTGGTGGATGAATTCTCCAAAGACGAGCTGCAGACCCGGTGCAGGCGCTGCCTGCGCATCCAGGTGGACGATGTAAAAAAAGCGGCGCAGGTGCTCGAAAGTGTGCTGAAAACCGATCAGTTCGACGTGCTGCCTGATCAAACGCTGCGGCTGTTCGCCTATCTGGAGGATTCCGGAAAGGTGAACACCACCCTCGTACAAAACGGCGTGACGGTTATGACCATCGCTCCGGCCGGGCAGGATCTGGAAGGGTACTTCATGCAGCGGATGGGAGGCTACGGGAATGCTTAATCTGTTACATACCGAGTTTTATAAGCTGTGGCGGCAAAAGTCCTTTTACATCTGCACGCTGGTGCTGGTGGTTTTCACGGTTTTGAGCGTCTTTTCCTATGAGCTTCTGAACATGATGGCGGAGCTTATCCCTCCGGAAGTCGCCCAGGGCGATATTCCTTCCTACGGCGTGGGAATGTCTACCTCCGCCATCGGGTTCGAGGGAGACATGAGCGGCTTGTGGGCATTGGCAACTTCCTTCGGCGGCAACCTGCTGCCGGTGCTCATCGGCATCGTGATCGCGCTGTTCGTAACGGCGGACTTTTCCCACGGCACCCTCAAAAACATCGCCGCCAAAGGCTTCTCCAGAACATCCATTTATGTTTCCAAGCTCATCACCGGCGCGGTTGCCGGCACCCTCATGCTGCTTTTGATGGCAGGCGCAGCGCTGGTGACCGGTACGATCCTCTGGGGCTTTGGCACGGCGGACGCGGCGGATGTGTTCACCCTGCTGCTGATGCAGGTGCTTATGCACTTGGCTACCGTCGGTGTGATGGTGGCGATCTCCTTTTTGCTGCGCAGCATCGGCGGCGCGGTGGCGGTGAACATCTGCGTGGTATCCTTTGCGGTGTTGATTCCGCAGCTCATCAGTGCCTTTCTCAATTACCTGCTCAAAGAAGACCGGGTGGACCTTTCCAAGTACTGGCTCTTCTCCAACATCACTGAGCTGTCGGCCTTGCCTCTTAATGGGGACGCGGTGCTTCGGTGCTCCATCGTGGCGGTGGCCACGTTCGCGGTCTTTACCTTCTTTGGCGTATATTCCTTTGTCCGGCGGGACATCAAATAAAGAAACGCGGCAAGCCACTGCCGCCCTTTCCATCTCAACGGGAGCGTGATCTAACATGAACGGAGTCCTTTGGGCGGCAGTGATCCTTCTTGCAATTGCGGCGGGCATTTTGTCCGCCTTTTTGCATGGATACCGCAGGCAGGTACGCGCCTTAAAGCGGCAGATGGACTTTTTAAAGGATACCGACACCAATCTGCAGCTGAGCACCGCGCTCACCTTCCGGGATGTGGACGATTTGGCGGCGGGCATCAACGAAGCATTGGAGCGGCACCGGCGCACCGAGCAGGCTCTTGTGCGGGTCAGCCGCAATTACAAAGATACCATCACGAGCATTTCCCATGATCTGCGCACGCCGCTCACCTCCGCTTCCGGCTACCTGCAAATGCTTCGCTGCGAAAACACGCCTCTTAAAAAGCGGGAGCAATATCTCGAGGCGATTGACCGACGGATCGGAGCGGTGAGAAGGCTTTTGGACCAGCTTTTTGAGTTTGCCCGCATTGAGGCGGACGAACTGGTTTTAGACCCGAAACGGCTGCTGGTCAACAATGTGCTGCGTGATGCGGTGTCCCTTTTCTACGACGATTTCTGCCAAAAGGGCGCAAACCCGGATGTAGACATTCCGGACGAGTCCGCGATTGTTTTCGCCGACCAGGACGCGCTTCGCCGGGTATTTGAGAACATTTTGCAAAACGCCCTGGTCCATGGCGACGGTGGATACCGCATCCGGTCCGAACAGACCGCGTCCGGCTGCCGCATCCGGTTTGAAAACGCCACCCATACCATTGAAGACGGCGATCTCGCCCATATCTTCGACCGGTTTTACACCACCGACCGCTCCAGAAGCCGGCGCACCACCGGTTTGGGGCTGTCCATCGCAAAGAAGCTGACCGAGCGCATGGGAGGAACCATCGGCGCCGCCTTAGAAGATGGAATATTTACAATCACGGTCTCCTTTCCAAGCGGATAAAAAGAAAAAATCCGCTTCTGAACGCCGCTTTTCCCTCATATGGTAGGGTAGACAACGGATTCAGGAGGGATTTTTTTGATTACCGTGAATGTACAGCCTAATGTAAAGGTCGCGGTGGAGGACATCAATCCAGCTGGCGGAAAAACCATTCTTTTTCTCCACGGCTGGCCTCTCAACCGCCACATGTTCGAATACCAGCTGCACCTGCTGCCCAAGTACGATTACCGCTGCATCCTCATGGACCTGCGCGGGTTCGGAGACTCCGACCGGCCGTCGGACGGGTACCGGTACAACCAACTGGCCCGGGACGTAAACGCCGTGGTACGAAGCCTTGGCCTGACCAGATTTACTCTGGCGGGTTTTTCTCTGGGCGGTGCGGTTGCGCTGCGGTACCTGTCCCTCTTCCCAGGCACACAGGTGGAAAAGCTCTGCCTCTTTTCCGCGGCAGCGCCTGCCTTTATCCAGAAATACGGGTCTCCCAGCGGAATGCCAAAATCGCAGGTGGACGGGCTGATCCGTCAGGCGTCCTGCGACCGGCCTCAGCTTGCAGAGGAGTTCTCCGGCCTGCTCTTTGCTCAACCTCACAGCGACGCCATGCACTCCTGGATGAAGGGGCTGTGCCTGCAGGCGGGCGGCATCGCCACCGTGCAGACCGCCATCTCCATGCGCGACGAGGACCTGCGCTCCGACCTGCGCAAGATCACCGTTCCCACCGGCATCTTTCACGGACGGCAGGACAAATTCTGCCCCTTTGAACTTGCGCGTGAGTTAAACCGCTCCATCGCCAATTCCCAGCTTTTTGCGTTTGATAACAGCGCTCATAACGTCTGCTACGACGAGCTGGACCGGTTCAACGAACGGCTGGTGGAATTTCTGCAGCAAAAAGAAAGGTAGCGGCCATTGGTCTGTGGGTATACAAAGAGCCTCCGGCAAATGCCGGAGGCTCTTATTATTGCAATCAGTTAAGCCCACGTGGTTTCGAAAAGAAAAAGGATCATTTTCTTTTTCTTTGCAGGCATCAAAGCCCAGCAAGCCCTGCCACGGCCTTTCGGCAAAAAGCGGAAAGACGGGTGTTTGTATCCCCCTATTATGTGTGCATCTTAAAGCCGATGCCCCATACCGTCTGAATATACGGCTGATCGGCGTTGATCTTCGCGAGCTTCTGGCGGATGTTGCTGATATGCACGTTGACGGCGTTGTCCTCGCCCAGAAAGGTCTCATTCCACACCGACTCAAAAATGTTATTCTTAGTAAAGACCTTATTGGGATTGCTCATCAGCAGCTCCAAAATCAGATATTCCCGCTTGGTAAGGGTCACCGGCTGCTCCCCTACTTTCACTTCGAAGGTAGAGGGGTTGAGCGTAATATCCTTAAAGCGGAATACCCGGCCTACCGGACGGGCATTGTTGCGCCGCAAAAGCGCCTCGATGCGGGCGAGCAGCTCATCGGTATGAAAAGGCTTGGTCACATAGTCGTCCGCGCCGCTTTTGAGCACCAGGATTTTCGTGCGTGTGTCGTCCTTCGCCGACACGGCGATCACCGGTACATCCGAGCTGTGCCGGATCCGGGCGAGCACCTCTTCCCCGGGAATCCCCGGCAGCATCAGGTCCAGAAGCACCAGATCGTATGCATTTTTCTCCATCAGCAAAACCGCTTCGGTCCCCGAATAGGCCTGCCCCACGGCATACCCGTTTTGGGTGAGGAGATCGCAGAGCATATTGCTGATGTCGGAATCATCTTCCACGAGAAGGATGGATGTTTTGCGCATAGGGCTATTCGACTCCCATTTTGATTGCTTTGATTTTGTTCATAGTGTACCATATTTTTTTCAAAAGTTCTACCATGCCGTCCAATCTTTTTGCGGTTGCCTTACAGCGCCATTTTCGTCTCCCGTTCCCAGCCCCCAGTCTGCAGCGAAAAAAGCGCGCGGATGGTGGGAAGCATCCGGATGGCTGCTTCGTATCCGGCCTCTATGCAGGCTTCCATCTGGGAGAAGGTCAGCAGGCCCGCGTCTTCGGGCAGCGCTGGCTTTAGAAGGAGGCGTTCCCCTCTTGTTTTGCATTCCCGGAGGTTATCCTGCAAAATTCCCAGCGAATGGGACGCCACCTCCAGAATATCGATGTGTTCCGGACACTGATAGCTTCCGGAAATGTCCACCGCCAGCACATTTTCTTCTCCTGCCGCCATGAGCAGGTCCACCGGAAGGATATCCACCACACCCCCGTCCACCAGGTGGCGTTTGCCGATCATTTTGGGCCGGAATACGGCCGGCACGGCGGCGCTGGCTCGCATGGCTTCGCTGAGGGTAGCCTCATTTTCCCACGCCACTCCCCGCATGGGACGCACCCCGAACAGGCTGTTGGTATAGGAAATGACCAGGCCGCTGATTAAGTCCACCGCCGGAATGACCGTGCGCATGGAAAGCTGGCAGAGCTTTTTTCCTTCGGTGAGGGTATCGAGATAACGTTCCAGCCGGTTTCCCTTGAGAAAACCGGACAGGGACAAGGGTTTGCGGCTGATGAATTGCCCCAGGGCAAGGAGAAGGTCGCCATAGGCCGGATCGATCAGCAGCTTGCCTTTTCTCGACAGCTCCTGTACGACTTCATGAAGTTCCTTTGCGGTAAATCCCGCCGCGTAAAGGCCTGCCACAATGCCGCCGGCGCTGGCCCCGGATACTGCATCTGGTTTAAGGCCGTGTTCCTCCAGCGCCATCAGTACCCCTACATGGGCCGCCCCCCGGGTTCCGCCTCCGGCAAACGCCATTCCAAAAGACACCGAATATTCCCCCTTTTCGTTTCTATTGGAGTATATTCGCATTTTGTTATAAGTATGGCTTCTTTTGAAAAGCCAAGTGGGTAACATCGTGAAAAACCTGCCTTTCTCCACCCCAAGCGGAAAATGAAACCTTTTTTTGGAATCGCGCGGCCGCCGGATCCAGGTTTTTTCGGTCCTTTTCCTTTTTCCTCGATTTTTCGCTTGTCACCCATCCCGCCATACGGTACAATAAATCTATCAAAAGTTGGAGGGAACGCGATGAAAAACTGGCTCAACAAGTGGATCACCCGGCTCGCCGGCTTTATTGAAATTGCCGTATCCATTCTGATCCTGATCGGTATTTTGCTGGCCTCGGTTTCGCTGGTCCAAGAGATGGGGCTTTTGGGCGGCAATCTGTTGACGGTGGACACCTTTGAACGCTTTCTGGGCCACGCCCTGGCGCTGGTCATCGGTCTGGAATTTATCAAAATGCTCATCAAACACACACCGGGCGCCGCCATCGAAGTGCTTCTTTACGCCATTGCCCGCCAGATCATTGTTTACCACACCACCACTCTGGAAACTCTGATCGGCATTCTAGCGGTGGCGGCAATCTTCGCCATCCGAAAGTTCCTCTTTGTGCGCACCTTTGAGGACAAGCCAAGGGGGTCAAAAGATTCGGATAAAGCCGAGGCCCTCTGTGTGGAATCGGATGAGGAATCCAACGGGTCTTAACACAATCTTCACCGGTCAAAACCGGGAAATAACACTGCGTTTATCTCTCTTATGCTATACTCGTAGCTGCAAAGAGAGGTGAGCGGTATGTCAACACTGTTGATTCTGGCAAGCGTAGTTGTCCTGGCCGGCGTGCCGGCAGGGCTGCTTTTGTTCTTCCGCTTTCTGCTCAAACGCTGCCATTGATCGCCTGGGCATTCAAAAGTCCTGGATGGGTATAGACCCATCCAGGACTTTTTATCCAATTTAGCACTCAAATAAAGTGAGTGCTAAATTTAACAGATTTTTCATATTTCATCAGACGTTCTGTCACAACTGGCTCTTATAATAAAAGCTGCTCAAAGGAAAAAGCAAAGGCGAAGGAAGGCGAATCCAATGATTCCGGAAAAAGCAAACGAATAGCCCGATTTACTGCACACCTTGTTTCATCATCAGGAGGGATTTGTATGTTTGATCTGATGCCTTTTGGCCACAATGAAAAAAGCTTATTTGACTATCTGGACCATTTTGAGCGCAGCTTCTTCGGCGATGCCTTTGGCGACGGTACCGCGCAGTTTCGCACCGATATTGTAGACAAGGGCGACAAATATGTACTACAAGCCGAGCTGCCCGGTTTTTCCAAGGAAGACATCCACATCGATGTGGATGGGGACTATCTGGTCATCCACGGGGAGCATAACACCGAGGTGGAGGAAAAGCAGCACAAGTTCGTTCGTAAGGAACGCCGCTACGGTTCCTTCTCCAGAAGCTTTCGCATTGCAAACGTCAAAGCGGACGCCATTTCCGCTTCCTATCAAAACGGCATTCTGGAGCTTACGCTCCCGAAAAAGGAGGAGACGCCTCCGCCTACCCGCCAAATTGATATCCAATAAAGAAGCCATGGGAAAAGGCCCTGGAAGAATTCTGTTCTTCCAGGGCCTTTTCGTTGCTAGACGGCTTGTTCTCCAAAATAGTTGTCGATGGCGTCGAATACATGTATGGTTTCGAGCCCGAGCTCGTTCCATTGCTGCGCCAATTTTTCCACCTGTGCGCGGTCGAGGGAAATGTCCGTAATCTTCACTTGGCTGCCATTCTCTTCCTGGTAGGCAAGCCCATAGGACCGGTACGTTCCCAATTCCTCCGAAGTCATCTCGTTTTCACATACGGTGTACCTGTGCATCTTTTATTCCTCCTTGCAAAATTCCCCCCGGAACATTATAAACCAGCAATTTACAAAATACAAT
>CATONX010000037.1 GCA_951801675.1 uncultured Eubacteriales bacterium | reverse complement strand
AGGCTGCATGTGTAAGCGTGGTGACATGTTGAGCTTGGCAGTACTAATTGGTCGAGGGCTTGACCTAGTACGAATCCTTCTTCTTTCCCTTTACTTTCTCCCCTTTGTTCAGTTTTTAAGGTGTGAAAACCGGATATGATGAAAAGCTCAGTATTTACTGAGCTTTTTTGTTATTCTGTTGAAGAAGGGGGCGCTGAGATGAAACAGATTCTTGCCGTCGGCTGCGGCGGCTTTTTGGGCGCAGTTTGCCGCTACCTTCTTTCTCAATGGATTTCGTTTTTGCATAAGGGAACCTTTCCATTGGCAACTTTTCTGGTAAATGTATTCGGCTGCTTCCTGATCGGATTTCTCACAGCACTGTTGTCCGGCTTTTTTCCAAGCAGAAAAAACCTTTCCTTGTTTTTGACAACGGGACTGTTGGGAGGCTTCACGACCTTCTCTACCTTCGGGCTGGAAACAGTCAGCCTGATGCAGGACGGCAATTGGATGCTGGCGTTTGTCAATATGGCGGTAAGCCTTGCTTGTGGATTGCTGGGCGTATGTTGTGGAAAGCTAGTGGGAGAGTTGCTGACCTCCCATATAAATGGATAAAAGGAGTGAAAACCATGGAAAAGTTCACGTTAATAGAAGTGAAAACCGATGAGCAGATTGATGTGCTCGCCGCATTGGCCAGAGAGATCTGGACGGAGCATTTTACTCCGATGTTGGAAGAGGGACAGGTGGAATACATGCTGGAGAAGTTCCAGTCTCCCGGCCCGATTCGGTCGCAGCTGAAGGAGGGGTATCAATATTATTTTCTGAAGTTGGATGAAGAACTGGCAGGCTATATCGGATTCCATGCAGAAGAGGAAAGCCTCTTTTTGAGCAAAATTTATGTCCGCAAAACCATGCGTGGCAAAAAAATTGCCACGCATGCCATGGAATACATGGTTTCACTGTGCCATGAGCGGCATTTGAATAAGATTTGGCTGACGGTGAACCGCAACAATTCCATTGCCATTGCCGCCTATGAAAAAATGGGCTTTACCAAAGCCTATATGAAGAAAACAGACATTGGCAACGGCTTTTATATGGATGACTATATTATGGAGAAAAAGATTCACGACTGATGGCACCCCACTGCTTGCAGTCTCCCGGTTGGCAGCTGTTAAAAAGAACCGGTTGAAGACAGGAGAAATCATTTGGCGAGAGATTGATTGACCAAGGGGTTTAAACGCATGCATCGAAACCAGGAAAGAATCCCTGCCGTTTCGATGCATTGATTTAAAAAGCGGCTCCGGCCAAAACCGGAGCCGCCTTTTTGTGAAGAACCTGGATGTGCACCAAAACAGCACATTTTCCAATGAATATAAGGGTACAGTCAAAAGCTTCGTATCCCTTTGCTTCCCTTTATAGAAAAAAACGGCCGATGACGCAAACGCCCCACCATGCACATATGGAATGCCTTTTATAGGTTTGACAAAATACATTGACACACATAGTAATATGTGGTATGATGTATTGCGGCGAAAGGTGGTGAGACCATGGCGTCTCCGGCAATCAGCAGTGACTATATGCGGGGCAGTTTGGACCCGATTATCCTCCGCGTTCTTTTGGAAGGGGACAGCTATGGGTATGAAATCATCAAAGCAGTGTCCCATAACAGCGGCGGCGTCTATGAGCTCAAAGAGCCGTCCCTGTATACCAGTCTCAAGCGTCTGGAAGCGCTCGCCTGTGTTACCTCCTACTGGGGAGATGAAAGCCAGGGAGGAAGGCGAAAGTATTACCGAATTACTCCAAAGGGCCGTCAACTATACGAAACGTCTCTGGCCCAATGGAAACAGGCGCGGGACCTGATTGACCAATTGATCGAAAGGAGGGCGCAGCCGTAATGGAGGAACTCAAAAGCTATGTGGACCTGTTATTTTCCCGTTACCGCAATTCGGCGCGAATTTTGGAGCTAAAGGAAGAAATTCTAAGCAATCTGGTAGCCAAGGTAGAGGACCTGACCGCCCAAGGAATGGAGAAGGAAGAAGCCGTCCGGCAGGCAAAGGCGAGCATTACCAGTGTAGACGGGCTCATTGACGGCAATCGCCTGGTCTATTATAATCAATATAAACTGGAGGTCACCCAGGTGGCCGTTCTTTACGGAGTAATCGCTTGGATTTTGACTCTGCCGCTGAAAATCGTAAACACAGGCATTTGGGTCAACGAGGTGTTTTTGGTGCTCACCCTTGCCGTGGGTATCTGGTACCTGCTCCAGCGGGGCCGCAAAGAGGAGGAATATGTACAGCATACCGCCTATGTGCGGGCGGGCCGTCTGCGATGGATGCACAAGGCGGCTTGGTGGCTGTTTGGGCTGCTGATGGTGGTTATGACCGCATTTACCACGGCAGTTCAGTTCGGGAGCAATTTTTGGTATTCCACGCCTGTAAAAATCGACGGCCCTTTTCAGGCCGGCGCCTTGGCGGTGCGTTATCTGCTGCCGGCCTTTTTTATGATAATCCCCCTTTTGTATCATGCGGCCATTAAACTTGTATCGAAGTATGAGGTAAATCATGAAGATCAAAACGAGGAATAGGCTGATCATTGGGCTGTTTTTGGTGGGCCTGGCGTTTTATGGGGTCATCGAAGGGGTAATTCTGCCGCAGCGTGAGGCGGCTCAGGAGCAGTACCGGCTCGAGCAGCGCGATCCCCTGACCCATGACCTGGACAGCATTCTGAAATTCAAAAGCGCCTATATGGGAGATGCAAGCAACCTGATCAATCTGTTTTGTACGCTGCCCCTCAACCATATCGCCATGTCTTTTCAGATGGACAGCGAGCGTTTTTTTGTGGAGGTGCACTATCAGGACAACGCCGCCAATGTGGGCGATACCCAGGTGCGCCGTGCTATGCTCTATGACGCTACGGCCGCCTTTGCCCTGGTCGATAACCTGCAGCGCATCGATTTTGTATTTTTGGATGAGTCATTTACCATCACAAGAGACGCCGTTTCTGGTTTTTACGATGAACCTCTGCCCAGACTTCTCAAAAAGAACGTTTGGAAAGAGAAGGTGCAGGCGCCCCTTGCTGCTGACGACTATGTGTGGAATTGCGCCCGGGAAGGGATCCAAGTTCTGAAAAAAGGGGAAAACACGGATGAATGAACAAGTCATGCAAGCGATTGCCCAGGCTGACCTGGCGATCCGCAACGAGGATTTTGACCGGCTCATGGAGTTTTATACCGACGATGCCGTGCTGGTGGTAAGGCCTGGAATGCTTGCCAGGGGAAAAGAAGAAATCCGCAAGGCGTTTGTGGCCATTGCCCGCTATTTTTCGAACAGCCTTGTGCCCACCCAGGGCAGGCAGGTCATGCTACAAGCCGGCGATACGGTTTTGGTGTTGTCCCAAACGCTGCTTTCTGCCGATAAGGAACCCGTCGGCGGAGAATCCATGGACCGCCGCGCCACCTATGTTTTTCACAGAGAAAAGGGAAAGTGGCTGTGTGCGGTAGACAATTCTTATGGAACCACACTGCTGGACGAACCGGCAGACTAAGTATTTTTTTCTATGTATTGAAGTCCCAGGTATGGGCTTTTAGCGCCGGCTTGCGGTAAGAAACAGGGAAACCTCTGCTTTGGAACGCCCAAAGCAGGGGTTTCCTTTCCATGCTACATGCAGAAGACGTGCTTGCCGATGGTATTGACAACAGGGCGAGAACGGATCCATTTGTTGGTGGCGGTCCTCGGGTTATAATAGTAAATAGCGCCGCCGCTGGGATCTACGCCGTTGAGTGCGTCTCTAGCCGCCCGATAGGCGGAATCGGCTACCGGCTGGTTAAACTGCCCGTCATTGAGGCAGGAGAAAGCGCCGGGCTGGTAAATGACGCCGGCAATGGTATCCGGGAAAGAAGGATGCTCTACTCGGTTGAGAATCACAGCGCCTACAGCTACCTGACCGCTGTAAGGCTCACCTCTTGCCTCGGCGGAGATGGTGCGCGCCAGGAGGTTGACGTCGCTGGTGGAAGCGCCCGTCGAACCGGAGGAACCGCTGGAGCTGGAGATGCCGATGGCGGCCAGCGTTTCCGGGCCGGCGATGCCGTCTACCCGCAGACCGTTCTTTTTCTGGAACTTGATGACGGCGTCCTGAGTCTGCGTGCCGTAAATGCCGTCCACATTGCCGAAATAGTAACCCCATTGCTTGAGCTTTGTTTGAATCTGCCGGACCTCTTGGCTGCGGGAACCGTATTTGGATAAGACCGCAGTTACCTCGGGTTCAGGGTAGGATACCACATTCACCATAAAAACGGCAACGCAGAGTACCATCATGACCCGCCAGAGAACCTTCCATGTTTTCATTTAAGGAACCCTCCTCGATTGCATGCTTTCGGCAAGCGGAGCGGATCCGCACAGCCGTTACAAAGCCAGTATTTCCTGCCAGAAAGGAAATATCCGCCTGCCTGTTTGGTTTTGAGAGAAAAAACGGGAAATCGAAGCGGCCGCGGAAAAAAGTGCTTGCAATTGAATGGAAATGGTGCTAATATATTATGAGCGTGACTACGAGCTGAAGGAGGTGTGACAATGCCGAATATCAAATCTGCGAAAAAGCGTGTGAAGATTGCCGCCGTTCGAACGATGCGCAATAAGAATTACAATTCCGCTTTGAAGACGGCCGTGAAAAAGGCCAACCTCGCCATCGATCAGAATGCGGACAATAAGAACGACACCGTTCGTCTTGCCGTCAAGAAGATCGATCAAGCAGTGGCAAAGGGGATTCTTCATAAGAATACTGCTGCCAGAAAGAAGTCCGCCCTGGCTCGCAAAAGCGCGGCCGTATAAGGAAAAATAGGAATGGGAAAGCAGTGCCATGTGCACTGCTTTTTTGTTTTGCCGTAAAGGGATGCGTATTCATGTGCGACGAAACCGTAGATGTGCCGCATTGCGGGCAAGGATATATTTTTCAGTATTGATAATCCGGAAATAATTTTCGCAAACAGGTATCTTCAATGGTTTTTGCACGAAAAATATCTGCAAGGAAACGCGTTTCCTTGCAGAAACAACAAAAACATGCTATACTCTATTCAATTCGATGTTTTTCCCGTTTGGTTTAGGTAAGTGCGGCTCCTGTGCGCCCTCCGGCATAGGAAAGAAACAAACGGACAGCGTCGCCGGCAACCGTTCGCCTTAAGGCGGATATACGGCGAATTTGGGGGATGATAGGAATGCGGGCTTTTCTTGCAGGCCGCAATTCCGGCAAACGCACGTGGGGGTTTCACTGGTGACAATTTTTGAAATGTTTGAGCATATCTATCCCAATACGAGAGAGGGAGAAATCAGCCGGGTATCCTGCCCGTACCGTTTGTGTCCGCTGGGTGCCCATTCCGACCATCAGTTTGGGATCATTTCCGGGTTTGCCCTGGACCATGGGGTGGAAATGGCGTTTTGCGTCAATCCCAGCCGGGTGGTGGAACTGGACAGCTGCAATTTTGACGGTCGGGTTCAGTTCATCATCCAGCCGGATATGCCGCCCCGGGAGGATTGGGGCCGTTATGCCCAGGGGGCGGTCTGGGCACTGCTGAAAAAGAATTATAAGCTGGTGCACGGCATCCGGGGCGTCATCCGCGGATCGTTGCCCATTGGCGGCCTGTCCTCTTCGGCGGCCGTCATTATTTCGTATATCCTGGCCCTGTGTAAGGCAAACGGCATCCGTCTGACGCCGGACAAGCTGATTGACTTGGCGCTTGCAGCCGAGAAAGAGTATGTAGGGCTCAGCGTCGGGCGGCTGGATCAGTCCTGTGAGGTGCTTTCCCTGCGGGATAACCTATTGTTTTTGGATACCGAAACCCAGCAGTGTCAATGGATTCCCAAAAACCCGGACATGCCTCCCTATGAGTTTGCGGTGTTTTATTCGGGCGTGTCTAGAACGCTGACGGGTACGGCGTTCAATAAGCGGGTGGACGAATGCAAGGCTTCGGCCTACGCCCTGAAGGCAATGGAAGGAATGGAGTACAATACCGTGGCGGAAAGCTATCTGCGCCAGGTTCCCCGGGAGGTCTACGAACGGTGGAAGGACCGGCTCCCGGAAAACTTTTCAAAACGCTGCCGGCATTTTTACACGGAGTTTGAACGGGTAAGGCAGGGGGCGCGCGCCTGGAAAAACGGGGATTTGCAGACGTTTGGCCGGCTGATGTTTGAATCGGGAAAGAGTTCGATTGAAAACTACGAGACCGGTTCGGAGGAACTGATCGCCATTTATGAGATCATGACCAAAACCAAGGGCATTTACGGCGGGCGTTTTTCCGGAGCTGGTTTTAAGGGGTGCTGTGTGGCGATCATTGATCCGCAGTACCGCCAGTCGATTGAGGAGAGTGTGACGAAGGCGTATCTGGAAAGGTTTCCCCAGCATCGGGGCGCCTTTTCGGTGCATTTTTGCAATTCAGCAGATGGGGCGAGATGTGAATGATATGTGTCGTTTTGGCGGCGGGATATGCGACGCGGATGTATCCGCTGACGGAGAATTATCCGAAGCCATTGCTGCCAGTTCAAGGAAAACCAATTTTAGACTGGCTGATGGAAGACATTGATAAAATTGAGGAGATTCAGGAGCATGTGATTGTGTCAAACCACCGCTACAGCCGGCATTTTCAGGAATGGGCCCGGCGCAGCCGGCTGCATAAGCCGGTGCACGTGGTGGACGATGGTTCTATGAGCAACGATACGCGGCTCGGCGCCGTCAACGACATCCTTTTGGCCATGGAACAGCTGCGTTTAAAGGACGATTTGCTGGTCATCGCAGGGGACAATGTGCTGGATTTTTCGCTGGAGAGCTTTGTGCGGTTTGCTAAGAAAAAGGAAGCTTCCTGTATCATGTGTTACCACGAACCCCAGCTGGAAGTCCGACGCCGGTCGGGTGTGGTGACGCTGGACCGGGATTTCAAGGTCCTTCGCATGGAGGAAAAACCGGATCATCCCCAGTCTTATTGGATTACGCCGCCTTTTTATATTTATCACCGGCGGGATCTGCCTCTTTTGCGCCAAAGCGTGGAGGACGGCTGCCACGCGGACGCACCAGGCAGTTTGTTCGCATGGCTGAGCAAAAAACGGGATGTTTACGCATACAATATGCGTGGCAAGCGATACGACGTGGGGAACATGTCCAGCTATCATAACGTTCAGCGTGTCTTCCGTGGCATTCACGTGCCGATGTAGGCGTTAAGTGCTTGACTTCATTTCCTAAAAAGAGTATGATGATTACAGATGTCCATCGGACCTGCCGCACATTTGCAGCATCCGTCTGTTACTTTGGAAGGGACGGACAAAATGAATTTCGAAAGAGGTGCTCATATGGAGAAAAAGTCCAAGAACATGTTTACGTTGATCGGTATTATCACGGTAGTGGTTGCCATTGCGTCGACTGTTGCGATGATCCTTTATAAGTGTCAGAAGAAGCGCAAGGACGACGAAGAGCTTGAGCACTATATTGAGACGGCCATCATGTAAGCCTTTTGTTCTAAAATGATTGACACAATGAAAAGCACCGCGAGCCTTTCTTCGGCTTGGCGGTGCTTTTTTGTTTGCTGGCGTTCGCGCTTTGTTTTCGGTTTGTTTTCAGATTATTCATTTTCTTTCGGCCCTCCTTCCCGTATAATCGGGAAAGATTCTCCCAAAACTCCAGGGAGAGGAATTCCCACTTCTGCGAAAGCAAGCTGGTCTTGGAAATGAGGAGGCATATGGAAAACTGGATCACGGAATTTATGTCCGAGTTCGGATACCTGAGCATCTTTCTGCTGGTGGCGCTGGAAAATGTGTTCCCGCCTATTCCTTCGGAAGTCATTCTCACCTTCGGCGGTTTTCTGACCCGTTCCACCGACATGTCGGTGGTGGGTGTCGTTTTGTTTTCGACTCTGGGCTCTATCGCCGGCGCGGTCATTCTGTACGGCGTAGGCCGGCTTCTCAGCGTGGACCGGCTGGAACGGCTGGTGGACCGGTACGGCAAGGTCCTGCGGGTCAAGTCCTCTGACCTGGAGCGGGCGCGCAAGTTCTTTTTGCGGTATGGGAACAAGGCTGTTTTCTTATGCCGCATGGTGCCGCTGGTACGCAGCCTCATTTCCATCCCGGCTGGCATGTCCAAAATGCGCTTCGGTTTCTTTTTGATGTTCACCACGGCGGGCACTCTGATTTGGAACATGGTGCTGGTGATCGCCGGTGCGCTGGTGGGGGACCAGTGGGAAAACATTCTCGCGTTTATGGATCTGTACTCGCATATTGTATATATTGTCCTAGGCATGGTTTTGGCGGCAGCGGTCGCGTTCTACCTGGTTCGCCGGCATCGCAGAAGGAAAAAAGAATCCAATCCATCCGAAGAGAAATAACAAAAACCAGAAGCCCGTCCGCTTTTATGCGGACGGGCTTCTGGTTTTTGTTCGCGGGAGAAAGCCGCACATGGAAAGAAAGCCATGCGATCCATCCTCCACAAATGCACCATGGCTCACGTACGAATCGAAATCCCGCATCACAGGGCTTTCGAGGAATTCTTTGTTTTTATCCCGGCGTAAAGCAGCCATCTTTTCCGCAGACAGGCATAGATCACGCCCAATTCCTGCCGAGAGAGGCCAAGAAGGCCGCAGATCTCCCGATTGGTGTATCCGTTCATACCCATAAGGGCGACCCTGCGCGAAATGGGATGAAGAAGATGCAGGAAAAAGCGTACCTCCATACGAGTTTTATCGAAAGGCTGCCGGCCAATCGCGTTGGAAAGGGAACTGCCCGTTTCCTTGTTTGGTCCGTAGCTATGGTCCAGGGAAAAGAGGGATTCCCCCCGTCGCTGCCGCCAAGCGTCCCGGTTTGCTTCTTTTAGGGTTTGCCGGATGCAGTCGGCGGCATAGCTCTGAAAGTTCTCACACGCTTCCGGAAAGGTCCGTACCGCGTACAAAAGCCCGTACATGGCCACTGCAACCCGATCCTCAGGTTCCAGGCCTTTATAGCCTCCTTTGGCTTCTCGGAATACCAAGGCAAGATTGGCGCGAATCACGTCGTCTTCGGTCAACACGGTGTTCATTCCTGTTCACCTCGCTTTTTATTCCACCGGCATCATAGCGGCCAGCCCAGATTTCCTCGGCCGTTTCGGTATCGGCTTTTTTGTCACCCCAGCCGCCTGAGGAGGATCGCATAACGTCCCGACCCAGACCCCGTCTTCCAGCTGCTTCATCTGGTATCGGGCCGGCAGGGAGATTCCGCGTTCCACGATGGCCCGCGTTAGATTTGGATCCCTGAGAGAGCCGCTCTTTGGCAGCTTATAGCCGGACTCCTCTTTCTCGGCCAACACAATTTCTTTCCCGTCACAGCAGATGCCGATGGTGATAGACGCAGGAATGAGAGGCAGAAGCTTGGAACTGATGTTGCATTTGCCGCATACGGTAAAGCTTACCGTATAGGATGACTTGCGTCCCTGGGGAAGAAACCATTCGTAGTTTGCCTTGTCGAATGCGCGGATTTCGTCCATCGGTGCGCCTCCTTTTCACAAAAAACAGTTTGAAATTCCAAAAGCCTCTATTATCTTCCATTATATCAAAGAATAAAACAAATTCAACTATAATTGTTAATTGAAACAGTAAAAAATGCTGAAACAAGAATATTTTTGTTTCAGCACCCGATTATACGGCGTCCCCGTCGTGAAACGCCCACTTTTTTTCTGGGAATCATAGTGCAGGCAAAACCCGGTCTTTTGCCCGCACATGCGGGCAAGCTTGTTATGAAGACCCGAAAAATTCCGGCGACGTCTCACGGCATAGCCTTGCACGCTTTTGCCGAAGGAATGAATGGTAAGCAAATGCACCTGGAATTTGTTCCAGGTGCAAGAGCATCCGTGTCAAGCAGTCCATTGGCCACACACCAGGAAAATATGAGAATGGCAAAAAGGCCCGGATGGAAAAACGGGCCTTCCTTCTGCTATACGAGGATTTCTCCTTTTAAGTAAAGAGCCGCTCGGCCGGCAATCTTTACCCGGTTGCCCGCCAGCTGGCACAACAGGGTGCCGCCCCGCCGGGATAGCTGCCGCGCCACCAGTCTGGTTTTTTGCAGCCGCTTTGCCCAGTAGGGAACCAGCACGCAATGGGAAGAACCAGTCACCGGATCCTCCGGTACTCCCAGCTCCGGCGCAAAGAAGCGGGAAACAAAATCGAATTCATGGCCTTCTGCCGTGATAATAAATCCCTTGCACCCGGAAATCCGCCTCAGAGCGTCCATATTCGGACGAAGATTTGCCACCGTATCCGAGTCCTTAACCCGGACTAGAAGGTCCCGGTACAAATAGGTTTCCAAAGGCTCGGCGCCCAGTGCCTGAGCAAGGGCTGGGGGGCAATCTATCGGCACCGGTTCGCGCACGGGAAAGTCCAGCTCGTATAGGTCCCCCTGGGGCCGGACCATAAGAATACCGCTTTTGGTATAAAAGGTAACCGGGTCCGAAGACGGGGACAGAAACCGCCGGATGACATAGGCGCTTGCCAGGGTGGCGTGGCCGCACAGGTCGATTTCCTCCGCAGGGGTAAACCACCGCAGCCGGTAACCGTTCCCTTCCTTTACAAAGAAGGCGGTTTCGGAAAGATTGTTCTCAGCCGCGATCTGTTGCATGCGTTCGTCGGAAGGCCAGTCATTCGGCACACATACGCCGGCAGGATTTCCTTCAAAGGGGGCATCGGCAAAAGCATCCACCACATAATACTTCATCTGAAATTCCTCCTTATATAAAAACCCGTGTTACTGGGAACAAAGGGATTCGCCAGGAGCATAAAAGTACGGCCCCAATTCCTCCCATTCTTCTTCATGAGTCCGTATGTATGCCCATCGAAAGCGTTGGTCTACCACATAGAGGTCCTGCGAATAGGCCTCACGCAGCCGCTCTATCTCCTTCTCAGTTAGGCTTCGTGCCTTTAAGACCGGCGTATCCTTAATGGTTCCCTCAAAGAACAGGAATACTTCATCTCCGGAAACCCGGTGAAACGCATCCCGTGCCTCCTGTCCTGTCAGACAGGGCAGTTTCTCATAGCTGAACGCGTGCCACAGAAAACAGTCCAAGTAGATCTCTTTTTTCTCCGATAGAGAAAGGGAAGAAAGGAAATGCTCCTCAAAAAGCCGCGTTGCTTCAAGTGTCATCATCGCAATCATCTCTGTCTGCCAGTATACCAAGAAGCAAAACAAAAAGAAACACCCTGTGCTTCAACACAGGGTGTTTCTTTTTGGCGGAGAGAAAGGGATTCGAACCCTTGAAGTGGTATTAGCACTTACACGATTTCCAGTCGTGCGCCTTAGACCAGCTCAGCCATCTCTCCGGATGAATTGGCGCTTGTCTATTATACATAATCCGTTTTTAAAATGCAAGTCCTATTTTCAAATTCTGAAAATTTTTTTGCATGCCCTTTCCAAGAGGGAGAAAACTTCCGGATTCAAGCATACAGTTATCCTTAAATAGGATGGACATTCTCTCAAAAGATATACGCGGCAACAGCCGCACCGCAAATATGGATAAGGTGAGAGCTGTCCACATCTTGTAGTAAAAAACGTGGATCTTAAGTAAAAATGCAAGATATAGGAGGAATGTTTCTGCTTTTGCTTGATTTGGAAATGATTTGGAGAGGACAAGCAAAAAAACTTGAAAAAAGTTGAGGAAAAAGGCTTGACATCGCATTGTATATTTGATATTATAGTCAAGCACCGAACGGAGGGGCGACAAGATAGCCAAAAAGTCCGGTGAATGGACCTTGAAAATTAAACAACGTGAGGAAAAATAACGGACCCTGGATTCTGTAAAGTTTCAGAA
>CATONX010000036.1 GCA_951801675.1 uncultured Eubacteriales bacterium | reverse complement strand
TATATAATTTTATTATCGGCCCACAAAAAGGAGAGGAACAATGGCCAAAAAGAAATTAGGGCGTCCAACTGATAATCCCAAAAACATTGTACTGAAAATCCGCCTTGACCATGATACCTCAAAAAAGCTGGAAGAGTGCAGTGGTGAAATGAACGTTTCAAAAGCCGAGGTGGTACGGCAAGGGATTAAAAAGATGCACGACGACCTACAGAAAAAATGAAAGAAGCGGCGCACTCCCTATGAAAGAAACACGCCGCTTCCCCAAAGCCGACACATGCCCGAAAGCAAGTGCAGCGTAAATAGTATAACATGCGCTGCAATTCCTTTCAAGAAAGGTCGGGCAACAAAGTGAAAGGAAGATTTTATGCCAATTTATACTTGACTTTATGTGTGACAACAACTATAATTGGTGTGACAGAAAGTGAGGTGAAACATGTCTCCCAAAACTGGTAGGCCAAAAGCAGACAATCCAAAAGACATTCGCTATAGTGTCCGGCTTGATGCACAAACAGAAACCAGGCTCGTCAACTATTGTAAGGAACACGGAATTACCAAAGGCGAAGCAATCCGAAAAGGGATCCATCTGCTTTTGTCCAAAGAAAAATGAAGGAAGCGGCGCACCCCCAACCAAAGGTACACGCCACTTCCCCAAACTGACACATGCTCGAAAGCAAGTGCAGCGTAAATAGTATAACATACGCTGTAATTCCTTTCAAGAAAGGTCGGGCAACAAAGTGAAAGGAAGATTTTATGCCAAGTATTTTAGAGGAATTTGCCTATGGAAACGTATCGCCGGACCACCAGCGTTTCGAGAAGAACTCCAAGTTTGGAAAGGCCATTGAGCTGGTAGTCAACCTTGAGAAAAAATTGTGCAACCGGCTCAGTGCCGACGACAAAGACCTGTTCCAAAAGTATATTAATGCGCAGGAAGAAGTCAATCTGCTTACCGCGGTTCATAACCTCGCCTATGGCTATAAGCTAGGGTTGATTATGACGGCGGAAGCATTCGTGGGGATGGATGATTTGTACGCTGGCGGGGAGGAGCTATAAACGCATGATATCCTGACCGACCTTTGTTATAAGCGAATGATTGCGGCCCTTGCACAACGAAGATAGCAAAAATGCCTTCTGACTAAGTTGGCCAGAAGGCATTTTCTGCGCTTTTCACTCGCTCCAAAAGCCGGTGTTTTTAAGCCGCAAGCGAATTGCTTTCACAGAACCAGACCGCCTTGTCATTTTCCATACACATCGAAAGATTAGCTGTGAAAAAACCGCTCTCACACAAAAGGAAGGACATGCATATTATAAAGGTAGCATAACGAATTTGAGAGGGTTAATGATGGACAATAATTTCTATCCATTTGTGAATCTGCCTTTGCCGTATGATTACGATGCGCTGGAACCTTTTATTGACGAAAAGACCATGCATCTGCATCACGATAAGCATTTGCAGACGTATATCGACAATCTAAATAAGGTTTTAAAAGACCAGCCGAAGCTGCAAAAGCTGTCGCTGGAACAGCTGATCAAAAGGTCCTGTCAGCTGCCCAAGCACCTGCAGGCGCCGGTGCGAAACAATGCCGGCGGCGTATATAACCACCGTTTCTATTTCAACGGGTTGATCAATCCCTCCAGAAGAAGGCCCGTTGGGAAGCTTGCAGAAGCCATAAACCAGCAGTTTGGCAGCTTTGAGCAATTTCAGTCTGCGTTCAAAGAAAAGGCGCTAAGTGTATTTGGGTCGGGATATGCCTGGCTTATAAATCACCGGGGAAAGCTGAAAATCGTGACCACTCCAAATCAGAATAACCCGATTGAAGACGCGGCATGTCCGATTCTTACCATTGATGTATGGGAGCACGCGTATTATCTCAAGCACTATAACGTCCGCGCCGGGTATGTGGACGATTGGACGAATCTTATCAATTGGGAGAAAGCAGAGCAAAACTACCGCAACTGCCTGAAAATATGCACCAAATGGAAATGTCATTATTAAAGCCGAAGAGGCTGTGATTCCGACACGGCTTTTCGCGTTTTCCGCAACAAAAAGCAGCCGATCCAATTTTTGATGGATCGGCTGCTTTTTAAAATAAGGGAGGCTTTGCTGGCATCAAAAGCTAGGAAACCACGTCGCAGCCTTTGAGAATCACATTCCCTGTGCTGCCGCTGCAGGTCCCCGTGATGGAAACGGAATCGCCCTCCTTCAGGCTGGCAATCGCGTCGGTATTGTTGTCGTCAAAATAGCATTGCACGCTGATGATGGCGTATTTGTTGCTTTCGTTTTTCAGGGTAACATAAGCATCGCCCAGAATGTCGGTTCCAATGTTGCCCACGGTCCCGGTGACTTTCAGATATTTGCCCTTGTATTGATTGTCCGCATTGACGCCGTTTTCGTCATACGCCGTCAACATTTCGGTGGCGGTGATCTCCAGCTCCGGTTCCTTCGGTTTAGAAGGGGCCTGGCTGGAAACGCTCGCACCGGAATCCCCCAGTTTCCTGACGGTAACTTTGACTTCCTCCGATTTTACGGAGCCGTCTTTCGTCTGGGCATAAACAGTTGTTTCTCCGGGCTGCACTGCCACGCATTCAAACCACAGGGCACCCGCTGTTTTAGTGCCGGACGAAATGGTTGCAGCCTGCGGATTTGTGGAAACAAATTCAATCTCATTTTCATCAAAGTACGCAGGAGAGATTTTGACCCAATTTTTAAAACCACTGCCGCCCACATACAAGGTCTGTGCCGCAGTTTCGTTCATGGCAAGGCTTTCGATTTTCATTCCGCCGCTGCTGCCACTGCCCGACCCATTCACCGCCCCGGTGATCGCGGCGGCAACCACCACGGCTATGATGACCCAAAACCACCATTTTTTATAAATTGCCGTCTTCGCTTTTCCCTGCTCCATCCTGATTGTCCCCTTTCATAGTACCAATCTCCATGTCGAGTCCCAGCACCGTCCCGCAAGGAAAAAGCAGGCGGCGGACGTTCCATGTAACCTGCCTCTATTCTACTGCATGTTCGCGATTTTGTACTATGCTGCCAGCTTAATGCTGCTGGCTGCTTAGAATCTCCAGCGCTTCGGGGGAGTAATACGCATGGGCAATGGAATTGAGTGCAATGACGCCGAAAAGACCGATAAAGACATAAATACAAATGCCCACGACTCGGATGTTTTTCTTTTTCGAGCGAAGAAGCGGGAGCTTATGACGCAGATCGAACGGGTTGATGAGGAATAGGGCGGGATAGGTAAACAAGAACAGATAGGTACATTTGGAAAGAAGATAGTCGGTCGTGGTGATCTCAAAATCCTGCCGCGTAAGCAGCGCCAGGGCAAGGATAAGATAGATTACCGTACCGATGATTTTCACGGTTTTCGGAGAAGTGTTCCAGCGCTTTTTTGCTTTCGCAGGCGCAGAAGGGGGCGCAGGAGGCGTAATAAGCCGGTACCGGCGCAGATCCTCCAAAATCCAGTGAACATGAGGGTACCGGTTTTTCGGGTCAAAAGCGGTGCAGCGGTCGATGATGTGTTTCAAAGCGGCGTTTCGCGTCCCGCCGCTGATTTCCCGCATGACAACGCCAAGAGAATAGATGTCGGTGCGCATATCGGTTTGGGAAAACCCGTACTGCTCTGGAGCTGCATACCCATCCGTACCCATATAAACCGTGTCCTTGCTCTGGCCGGGATTGTGGTACCGGGCTACATCAAAGTCGATAAGCACCACGTTCGCACTGCAGAGCATGATATTGGAGGGCTTAATGTCCCGGTGGACGATTCCGCGGTTGTGGATTTCCTCCAGCACTTCGCAAAGCTGCCGGAGAATGTCGATCACCAGGTATTCCGGAAAAACAAAACGAGAATCCATCAGCTGCTGAAGCGTCTGGCCTTGCAGCCATTCCTCCACAATGACCGTATCGCTTCCCGAGGCGAACAGGTCGATCACCCGCGCCAGATGCGGGCTTTGAATGGCCTTGAGAAAGGAAAACGAGGCCGGGTTTGTATGATAGACAACACGGACAATGACAGCGGCGCCGTTTGTCCGGTCCTGCCCCTTGAATACCACACCCTTTTTGCTTTCGCTGATGGTTTCGAGAATCGTATATCGCTGTGATAATTCCATTTCTTCCACCCCTTGTCTCGAATATTGTAACATGCTAGAATATTTATCGCAAGAAGGGGGAATTTTTATGAAAAAGCGAACAGAAGAGCTGATGAAGCTGCTGCGTAAGGAAAACAACATTGAAACCTATCTGACGGTTTGCGAAGACGAACTACTGGATATAACGGTGGGCGAATGCCTATGCCGATTTTTGGAGCAATATCGCGTGAAAAAGGCGGATGTAATCCGCCGCTCCGGCTTAAATCAGATTTACGGTTATCAGATTTTTGCGGATACCAAAACGCCTTCCCGGGATAAGCTGATTGCTTTGATCTTCGGATTTCCGCTTACCCTGGAGGATGCAAACAGGGTCCTGAAAATTGCCAAGGTACGAGATTTTTACGTGCGGGACCGGCGCGACAGCATTCTCGTTTTTGGTCTCATGAATCGCATCACCGTTCATGAACTGGACGATCTTCTCTATGAAATGGGAGAACCTACCATATTGTCCTGATTTTTTAAATGGAAGGCGGCAGGTAAGTTGGGTGCATGCAAAGCGCCTTCGTTTTGGACACAAAAAAGGCGTGCGGCAATTGGCAAATAGCTACGATTTTCTGTGTATGAAACGTTCGCAGCGAAATTACGGTTTCTACACGCAGATATAAGGGCGTATCATCTCGAAAAACTCTGGTCCGATCCCTTTTACATTCATTAAATCCTCTATCGTCTCAAACGGACCGTGTTCTTCCCGATAACGTATGATTAAGCCTGCCTTTACTTTGAGGACGTTTGGAATTTGCAGAAGCTCCTTTTCGGTGGCAGTGTTGATATTGACTTTGACCGGCTCGGCAACAGAAGAGTCCACCGGCTGAGTAGAAGAGGCATGCGGGGAAGAGGACACGGCCGGGGACGAGTTTTCTTCCGGCTTTTGCGAAAAAGAATCGGCGGGTGCCTTGGAGCTTACCTTTGGACGGGACGCCGCACTTATCTCAGATACGGCTGATTCACTGGAAGGGGTTGCAGATCCCAGTACAGAGGCGGCATCAGAGCTCGCCGATTCTCCGTGACCTTGCTGGCTGCCTTCCAGGCCGGACCGGTCTGAAGCCGGCGCCCCAGCGATGGTTACCGGTGGTTTTGACTGCCTGGATGCAAAGACACTGTAAAATGTCAGAAAGCAGATGCATGTAGTAGCGGCAGCTATGACGGCAATGCTGCGTTTCTGTTTGTCCCATTTTTTCATGCGAGTCACCCTTATCCGATTTCGATAATGCCATTATATCGAAAAGCAATCGAAAAATACAGAAAAATAGAATGTTTGTGGCGAAAAAGTTGAATTTGTTCGATAAGAGCTGTTTTTCAGAGGTTGCCGTCCGCAAGTTCGAGAAAAAGAAAGGAAAAAGGGATATGCAGTGTTCCATGAAGTCTAGATTGGAGAAAATATTCCCGCAGGTTGCCAAAAGCGCGTCGGGAACTTCTGACCACTGCACAGGCAAAAGCGTTGGAAAGGAGGAACAAGATATGCGAATAGAAAAGGTGGAAAAATCAAAGAAGGAATATGGGGAGCTGCTTTTGCTTGCCGATCCCAGCGAGGAGATGATCGGCCGGTATCTGCAAGCGTCTGACATGTACGTGGGTTTTGTGGACGGACGGGCGGTGTGCGAAGCGGTTGTAATGAAAACCGGTGAGGACGAATGCGAGCTGAAAAACCTGGCGACGGTGCAGGGAGAACAGGGGAAAGGCTATGCAAGCGAACTGGTTCACTTTTTGTTTGACTGCTACCGGGAGCGTTTCACCGTCATGACAGTAGGGACCAGCGAAGGGGGCGTGGCTTTTTATGAGCGGCTCGGGTTTCAGAAAAGCGGGCTGCGCGCCGGCTTTTTTACGAAGAATTACAGTCCCCCGATTTATGAAAACGGCCGGCTTTGCCGGGATATGATCCTTTTGCAGAAGGAACTTTGCCGCCGGGAATCGTTTTGATTGGCAATGGATGCGCTGCTTTTCCCAGAGTGTGTATTCTGTGCCTAGAATGGCAAGGGACTCAATCCAAAGAGCCCCTTCGCCAGGAGAAGGCAGAACCATGCAGTCAAAAACTGTGGGAGGCAGCGAAAGGCCGAAGCTGCGTTTAGAAAATTGGGACCAGTCCTTTGGTACGAGCATACAATGGACTGGGCGGCTGTAAAGAAGAGGGTGGAAACGGCGGTCTCCATCCTCTTTTCGCATCGCCCTTTCATCGCTTTTCCAAAGGAGGTAACGCAATATGCCCCGTATTTATCTCAGCCCGTCGACACAGGAGAACAATCTCTTTGTCAACGGCGGCACCGAAGAACAATATATGAATTTAATTGCGGACGCGATGGTACCCTATCTGCGTTCCAACGGCATTCAATATACCCGCAATACGCCCGAGATGACGGCTGCTTCCTCCATCCGGCAGGCAAACCAGGGCAACTATGATTTTTATCTGGCCCTGCATTCCAACGCTGCGCCCGAAGGCCGTTACGGACAAGTTCGCGGTTCCATCGCCTTCTATTTCCCCACCAGCACCAATGGCAAGCGCATGGCGGACATCATTGTGCGCAATTTGAAAACCATTTACCCGGAGCCGCAGCTGGTGCGTGCGGTGCCAACCACCACCCTAGGCGAGGTGCGCCTGTCAAAAGCCCCCGCGGTGCTGGTGGAAATCGCCTACCACGACAACGTGGAAGACGCCAACTGGATCAAAAACAACATCAACGCCATTGCCCGCAACCTGGTGCTGTCCCTCACCGAGTATTTCGGCATCCCCTTCATCAGCCCGCAGCCGGAACGCACCGGTACCGTCCGGGTAAGCTGGGGAAACCTGAACATCCGCAACCGGCCCACCACTGCTTCGGCCGTCATCGGCCAGGCGCCCAATGGAGCTACGCTTCAAGTACTCGGTTCCTGGAACGGCTGGTACGTGGTTAATTACAACGGCATTGTCGGCTACGCCAGCGACCAGTATATTACGATTTAAAGTGCGGCCTGGTTGCCGCCTGCCCCGAGAGTGCCTTGCCGCCCAATGAAACCCGCACGCTTTTGTACCGCGCGTTTCGGGCCTATGGATGGCGGGGTCCGCCGGGGTGAGCTGGAGTGAAAAAAACGCCCTTTCCATGAGGAATAACCACCTCGCGGAAAGGGCGTCAATGTTTACGTATAGATACCTGCCTTACGCGGGGCGGTGTAGCCGCTGCCGCTGATGCTTAAGGACACTGTTTAAGCCGAAGACACCTGACGCCCGGATTTCTTAGGACGCACAAGCGTTCAGAGTCCGCGTGCAAGGAAAACGCGGGAAGCGCTGATCCCGATTTCCTGCGCTCTGGCGGCATCTTTTCGCCAGCCACACTTACTGGGCCGGGGCGAACTGGCTGTTATAAAGCTTCGCGTAAAACCCGCCCTTTTGAAGAAGTTCCTCATGAGTGCCCTGTTCGATGATGTGGCCCGCATCCATCACCAAAATCCGGTCGGCCTCCTGGATGGTGGAGAGCCGGTGGGCCACCACAAAGCTGGTGCGCCCTTGCATCATCTTGTCAAAGGCCTTTTGAATCTGGATTTCCGTGCGGGTGTCGATGGAGCTGGTGGCTTCATCGAGAATGAGCATGGGCGGGCTTAAAAGCATGATCCGGGCGATGCACAAAAGCTGCTTTTGCCCCTGGGACAGGTTGCCCCCGTCCTCGGAAATCACCGTATCGTATCCCTGAGGGAGGCGGCGGATAAAGCTGTGAGCGTGGACGGCCTTTGCCGCGGCCACGATTTCCTGCTCGGTGGCGTCCGGCTTTCCATAGGCGATGTTCTCCCGGATGGTGCCGTGAAAGAGCCAGGTTTCCTGCAGCACCATGCCGTAGCAGCCCCGCAGGCTTTGGCGGGTGACCGAGTCAATGGGATGACCGCTGACCGAAATCTGCCCGGCGTCCACGTCGTAAAACCGCATGAGCAGGTTGATGATGGTGGTCTTGCCGCAGCCGGTGGGCCCCACGATGGCGATGCGCTGGCCGGGGGAGACGGACAGGTTTAGATCCTCAATCAGTGTAGTATCCGGGCGGTAGGAAAAGTCCACATGCTCTGCGGTCACCCGGCCGTCGCAGTGGGTCAGTTCGGGCAGCTGCACGTCCGGGCTTTCCGCCGGTTCGTCGAGCACGGCGAACACCCGCCTGGCGCTGGCAAACGCGGTTTGCAGCTCGGTGATGACGCCGGTAATCTCATTGAAGGGCTTGGTATACTGGTTTGCGTAGGTCAGAAAGCAGGAGAGCTGCCCCACCGACAGGAGACCTTGAATGGCGGTCAAAGCGCCGGTAATCCCCACTGCCGCGTACACCACCCCGTTTACGAACCGGGTGGAAGGATTGGTCATGGAGGAATAAAACTGGGCTTTCACGCCGCAGTCGTAAAGCCTGCGGTTAATCTCCTCAAAGGAAGCCTGCGCCCGGTCCTCGTAAGAGAAGGCCTTGACCACCTTCTGGTTGCCGATGAGCTCCTCCACGTACCCGGTCATCTCTCCCCGAACCGCCGACTGTTCCCGGAACATCTTGTGGCTGCGCCGGGCGATAAAGGAAGCGACGAACAGGGACAGCGGTGTGATGAGCACCACCACCAGCGCGATTTTGACGTTAATGGTCAGCATGAAAATCAGGGTGCCCAGAATGGTGACCACTCCGGTAAACAGCTGGGTAAATCCCTGCAGCAGCCCGTCGGAAATCAGGTCGATGTCGGTGACTACCCGGCTGATGATGTCGCCGTGGGAATGGCCGTCAATGTACCGAAGCGGCACGGCACTCAGCTTATGAAAGGTCTGTACCCGCAGGTCCCGCACCGTTTTGTAGGTCAGCTGATTGGTGCACAGCGTCATCAGCCACTGGAAGAAGGCTCCCAGCAGAATGGCTCCGGCCAGCACAATGAGAATGCGGGCGATGCTTGGAAAATCCACCTGACCTTTGGCAATGATAAAGTCGATGCTGTCTCCCACCAGCACCGGGGCCAGCAGGGTGAGGGCCACGTTTAAAAGCGCGCACAGGAGCGCGCCGACCAGATACCAAAGATAGGGCCGCGTGTAGGAAAGAATCCGTTTGAGAACCGCCGTAACCTTCATCTTACCGTTTTCCCTCCTCGCCGCTTTGCTGGGACAGACAAATCTCCCGATAGACCTGACAGGAATCGAACAGATCCTCGTGCGTTCCGATCCCGGCGATTTCCCCGTCGTCGAGCACCACGATTTTGTCCGCACCCTTGACGGTGTTGGCCCGCTGGGAAATCATCAGCACCGTCATGTCCTTTGTTTCCCGGCGCAGCGCTTTGCGCAAAGCCGCGTCGGTGGCGTAGTCGAGAGCGCTGGCGCTGTCGTCAAGAATCAGGATGGGCGGGGTTCCCACCAGGGCCCTAGCAATGGTCAGGCGCTGCTTTTGCCCGCCGGAAAGGTTTTTGCCCCCTTGTAAAATGGGCGTGTCGTATTTTTTCGGAAGCTTCTCCACAAAGTCCGACGCCTGGGCGATGAAAAGGGCTTTTGCGATTTCCTCGTCGCTGGCGTCCGGTTTCCCCCAGCGCATGTTTTCCCTAAGAGTCCCGGCAAAAAGGACCGCCCGCTGGGGAACCATGCCGATCTGGCGGCGAAGCTGGGTGAAGGGATAGGCTTTTACGTTGACCCCGTCCACCAGCACCTGGCCCTCGGTGGCGTCGTAAAACCGGGGGATCAGGTTAATAAGCGTGGATTTGCCCGACCCGGTGCCGCCGATGATGCCCACCGTCTCGCCCGGGGCGATGGAAAAGGAGATGTTTTGCAGCGCATAGTCCCCTTCCCCGTAGGAAAAGGAAACGTCACGAAACTCGATGCGGGGCGTGGATTGGTCCCCGGAAGGGGAAACCGGCCCGGCCGCGTCCTCGGTCACCGAAGGCTGGGTGTCCAGCACCTCGTTGACCCGGGCCGCGCAGGCGGAGGCTTTGGTAAAGAGAATCACCAGGTTCGCCACCACCACCAAAGCCAGCAGAATCTGGGTCATGTAGTTGACAAAGGCGATGATCTGCCCCTGGGACAGGGCCCCCGCGTCCACCCGCATGCCGCCGAACCAGATGATGGCCACAATCGCCAGGTTCATAATCACATAGGTCAGAGGGTTGAGAAGCGCGGAGATTTTGCCCACCCGCACCGAGGTGGCGGCCAGGTCGTCGCTTGCCTCGTCAAACCGTTCCTCCTCGTCCTTTTGCTTGGAGAAGGCCCGGATGACCCGCACTCCCTCCAGGTTTTCCCGGGTAATTAAGGAGATCCGGTCGAGCTTTTTCTGAATGGTGCGGTAAAAGGGGACCGAGCGGCTCATCACCAGGTATAAAACCAGCGCCACCAGGGGAGCCGCCACCAGGAAGATCAGGGAAAGCTGCCAGTCCAGCAGCATGGCCATCACCGCCGATCCGACGATGAGAAACGGGGCCCGGATCACCAGGCGGATGAGCATGGCCACCGCCACCTGAAGCTGGTTGATGTCGTTGGTGATGCGGGTGATTAAGGACGGAGTGCCAAACTTATCGATCTCCCGGTGGGAGAAGGAATGAATGTGGCGAAACAGGTCGTTTCGCAAAATGGTGCCGAAGCCCTGGGAGGCCCGGGCCGCGAAATACTGGCAGGTGAGCGCAAAGCCGAGCCCCGCCACGCCTAAGAGCACCATCAGCCCGCCCATGCGCAGAATATACCCCGTATCGCCGGTGGTGATCCCCACGTCGATGATGCGGGCCATGACTAAGGGGACGATCAGCTCGAAAATGGCCTCCATCAGCTTAAAGAGAGGCCCTAAAATGACTTCCTTTTTAAAATGCTTTAAGTAGCGAGCCAGTTTGAACATGGATGAAATCAGATCCTTTGTTGCAATCTTCGCTGGAATATTGTATGATACTACCATTCAGGGAAACGGAGGGATTTTCCTTGTGTCCTGCCAGATGTTCCCGAATAGTATAGCATAATTTCGGTTGGGTGCCCAGTGGTAGTATGAGCAGCCCATGGGAAAAACACGCAAAAGGGAGAGGAAAAATATGCTGACCCAGACCAAAAAGGAATTCATCGAATTTATGATGGGCGCCGACGTGCTGCGCTTCGGCGAGTTTAAAACCAAAAGCGGCCGCCTGTCTCCTTACTTTGTCAATACCGGCAATTACAAGACCGGCGCCCAGAGTTCCGCCCTGGGCAGCTTTTACGCGAAGCTTGTAAAGGAAACCTGCGGCGATGGGTTCGACGCCATGTTCGGCCCCGCCTACAAAGGCATTCCCCTTGCCACCTCCGCCGCCGGGGCGCTTGCGAGGGAATACGGCATCGACAAGCCCTTTTTCTTCAACCGCAAGGAAGCTAAGGACCATGGGGAAGGCGGTTCCCTGGTGGGCTACCAGCCCAAGGACGGGGACCGGGTCATCATCATTGAGGACGTCATCACCGCTGGCACCGCCGTGCGGGAGACCATCCCGGTACTCAAGGCTGCGGCCGACGTGCAGGTGCGGGATATGTTCATTTCCGTCAACCGCTGCGAGGTAGGGCAGAACCCGGGAAAAACGGCGGTGATGGAGGTCAAGGAGCAGTTTGGCATCCAGGTACACGCCATTGTGGACGTGACCGCCATCCGCGAATACCTGAAAGAAGCGGGCGGTTATGAGGATGTGCTGCGTCTTATGGACTCTTACATGCAGCAGTACTGCGTATTTTAAGAAAACGCGCCGAATTGTATGATTTATTGACTCGATTG
>CATONX010000035.1 GCA_951801675.1 uncultured Eubacteriales bacterium | reverse complement strand
GCGTCGAAGGAATAGGTGTTCTCATTCATGGCTATTTCTCCTTTCCAATACGGAAAATGATGCTTGGCCGGTAAAAAAGAGGGTTGCGGGACGGGAAAGATTGGATTATACTCGTAAAAACAGTTGCCTTTCTTAGTATGACAAAAGAGGGTTTGCATTATGAAGGAGAAAACGGCAAGCGAGCGATTGGAATAATGATTTGGTTTTCAGAACGAAGACGGGCTTTTCGATGCGTTTCTTTGCGTCTTGGAAGAGTGTACCCAGGACGAAGATGAGCAGGTACGCGCGCAGGCGGCCTCCCTTTTGATGCTGGTCCCGCCGAACCGGTCGGAAGAGATGCTTTTGCGTGGGCTGACGGACGAAAGCGAACTGGTGCGCACCGAGGCCAGGCGACGCGGCTGAATGCAGCTGCTCGGCTTTGGTGCTAAAGCGGCCCAGGGAGCTCGGCCGGACAGATACGGCTATGGTGCACGGATACGCGGCGCGCTCCTTTGCAAAGAGCGCCCTTTTCTGTGGAGATAACCTAAACGAAGCCGTCTCGTTTCTTGAGGAAAGCCTGCGGCTGGAAACGGACGAGTGGGTGGCGCTACTTCTTTCGCAGGCTTTGTACCTGCTGGGCCGGCACGGCAGCTATCCCCGGCTTCTTCTGGGAATCGACAGCGGCGAGTACCGCAATCGTTGCGCGGCTCTTCATGCAATCGAAGCGGTGCTGCGGCCGCAGGAGAAAGAAACGACAATCGCAAAGATAAAGGAAAGGCGGCAGGTGGAAGACACCGAGGCCGTACGGTGTGCACTCGATGTCCTGCTTTCCCATCTAAAAGAAGGCGGGGCCGAAACGACGGCCATATGAGGCAAAATGGAGAATATTATGACAGGCGGCATCCTTTTATGTGGGGCAAACGGAAGCGGAAAAACCACTCTTGGAAAGGAATTGTCTAAAGCACTACATCATAAGTACATCGACGTCGAAGATTATTCCTTTCTGGAATCGCAGGTCCCCTTTTCGAAACCGCGTCCGCGTGACCAAGTACGGCTTTCTATTTTAAGGGATATCGAAAAATACCGGTACTTTATTCTCTCCGCAGTGAATGGAGATATGGGAAACGAAATCAACGCCATGTATCGCTGTGTCATTTATCTTTCCGCGCCGCTTGCGCTTCGGCTCAAGCGGATCAGACAACGCTCTTATGAAGAATTTAGAGAGCGGGTGCAGATCGGCGGAGATATGTATGACCAGGAACAAAGATTTCTTGCCTTTGTCGCAGCACGTTCCATGAAAAAAACAGACATGTGGATCCAAACGCTTTCCTGCCCGGTGATTTATGCCGACGGTACAAGGGACATCCAAGAACATGTGAAATGGCTGCTGTCCAACTATGCAGCGATTTTGGAGAAAAGGTGAGAAATCAATGGAGATGGAGCAAAAACAGAAAAAACGGTTGACATTATTTTCTTGGCTGGTATAATAAAGAAACAGTCATTTGTTTCTTCAAAAGGGAGTAGTTATAAGTCTCATCGTCAACACCTCGATTCCTTGGAATCTGGCGATGAGCGCCGAACAACATCGGTAACAAGACTTTTGGATGGCCGTCTGGATTGCCAGGCGCTGTCTGAAAGTCTTTTTTTATTTCCCATAACAAAGGAGGATGCAGCATGCCCGGCACGTATTATAACCATTCCGCCGAGGAGGCCTTAAATCGGACCGGTTCTTCCCTTCATGGGCTCACCCAGGGACAGGTGGAAAAAGCCCGGGAAGCCCATGGGCCCAATTCACTCGCGCAAACCAAGAAAAAAAGCCTGCTATTGATCTTTCTCGAACAGTTCAAGGACCTATTGGTTCTGATTCTGATTGCAGCGGCGGTTATTTCTCTGGTATCCGGCCAGGGAGAAAGCTCCATCGTCATTTTCGCAGTCATTCTGCTCAACGCGGTGCTGGGCACGGTGCAGTATGTAAAAGCGGAAAAATCCCTGGAAAGCCTCAAGGCCCTATCCTCCCCCAGTGCCAAGGTGGTGCGGGACGGCGTCACGTGCGTCATTCCTTCCAGTGAGGTGGTGGTAGGTGACATCGTTCTTCTGGAAGCCGGGGACATGGTGGTGGCCGACGGGCGGATTCTCGAGAACTTTTCCATGAAGGTCAACGAAAGCTCCCTGACCGGCGAGTCGGAGAGCGTGGAAAAGACTGCCGACTCCATCCCGGGCGGCCAGGTGGCGCTGGGTGACCAGAAGAACATGGTGTTTTCCGGTTCCTTGGTGACCTACGGCCGAGCTTCGGCGGTAATCACCGCCACCGGCATGGAAACGGAACTTGGCAAGATCGCTTTCCTGATGAACCAGACCAAACAGCGCAAAACCCCCTTGCAGGAAAGTTTGGACCGGTTCAGCAAAATGCTGGCCATCGGAATCATGGTGATCTGCGTGGTGGTCTTCGGCCTCTCCCTCTACCGGCAGATGCCCATACTCGACTCACTGATGTTCGCCGTGGCCCTGGCGGTGGCCGCAATCCCGGAGGCGCTGAGCTCCATTGTCACCATCGTGCTGGCCTTGGGCACCCAGAAGATGGCCAAGCAAAACGCCATCATCAAAGACTTAAAAGCCGTGGAAAGCCTGGGGTGCGTTTCGGTGATCTGCTCGGATAAGACGGGCACCCTGACGCAAAACAAAATGCAGGTGCAGCAGGTTTACGCCGACGGGCTCCTGGTGGACGGCAAATCGCTCGACCTTGCAAACGATGCCCAGAGAATGCTGTTAAAGGCGGCGATTCTGGCAAGCGACGCCACCGACGTAGACGGGGTTTGTATCGGCGACCCCACCGAAATCGCCTTGGTGCAGCTGGGGGATATGTTCGGCGTGGAAGAAGTTTCCTACCGCATCCAGCATCCTCGTTTGGGCGAAGTGGCCTTCGATTCCGACCGAAAGCTCATGAGCACCTTACATAACATTGAAGGAGTTCCCACCCTTTTGACCAAAGGCGCCATCGATGTGCTGCTGGCCCGTTCCAACCGGATTCTCACCCACGACGGGGTATGTCCCATGACCGAGGAGGACCGGCGGCGGATCTCCCAGGTCAATGCCCAGCTTTCGGAGAACGGGCTGCGGGTGCTTACCTTTGCTTACCGGGAAATGGAAAGCGAACGGGCTCCCACGGTGGAGGACGAGGACAATTTTATCTTCATCGGCCTGATTTCCATGATGGACCCGCCAAGACCCGAGTCGGTAAAGGCGGTGGAGGACGCGAAACGGGCGGGAATCCGTACGGTTATGATCACAGGCGACCACAAGGTAACGGCCAGGGCCATCGCCCGGCAGATCGGCATTTTCGAAGAGGGCGACATGGCCCTCGACGGGGTGGAGCTGGACGGGATGACGGACGAACAGCTCGACGAGGTTCTGCCGAAAGTATGTGTGTACGCCCGGGTATCGCCCGAGCATAAAATCCGCATTGTTTCCGCCTGGCAGCGTAGAGGCTCCATCGTCTCCATGACGGGCGACGGTGTCAACGACGCGCCGGCCCTGAAAAAGGCGGACATCGGCGTTGCCATGGGCATTACCGGCACCGAGGTCAGTAAGGACGCGGCTTCCATGATTCTGGCGGACGACAATTTCGCCACCATCGTCAAAGCGGTGGTCAACGGCCGCAACGTTTACACGAACATCAAAAATGCCATTACCTTTCTGCTCTCCGGCAATGCGGCAGGCATTTTCTGCGTGCTGTTTACCTCGCTGCTGGCGCTGCCGGTGCCCTTTGCAGCGGTGCATCTGCTCTTTATCAACCTTCTCACCGACAGCCTGCCCGCCATTGCCATCGGCATGGAGGAGGCCCGCAGCGACCTTTTACACCAAAAGCCCCGCAATCCCAAGGATCCCATCCTAAATAAGGCCCTGACCGGAAGAATCGGGCTTCTCGGCCTTTTGATTGCAGCGGCGACCATGGGTGCCTTTTTCATCGGCCTGGACCAAGGCGGCGCGGCGCTGGCGAGCACCATGGCTTTCGCTACCCTGACGCTTGCCCGGTTGTTCCACGGGTTTAACTGCCGGGGCGACGGGTCTATTTTCCGCCTGGGGCTATGTTCCAACAAGTATAGCCTGATGGCCTTCGGCGCAGGTGTCCTGCTGCTGGCGGCGGTCTTATTCCTGCCTTTCCTGCAGGGGCTCTTCTTGGTTACACCTCTGACGGCGGCGCAGGCCGGCCTGATCGCTTTACTCGCCTTCGCTCCCACCGTTCTCATTCAGCTTTACAAAGTCGTTCGGGACGGCGTACACAAATAAGCAAAAGAAGGCGGATCCCAAACCTCTTTTTCACGATGATTCTGGAAGCGTTGGGATAGGTCCCGGCTTTCTTGTTTGAAACACAGCGCTTTTATGTAACAAAGGCCCGAAGCGGAAAATTCCGCTTCGGGCCTTTTGCTTGTAGGCTTTACCATGAGATTTTCCCAAGGAAAACGCTTTTTTGAAATGCAACTACCGGCGCTGCAATTGACCCGTTTAACAGATAGAAGGACATGTGAACGCAATGACTGCTGGTTTTAATTTGCATAAGCAACACCGTTTTCGGGCCGCAAATCCTGTCACTGTCATCCCGCCGGGCGGATGACGCCGGTTTCGTCCATATCCACGCCGATGGAGATGCTTTGCAAGTGAGAAAAAATCCGGTTTCGTTGGGCAGGATCGGTCACAATGTCGGTACGGCCACCTCCCTGGTAGCAGGGGACTAGCACGGGCGTCACCGTTCCATCTTCATCCAGGAGGACTTTTAATAGCGCCGTGTCGGTAGGTACGTCGTTGAACCAGAAGTTCCCCAGGCTGTAAAAGATGGGTTTGCCCCGGTAAAACTCCATCCCCTGCAAAATATGGGGATGGGCACCCACCACCAGATCCGCTCCCGCGTCAATGTACTGCTTGCCCTGGGTGCGCTGGACCGCTTCCAGCTTGGTGCTGTTCTCCGTTCCCCAGTGGACATAGGCAACCACGAAATCGCTGTTCTCCTTTGCCTCGGCGATCACCTGCAAAAAGAGATCCGGATCGTAGGTACGCAGCACCCCTTCCCTGTTGCTCCCGGCGGCAGGGGTCATAATGTTCTTTTCAGCCCGGGTGGCAGCCACATAGGCGATTTTTCGCCCATTGACAATATAGTACTGCGGGGTACAAGCCTCCTGCAAGTTCCGGCCGGCACCTATCCGGTCGATTCCAGCGCCGTCGATGGTGTCAAGCGTATCGAAAAAGGCGTCCCTGCCGTAATCATAAATATGATTGTTGGCAAGGCCCACCAGATCTACCCCCATCTGGGTGAGAATCTCTACCTTTTTCGGGTGGGCACGGAAGGTATAGAGCTTACCGGAGAGAGGGGCGCCGCGGGTGGAAAAGGAAAACTCATTGTTTACCAGCATAATGTCCGCGCCGTTCATTTCGCTTAACAGGTCGCCACTCAAGCAGCCGTATATACCGTTTGGCTGGCGGTCGTAGTAGTTCATCTGATACCAGCCGTCGGCCAGGTTGATGTCCCCGGTAAAGCTCAGAACCGTCTGGTCCGGCCGGGCCGCCTCCTTTATTCGAATATTTCCGGCGGCCGACAGCGCACCGGTATATTCGTCATAGAGCACCACTAAAGTGCGGCCGGTCAGGCGGTAAAAAAGCCCGTCGGAATAACCTTCGCTCTTTATGGCGTCAAGAAGCTTCGGCAGGAAGGCTTCTCCTTCTTTCTGTGCGCACCAGTCTAGGAATTCTTTTGTAATGGCCCGTTTGGAGCTTGTCCCTTCCATCATAGCGAGCACCTGTTCAGCAGACGGCGGCGGCTGAGACTCTTCCCTGGCCGATGCTTCCGGGAGCTCGGAGACAGCCGGCGCAAGGCTGAGGAGCGTCTGGCTTTCCGATTGGCTTACCTGCGCCGTAACCGGCACCGAAGGACCCTGGCATCCGGAAATCGACAACAGCACAGCCGCCAGGACAGCAAAGCATGTCCGCTTTTTCATAACGCTTCTCCCCCCGCCTTAATCGTTTCCGGAAGAGCATTTGGCCGCGTCGATGGCCAGCACGATCATCAGCGAAAAAAGCACATCCTCCTTTTGACAAACGTCGATCTCGTAGGTATCCGTCCAGTTGAAGAGCTTCTTGGAGGCGAACATCACCGGCCGGTTCCCGTCGTATACTGCATAGTTCCACTGCCAGAAATCGCCGGTCACCTGCCAGCCGTTGCAGTCAAGAACAAAGCTGGGCTTAAAGAAGGTAAGCTCCTTCTTGATCTGGCCCACATACTGGTCCCCCACGAACATGCGAAACCGGGGCAAAAAGGTAAACACTTCTTCCTTCACCGTTCCCACATGCCGGCCGGCCGCGTCATAAATGTGCAGACAGTGCCCCCACGACAAAGCGCCCTTTACCACAAACATGGTCTGTCCGTTCTCATCGTAAATATCGTAGCTGTCAAGCCAAGAAAACATCCGCTGTTTAAACCATAGCTTCATAAAAGCCGCCTTCTTTCTTTGGTTTCGTGGGTTCGGTCTGCCGGATACGAAAACGAAGCCCATCGATCCGCATCTTCCTTTGCAAACCGTGGAAATGGGAGATGCCGTGTATGTTATTTATTATACCATAGGAGATGTCCTTACGCATCCTTTTCTTTGCTTCTTGGATCGTCAAAAGGAACGGGGCGCCGCAGCACCCCGTTCCTTTTATCGAGTCCTCTACCAGATGACGACGGAGGTTCAAGTCATATGTACCATTGATTCACAGATAGCGGAATTGAAATTGTGACAGGCATTATTTTCACATTTACGAAAGCCGTCTGTCTTTACAATATGAGTTAATAATTCCCATTTCTAAAATCGTTGAGCAGCTTCATGATGTTCTCGTAGGCTGCGTTTGCTTCGTCTGCCTTTGCTATATATTTCTGTTCATAGGATTGCGCGGCAACAATATCATTATTATTTATTGCATTATAAAACTGCATCAGGATATTCATTGCTTCATCAGAAGCCCGGTCAAAAGTTGTAAAGGAGGCGTCCAGCTTCTGAAGCTGCTGTACTCCCCTTTGCGCTTTGGCCAAGGCCGCCTGCTTTTGGTTGAGTTCATTTTGTACGCCCGCCATTTTCTGGTCCAGCTGATTGAGCTCAGCCTGTTTTGCTTCAATGTCATTTTTGAGCTGATCTCGCTCCTCATTGGAAATCTGTAAATCTTCTTTAGTCGCATCCAGATCTCCTTTGGTCTGATTTAAATCCTCCGTTGTTTTGCCAAGTTCTTCATTTGCCTGCTTTAATTGTGTATGTGTCTGTTCTAGGGTTTCCTTGGTCTGCGTATTTTCCGCTTGCAGGTCTTGGACCTGTAACAAGTATTCCTGATTTTGCGTCTGCAATGGATAAATAAATGCGAATACCGTAATTATTACGACAATGACTGCTCCTAAAAAAATGCCAGCTGCGCCCCAAAAGACCGGATGATGCACCATTTGCTTTAATTTTCCCACAACAAGTCCTCCTCATTTTGTGAATTTTGCTATATTTCACAAGGCAAGAATACCATCGAATAATAAAAAAGTCAAATAAAAGAAAAATAAGTGATTGAATTTCATAAAAAGCAATCCGTTGCTGCAACGAAAAGAAGAGGCATCCGGAAAACCGGATGCCTCTTCTTTTCGGATTTCTTATTGGGGCATGTTAAAGCTCGGCGGCTGGGTGGACTTGCTCGGGTCGAAGGATTGGCCGCCCGGCTTTGACAGATCGAAATAGATGCGCGAATCGGCGGTAGCGCCGAAATTCTGCTGAGAACCGCTGTCCTGAATGCGGTTGAAGGCCTCCCGGAACATGGCGTTGTGGGCCTCTTCCCGGTTTAGCAGGAAATCGATGGTTTCCCTTACGCCTTTGTCATTGATCTGGCGGTAAAGGTACTGGTATACCACCTTTGCCCGCTGCTCGGAAGCAATGTCGGAAAGCAGGTCGGCGGCCAAATCGCCGGTTTCATTGACATAGGCGGAGGTCCAGAGATACCCGGACGCATTTGCAAGCATGGGGGTAAGCCCGGTGAGCACATGGGCTTCCACATTGCCTACCGTCGCGTTCTCCGCGTCGAGGTGATGGCCGTTTAAGAGATTGACGGTGTTGGCTACCATCTCCATGTGGCTGAGTTCCTCCGCGGCAATGTCTAAAAACAGGTCCTTAATCTCCGGGTCCTTGATGCGCATGCTCTGGGAAAGATACTGCATGGCGGCCTTCAGTTCTCCCTGGGGACCACCCAGCTGCTCTTGCAGCAGCGCCCCGTAATTGGGATTGGGGCCGTCTACCTTGATTTCATGCAGCATCTGCTTTTCGTGTTTGAACATAACCAATCAGCTCCTTTTTGCGAGTTCATGGTTAGTATGCGAAAAAGCAGGGATGGTATGCGGCTTAACGACCCAAAAATTCGCTTAATAAAACAAATAGTGTATCCGTTCCTCGCTTTGCATACGCTGCGAGCGGACATGGAAAACCTCATTGATTTTCCCGCTTTCGTATACGTCTCCAGCCGGGCCCTGGGCCGCGATCTCCCCTTCCTGCATCAGAATAATCCCGTGGGAAAAGCGCAGGGCCTGAGAAAGATCGTGCATGACCATGACTACGGTCTTGCCGGTTTCGTTGAGCTTTCGCACCAGGCCGAGCAGCTCCAGCTGATGGTTGATGTCCAGGTAGGTGGTAGGCTCGTCGAGCAGCAGGACTTCGGCGTCCTGTGCCAGCAGCATGGCCAAGTACACCTTTTGCCGCTCGCCGCCGGAAAGTTCCGAAAGGCTGCGGTGGCGGTACGCCGCTAGGCCGATCTGTTCGAGAGCCTCGTCCACCTTTTCCCAGTCGGCCTTAGCCGGGGTTCTGGGAAACCCCAGATAGGGAAACCGGCCGTGCATCACAAAGCTTGCCACGGTAATCGAGGGGACCGCCCTGGACTGGGGCAGGACGGCCACCCGGCGGGCAAATTCCTTGGGCGCAAATCCCGAAACCGGTCTTCCTTCCAGCAGGACTTCTCCGGACAAAGGCTTTAATAGCCGGGCCGCGGTTTTTAAGAGAGTAGTTTTCCCGCAGCCGTTTGGGCCGATGATTCCCGTCACCTGCCCTTTGGGAAAGGTGACACTTACCTCATGCAAAATCTCCTTGCCGGGATAGCCGGCGCAGACCTGTCTCAACTCAATCATGCAACCGCCCCCGTTTCCGTTTAAACAGCAGATACAAAAAGAAAGGCGCGCCCAAAAAGGAGAGTACGATCCCCACCGGCAGCTCAAAGGGGGCGAACAGCACCCGCGCAAGCAGGTCACACAGCAGGGTAAACGCCCCGCCCAGCAGCGCGCACAGCGCAAGCAGATACCGGTGGTCCTGCCCGACGAAAAACCGGGCCGCATGAGGAACAATCAGGCCCACAAAACCCAGAAGTCCCGCAAAGCTGATGGCGCTCCCCGCCAAAAGAGCGGCCAAAATCAGAAACACCATCCGCGTCAGCCCCGCCCGCATTCCTAAGGTGCTGGCGGTCTCCTCGCCCAGGGTGAGAACGTTTAAGTCATAGCTGAACAAAAGGGCCGCGCCAATCCCGATCAGGATGCACAGCGAGGCAAGCTTCAAACTGTCCATGGACACACCGGAAAAACCGCCGATCAAAAACGCAAAGCGCCCTGCCTGCGTATCCGGAACCAGGGTGATGACCCCGTCGGTGACGGCGCCAAGAAAGCTGGAAACGGCGATGCCGGAGAGCAGGATGGTCATGCGGGAGGCACCGGTCTTCTGGGCCAGAAAATAGACAAGCAGGGCTGCTGCCAGCGCGCCCAGAAAAGCGGCAAGGGGCGTAAACCAAATGAGCTGGGGAAAAAAGGCCGCCAGCAGAATGGTAAAAAGTCCTGCACCGGCGTTGACGCCGATGATATTCGGGCTTGCCAGCGCATTGCCCAGCACCGCCTGTAAAATCGTCCCCGCCACCGCCAGAGCGCCTCCGGCCAAAATAGCGGCCAGCGTGCGGGGCAGGCGGACAAACTGGACAATCTGATAGAATTTCTCCGTTTGATCTCCCCCAAAAAGGGCACGGACCACTTCGTCCAGGGGAATGGAGGCCGAACCGCTGCAAAGGCTGACCGCCGCCAGGACCAAAAGCAGCACCCCCGTCCCTGCGATGACCAGCAGGCGAAACCGCCTGCTTTCCTTAGGAAACGGCATCCGGGTAGAGGATGCGCGCCAGGTACGCATAGCTTTCGCCCCATTTCGCGTTGGGCTTATAGTGGAACAGGTCTTTGGGAAGCACCAGATACCGGCCGTTTTTCACAGCGGTAAGGCTGTTCCAGGCGGGATTGGCTTCAATTCCGTTTTTGAGAGCGTCGACGGCCTTCTGGGAGTCCCCCATGGTGATGACAAAAATGAAATCCGGGTCCTCTTCAATGATCTCTTCCATGCTCAGGTCTTCGAGCAGGGAGGCGTGCCGGGCGGCGATGTTGTCCGTCCCCAGGTCCTCAAGCATTTTGCAGACCATGTTGTCTCTCGGAAGCGCCTTGGCCGCAGTGCTCAGCGCCCGGATGGGCAGCACGGTGGGAGCCTTCTCCCCTGCCAGGCGCACCTGTTCACGGACCTGGTCGATCTGCTGCTTTACCTGAACTCCGTTTTGCTCATACAGGTCGTCACGGCCGGTGATATCGGTGCAAACTTTCAGCATATTGAGATAGTCCTCAAAATACTCCACCTGGAAATAGGCGTGGGGAATCCCGGCGTTGTTTAGGGTATCGGCCAGTTTTACATGCGCCTCAATGTCGGTGGAAAGAATAATAAAATCGGGCGATAAACTAAGGATTTCTTCCATATTGGGGTTTTTAACGGTACCGATGATTTTGGTCCCTTCCGGTACCGCCATTCCCCGCTCACTGACCACGTCCTCGGTTACGCCGGCAAGAGTCCCCCCAGAAAGCATCCAAGTTTCCGCATAAGACCCCATCAGGGACACCACCCGTTTTGGAGCCTCCTTGAGAACGACCGTGTTATCCAGATCATCGGTAAAGGTATAATACGCCTTCTGCTCTTGGCTCAAAGAGGAAGCATGCGAAACAGTATCCTCAGAAGGCCCGCAGCCGGAAAGAGCCAGGCAAAGCAGGGAAACGGCAGCCAGCAGAGTCAGGATTCGTTTCATCAGCGGCAAACTCCTTCGATGGTCAAGCCCAGGATTTCGTTTTTATGCTTGAGCAAGTGATCGGACATGAGCGCCTTTTCCACCTTCTCAAGGCCGATACGCTCCACCATGGAGCCAAACCGCTCGCCCGGTTTCCCTTTCTCCTTAAAAAGCAGGATGGCCTTTTCCACCACGTCGAGCGCTTCTTCCTTAGTGAAGAGTTCCTTGAGCATGTCTCCATGGCGGGTCTTTTTTCCCCACCGGCCGCCGATGTAGACCTTATAGCCCACCGTCCCGTCCGGCATGACGCCGAAGGGGCAGGTGGTGATGCAGCGGCCGCAGTTGTTACACACCGATTTGTCCCGGTGGATGACCCCGTCCTTAACCTTCATTGCCTCCATAGGACATGCGGCCTGCGGGCGGCATTTCTTACAGCCCCGGCACAAGCTCTTATTGAGGGCCGGCACCCGCTGGCCCATGATGCCCACGTCGTTTAGATCTGGTTTGACGCAGTTATTGGGGCACCCGCCTACGGCAATTTTAAACTTATGAGGAAGCGTCACCGTACCGTAGCCTTTGTAAAAGCGGTCGTGAATCTCCTTGGCGAGGCCCTGGGTATCGATCAGACCGAATACACAGGTCGTCCCCTTACAGGCTACTACCGGACGTACCTTTGCTCCGGTGCCGCCGGTTTCCATCTGCTCTTTGGCCACGTATTCTTTGACCTTCTCAATGTCCTCATAAGCGATGCCGGGAATTTCCACAGTCAAGCGAGTGGTAAAGGCCACTTGGCCGTTTCCAAACTGCTCGGCCACTTCGCTGATGTTTTTGAGCTGAGCGGCGTTTAGCACGCCGTTTTCCGTGATGATCCGGGCGGAAAATTCATCGGTTCCTCGGTTGTGAAGAAACCCTTGTCCTTTGACTTGCTTTTTTTGTTCGGCTGTGACACCCATTTTTTCGCGCTCCTCTGCGTTTTTTTTCAGTATACCACTTGCAATTGCATTCGTAAAATAGTATGCTCGGATAAATAATATAGGTATTCCACTATGAAAAGGAATGATTTCATTGACTGTACGGCATTTAAAAGTGTTCCTGATGGTGGCAGACACCGGAAAAATGAGCCTGGCCGCCCAGAAATTATACATTGCCCAGCCCACCGTCAGCCAAACCATTGCAGAACTGGAACGGGCCTATGGGGTACTGCTGTTCGAGCGGCTGTCTCGCCGGCTGTACCTGACCGAAGCGGGAAAACGGCTCCTTACCTATGCGCGGCACATCGTTCCCCTGTTTGAGGAAATGGAGCGTCAAATGCAGTATTCCTCACAGCATCTCTCTTTACACATCGGCGCGACCATTACGGTTGGTATCTGTCTGCTGACGGATATTATCAACCGGTTTGAAACGTCCCATCCGGAGCTTCGGGTGCACGCCTTTGTGGATAACACCAGCGTCATTGAGGAAAAAATTCTCAAAAGCGAGCTAGACTTGGGGGTGGTGGAAGGACAAATCAAGCATCCCGATCTGGTGTCGGCACCGATGATGGAAGATGAGCTGGCGCTGGTGTGCGGCATGCGGCATCCCTTTGCCGAAAAGGATCAGGTGGAGGCGGCCGATCTTGCCGGACAGGCCTTCATTTTGCGGGAACGGGGCAGCGGTACCAGGGAGCTTTTTGAGCAGTTTTTAGCCGAACAGGGCGTACAGATCGAGGAAAAATGGGTGTGCCACAGTTCGGCAGCCATCAAAAACGCCGTGATCGGTGGGCAGGGCCTGTCGGTCATCTCCAGACGCCTGGTGGAAGAGGAAGCAGCGAAAAAGAGGCTGCACATCGTCGGGCTGCGAAACGCGTCGCTCACCCGGATGTTCAGCCTCATTTATCACAAAAACAAATTTTTATCCGCGCCTTTTCTGGCTTTTATCGAGCAGTGTCGTTCGGCTGAGTAGGCCGTTCGTAGCAGGGATAGTCTTCCACCGCACGGTCCTTCGTCACCGATTCGTACAGCCGGTAGCCTCCGGAGAGATTATAGCAGTCGTACCCGTTTTCCGAAAGAATCCGGCAGGCCAGATAACTGCGCAGGCCGCTGTGGCAGTGGACGAACACCGACTTGCCGGCAGGGACCTCACCCAAGCGGTCACGAAGCTCGTCGAGAGGGATATGGACAAAGCCTTCGATGTGTCCCCTCGCCCGCTCGGCGGGAGTACGCACATCCAAGAGGGTTACACTTCCATCCCGGGGCAGGTTTTCCACATCATGCCAGTAAAAGTTCTTGACCAGGCCCGAAAGGGTATTCTCAATGACGAAGCCAACCATGTTCACCGGGTCCTTGGCCGAGGAGAAAGGCGGGGCGTAGCAAAGCTCCAGCTCGGTCAAGTCAAAGGCGGTGAGCTTGGAACGAATGGCGGTGGCCAGCACGTCGCAGCGTTTGTCCACCCCGTCGAAGCCGACGATCTGGGCGCCTAAGATCCGTCCCGTACGGGGAGCGTACAAGGTTTTAATGGACATGTTCTTCCCGCCCGGGTAGTAGCCCGCGTGAGAGGGCGAGTAGGTAAACACTTTTTCGTAGGGAATCCCATGAGCCTGGGCGGTGTGCTCATTAAGCCCGGTACAGGCCACCGTCATGTCGAACACCTTGAGGATGGAGGAGCCTTGGGTGCCGTGATAGGCGCTTTCTCTGCCGCAAATATGGTCGGCGGCGATGCGGCCCTGGCGATTGGCCGGGCCGGCTAAGGGAACATATCCCTTTTTGCCGGTGACGAAATCGGTGATCTGCACCGCGTCGCCCACAGCGTAAATATCCTTAAAGGATGTCTGCATCTGTTCATTGACCACGATGCAGCCTCTTTGATTGAC
>CATONX010000034.1 GCA_951801675.1 uncultured Eubacteriales bacterium | reverse complement strand
GCATAAAAGTGCGACCGAAAGAAATCGTAAAAGTTCTAAATACCGTCACTGAGAACTTTGACGCGCGCCTTGCTGTGCGGGAACTTGTACAAAAAATATACGCCAATCCAGACGGATCTTGTACCGTCCACATTGGCGTACATATGGTTGGTGCCGCTGACCGGACTTGAACCGGTACGCTGTCGCCAGCGAGGGATTTTAAGTCCCTTGTGTCTGCCGATTCCACCACAGCGGCATAGATTGTAACTAAGATTATAGTGAAGGTCGGGATATTTGTCAAGAAAGAAATCCCAGCGGCGGTATGGAGGCGATACCGATAGAATGCCCAAAAGAGCTTGACAAAATTCTGACAAAGCGGCATAATGAGTGGGTTATTAATTATGTATGGAGGGATCGTTATGCGCGCGGTTATTGCGGTAATCGGCAAGGATATGGTAGGTATTCTCGCCGGCGTCTCCAACCTGTGCACCCAGGTCAACGTCAACATTACGGAGGTAACCCAGTCGGTCATGCAGGATCTGTTCGCCATGATCATGCTGGTGGATATTTCAAACTGCACCATTCCCTTTACCGAGCTTTCCGACCGGATGGAACAGTTAGGCACAAAAATGGGCCTCTCGGTCAAAATCATGCATGAAGACATATTTAATTCCATGCACCGCGTATAACAAGGGGGAGGTTCCAAATGATAAATGTGCACGATATTCTGGAAACCATCCAGATGATCGACAACGAGAATCTGGATGTGCGCACCATTACCATGGGCATCTCTCTGCTCGACTGCTGCGACCCGGATATTGACATAGCCTGCGAAAAGATCTACGACAAGATCACCCGCTACGCAAAGGACTTAGTCAAGGTCGGCGAGGACATTGAGAAGGAATACGGCATTCCCATCATCCATAAACGCATCTCGGTCACGCCCATCTCCATGATTGCGGCGGCCTGCCCGGGGAAGGACCCGGTCAAGTTCGCCCTGACGCTGGAAAAGGCGGCGAGAGCGGTGGGGGTCAACTTTATCGGCGGCTATTCGGCGCTGGTGCAAAAGGGGTTCGGCCCGGGGGACTATGCGCTGCTGCAAAGCATCCCGGAAGCCCTCAGCGTCACCGAGCACGTGTGCTCGTCGGTAAACATCGGCTCCACCAAGGCCGGCATCAACATGGACGCGGTGGCCCGGATGGGCCGGGTGGTGAAGGAGACGGCGGAAATCACCGCCGACCGGGACTGCATCGGCTGCGCAAAGCTGGTGGTTTTCTGCAACGCCCCGGAGGATAACCCCTTCATGGCGGGCGCCTTCCACGGTCCGGGCGAGCCGGACTGCGTAATCAACGTAGGCGTTTCCGGCCCGGGCGTGGTGCGGGCGGCTCTGAAGAAAGCGGGAGACTGCGACTTAACGGGAGTGGCCGACTTAATCAAACGCACGGCTTTCAAGATCACTCGTATGGGCCAGCTGGTAGCCCAGGAGGCGTCCCGCCGGCTCTGCGTGCCTTTTGGCATTGTGGACTTATCGCTGGCACCCACGCCGGCGGTAGGCGACTCGGTGGCCCATATTCTCGAAGAAATGGGGCTTGAGCAATGCGGGGCCTACGGCACCACGGCGGCGCTGGCTCTTTTGAATGACGCGGTCAAAAAGGGCGGCGTGATGGCTTCCTCCCATGTGGGAGGCTTGTCGGGCGCATTCATTCCGGTCACGGAGGACGCGGGGATGATCGATGCGGCCCGCTCGGGCGCGCTGTGCTTAGAAAAGCTGGAAGCTATGACCGCCGTTTGCTCAGTGGGGCTTGACATGATCAACATCCCCGGGGACACGCCCGCGGAGGTCATTGCCGCCATCATCGCCGACGAGGCGGCCATCGGCATGGTCAACTCCAAAACCACCGCCGTGCGGGTAATCCCCGCCATCGGCAAGAAGGTAGGCGAGGAATTGAGCTTCGGCGGCCTTTTGGGCGGCGGCCCGGTCATGGAGGTCAACCGCATGTCGCCGGCCCGCTTCATTGGCCGGGGCGGGCGGATTCCGGCTCCGCTTCAGAGCCTGAAAAACTAAGGTTGTCCTTCAACAAATTGTAACGAAATTTATGGTTTGGTTGGGTTTTATTCAGTAATTTGTACCTTGTAATGACGAAAAAACGGGTATATAATAACAACCATCGACATGCACTCAATCACCAAAATACCTCGGGCATTTTAGCGGGAGAGCGCCATTGGCGTTCTCCCTTTTACGACTTTTTAGGAGGGGATCCGTATGCAAGAAATGATCAAGCGCATCCTTGAAATGGATGAGCAGGCACGCCAGCTCACCGAGGACGCCTCTTCCATGCGCATGCAAGCGGAAATGACCGTCGAGGAAAAAAGCCAGGCGCTCAAGGACGAGTATCTGACCCGGGCCCGCAAAAAGGTCGAACAGCTGGAAGAAAAAGAACGGGGTTTTGCCGAGGAAGAATGGGAGCAAACCCAGAAAACGTACGCCGGTGTGATGGATTCCCTTGACCGGACGGCCGCCAGCAACAAGGGCGCTTGGGTGAAAACCATCGTCAACCGTACCCTAGGCCGGGAATAGAGGAAAAAGCCTGGCCAAAGGAGGCGAAACGCGATGGCTGGCAGTTATTCTCACAACGCTTTATCCGCAAAGGCACGCGCCAAGTTCGGCAAGCGGCTGACTTTGCAGAATTATAACGAGCTGCTCGCCTGCCAGTCGGTAGGAGAAGCGGCTCTCTATCTGAAAAGCAGGACCTATTTCGGTCCCTTTTTGAGCGAGGTCCGTTCGGTGGATGTTCACCGGGGCCGGCTCGAGGAGCTTCTGCGGCGCAAATCCTTTGAGGACTATTCGTCCCTGTGCGTGTTCGAATACGCGGGACGGGAATTTTTTTACGAAATCATCGTGATCAGAGGCGAAATTCAGCAGATTCTCCACTGCATCCGGCTTTTAAACTATGGGCAGGAGGACGAATATCTGTTTCATCTTCCCACCTTTTTTGAGCACCACACCGACATCAGTCTCATGGAGCTGGCCAAGTGCAAGACCTTTGACGATATTTTAGCGGTGCTCAAGGGCACGCCCTTTGGTCCGCTCCTCTCCCCTTACGCGGGCAAGCGGCCCGACGAGCTGGACCTGACGACCATCGAAACACGGCTCTATCATTATTTATATGACCGGGCGTTTGAGCTGATCGAACGGCACACCCGGGGCAAGATGAAAAAAGAGCTGCTGGACTTTTATTACATGACAGTGGAGCTGGACAACGTGCTGCGCATCCTGCGGTACAAAAACGCGTTTTCCACCGCGTCGCCGGATGAGATTCGATCCCGGCTCCTTCCTTACGAGCATGTGATCAAAAAAGAGGACCTGGACGCCATGCTCCACGCCAAGACGGCAAACGAGGTGTTTGCCGTCTTCAAGAAGACCAAATACGGCCACCGTCTTTCGCAAACAGACGGCGGCTATCTGGAGGAAACCCTGTCGGCCCTGGTTTTCCGGGAAGCGCTGCATACCATGCGCTTCTCTGTGAATCCACCGGCTGTGTTTTTGGCTTACACCATCATCGCGGAGAACGAGCTGCGCAACATCATCAATATCATCGAAGGCATCCGATACCAGCTGCCCCCTGACAAAATCCGGGAGCTCCTGATTCTGGAAAGTGCTTAAGGGCAGGAGGTGAGAGTGAACCATGGCGATTGAAAAAATGCTGCTGGTCAACGTGCTGGGAAAACTAGACACGATGGACACGGCATTTGAACGGGTGTGCATTGACGAGGACTTTCATCCGGAATCGACGCTGACCTTTTTAGAGGACAGCAAGGGTTACGCCTCCATCAGCCAGGATAACCCCTATACGCCGATGCTGCAGGCCCTCGACGAACTTTCAAAATCCCACGCGCCGCCGCTAAAGCTGACGCCGGTCACTTCACCGGTCAAGTACGACCGGGAAGGTCTCGGGCAGTTTGTGGACCATGTGTCGGACGAATTCAAGACCCTGGACCGGCAGTTTCGCGCCCTCAAAGAGGACATTTCCATGGGGGAAACCTTCATCGCGCAGCTGTCTCACTTTACCGGGCTCAACGTCCGGCTCGACGAGGTGTTCTCCTGTGAGTTCATCAAGGTGCGTTTCGGGCGCATCCCAAAGGACAGCTACCCAAAGCTGCAGGCGTATGAGGACAATCCGTACGTGATGTTCTTCCCCGGGTCGGTGGACACCACCCATTACTGGGGCGTGTATTTCTGCCCGCGGGAGCAGGTCGAGGAAGTGGACCGGATTTTCTCCCATCTGTATTTTGAACGGCTGCGGGTTCCCGGGGTAAACGGAACCCCGGAAGAAGGGATCGAACGGTTCAAGAAAAAGGTGGCCGCAGACCGCAAGCGGCTTTCGCTGCTGACGCAAAAGATTCAGACTTCCTGGGAAAAGCAGCACGACAAAATCGAGAAGGCGTACTCCTTCTTAACCTATCTGAGCGATGCGTTCGATCTCAGGCGCTACGCTGCCAAGCACGGGGCTCTTTTCCACCTGATCGGCTGGATTCCGGCCTCAAAGCAGGAGGAATTCTTCCACCGGTTCGACGATATGGAAGCGGTGCAGGTGGTGTTCGAGCCGCCGGATGACGCGCCGCGGGACGTAACCCCGCCCATCCGGCTCAAAAACAAGTGGCTCGCGAGACCCTTTGAGATGTTCGTCGATATGTTCGGCCTGCCGGATTACGACGAGGTGGACCCCACCGTTTTCATCAGCATCACTTACTGTATCCTGTTCGGCATCATGTTTGCCGACGTGGGGCAGGGCATCCTGCTGTTCTTGGTGGGACTCTATATGTACAAAAAACGGCATATGTCCATCGGTCCCATCCTGATGCGCACGAGCATTTTCTCCACGCTGTTCGGCTGTATCTTCGGATCGGTGTTCGGCTTTGAGACCGCTCTCGACTCGATTTACGCAAACTTCGGCCTCTCTCCCTTTAGGGTGATGGAGCCGGAGAACATTACCCTGATTTTGCTCGCGTCCATCGCCATCGGCTGCGTGCTCAACATGGTGGCCATGGTCATCAACATCTTCTCGGGGCTGCGGCGAAAACGGTACGCGGACGCCCTTTTCGGCCCCAACGGGGCGGCGGGACTTGTCTTCTACGCGTCCATTCTGGCGGCGGGCGCTTTGCTCTTCGCCACAGGCATAAATCTTTTCAGCCTGCCCTATATTCTGCTTTTGATCGTACTCCCGCTGCTTGTGATGTTCTTTCGGGAGCCGCTTGGAAACCTGGTGGGGCGAAAGCCGAAGATCTTCGAAGACAGTGTGGGCGAATTCATTTCCGGTAACTTCTTCGAGCTCTTTGACTTTCTTTTAAGCTACCTGTCCAACACCCTGTCCTTTTTGCGGGTGGGCGCCTTCGTGCTGGTGCACGCGGGCATGATGAAGGTGGTATTCGTCATTGCCGAGCTGTTTGACCCGGTGGGGTATACCATCGCGGTAGTCATCGGCAACGGGATCGTCGCCTGTCTGGAAGCCCTGCTTGTGGCCATCCAGGTGCTGCGTCTGGAATACTACGAAATGTTCAGCCGGTTTTACTCCGGCAACGGCAAGCCCTTTTTGTCCATCCGGTCGAGAAAGACGGAAAGCCAATAACACTCCGGCCGGTTTTCCCTATTGCCCAATGACGGGAACCTGAATTATAAGGAGGAAACATCCATGTATGCTCTGTTTGCAGTTCTGATTTTAGCCGCCATGTGCGTCCCGCTCGTTCTTTCCATCCGCAGCCTGAAAAAGGGCAATTCTCCCCGCAAGGCCCTGCGCGTCAACCTGACCGCCTTTGCCGCGGTGATGCTGCTGGCGGTCGCCATGCCCTTCGCGGTTTCGGCCGCTACCCCGGACGACACTGCCACCCAGCCGGTGACAACCGCCGCTCCCGCCACCGATCCGGCCCCTGCCACCAGCGACGCGGCTGCGGCCAACGCGGACGGTATGAAATACTTAGCGGCGGCTCTGGCGGTAGGCCTTGCCTGTATCGGCGGCGGTATCGCCGTGGCGTCCGCCTCTCCGGCTGCCATCGGCGCTACTTCGGAAAACCCCAAGGCCTTCTCCAAGTCTTTGATCTTCGTGGCCCTGGGCGAGTCCATCGCTCTGTACGGCCTGGTTATTTCCATCCTGATCCTGTTCGTATCGTAACCGGATATGCAAGGCCGCTCACCGGTTACAAGTGATAAAAAGGCGGTGAAACCACGATGCGTTTTCAATTAATCAGCGATAACATCGACACCCTGGTGGGCATGCGGCTCGCGGGGATCGAAGGCGTCGTCGTCCACGAGGAAGCGGAGGTCCGCCAGGCCCTGAAGGAAGCCAAGGATAACAGCGAGATCGGAATCGTGCTGATCACCGAGGGGCTGATGAAGCTGTGCCCAGAGGTCATTCTGGACATGAAGCTAACAAGCCACCGCCCGCTGGTTGTGCAGATTCCGGACCGCCACGGTTCGGCCCGCCCGTCCGATTCCATCATGCAGTATGTGCGTGAGGCCATCGGCGTGAAGATATGAATGAGGAGGCTCGACTATGGCTTTACAGGACGAAAAGCTAAGTAAATTCATACAGGCCATCAACAAAGACGCCGAGGAGCGCCGGGCGCGGATCCTGGCGGAATCGGAAGCCTTCAACAAAGCCGAGCTGGAAAAGGCGGAGACCGAGGCGCTGACCGACGCCTATCACCTGATTCAGCAGGAAATCTCCAAAATGCGCACCGGCATCCGCCGGGAGCTGTCTCAAAAGGAATTAAAGCTCCACCGGGCCGCCCTGTTAAAGCGCGGCGAGATCACCAAGGACGTGTTCGACAAAGCGGCGAAGGAAATCGAGGCCTTCACGAAGACGGACGCGTACCCGGCCTTTCTCGAAGGCCGGGCAAAGGAAGCGGTGACGCTCTTCCCTAAAACTGGGGTTACCTTGTACCTGCGGGAAGCGGACCTGCCGCTTTCAGAAAAACTTTGCCCTCTTTTTGAAGGCGGCTGCCAGGTAAAGGCAGACGATTCCATTCTCCTGGGCGGTCTTCGTATCGAATGCCGGGAGTTCGGCCTAGTGGCCGACGAAACCTTGGATACCCGCCTCGACAGCCAGCATGTCTGGTTTGCCGAGCATTCGGGCCTGTCGGTGGAGCCGGCCAAAGCAATCTGACAAAATGTTTCGCGCCGGGCCTATTTGGGCTTCTTTGGCGCAATCTGACGGGGGTGAAAGCCGCATGGCAGAGAAAAATGTGATTTACGGCGTCAACGGCCCGGTTGTCACGGTAAAGGACACCGCGGATTTTTCCATGCAGGAAATGGTGTACGTGGGCAACGACGGGCTCATCGGCGAGGTGATCGGCATCACCTCGGATTATACGACCATCCAGGTCTATGAGGTGACGACCAGTGTGCGGCCGGGAGAGCCCGTCAAGGGCACGGGAATGCCCATGAGTGTGGAGCTTGGTCCCGGTATCATCAGCAATATTTTTGATGGCATCGAGCGTCCTTTGCGGGACATTGAGCAGGCTACCGGCCCCTTTATCGGCCGGGGCTGCAACATCCCGGCGCTGGACCCTGACCGGGAATGGGAGGTTACGGTGCTCATAAAACCCGGCGACCGTTTGGGCGGCGGCGACGTGTACGCCGAATGCCCGGAAACCCCTTTGATTACCCACCGGCTGATGCTTTCGCCGAACCTTTCGGGAGAGATCGTGTCGGCAAAGCCCAGCGGAACGTATAAGGTAAGCGATGTGATCGCACAGTTAAAGGACCAGAAAGGGCATATTCATGAACTTACGCTGTCCCAGCGCTGGCCCATCCGCATCCCTCGGCCGGTGGCCGAACGCCTTCCCTGCACCCTGCCGCTGATTACCGGCCAGCGGGTCATCGATTCCCTCCTGCCCATTGCCAAAGGGGGCACGGCCGCTATTCCGGGCGGCTTCGGCACGGGGAAAACCATGACCCAGCATCAGTTCGCCAAGTGGTCGGACGCGGACATCATCGTATACATCGGCTGCGGCGAGCGGGGCAACGAAATGTCCCAGGTACTCGAGGAATTCAGCGAGCTGATCGACCCCAAGTCCAACCGGCCGCTGACCGACCGGACGGTCTTGATCGCCAACACCTCCAACATGCCGGTGGCGGCCCGTGAGGCCTCCATCTACACCGGCATCACCTTAGCGGAGTATTACCGGGATATGGGGTACCATGTGGCGATTATGGCCGACTCCACCTCCCGCTGGGTGGAAGCGCTGCGGGAAATTTCCGGACGTCTGGAAGAAATGCCCGCGGAGGAAGGCTTCCCGGCGTATCTGCCTTCCCGCCTGTCCGAGTTCTACGAGCGGGCGGGGTATATGAAGACGTTAAACGGCAAGGAAGGCTCGGTAACCGTCATCGGCGCGGTCTCCCCGCAAGGGTCCGACTTTTCCGAGCCGGTTACGCAGAACACCAAGCGGTTCACCCGCTGCTTCTGGGCGCTGGACAAATCGCTGGCCTACGAGCGGCATTACCCGGCCATCAACTGGATGACCAGCTACAGCGAGTACGTCACCGACCTTGCCGAATGGTATGAGGAAAACGTGGGCAAAGACTTTCTTTCCTGCCGGGCGCAGATCAATTCCCTCTTGCAGGAAGAAAGTAACCTGATGGAAATCGTCAAGCTCATCGGCGCGGACGTGCTGCCCGACGACCAGAAGCTGGTCATCGAGATCGCCCGGGTCATCCGGTTGGGCTTTTTGCAGCAAAACGCCTACCACAAGGAAGACACCTACGTGCCCATGCAAAAGCAGCTGAAAATGATGCAGGTGATCCTGCATCTCTATAACCGCGCGCGCCAGCTGGTATCCGCCTCCATTCCCATTTCCCGGGTTGAGGAGGCCGGCCTGTTCGATAAGCTCATCCGTATTAAGTACGACGTGCCCAACGACAAGCTTTCGGAGCTGGACGGCTACATCAAATACATCGACGATACCATCGCCGGTCTGACCGCGTAACGTTTGGGAGGGACTATACCTATGGTTCTCGAATATATCGGCCTCAATCAAATCAGCGGGCCGCTGATCGCCCTCGACGGGGTCAAAAACGCCGGGTTTGAGGAAATGGTGGAAATCAAGCTGCAAAACGGCGAATCCCGTTCCGGCCGAATCGTGCAGATCGACGGCGAACGGGTCATTGTCCAGGTGTTTGAAGGGACGCGCGGTATTTCCCTGACAAATACCCGCACCCACCTGACCGGGCGGCCGATGGAGCTTGCGCTGTCCCCGGAGATTCTCGGGCGCATCTTCGACGGCAAAGGCAAACCCATCGACGGCCTCGGGGATGTGTTTCCGGAGAAGTTCGCGGATGTCAACGGCATGCCCATGAATCCGGTCTCCCGTACCTATCCGCGCAATTACATCAACACCGGCGTTTCCTCCATCGACTGCCTGATGACCCTGATTCGGGGCCAGAAGCTGCCCATCTTCTCGGGTTCGGGCATGAAGCACAACGAGCTTGCGGTACAGATCGTGCGCCAGGCTCGGATCGCGGAGGAGGAAGGGGCCCAATTTTGCGTGGTGTTTGCGGCCATGGGTGTCAAAAACGACGTGGCCCAGTATTTCCGCCGTTCCTTTGAGGATTCAGGCACCCTCTCTCGGGTCACCATGTTCTTAAACCTGTCGAACGACCCGATCATCGAACGCATTCTGACCCCTCGCTGCGCGCTGACAGCGGCGGAGTATCTGGCCTTTGAGCAGAATAAGCACGTGCTGGTCATCATGACCGACATGACCTCCTACGCGGAGGCCCTTCGTGAATTCTCCTCGTCCAAGGGTGAGATTCCCGGCCGCAAGGGCTATCCGGGTTATCTGTATTCCGACCTCGCTTCCCTTTACGAGCGGGCGGGCATGATCGAGGGGCACACCGGGTCGGTCACCCAGATTCCGATTCTGACCATGCCCAACGACGACATTACCCATCCGGTGCCCGACCTGACCGGTTACATCACTGAGGGCCAGATCGTGCTCGACCGGGGCCTCGACGGCAAGGGCATTTATCCGCCGGTTTCGGTGCTTCCCTCCCTGTCCCGTCTGATGAAGGACGGCATCGGCGAGGGCTACACGAGAGAGGACCATTCCGCCCTCTCAAACCAGCTCTTTGCCTCCTATGCCCACGTGCAGGACGCAAGGTCGCTGGCGTCGGTCATCGGCGAGGAGGAGCTCTCCCCCATCGACCACCGGTACATTGAGTTCGGCAAGGCGTTTGAAACCTTGTTTTTAAACCAGAGCTTCCACGAAAACCGCACCATCGACCAAACCCTGGATCTGGGCTGGCAGCTTCTCTCCATGCTTCCCAAGGAAGAGCTGGACCGTGTGGACGACGAGATGCTCGAAAAGCACTATAAGAAAAGCGAAACGCCGGGAACGGCCGGCGCTTTATAAGAAGGGATGTGAGGCATTGTGAACCAGCAGATTTCTCCCACCAAGGGCAACCTGCTTGACACCAAGCGGTCGTTGAACCTGGCCCGGCTGGGGTTTGACCTGCTCGACCGCAAGCGAAACATCCTGATTCGGGAAATGATGTCTTTGATCGACAAGGCCACCGAGATTCAAAATAAGATCGACGAGACCTTCTCGAGCGCTTATATCGCCTTACAGCGGGCCAACATCTCCCTGGGCATCTGCGACGAAATCGCAGGCGCCACGCCGGTGGAAGAAGGGGTGCACATCACCTACCGCAGCGTCATGGGAGTGGAAATCCCGTTGGTGTCCATCGACGCCCAACCCGCCACTTTGAGCTATGGCTTCGAATCCTCCAACTCTCTGCTCGACGAAGCGTACATCAAATTTTACGCGGTAAAAATGCTGACGGTGGAGCTCGCCGAGGTGGAAAACAGCGTTTACCGGCTGGCAAACGCCATCCGCAAAACGCAAAAACGGGCCAATGCGCTCAAAAACATCATCATTCCCCGTTTCGATGAAACGGTAAAATTCATCACGGAGGCGCTGGAAGAAAAAGACCGGGAAGAATTTTCCCGTTTAAAAGTCATCAAACGGCAAAAGAGCCAGGCGTCTGCATAAAGCGCCGAATTTGGGCAAAGCTAATCCCTGCGGAGAACATTCCGCAGGGATTTTTTCCGCTTTTCTTGCGATCGTAAGAAAACAAGGTTCTCCCCCGTTTGGCTCTTCTGGTAAGAGCCTCATCTACTGCGCTTGAAACGATCCGCGCCGCCGGCATCTTTCCTCTATTCGGCCCGCCGGGCGGCAGCAAGTGAAACCGCATTCGCACGAAAGCGGCAATTGCAACCGGATCTTTCGGCATTGGATACCTGCGGGAAGGGCTATGGCTTCTTTTTGTAAGGGCCATCCCAAATTTTTGCAAACGAATCGACTCTTGGTATAAAGCAGAACACTTCATGGCATACTGAGAGTGAACATGACGTTTGATAAGGAGTTGACAAGGAGTTGACAAGAGTGCTTGATAAGATTTCGCTTATCTTGGTCATCATCGGCGCCCTGAACTGGGGAAGCATCGGCCTGTTCCAGTTTGACGCGGTGGCATGGCTGTTCGGCGGACAGGGCGCGGCGGTAAGCCGTGTCATCTATACGCTGGTTCTCCTGGGCGGACTGTGGTGCATTTCTCTGCTGTTCCGCGACCGGGAAGTCATCGAATCCCACGAATAGGTTCGCAAACCGGTCAATCGGCCGCTGCATGTACGAGGAAGACAACAGCCAAATCGGTTGTCAGATTCCTTGACGGCAGCGGCCGATTTTTATCCCCTTTTCCAGCCCCTTAAGAAAACCGAAAATATGACAATCGGAAGTGACATAATTTCGCCGCTCCCGCCATATATACTAGAGGTACGCCCTCATTGTGGGCCAAGCTTCGAAGGGAAAAGGAGGCGGACGGATATGACCCAGACCATCTATGTGGATATTCTATTCGCCGTCAACCTTTTTATGAATTTCTTCTTGCTGCTGGTCACCGCAAGGCTAGCCCATCAGGCGTACAAACGCCTGCGCCTGCTGGCGGGCGCGGCGTTGGGGGCCTTGTTTTCCTTCGTGATTTTACTGCCGGAACTGGGCATTCTTTTTTCCATTGCCACCAAGGTGGTCTTTTCCGGTCTCATTGTCCTCGCTTCCTTTCGCGCCGCTTCCCTCAAACGATTCTTAAAGCTCTACGCCTGCTTTTTTACCGTTAATTTCGCCTTTGCCGGCATTGCCTTCGCCCTCTGGCTCTTTGTGGCGCCGCCGGGCCTTGCCATGGGAAACGGCGCGTTTTATTTCGACATCTCCCCGCTTCTGCTGGTGGTTACCGCGGCGGCGGCCTATCTGCTCTTGTCCCTTTTTCACCGGTTCTTCCAGAAGGGAGCGCCGCCCAAATCCATCTACGACCTGACGGTGACGGTAGAGGGGCACAGCATAACGCTTCGTACTCTGGCGGATACCGGCAATTCCCTGACCGAATCCTTCACCGGTTCGCCGGTGGTCCTGGCGGAGTACCAAAGTGTGAAAGAACTGCTTCCCGATCCGGTCCGTCCCGCCTTTCAGAACGCGAACGCCGCCTGTGTCCGCCTGCCGGAAGCCTGGCAGCGGCGCTACCGGGTAATTCCCTACAAAAGCGTGGGCGCAAACGGTCTCCTTCCCTCCTTTAAGGCGGATGAGATCGTCATACATACCAAAGAGGATCCGGTGACGGTGCAAGGGGCGTTTGTGGCCGTGTCCGACACCAATCTCTCCTCGGGGGAATACCGGGGGCTGATGAATCCGCAGCTTCTTCCTATGAAATAAACGCAGGAGGTAATGGCAATGAAACGGGTGGCGAAACCGATTCGGATTGCGGTACTGGAATGGATCAATAGGCTCAAAGCAAGGCTGGGGCTCATCGAGGAGGTCCACTACATCAACGGGCCGGAAACACTGCCCGCTCCCTTGACCCAGGAGGAAGAACAGGTGATCTTCCGCAAGCTGGAGACCCAGGACGACGCCAAGGCAAGGGAACCGCTGATCACCCACAACCTGCGGCTGGTGGTGTACATTGCGAAGAAATTCGAGTCTCCCAACAACTGCGTGGAGGACCTGATTTCCATCGGCACCATCGGGCTGATCAAGGCAGTCAATACCTTCTGCCCGTCGCGCAACATTAAGCTGGCCACCTACGCGTCCAGGTGCATTGAAAACGAGATTCTCATGTATCTGCGCAAAAGCGTGCAGCTGAAAAACGAAATGTCCATCGACGAGCCCCTCAATGTGGACTGGGACGGCAACGAGCTGCTCTTCTCCGACGTGCTGGGTTCCGATCCGGACGTGGTAAACCGGGGAATCGAACAGCAGGTGGAGCGGGACCTGCTCCTGGACGCGGTGGAGCACTTGTCCGACCGGGAGGCGCAGATCATGAAGCTGCGCTTTGGGCTGTGCGGCGAAAAGGAGCACACCCAGAAGGAGGTAGCCGACCGGCTGGGCATCTCCCAATCCTACATATCCCGCTTGGAAAAGCGAATCATCGAGCGGCTCAAAAAGGAACTGGAGCGGGCCGGATAACTGGTAAAATTTCTTAAATTCAAGAACTTGGAATTTCTGTATGCCGCTCTTCCCTTCCGGTCATACTCTTACTGACAATGGAAATGATCGGTAGGGGGCGGCTTGATGCAGTTTAACAAAGTGGATATCTGCGGGGTCAACACGGCGAAGCTGAAGGTTCTGACGGAGTCGGAAAAGATGGCGCTGTTGAAGCGGTGCAAGGAAGGCGATAAGCAGGCGCGGGAGGACCTGGTCAACGGGAACCTGCGGCTGGTGCTCAGCGTCATCCAGCGCTTCACCCAGCGGGGCGAGAACTTAGACGACCTGTTTCAGGTGGGATGCATTGGGCTGATTAAGTCCATCGACAATTTCGATATTTCCCAGAACGTCCGTTTCTCCACCTACGCGGTGCCCATGATCATCGGAGAAATCCGCCGCTATCTGCGGGATAACAATTCTGTACGGGTGAGCCGTTCCCTGCGGGATATGGCCTACAAGGCCATGCAGGCCAAAGAACGGCTGACCGGCAGCAATCTCAGGGAACCCACGGTAGAGGAAATCGCAAAGGAACTGGGAGTCAAGCGGGAGGAAGTGGTGATGGCGCTCGAGTCCATCGTGGAACCGGTTTCCCTCTTCGAGCCGGTTTATTCCGACGGCGGGGACACCATCTACGTGATGGACCAGATCGGCGACAAGAACGACGACAGCAACTGGCTCGACGAAATCGCCCTCAAGGAAGCGATCAACAACCTTTCTCCCAGAGAAAAGAAAATCCTCTCTCTGCGTTTTTTCCAAGGCAAAACCCAGATGGAGGTGGCCAACGAAATCGGTATCAGCCAGGCCCAGGTGTCCCGATTGGAAAAGGGTGCGCTCAACAAGGTAAAAGGGAAGATTTGATCTTCCCCTTTCCCTTGTTTTTTATTAGGGGAAGTCGGGTTTTAGAC
>CATONX010000033.1 GCA_951801675.1 uncultured Eubacteriales bacterium | reverse complement strand
CAAACGCGTGGTTGGAATGAAGAAGAAAAAGCAACCTATGAAAATATCAAAAAAGCTTGCGATAAATATATTTATATTTCGGATGCGTATACGTATGGTTGCATGCATGAACGCAATCGTCATCTGGTTGATAGTAGCAGTTATTGTATTTGTTATTTAACCAAGCACTCCGGAGGTACCGCCTATACGGTTGAATATGCCAAAAAGAAAGGATTGACAGTAATGAATCTTGCTATTTCCGAGAGTGAAAACAGGAAAGCTTGATGCTTACTTAAAAGATAAAGGAAAGGGCCTCCGCTTGAAGGCGGAGGCCCTTTCCTTTATACACCGCAAGCGCAGCCGGCAGGGAAGAAACGACAAACACGCGTCCTGGAGACGGACACCACAGATTCTCAAAAAATTTTTGCACAAACCCATTGACTTCGGCATACACTGTTGTTATAATACAATCAAACGAATGAACAGATGCTCATATGAATTGAGGTTGATAAAATGAACAGCCATCCCGAATCCATCCAGCAAGCCAATCTTTCCCATGAGGAATTGATCGCCCAGGTCAAAGACCAGATGCCAGACGAAGAAACCCTCTACGATTTGGCGGAGCTTTTCAAAGTGTTCGGCGATACCACCCGGGTGCGCATCATGTGTGCGCTTTTTGAAAGGGAGCTGAGCGTGACCGACATCTCCGAGCTTCTGGGTATGGGCCAGTCGGCTATTTCCCATCAGCTTCGGTTGCTGCGGTCGGCCCGCCTGGTGCGCTCCCGCCGGGATGGGAAAATGGCCTATTATTCTTTGGACGACGAGCACGTCCGTGAAATTTTCGATAAGGGTCTGGCCCATATTGAGGAACGCTGAGTTCCCGGTTGTTTTTTTGATATTTTACGTTTGAAAAGGGGTCGTAACATGGTACGCAAGAAATATGAAGTACACAATCTGGACTGCGCCCATTGCGCGTCGAAAATTGAGCATGCGGTGGCCCAGCTGGAAGGGGTGGGCAGTGCCAACCTGGACTTCGTCACCCGTTCCTTTGTGGTGACGGTGGACGAGGAGCACGCCCCCAGCCTGCAAAAAAACATGGAAAAAATCATCGCGAAGATGGAGCCGGACGCCAAGCTGGTGGTGCCGCAACAAAAGGAAAAACCGGAGCAGCACAGCGGCGGCTGGGTGAAGTACCTGCTTTTGGGGCTGGCGGCGGCCGCCTTCGCCGCGGGCCTCATTTGTTCCTACGCCGGGGTTCCCACCCTTGTCTATGCGCTGATTTTCGCGGCCGCCACCCTTCTGGGCGGCTATGAAACCCTGCTTAAGGGAATCAACAGCCTGATTCATCTCCAGGTGGATGAAAACCTGCTTATGACCATCGCGGTGGTGGCCGCCTTCGCGCTGGGAGACTTCCCGGAAGCGGCAGGGGTAGCTTTGCTCTTCTGCGTGGGTGAAATGTTCGAGGACCGGGCGGTGGACCGCTCCCGCAAGGACATCGAGGCCCTTGCCCAGATTCAGCCCACCGAAGCGGCAAAGTACCTACCCGACGGCTCCACCAAGGTGGTGCCCGCCGAAGAGGTGCAGGTGGACGACGTGATTGCGGTGCGTCCCTTCGAGCGGGTACCGCTGGACGGCGTGGTGCTGGAAGGGCACTCCAATGTGGATACCGCCGCCCTCACCGGCGAAAGCGTTCCTCTTGAAGCCGGAAAGGGAACGCAGCTTCTCTCCGGTATGGTCAACGGCGAGACGCTGCTGAAGGTCAAGGTCACCAGCCGGTTTGAAAACTCCGCCGCCTCCCGCATCATTGCCATGGTGCAGGACGCCGCCTCCCGTAAAGGAAGCTCGGAGAAGTTTATCACCCGCTTTGCCCGGGTATATACGCCGATTGTCGTGGTGCTGGCGATTTTGCTTGCGGTGCTGCCGCCCCTTTTTGGAATGGGTGCCTTCACCGAATGGCTCCAGCGGGCGCTTGTCTTCCTGGTCGCCTCCTGCCCCTGCGCTCTGGTGATTTCGGTGCCGCTGGGCTTCTTCTCGGGCATCGGCGCCGCGTCCAAGCGAGGGGTTCTCGTCAAGGGCGGCAAATACGTGGAGCTGTTATCCAAGACGGATGCGGTGGTCTTTGATAAGACCGGCACCATCACCAGCGGCCAGCTTCAGGTGACCGAGGCCATCTCCTTTGACAACGCCTATGCAAACGACGACCTTGTAAAGATGGCCGCGGCAGCCGAACGCTATTCCACCCATCCCATCGCCCAGGCCATCTGCCGGGCGGCGGGGGAAACCGGCCTGACCGGAGAAGCGTACAACGAGCGCCCGGGCTACGGCGTGGAAGCGAAGGTAGACGGCAAGCAGGTGGCGGTAGGCGCAAGAAGGATGCTCACCCAGCTTGGCATTGACGACGCTTCCCTGCCGGACGCGTCGGTGTATGTGGCGGTAGATGGGCAGGTCAAGGGCGCTATCCAGGTGCGCGATACCCTGCGTGAGGACGCAGCCGATCTGACCCGGGATTTGAAAGGGCAGGGCGTCAAGCGCCTGGTCATGCTCACCGGTGACGCCGAGCCTGTGGCGAAGGAAATCGCCGCCCAAGCCGGGATCACCGAATTTCATGCAGGGCTCCTGCCCCAGGATAAGGTGCGCCTAATGGAAGAGATCCGCAGCCAGTCCGGAACCACCGTGTTCGTGGGCGACGGTATCAATGACGCGCCGGTTTTGGCAGCGGCGGACGTGGGAGTCGCCATGGGCTTGGGGTCGGACGCGGCCATCGAAGCGGCGGACGTGGTTTTGGTGGAAAACAAGCCTTCCCGCTTAGCCGGCGCCATCCAGCTTTTCAAGAAGGTCATGCGCGTGGTGCGCTTTAACATTGTGTTCGCCCTGGCTATCAAGGCCGCGGTGCTGGTGCTGGCCGCTTTCGGCAAGGCACCCATGTGGGCGGCGGTGCTGGCAGATACCGGCGTGGCTCTGCTGGCGGTGCTCAATTCCGCCCGGCTTTTAAGATGCAAGCTGTAGGCGGGTGAAACAAAAGGAGAGGTCCCCGGAAGACAAACAGGAACCTTCCGTCCGAACCCGATGCAACCCATTCGAAACAAACAGCCCGGCAGCTTAGGCTGCCGGGCTGTTTGTTTCGAAAGCTGCGGGGAAAGGAAGATACCCGCAGAGATGCTTTTCGGGACTGGAGGGATAAACCCGCCTATAAATAGAAAATCAGAATTCCCGCTAAAATCAGGCAGTTTCCCAAAACTTTGCGCAGGGTCAGCTTTTCTTTTAGCAGCCACCAGCTCAAAAGCATCACCAGAATGTACCCCACCGACTCGATAATCGGCCCGTTTTTATAGTCCATCCCCGTGAACGCGAAGATAGTCAGCAGGGTGGACACCACCATCAGGGAGTAGCCCACGATCACATGGATGTTGAGGTATTCCTTGAGAAAGGAGCCGTGCTCCTTCTGGGCGCTTTTTTTCAGGAGGATCTGAGAGAAGGAGGCCACCGTCACCGAAGCGAAAAGCAGCAGCCAGTAACCATTAAGATTCATCGCTATTCACCACTATCGTTCCCGCAATGACCACCGCTGCGCCGATGGCGTTTTGGATTGTCACCGTTTCATGAAAAAATACCACCGCCCACAGCATGGACCACAGCAGCGCAATGGAACGGTTGGCATAGGCCACCGACAGATCGAACCGCTTGATGATCTGCTGCCACAGCAGCGCATAAACGCCCAAAATGACGATTTCCAGCCCATAGCATCCGATGAAGCCGGGGGAGAGGAAGGCAAAGCCGGAAGCGAACTTTGCCGCTACCGTGGAAAGGGTATAGATCATCACCACCAATTGAAGCAGAAGAATGCTCTTGATGGTGGTTTTGGCGCGTTTCGGTGCGTTTGGCGGTGGATTTTGATGTTGTTTCTTCATAGCGCAGAAACCCTTCTGAGTCTTTCCCGATCGTTTCCGGCCACGATATAGTAGCCGTACCGGGTGGAGCTATCCACAATCTGATGGGTGAAGGGCTCTATTTCGCTGACAAAGCGCAGAAGCTCCGGCGCCTCTTTACGGATGCCATGAAGCCGGTCCAAGTCCTCCTGGCCGAATACAAACCGGATGGCTGCCGTTTTGTAATGAGTGCCTTTGGCGAACGTCAGCGGCATCCCTGCCGCCGCCTCGATCACCATGCGCACGAAATCATACCCTGTGGAAAGAGGAACCAGGTGAGAGCCGATACAGTCCCCGCCCATGCGCGCACCGACCTCAATCAGGCGCACCTGCCCGTCTTGGGTGATCTTCAGCTCCGAATGAGAGGCGCCGCAGGTGATATGCAGCGCGTCGAGAGCGGAAAAGACCGTGGAAACAACCGCTTGGAGCAAGGCGGGCGAAAGCATAGCCGGCTGGACGTGCCCGGTCTCAATGAAATGAGGCGCGCCGGTGGTGAACTTTTTCGTCAGCGCCAGGAAGGTGTGTTTTCCGTTCTGAGAGATGCATTCGCAGCTGAATTCTTCCCCGTCGATGAACTCTTCCACAATCGCCCGTTTTTCGAAGGAGTTCTCCCACGCGGCCGCAAGAGCGGCCTGCATCCCTTTCGGAGAATCCAGCTTGGTGATTCCCCGGCTTCCCGAGCGGTCGGTGGGCTTTACGATCACAGGAAAGGAAAGGCCACCTGGTTCAAAAGCCTCGCCCGCAAGAAGGCTTAGGAAGCCTGGAGTGGGAATGCCGGCCTCCAAAAAGGCCCTGCGCATGGCAAACTTGTTGGTAGAGCAGGCCACACAGCCGGCGCTGTTGCAGGCGAGACCCAGCTGCTGGGCGATGTATTGCACCGTAATGGCCGCCAGGTCGGAAGCGATGGTGGCCACCGCGTTTGGGCGGATGCTGCGGCAGACGGAGAGGATTTCTTCCTTTTCGGTGATGCTCACCGGATAAAAAACGTCCGCCGTCTCGGCTCCCACCGCGCCTTCTTTCCAGGCGAACACATGGGTTTCAAACCCCATTTCCCTGGCTTTCCGGATCAGCGGGTCCTGAAAGGAATTCGCGCCGATGATCGCGATTCGTTTTGTGTCCATCTATAAACCATTCCTTTGTTTCGTTGCGTTATAAAGAGGGTCTCCGGTAAAAATCCCGGACGGCCTCGACAATACAGGCGAGCGATTCTTCCTCTAGCTGGTAATACATGGGAAGGCGTACCAGCCGCTCACTTTCTCTGGTGGTATACCGGTCCTCTCCGTAGAAGCGGCCGAATCGTTTGCCGGCAGGGGAGGAATGCAGCGGAATGTAGTGAAACACACACTGGATGCCTCGGCTTTTCATGTAGGTGATAAACCGGGAGCGCTCGTCCAAATCCCTGCACTTAATATAGTACATATGGGCGTTGTGCACGCAGCCCTCGGGAATCACCGGCCGCTCGATCAAACCTTGGTCTTGCAGAGGACGCAGGGCCTCGTGATAATAGTTCCAACAGCGCAGCCGGTCTTCGTTGATGAGGTCAGCCGCCAGAAGCTGAGCCCATAGGTAGGCGGCGTTTAATTCGCTTGGCAGATAGGAGGAACCAAAGTCCACCCAGGTGTACTTGTCCACCTGGCCGCGGAAAAACTTGCTGCGGTTGGTCCCCTTTTCCCGGATGATTTCCGCCTTTTCCTTGTAGACGGGATCGTGAAACAAAAGCGCCCCGCCCTCGCCCATGCTGTAGTTTTTGGTTTCGTGGAAGCTGTAGCTGCCAAAGTCTCCGATGGTCCCCAGTGCTTTTCCCTTGTAGAAGGCCATCACCCCCTGAGCCGCGTCCTCCACCACCCGCAGGTTATGTTTCCTCGCAATGGAGAGAATCGTGTCCATCTCGCAGGCGACTCCAGCGTAATGCACCGGGACAATGGCCTTGGTGCGCGGGGTGATCGCCCCTTCCAAAAGGGTTTCGTCCAGATTCATGGTGTCCGGACGGATGTCCACGAACACCAGCTTTGCCCCCCGCAGCACAAAGGCGTCCGCCGTGGAGACAAAGGTATAAGAGGGCAGGATGACCTCGTCTCCCTCTTCGATGCCGCACAGCAGCGCCGCCATTTCCAGCGCATGGGTGCAGGAAGTGGTCAGCAGGGCGTTGGGAACCGAGAACCGGTCCATAAGCCATGCCGTGCACTTTTTCGTAAATTCTCCGTCGCCGCAGATTTTGTGCCGGGCGATGGCCTGCTCGATATAAACGGCTTCGTTGCCGGTGGAAGGAGGAATATTAAAATCAATCATAAAAAGCCTTCGCTCCTCCTTTTCGTTATTTTACATAGGCCGGATAGAGCACCAGCGCGTAGGACAGCACGCCCAACGCCACCACGCCTACGCCGATGCAGGCCTGCAAAAACACTTGGAATTTTTTGCTGACAAACAGCCGTTCGATCAGCGTTTTGAGCCCCACCGTCACCAGGAACATAAACGGGATAAGCATGGGGAGAAGATAGCGTCCCTGGGGCTGAAAATCGCTGCAATAGGAGTAATACAAGCTTAACAAAACCGGTATGCACAACGCGAGCACCATCGTCCCGAAGAAAAGCGCCTTTTTCCATTCCTCACGGCTGCGCCCGCGGATGCGGGACAAAGCGTTGACCACCTTAACGCCCACACCGAGAAACCCGGCAAAAAAGAGAGCCGTGTAGAGCAGATACATCCACGTGGGAAGCGGGTAGCTCATATATCCAAAATAGCCGATGAAGCTCCGATAGGAGGTTTTCAGCCAAAGCATGTCAAAGAGCATGTACGCAATGGTTACGCCCTGCGCTTGAGGGGTGACCCGGTTGGAAGGCTTCAAGTCGTCCCTTGCGTACATCTGCGCGTATTCGTCCGACGTGCGCATGCCGAGAAAGTCGCCGTTATAGAGAATCGCGTTGCGGATAAACCACCATCCCACTAGAAGAAGGACCACGGCCACGATGAAAACGCCGTATTTGAGCATGGTCTTGTAATCGTACCGCTTGTTCTCGAAGAAAAAGAAGGAAGCCGCAAAGAGCAAAACACTGCACAGGATAAAGCCGTAGGCATTGTAATAAGACAGGGAACACACGGCGATTGCGACGGCAAGCAGCAAACAGCTTTTTAGATCCCACCGCTTTTGAAGGCCCAAAATCCACGCATAAACAATCATAGCGGAAGAGAACATAGCCAGCGCGTCGTTGTTGACATAAGAAGAAATGAAGACAAACTGGGGCAGCAGCGCCACCAGCAGCACAAATAAATAGCGGTATCCGCCTTTGAACAGCTTTTTCCCAATCAGAATGCAAAAGAAGGCAACGCCCACACAGCAGAGAATACTGACCATCCGGGCGGACATAAGAAGGGCGAACGGGTCGGTGGTGAACAGGCTGGTCACCTTCATGAAACCGGCGCTGATGATGTAAGACAGGATGGGGGTAAACGCGTAAGAAATGCCCCATATGGGATTGCGGATGGAAGGGTCACCGCCATTGGGAAGAGTGCCATGCTGATAGATGAATTCGGGAATCTGGTAGCGCATATATTCGTCCGGCGCTGAGTTAAAGGGCTGTGTAACCGCCCAGACTAGATAAAAGCCGAACAAAAGCACAAGAATACCAGAGGTAAGGAGATATTCTTTTTTCACTGTTCTCATTGCAAACGCTCCAAGTTCTTCATCCTAGCTGAATATCCATTTTACTGGAAATTCGCTTTGCTTCATTTAACGGCTAGTATAACACCTTGTTAAAGGAATCTCAATCGACAGCGGCATAACTTTATTGATTTGATACAAGAATGAAAATGGTAAAAAACAAGGAAATTATGCAGAGAATACTCGGTTTTATTGCTATTTTTGACATAGCAGGCGTATCGCCCTTCCCTTGCTTTTTTGCGGCTTAGTGCTATAATTTAGGGGCGTTTGACAAGAGTGACAACGAAAAGCCCAGAAAGGATCTGACGCGTTTTTATGGACAAGCTTTCCATTGTGGTGCCGGTTTACTTTAGCGAGGAAAATTTGCTTCCCCTCTACGCGGATGTGAAGGAAAAAGTCCTCGAAAAGCTTCCGCACGGCTGGGACTATGAGCTGGTACTGGTGGACGACGGGTCAAAGGACCGGTCCTACCAGGTGATGTGCGACTTAAAGAAGATCGACCCGAAGATCCGCCTTGTAAAGCTCGCGCGCAATTTCGGTGAGCATGAGGCCACGCTTGCAGGGCTGACCGCCTGCACGGGAACCTGCGCGGTGCGCAAGTCCGCCGATTTGCAGGAGCCCAGTGAAATGATCCTGGAAATGCTCGAAAAATACCGAGCCGGCGCTCCGGTGGTCATCGCCGCGCGCAAGGGCCGGGACGAGCCGGCGCTGCAGACCTTCTTTTCCAATACCTATTGCTTTCTGATGCGCAAGTTTGCGCTCAAGAATATGCCCAAAGGCGGGTTTGACAGCTACTTGATCGCCCGTCCGGTGATCGACGTCCTTGTGTCCATGCAAGAGAAAAACACGCCGCTGACCGAGCAGATCCTCTGGTGCGGGTTTCCTATGGAGGTCATTGAATACATCCGTCCCAAGCGGCAGATCGGCAAGTCCGGATGGACCCTTTCTAAAAAGGTCAAACTGGCCCTGGATTCCTTTCTGGGCTTTTCTTATTTTCCCATTCGGTTTATTTCCGGAGTGGGGATCGTATCCTTCCTGGGCTCATTTGTCTGGCTGGTGGTGCTGCTGATACAGAAGCTGGTGGGAAGGATCACGGTGGACGGATTTACCACGGTGGCGGCTTTGGTGCTGTTGAGTTTCGGCGTCATTATGCTTTCCATCGGAATTTTGGGTGAGTATATGTGGCGGATGTTTGACGCCACCCGAAACCGCCCGCCTTATATCGTGGAACGGCAGGATAAGGACGAGAAAGCGGAGAAACCGGACAAATAAGCAAAACCGGGACGCAACCGCCGTCCCGGCTTTTTTAGTAGGAGAGTAGGATGATGAACTATACGAGTCAGGTAGAGGCCTTCTGTCCTTGCACCCGGGAGGAAGAACAGGCGAAGACGGAGATTATGGGAAAAATCGGGGAACAGGGGGACGCCCTCTTGTACCGGGATGCCCCTGCCCATTTTACCAGCTCCGCCTTAGTCCTCAATCCCGAGCGGACCAAAACGTTGCTCATCTTTCACAGGCAGTTTCAGTCCTGGACCTATCCAGGCGGCCATGCGGATGGGGATAGGGATCTGCTGGGAGCCGCCATACGGGAAGCGAAGGAGGAAACCGGCCTTTGCGACATTGCCCCGCTTAGCGGGGAAATCCTGTCGCTGGACCTGTTGGAGGTGCCGGAAAGCCGGAAAGCCGGCCGCCTGGTCCCGGCCCACATCCACCTGAGCGCTTCCTTTGTTTTGCTCGCCCGGGAGGAGGAACCCCTTCACGCGAATCTGGCGGAAACCGGAGGCCTGTGCTGGACGCCGGTGGAAAAGCTGGACGAGCGGTGCCGGGAGGCGCACATGCGGGCAATTTTTCGAAAACTGCTGGCTCGTGCCGATGACCTTTGCAGCAAGGAGGGACGCGAATGAAACAAACACCAAACGAAGGAGAGATTCGCGCGCAAAGCGAGGCGCTTTCTAAGATTGTCGATCCCCTGCTTTCCTGGTACGATCGCAACGCCCGCATTCTTCCCTGGCGGGAAGAGCCCACTCCTTACCGGGTATGGATTTCGGAAATCATGCTTCAGCAGACCAGGGTAGAAGCGGTAAAACCCTATTTCGAGCGGTTTGTATCCGCGCTGCCCGGCATCTGCGATTTGGCTAGGGTGCCGGACGATCAGCTTATGAAGCTGTGGGAGGGTCTGGGGTATTACAGCCGGGCTCGAAACCTGAAAAAAGCGGCGGGCGTTTTGATGGAGTGTTACGGCGGCGCGCTGCCCGCGTCTTTTGACGCGCTGCTCACCCTTCCGGGCATCGGTTCCTACACCGCCGGCGCCGTGGCCTCCATCGCCTACGGCTTGCCTGTGCCCGCGGTGGACGGAAATGTGCTGCGGGTGGTATCCCGGCTCCTTGCAAGCGAGGAGGATATTCTCAAACCCATCGTCAAAAAAACGGTGGAGCGTTCCTTAACCGCTGTGCTCCCGAAAGACCGGCCCGGCGACTTTAACCAAGCGCTCATGGAGCTGGGCGCCACCGTCTGCCTGCCAAACGGCGTCGCTTTGTGCGAGCGGTGCCCGGTGCAAGGCTGCTGCAAAGCGCACCGGGAAGGAAGGGTGATGGAGCTGCCGGTTAAGGCGAAGAAAAAGCCTAGGCGGGAGGAGGAGCGAACGGTGCTGCTCCTTTTTTGCGAGGGAAAGGCTGCCGTGCGCCAGCGGGAGCAGAAAGGATTGCTTGCCGGGCTTTGGGAGCTTCCCAATGTGGAAGGCAGGCTCGCGCCGGTGGAGGTGGAGGAGCAGCTGGAGGAATGGGGCTTCTCCGGCGCCCGGGCGGAGCCGCTTTTTGACGCAAAGCACATCTTCTCTCATATTGAATGGCATATGACCGGCTACGCCGCATATGTTAGGGAAGAACGGACGGCAAACGGGCTTATCTGGGTGACCAAAGAGCAGCTTGCCAGGGAAATCGCCCTCCCCAGCGCCTTTCGGGCGTACACGGAGGAACTTTTCCGCCGTCTTCCCTAAAAAGAAATGGAGGCGCGCCATGTCCGCGAAGGAAGAACGGATTGCTCTGGCAAAAGAACAGCTTGCATTGGATTTGGGATGTTCTCCAGCCGCCTTCGACCGGATGGAGAACACCGTTGTTCCCCTGGCGCCCCGGCCGGACGCCAGGGAATACCCCGGCTGCGATTGCGAACTTCGCGTCGTTTGCTTCGGGAAAGGAGCGGTGGCGGCTGTCCATCCGTCAAGGCTTTTTTCATACCGCCCTCTTTTTGTGGGAATTGAAGGAAGCCGCCTCTTTGATTTTCCGGCCATGGCCCGGCTCGACGGAGCCCTAAAAAAAGTCGGCCGCCGCCTGGGAGTTTGCCAGGCTTTTTTTCTGCCCGGCCCTTCTTTGCCCGAATCCCCCGTTTTGGAGGGGATTGCACCTCGCTTTCTGACGAGGGGTGAAACCGCTGCGCTTCGTAAGACCCGACGCTTTCCCCATGCGCTTGCCCGCGAAAGTACCGTGCTTACCCTGGCCGGATTCGAGGGAGAGGCGGTGGCGGGAGTGGCCGCGGCGGTGGTGGACAGCGCCCGAGTTTGGCAGATTGGGGTGGACGTGCGGCCGCAAAGCAGGGGAAGGGGGCTCGGACGGTTCCTGGTCATGAACCTGACCAGAGAGGTCCTCGCCCGGGGAATCCTTCCCTGCTATTCCACCTGGACCGGAAATCTGTACTCGAAACGTCTGGCCCTTTCAGCGGGCTATTTTCCCGCTTGGATGGAGATGGGTTCTGTAAAGAAATGAGCAGTGCTGGTCCGCCGCTCTCTTATTGGATAACAAAAAGATTTCCTTTTGCCGGGATTATGAGAAAGTGGAAATCTTTTGTTGCAGGGGGCTTTCAAAGTGTGGTATAGTTCTTCTCAAGCAGGAAGTCTGAAGAAGGGAAGTGGGCCCCGTGTCGTGGCATGCAGAAGCGGAAGTGGTCGCCTTTGTCATTGTGGGGATTGTTCTCATCTATTCCCGGGAAGGCAACAACATGCTTCCCACCCTGAAAAACCGGGTATTTCAGTTGTGTTTGTTCACTACCTTCCTTTCCATCGGCATGAATATCGCTTCCGTTTGTTTGATCGCGGCGGGTCCGGCCGTGCCGGTGATACTCACCGATGCGGCCAATACCCTTTATTTTGTAACCACGCCCGCCATGGCTCTGACTTATTTTTATTACACGATTGCCTATGTCTATGAGCACAGCTCCCATATCCGCCGTGTTTACCTTATCAGCACCATCCCCTATGCCATCTATATGGGATTCGCTCTGGTAAACCCTGTGACCAACTGGCTTTTTTCCTACGATCTGCAAAACGGATACCAGCGCGGTCCCCTTCAGATTCTGCCCTATGTGGTCTTTTACGCCTATTGCATCGGCTGCCTTCTGGTCACCACACTGAGCGGCCGGCATATCGATGGACCTATCCGCCGCATTCTCTACGCGTTTCCCCTGGTTGCGGCGATGGTTATCGTCGTGCAGCAGATTGTACCGCAGTACATTCTGTCCGGCTCGGCCGCAGCTTGCGCCCTACTGGTCATTTATCTCTATCTGCAAAATAAGCGTATAACGGTGGATCCCCTCACCGGCCTTTCCAACCGCCAGGCCTATACCGCCATGCTGGAGCTTCGTCTGCGGCAAAAGCGTTCCATTACGGTGGTAGTGATGTCGCTGATGGATTTTAAGTTTATTAACGACACTTTTGGCCAGAAAAGCGGGGACCGTGTGCTCTGCCAGATTGCCGCCTATCTTTCCAAAGAGGCGGCGCCTGACCGGGTGTACCGCTGCGGCGGCGACGAATTTGCTGTGCTGATGGAAAGCGAGACGGACGCGGACGAACGTATCCGCCGGATACGCAAGCGGTTTTCTCAGCCGTGGGATGTGTCCGGCTCGGGCTGCATGGTGTACGCGGGAGTCGGAGTGGCCAGAGCCTGGCAGCTCAAGCTGTCGGTGGAGGAACTGATCAGCGCCCTGGAATGTGCGGTGGCCGAGGCGAAAGAAGGAGGCACCGGCAGAGTGGTGGTATGCGACGACCGGATGGTGGCACGGATGAAGCGCAAGCATGCGGTCACCGAGATTCTCAAGGAGGAACTGCTCAACCAAGGTTTTGAGGTCTATTACCAGCCGATCTACCGCAGGGAAGACGGCAGTTTTCCCGTGGCGGAAGCGCTTTTGCGCTTGCCGAACACTCCGCTGGGCCCCATTTATCCGGACGAATTCATCCCAATTGCCGAGGAAACCGGACTGATCGTACAGATGACCTATCTGGTTCTTGCTAAGGTATGCAGGTTTTTGCGCGAGCTTCTAGATGAAGGGGCCAAGCTGGAAGGCGTGTCGGTAAACCTTTCGGTGCTGCAGTTTATGCAAAAGGACCTGGCCGACCGTATTTCTGAGATCATCGATTATTATCAGGTCCCGGCGCGCTTCATAAAGCTGGAGATCACCGAAAGCGTGGTGGCCTCCAACTATGAGGCGGTACTGTCGGTGATGGAGAAGCTGGCGAAAAAGGGGGTACAGTTTGCGCTGGACGATTTCGGCACCGGCTACTCCAATCTGTCATATGTCATGCATCTGCCGGTGGACATGGTTAAGATTGACCGCAGCCTGATCTGGTCCTCCCTCAACAACGACCGATGCGCCACTTTGGTGGAGGCGGTATCCCGCACCTTTGGACAAGCGGGAATCCGGATGATCGCCGAAGGGGTGGAGACCGGAGAACAGGCGGCATTTGTACAGCGGTGCGGGATCGAGCTGATCCAGGGCTTTTTGTACGCAAAGCCCATGCCTCCGGAGAAGGCGCTGCCTTATTTGATGGGTACGAAAGAACTGGTAAAGAAATAAAAGAAGGGCAGATTGCACGTGCAATCCGCCCTTCTTTGCTAACCGCGCTTTTATTTTTAAACCGGCAAGATCGAAAATTTCAGAAAGCGGGAAGCATATGGACCCCAAGGCTTTTCCCGCGAAAGCGAGGCATAATCGCCCATGCCCCCGGCCCCGTGCGAATGCGTGAACCTTATCGGCCGCCCTGGAAAAAGGGAGCGTACCGGGCGGCCAGGCGGATCGCCTCGATCATGCTGACTGGGCTTGCCGCGCCCTTCCCGGCAATATCAAAGGCGGTGCCGTGGTCCACCGAAGTGCGCAGAATCGGCATGCCGTTGGTGATGGCGATGGTGCGCTCAAAGTCCAGCGTTTTGGTGGCGATGTGCCCCTGGTCGTGGTAGAGGGAGAGGACCGCCTGATACCGCCCGGTCAGCGCCAGGTGAAACACCGAGTCTGCCCCGATGGGGCCTTCCACCCGGTAACCTTGCGCCTTTAGCGCCTCGACCGCCGGCGTAACCTCCTTGACTTCTTCGCTGCCGAAAAGGCCGTGCTCCCCGCTGTGGGGGTTGAGCCCCGCCACCGCAATCGTCGCGTCCCTCACTCCCAGCCGCTCCAAGGCGTCAAAGCAGCGCTTTGTGCAGGAAACAATCCGCTCCTTGGTCACAAGGTCGCAGGCATCCCGCAAGGATACGTGCCGGGTGAGGAAAAACACCCGCATCCCCCGCACCTCAAAGAGGGTCAGCGGATCCTCGGTATGGGTCAGGGCCGCGAAAATCTCCGTGTGCCCGATGTAGGGAACCTTCGCCGCACGCAGTGCCTCCTTGTGGATGGGCGCCGTGCACACCGCCTGTACCTTTCCCGCCATTGCCAGGGAAACGCACCGCTCAATGTATTCATAAGCCGCCCGGCCGCACATGGCCGAAATCTCCCCGTAAGCGAACCGGCCCATGTCGATGTTATCCAAATCCATGAGGTTGAGCACCCCGGGCCCGGCAACGGCTTCTTCCGGGATCTGGATGAGGTGGATTGGCAGCGGCAGGGAAAGACGGCCCAGTACCTCTTCAAAAACCTTCCGGCTTCCCGCCACCACGCAAAGGGCGGTTTCAGCCAGATCCCTGTCCATCATGGCTTTGCAGACGATTTCCGGTCCGATTCCGGCCGGGTCCCCGCTGGAAACGGCGATGATCGGTTTTGTCATGCTTCTTCCTCCTCTTGGGGTTCTGCCAGCCGCCCCACGCACCAGTCTCCATAGCTGCTGGCCAGGCGTACCGGGAGAATTTTTCCGTTCAAGGCGGTCGCGCAGGATACCCGCACGGGCGTGTAGTTGGGCGTGTACCCCTCCCATACGCCGCCCGCCGCTTCCTGCTCGAACAAGACCGGTTCCTCCCGGCCGGCCTGGGCCTTTAGGAAGGCGGCCCGGTCGGCGGCGGTTTCGGCGATCATCCGCCGGCTGCGCCGGTCCTTTTCCTCCTTGGGCACCTGACCGGTTAAGCCGGCAGCCACCGTGCCCGGGCGGGGGGAATAGGCAAAGGTGTGCACCTTCGAAAAGCGGATGCGTTTTACAAAGGCGAGGGATTCTTCGAATTCCTCCCCGGTTTCCCCGGGAAAGCCCACCATCACGTCGGTGGTGATGGCGCAGTTTGAAAAGGCCGCACGCAGCCGGGTTACCACCTTTTCGTAGTCTTTTGGCGTATAATGCCGGTTCATCCGGCGAAGGGTTTCGCCGCACCCGCTTTGCAAGGACAGGTGAAACTGCCCGCAAAGCTTCTGGCAGGCGGCGAGCCGGGCGATAAAAGCGTCGTCAAACTTGTCCGGCTCCAAAGATCCCAGCCGGATGCGCTCGATTCCTTCCACCGATGCCGCCGCCTCGATGGCGTCCGGCAAAGTCAGGCCGGATTCCTCTCCGTAGGCGGAGAGGTTAATCCCCACCAGAACGGCTTCCTTATAACCCGCCTTCGCCAAGGCAGAAAGCTCCTCTTTGATGGAGGAAAGGGGCTTGGAACGAATGGGTCCCCGGGCGGTGGGAATGATGCAGTACGAGCAGTAGCGGTTGCACCCGTCCTGGATTTTGACAAAGGCCCGGGTGCGCTCCTCGAAGGCCTGTACCTGCATGGCCTCGAAGTCCTCGCCTTCCTCGTGGGCGCGGATGGCGACGATGCGCTGACGGTGCTCCAAAAAGTCCACCACATAGGCCGGCAGGAAGGCCCGGTTGCGGGTGCCCATCACAATGTCCGCCTCTGGCAGCGCGTCCGCCGCCCCGTCCACCGCCTGGGGATAGCAGCCGGTCACCGCAATGACCGCCCCCGGATGCTCCCGCCTGCACCGGCGCAGTAGCTTTCGCACCTTCGCGTCGCTTTCCCCGGTCACCGTGCAGGAATTGATGACGATCACGTCGCAATCCCCGTCCGCTTTGGCCAGGGTATATCCAGCCCTCTGCATTCGTTCGGCCATCACTTCGGTCTCATATTGGTTGACCTTGCAGCCGAGGGTATGAAAACAAATTGTCAAGTTCTTCGCCTCACAAATAATTTGAAGTTTCCTCCTAACTATATAGGAAAACTGTCCTTTTTTCAAGGTTCGCACCACAAACTCTTGATAATCCGCAGACGGGCGACTATAATAAGATAGTC
>CATONX010000032.1 GCA_951801675.1 uncultured Eubacteriales bacterium | reverse complement strand
ATTGAATAATGGAGTGTGACAATTTGTGAACATCAGAAGGGGAGACATTTATTATGCCGACTTGAGTCCGGTGGTCGGCTCGGAGCAGGGAGGAATCCGCCCCGTGCTGATCGTGCAGAACGACGTCGGAAACAAATTCAGTCCTACCGTAATCGCAGCGGCGATTACCAGCCAGAAGGACAAAACCAAGCTGCCCACCCACATCCAGCTGGATGCCCAGGATACGGGCTTAAGCAAGAATTCCATCGTGCTGCTCGAGCAGGTTCGCACCCTGGACAAAAAGCGGCTCAAGGAGCGGATGGGCCGGTTGGACGAAACCTCCATGGAGCTCGTCAACCACGCGCTGTCGGTCAGCTTCGGCCTGGAACTGGGAGAACCGCGCAGGAAAGAGGCTACATAAGCCTTACAAAAGAACAGCCCCAGAAAAAGCGGATGCTTCTTGGAAACCAGGCTTAGCGCGCCCTGCCTCATGACGAGCGGCGTGGACGGCTTTTGGGACAGGGAGCAGAGCGGACGGTTCGAAAGAGGAAGTGAAACGGATGGTGGACCTGACCAGCGAAGGGCGCAGTGCTCTCGAGGATCAAATCCGATGCGAGGAGCTCCTCGTCCGAAAGTACAAGACCTACGCCGCTATGGCGGCCGACCCGACGGTTAAGCTAAAATTCGAGCAGTTTGCGAAAAAGCATCAGAACCATTATACCCGCTTGCTTGGGCATTTGCATGGTAAGAAGGGCTTTGTTTCCCTGGATGTACCGCCGTCTTCTGCGCTGCCATCTGAAACGGGGAACCGTTAGGCGATTTCCTGCGTGCAGTGCAGGACGAGCACGGTGCAGAAAAGTTTGCGGACCATTTTCACCGGCAATTTTGGCATACCCAATATAAAATATGAAAATAAGCTGCTGCAACCGCATGCGGTTCCAGCGTTTTCAGCGCCCGGCGGGTTTTCGCCGGGCGCTTATTTTTTACTGGATAAAAGCATCGGATTTTTTTGGCGTTTGTGTCCACTTGAACTCGTAAACTGTCGCCGCGTTTTCCTACGGTAGGGCCTCGCTTGCTAGATTTCTGTAAGGAATCTTTCGTCTAAATCTGCATGGTTGCCAACGGTTTCACATAAGTTTCCATAGGTTAAGAAATAATTTGACGCAAATATCAGATATAAGCAAGCGCCATTTCCGTGTTTCGGTAAGAGCCGGTGCTTTTGAAGAAATTCCTTTCCTTCGCCGCCTTCCTTTTTGGTTCTAAACTGCGGACAGGCTCCATATTCTTTACCATAAGCCGCAACCAGTGTTGGCTTTCAGGACGGTAGAAAGGAGTGGTAAGGATGATCGATGATCGCTTTGTCAAACGGTTTGACGAGGCGGCGGCACAGCTTGGGTGCGCTTTAAGCGGCATGCTGTCCCAGCTGCCCCCTTCCATAAAAGCAAAGACCCAGGAAATCCGCATCCGTACCGGGCAGCCGGTGGTTTTGAGCAGCGCGGACGGAGAACTTTTCCTCGACCAGAACGGCCGCACCGCCCGATGCTGTCACGATGGGCTTCCCAAGGTCACGCCCAGGCAGATGGAACAGGCTTTCGCCTGCCTGTGCGAATATTCGGTACATAGCTTTCAGCATGAAATCAACCACGGCTTTATCACGATACGCGGAGGCCACCGGGCGGGGTTTTGCGGCACGGCGGTGCTCCAGGAGGGGGTCATCCACAACATCAAGGACATCTCCTCCCTGAACCTGCGCATCGCCCGGCAGCATTTCGGCACCGCCGACCGGCTTCTTCATTCCACGGAGTTCGCCAAAGGCGGCGGCGTCCTGATAGCGGGGCCTCCCGCCTGCGGAAAGACCACCCTTCTTCGTGACCTGGCCCGCCAGCTTTCCTCCGGCGGGACCGGACGGATTTTAAAGGTCTGCGTGGTGGACGAGCGGGGGGAAATCGCGGGTGTTTACCGGGGCCAGCCGCAAAACGATTTGGGTCCCTGCTGCGACTGTCTGGACGGTTATCCCAAGGCCCAGGGCATCCTGCACGCCCTGCGCTGCCTGTCGCCGGACGTGATTTTGTGCGACGAGATCGGGGAGGAGGAAGAGATTCGGGCGGTAGAAGCCGGGGTTCATTCCGGCGTGCGCTTTGTCACCTCCATCCACCTAGGCTCCATCGAGGAGCTCTCAAAACGCACCCAGGCCGTCAAGCTCCTAAAAACCGGAGCTTTTTCCTGTATCGCCATGCTGGCGGGCCGGGATCAGCCCGGACAGCTCGCACACATCTATACGATGGAGGACGAAGATGAAATACGCAGGACTTCTGCTGATTATCCTGGTTTGCGGCGGGATGGGGATGATGAAATCCATGCAGTATACCGCCCGGGTGCGGTATCTGGAGGCCATCCTCTCCTTTCTGCAGACCCTGGCCAGTGAAATGGAATACCGGGCCGCCCCCATCGCGAAAATTTTAGCCGACGCGGCGGGGCGGGAGGAGTACAAATGCCTGCCCTTCCTGCGGGAATGCGAGCGGCTGTGCCGGGAAGGAACCGAGTTTCCCACCGCCTGGGCCCAAGCGGTGCGGGAAAAGGCCAAGGCCATGGATTTGAGCGAACGGGACCAAAAGCTTCTCTTGTCCTTCGGCTGCGGGGTGGGCACCACCGACGTGGACGGCCAGCTGGCCAACTGCTCGCTGCATAAAGAGCTGTTCGGACAGTCGCTCCAGTCGGCCCGGGAAGAGAAGGACAAGCACGGAAAGCTCTATTTGAAATTGGGACTGCTGTCCGGCATCGGCATCTCCATCGTTTTGCTGTAAAAAAACGGACCGGTCCGAAGACAACGGAGGGTGAAAATGGACATCGACCTTATCTTTAAAATCGCCGCCATCGGCATCATCGTCGCGGTACTCAACCAGGTGCTCATCCGCTCGGGAAGGGAAGAGCAGGCCATGCTCACCACCCTCGCCGGGCTCATCGTGGTGCTGACCATGATCATTCAGGAGATCAGCGACCTGTTCCGCATGGTAAAGTCGGTGTTCGGGTTATGAACGTCATCGCCATCGCGGGGGTCGGTATCGTGGCGGCGGTCATCTCGGTTCTCATCCGCAAGTATAACCCCGAGTACTCCATCGCCATCAGCCTATGCGCCGGCGCGGTCATCCTGCTGATGATTCTTTTTCAGATCCGGCCGGCGCTCACCCAGCTTGGAGACCTTGTAAACCTCTCTGGAATGCCGGTGGAATACGGCATGATTCTCATCAAGTCCCTGGGCATTTGTTACATCACCCAGCTTTCCTGTGACTCCTGCCGGGACGCCGGGGAGACCGCCCTTGCCTCCAAAATCGAGATCGCGGGCAAGGCGGGGATTCTCATTCTATCGCTGCCGCTGTTTGAAAAGGTGATTGAGGTGGCGGTTTCCCTTATACGCGGCTGAGGAAACCGGTACATGGATGTAAAAGAGAAGGGAGGGAGACAGGTATGGGCAGACGGATCGTGCTGATTCTGCTTTTTGTCCTGCTGGTGACCATACCGGTCTCGGCCCAAAGCGTCGCAGAGGAAGGCGCCGATTATGACGCCCTCCTGGAAGACAGCGGCGCCAATGACCTGGCGGGAAGCCTTCCTAAGGAAACCAGGGACCTTCTCGACCAGCTGGGACTTTCGGATATCGACGCGGATTCCCTCATCGGCCTGACGCCCGAAAGCATCCTCAATACCGGGCTGCAGGCCCTTTTGAGCAGCGCCGGCGCTCCCATCAAGGCGGGCGCCGCCATCATCGGGGTCATCCTCCTGTGCGCGCTGCTGGGGGGCTTTCGCTCCACCATGGGGGAACGCCCCTTGACCGGCGTGTTCAGTGTGGTGTCCACTTTAGCCATCTGTACCGTGATCTTGATCCCCTTGGTAGGCGTCATCGAACGAGCGGGAGCCGCCATCCAATCGGGAGCCGCCTTCCTGCTCTCCTTTATCCCGGTGTTTGCCGGGATTTTGATGACCTCCGGCCAGGCGGTGAGCGCAGGGGCATACCAGGTGCTGCTTTTGGGGCTGGCGGAGCTTTTAAACTGGGGCGCCTCCACCTTTTTAGTCCCTCTGATGACCATCTTTCTGGCCTTTTCCATCGTGGCTTCCTTAGCGCCTGACTTAAACCTGACCTCCTTAGCCAATACGCTTCACAAGACCGCTTCCTGGGTGCTGGGCATTCTGATGACGGTATTCGTAGGGCTGATGACGGTGCAGGGCGTGGTGGGCTCCTCGGCAGACACGGTGACCTTAAAAACCGCCAAGTTCATGGCCGGCAGCTTCATCCCCGTGGTGGGAAGCGCCGTGGGGGACGCGCTAGGCTCGGTCTACACCTGCTTGAAGCTTCTAAAGTCCACGGTGGGCGCCTTCGGCATTTTCGCCGTCATCCTCATCTTCCTGCCCGCCCTGCTGGAAACGCTGGTGTGGCAGCTGGCATTGAACCTGACGGCGGCTATCGGGGACGTGTTCGGCCTAGGGCAGCTTACCGCCGTCATCCGGGCGGCGGCCAAGGTGCTGTCCCTTCTGAGCGCGGTGATGATCTGCTGCGCGCTGGTGATCGTCGTCTCTACCGCCATTATGATGATGCTGGGGGGAACCGTATGATCGAAATGCTCAAAACCTGGGCCGTCACCCTGTGCGCGGGTGCGGTGGTGGCGGCGCTTGCGAAAATGCTCATTCCGTCTGGGAAGATGGAGAAAATGTTTCAGATGGTGCTGGGCGTGTTCTTTTTATGCTGTTTGATTTCCCCCTTTCTTTCCATGAAAGGCTTGTCCCTCAATTTGGATGTCTCCTCTTTTCAGGAAGAAGCAATAGAGACGAGCGGGCAATTGGCCGACCAGGTCAACGCCCAGATCCGCAGCCAGATCGAGAAGCGCATATCCGCCCTGGTCCAGGAAAGTCTTGACGCCTTGGAGGTTCGTCCGAAAAAAATCGCCGTAGATATGGATATTGCCGAAGACGGCGGCATATCCATGAAACAGGTTACGGTTTTGCTGACCGAAAAGGACGCTTCCAAAAAGGAGGCCGTAGGGACGGCCCTGCAAAGTGTACTCGGCCTCAATCCCGTGGTAACGGTGGCCGGGAAATAGGAGGTGAAGAGCCATGAACAAAACAGGCAGCGCATCTTTTTCGCTTGCAAAGCTCACCGAATACCTCAAGGGAGACAAAGGGCGCAAGCTTTTGCTGATTGTCGGAGCCGTCGCTATCCTCTTAATCTTCCTTTCCAGCATCCTGCCCTCCTCCAAACCAAAGGAGGAAGCGAAAACTACCCAGACCTTTTCCGTGGAGGCCTATACCAAAGAGCTGGAAAGCCGGCTGATGGGGGTGGTGTGTAGCATCCAGGGAGTGGGGGAAACCCAGATCATGGTGACCCTGGAAAACGGCGTGGAGTATGTCTACGAAAGCGAGGAGCGCAAGAACACCGACAAATCCCAGGACATTTCCGGCGACGACACCAAGCGCATTACCGAGAAGGACGATACCCAAAGGTCGGTCACTGTCGTCGACGGATCGGACGGGAAGGAGGCGCTGGTGCGAACTCAGAAGGAACCCACCGTCAAGGGGGTCATCATCGTGTGCGCGGGCGGAGACGACGCCGTCGTACAGCAGCGGGTAACTCAGGCGGTAACCACCGCCTTGGATATATCATCAAAACGGGTATGCGTTACCAAATTATCGAAATGATGAGGAGAGAGCAGTATGAACGCGATTTTAGGAAAAAGACAAATCGTTATTGCGGCACTAGTTGTGGCGCTGGGCCTGGCGGTCTATCTCAACTGGCAGTTTTCCGTGGCGGGCGACGACCTGACGGCGACGGGGGCACTCACCTCGTCCAAGCAATATGGGGACGCGGCCTTTGTCAACACCTCCGGTGACGCCACCGTCTCCGGTTCGGCTTCTGAAAACCCTTCTTCCGACGCCTCCACCACCCAGACCAATGCCCAGGCCAGCCAGTATTTTGTGGAAGCCCGCCTCAACCGGGAACGCACCCGGGACGAAGCCCTCGATACCATCAAAGACGTGCTCAATAACGTAGACGCCGACGCGGCCACTCAAACTCAGGCCATGGCCCAATCCGCCCAGATTGCGTCCAACATCGAGACGGAAGGGAAAATTGAAAACCTCATCAAAGCCAAGGGCTTTGCCGACTGCATGGTATACTTGGACGGGGAGAAGGCCACCGTGGTGGTCCAGTCTCCCGAATTGGTTGCCAGCGAGGTTATGCAGATTAAGGACATCATCACCGCCAATTCCGACGTCAAAGGCGGCGCCATCAACATCGTGCCGGTTCAGTAACCAGCCGCAGACCCCGAATCCAGGGTTTCCTTACCATATGCAAAAAGGGACTCCTTCCTTGGGATGGAAGGGGTCCCTTTTTGCGCGCTAGGCTGCTAAACAAGGGGAGAACCATCTCCAGTGCCTCCGGCAAGAGGGTTTTCGACGGTCAAGCTACCGTCGCAGCGGTTCTCCCTGGCTGTGCCGAGAAAGAGCGCCGATCCCTTCCAGAATCGGCGCTCTTTCTCATCGTGATGGAAACGATCATCCTTGCGGCGGGAGGCCTCCATAGAAAGCGTTTGCATCAAGCATCACAGGCTTGCCTTTTACGGGTACATGCACACCATTCAACCGGCGGCTTTGGCTCATGCGATTGCCACCCACAGGCACGGTATTCAGGCCAAGCTTACCGCTTTGCCCGGCGGCGTTTCGGACGCTTTGCAGCGGTACGCTTGACCGGCTCAACCACAAAGAGCCTGCGGCAGCCCGCCAGCACCAGATAGGCTACGATACAGCCCGCCGCGTTTAAAATCACGTCGTCGAGCTCCACCGCTCTTACCCGGCCGCCCAGTATGTTGGTAAGAAGCTGCAGCCCTTCCAGCGACACACTTGTCAGAAGTGCCATGAGCGAAACCGACGGCAGGCGCATCTGCTTTCGCAGCAAAGGGACTAGGATGCCGAGGGGCATCAGCGCCACAAAATTCCCCACCACCAGTTTGAGAATGGGATAGTAGTCATTGTAAACAAAGCTGAAATGAAACACTTGAGATACCGACGCAAAGGGTACCCACTGAATGTTCTGCAGATGCTCCGCGGTCGCCTGAGCCGACACTTGGATGGCCCAGGGAAACAGGATGGTCTGGGTCATGGAAAGGGCCAGGCTTGCGTACACAAAGAGCAAAGCAAGGCAGACCTTTTCAAAGGGGCGTTTTCGCCTGAAAAACGCAAAATAGCAAATCAGGTAGGCTGCAAAACCCACAAGCACCGCGTCTCCCTCGGATACATAAAGGAAAGTTTCGTTTGCCACGCTTCCCAATGGAGTGGTAAAGTTCATCCGCTTGTCCCTTCTTTCCGCCTCGGGCGGACCGACCGGTCCATTCTCCGGGCATCCCGGCTCTCCTTTTCAAAAGAAACATAAGAAAGGGAGAAACCAGAAAATTTTTACATGCCGCCATTATACCAAAGCCTATTTGCAACCGCAAGGCCGCAATCTCGAAAAAACGGTTGTTTCATTCACAGAATGTGGTATAATAAATGACGAATCGTTTTCACGGCCTTTGGCGGCAGAGCATTCCGGAAAAGGGAGGCGCCTTTTGGCATGCTGTCCCTGCCGGTTTGCGGGATTCCTTGGAGGTTTCCCGGCCGCATCACGCTGTTTTTGAGTGAATAGGAGGCTTTTTTATGATGGAAAACCGTCCAAGCGAGGGCAGCGAAGGAACCTGCATCATTTCCCAGGAGGTGCTGGTGGCTATCGCCGGTACGGCCGCGTCTGAAATCGACGGGGTAGCGTCCTTGGCGAACCGGACCGATCTCAAGCGTTTTATGGACAAAAAGCACAGCGCCCGGTCGGTACGCATTGGGCAGGAAGACGAGAAAATTGTCATCGACGTTTATGTAAATCTCAAAAGCACTGCGCGAATTCCCGAGGTTGCGGGGCGCGTGCAGCAGAATGTAAAATCCTGCGTGGAGAGCATGACGGGGCGCCCGGTCAACCGGGTCAACGTTCATGTGATGGATATTTGTTTTCAGGACCCTGCGGCGGTACAGCCGTAATTAACAGGAAAAGGCTTCCCCTTTTCCGTCGGGAGGAACCAGGATGACAAGGCGAGAAGCCAGAGAACAGGCGTTTTTGCTGATATTTGAAAAAAGCTTCCGTGAGGAGAGCATGGAAGAGATCATAGAAGCCGCGGTGGAAGCGAGAGCCATCCGGGAGGATGCGTTTTCCACGGCAGTGGCCTGCGGCGTATGTGAAAAGAGCGAGGAGCTGGACGCTCTCATTGAAAAGCACCTCATCAACTGGGAGAAAAAACGAGTTTCCCGGGTGGCGCTCGCCCTTTTGCGCATGGCGGTGTATGAGATGAAGTTTGTCTTAGACGTGCCGGTAAGCGTCTCCATCAACGAGGCGGTGGAGCTTGCGAAGAAATACGCCGGGGATGAGGAATCCTCCTTTGTAAACGGCGTTCTCGGCTCCATATCGCGTCAGGAGGAGGCGGCGCTCTGATGGCCCGCATTCTCGGGATTGACACGAGCAATTATACCACCTCGGTCTGTCTCTATGATACCCTCCGGGAGGAAATCCGCCAGGAAAAGAAGCTTTTGCCGGTGAAGGACCAGGCCATCGGCCTAAAGCAAAGCGACGCGGTGTTTCACCATACCGTGCAGCTTCCCGGGCGGATGGAGGCCCTGACGTTGGACGGGCCTGTGGATGCCATCGGCGTATCCACCCGCCCGAGATCGGTGGAAGGGTCTTACATGCCCTGCTTTCTCGTGGGGGAGGGAACCGCCCGTTCCTTAGCGGCGGCTGCCCATGCCCCGCTTTTTCGGTTTTCCCATCAGGACGGGCATGTGATGGCGGCCCTTTATTCCTCCGGCTCTATGGAACTGCTTAAGGGCCGCTTTCTAGCCTTTCACGTGTCCGGCGGCACCACCGAGGCACTGCTGGTCACCCCGCAGGGGGACGGATTTCACTGCGAATGCGTGGCCAAAACGCTGGATTTAAACGCGGGCCAGGTCATTGACCGGGTGGGAGTTATGCTGGGTCTGTCCTTCCCGGCCGGCCGTGGTTTGGACGCGCTGGCTTCGGAATGCCCGGAAGAATTTCGGGTAAGGCCAGCCATGAAAGGGCTCGACTGCTGTCTTTCCGGCCTGCAAAACCAGTGCGAAAAGCGGTTTTCTCAGGGAGAGAGTCGGCAGGCGGTGGCGAAGTATTGCCTTTGCTATGTGGCCGCCGCGCTGGAAGAGATGACGGCCGGCCTTATGCAGCAGTACGGACCCTTGCCGCTTTTATACGCCGGCGGCGTTATGTCCAACTCTTACATCCGCGCCCGGTTTACAAAGCGCTTTGGCGCCCGGTTTGCAGACCCGGCCTTTTCTTCCGACAACGCGGCGGGCATCGCCCTTCTGGCGGCCCGCGCTTTTTCTCGGAAAAACCCATCATGAATCGGAGGTATCCGTGAGCAGCTTGCTTTTGAGTGTTTCTCAGCTCAATACCTATATCAAATCCCTTTTGGACGGGGATCCCCATCTTCAATCGGTCTATGTGTGCGGGGAAATCTCCAACTTTGTCAACCACTACCGCTCGGGTCATTTCTATCTGTCTCTCAAGGACGATAACGCCGTCGTTCAGGCGGTGATGTTCCGAAGCGCCGCCTCCCGCATCAAGTTTACGCCTCAAAACGGCATGAAGGTGCTGGTGCGCGGGAGGGTGTCTTTGTTTGAGCGCAGCGGCCAGTACCAGATTTATATTGACGATATGCAGCCCGACGGCGTGGGCTCTTTGCAGCTGGCCTTTGAGCAGCGCAAGGAAAAGCTTGCGAAGGAAGGGCTTTTTGACGCCGGACGCAAACGCCCGGTTCCCAAGTACCCGACGCGCATCGGCGTGGTGACCTCGCCGACCGGCGCGGTGCTTCAGGATATCCGCAACGTGCTCACCCGGCGCTACCCGCTGGCGACTCTGGTTCTCTGCCCGGTTTTGGTGCAGGGCACGGAAGCGGCAGGGCAGATTGCCGCCGCCATCCGCCGCTTTCACGAGCGCGGAGCCGCCGACGTTCTCATTGTTGGACGGGGCGGCGGTTCCATGGAGGATTTGTGGGCCTTTAACGAGGAAATCGTGGTCCGTGCGGTAGCCGCGTCGCAAATCCCGATCATTTCCGCCGTGGGCCATGAGACGGACTTTACTCTGTGTGACTTTGCGGCCGATCTGCGCGCACCCACCCCTTCCGCCGCGGCGGAGCTGGCCGCCCCCGACCGGGGAGACCTCCAACTCCAGCTTTTTGAGCGCCAGGCTGCCATGAAACGCGCCTTACAGCGGCGCATCGAGGAAAACCGCCGCCGCCTTCTTGCCATCCGCCAAAGCCGCAGCATGGCGTCCCCGCTTTACGCGGTGGAGCTTCGCCGGATGAAGCTCGACTATCGGGCGGAGCAGCTCAAATCCGCTTTTTTGCATACCATTCGCACCCAGCGCCAGGCCTTTGGCGTCCTGGCAGGCAAGCTCGATGCCTTAAGCCCCTTAGAGGTGCTGGCACGGGGCTACGCCATCGCGTCGAATGAAAGCGGTCTTGTTACCAAGGCGGAAAAGGCCCAGCCTGGTGAGGACCTTCACCTGAAGTTCATGGACGGCAGTCTTTCCTGCCGGGTGATTTCCCGGGAAATGAACGACGCTGTCCCTTTTAAAACCACCGATAGAAATGGAGAAGACCATGCCGAAACGAACCTTTGAGGCCGCCATGAAGCGGCTTGACGAGATTGTGGCGCTTTTGGAGCAGGGAGAAGCCCCGCTGGAAAAGTCCTTAAAGCTGTTTGAAGAGGGTACGGAGCTTGCCAAGTTTTGCGACGAAACGCTCAAAAACGCCCAGCTTCGTATTGAAGAGCTCAGCGAAGAGGCGGACCCGCCGGCGCAGGAATAAGATGCCAGGAAGTCAAAAGAACGGAGGAACTCTCATGTCCATCGAAGAAATGCTGCGTTTTTATTCCCAAAAGGTAGAGAAAGCCCTGGAAGGGTTTCTGCCCAAGCAGGATTGCCTGCAGGCGGACTTGATCGAGGCCATGCGCTACAGCCTTTTGGGGGGCGGCAAACGGATTCGTCCGGCCTTGGCGCTGGAATTTTGTAAGGTATGCGGGGGAAGGGAAGAGGACGTGATGCCCTTTGCCTGCGCGGTGGAGATGGTGCACAGCTATTCCCTCATCCACGACGACCTGCCCTGTATGGACGACGACGATATGCGCCGGGGAAAGCCTTCCACCCATAAGCAGTTCGGAGAAGCCCTAGCCCTGCTTGCAGGAGATGCGCTTCTAAGCCTCGCGTTCGAAACACTTCTGAAAAGCCCTGCCGAACCCGCCCGTGTGCTGCTTGCCGCGAAAGAGCTTGCCGCCGCTTCGGGATATCTGGGGATGGTAGGCGGTCAGGTCATTGATTTAGACTCGGAGGATAAGCAGATTGACTACGAGACTCTCAAAGCCATGCACGCGGCGAAAACCGGCGCGATGATCTTGGCCGCCGCCCGCATGGGCTGCTATGCGGCCGGTGCAGAGGAAGAGGCGCTGGCCGCCTGCACCGCTTATGCGAAGAACATCGGCATGGCCTTTCAGGTAACCGATGACATTCTCGACGTAGTCAGCGACGCGGCCACTCTGGGCAAAAGCACCGGGAAGGACAGCCGGGACAAGAAATCGACCTATGTGACTCTTTACGGCCTGGAAGAGGCCAAACGGATGGCCGATGCCTTTACCAAGGAGGCGGTGGACGCTCTGGCCCCCTTCGGGGAACGGGCGGACGCTCTTCGAGAACTGGCTTTCTACTTAGCCGGCCGGAAAAACTGACGGGTGGAGAAACGATGAATACCATTAACGCAGCCTTCCATAATTACGTGCTGATGTCGGCGGTCATCGCCTGGCTGATTGCCCAGGTAATGAAGACGACGGTCACGTTTATCAAACTCAAGCGTTTCGAGCCGGAGCGGTTGGTGGGAGCCGGGGGAATGCCCAGCGCTCATTCGGCTACCGTATGCGCGCTCACCATTGCCATTTCCCGGGTGGAAGGTGTGAGCTCGCCTCTGTTTGCCATTGCCTTTCTGTTCGCCATCATCGTCATGTATGACGCCATGGGAGTGCGCCGGGCGGCCGGTGAGCACGCCAAGGCCATCAACGAGATGCGGCGTATGCCACCCTTTAACCAAGAGGAAGAAACCGAAGGAGAGCTGACCGAGCCGCTGGACGAGGAAGAGAAGGAATTAAAGGAATACCTGGGCCACACACCGCTGGAAGTGCTGGCGGGCGCCCTGCTGGGAATTTTGGTTGCGATGATTGTTCCCCAATAATCGCTTTGAATTTACTTGCATCTTGTGGTATAATTATTCAGATCAGGACGTACCCGAAAGTTTCGTACCGGGACCACGTCCACAGCCATGGGGAATTTGAACAAAGGAGATCGTTTCGCAATGGCGTCTGAACGAATATTGCCGACCATCCATTCGCCCGCGGACGTAAAGGCGCTGCCGTTTGAAGCGCTCGGCGGCCTGTGCGGTGAAATCCGGGAAGCATTGATTCAGACGATTTCCCAAAACGGGGGGCATCTGGCCTCCAATCTGGGCGTGGTGGAGCTGACTATGGCGTTGCACCGTGTGTTTTCCTCGCCGAAGGACCAGATCGTGTGGGACGTCGGGCATCAATGCTATCCGCATAAATTGCTGACCGGTCGATACGACCAGTTTTCTACCCTTCGCCGGGAAAACGGCCTTTCCGGTTTCTGCCGGCCGGACGAAAGCGAACACGACCCGTTCGTGTCCGGCCATTCGAGCACCTCGATTTCGGCGGCCTTCGGTCTTGCCAAGGCCAAAAGCCTGCAAGGGGACGACGGGCATATCATCGCCGTCATCGGAGACGGGGCGCTGACCGGCGGTCTCGCCTACGAGGGGCTCAACAATGCCGGACGCAGCAAGGACCGGCTGATTGTAATTTTAAACGACAACAAAATGTCCATATCCAGAAACGTGGGCTCGGTGGCGCGGCATTTGGCCGTGCTGCGTTCCAGTCCGCGTTATTTGCGTTTTAAAAAAGGAGTGGACCGGTTTTTGCAGAAGGTTCCCCTGATGGGGCCGCCGCTGAATCGGGCCATTGTCAAGGTGAAATCCGGCGTTAAAAGCATGCTTTACGGAAACACTCTGTTTGAGAATATGGGCTTTGCCTATATGGGCCCGGTGGATGGGCATGATTTGGGGAAGCTCTGCGCGGTGCTGGAAAGCTGCAAATCCATCCATCAGCCGGTGCTTTTGCACGTATGTACCGTCAAAGGCAAGGGCTACACCTTTGCCGAGGAGCGGCCCAAGGACTTTCACGGCACCTCCGGGTTTGACATTGAAACCGGGGACGCCCCGGCCAGCCGGGAGAATTTTTCCAGCGTCTTCGGCCGGGAAATCTGTGACCTTGCTTCCGGCGACCCGCGCGTCTGCGCGGTGACCGCCGCCATGACCGAAAGCACGGGACTAACGGAGTTTTCTCACACCTACCGCAATCGATTTTTCGACGTGGGCATTGCCGAGGAGCACGCCATCACCTTCTGCTCGGGCCTTGCGAAGAACGGAATGCTGCCGGTTTTCGCCGTCTATTCCACCTTCCTGCAGCGCGGGTACGACGAGCTCATCCACGACGCGGCTTTGCAAAACGCCAAGATCGTGCTGTGCATCGACCGGGCGGGTTTGGTCGGAGAGGACGGGGAGACCCACCAGGGCGTGTTCGACGCGGCATTTTTAAATACCATCCCCAACGTCGCCGTCTTTGCTCCCAGCTTTTACGCGGAGCTTCACTGGATGCTCAAGGAAGCCGTTTACCAGTATAAAGGGGTGGTGGCGGTGCGTTACCCGCGCGGCGGGGAGCCAGCCCTGCCTCAAGGATATACGCCCGCCCCTGCGTCCTATTCCTTGCTGGGCGGCGGGGCAAAGGTGCTTCTCATTACCTATGGGCGGATCTTTGCAAACGCTTGCATAGCTCGGGAAAGCCTTGCACAAAAGGGAATCGAGATGGATATTCTCAAACTAAACCGCATCAAACCCATAGATCCCCAGGCGCTGTACGTTGCAAAAGGGTATCGGAAGGTCTTTTTCTTTGAAGAAGGTATCCGCACCGGAGGGGTGGCGGAGCATTTCGGCTTTTCCCTGCTTTCGGGCGAATTTGAGGGAACCTATTCGGCCCATACCCTGCCGGACGGCTTTATCGCCCAGGCAACCGTGGCAAGCGCCATGAAGAAATACCATCTGGACGCCGCCTCTATGGCGCAGATTGTCGAGCAGGAGTGTGAGCTGTGACGGAAAAGAAACGACTGGATGTCCTGCTTTTTGAGAAGGGTCTGGCTCCCAGCCGGGAACGGGCCCAGCGCTTGATTATGGCGGGCAGCGTCTATGTAAACGAACAAAAATCCGATAAGCCCGGCAACCAGGTGCCGGTGGATGCAAAGGTCGAAGTGCGCGGGTCGGATATCCCCTTTGTCAGCCGGGGAGGGCTGAAGCTTGACAAGGCGGTAAAGCGCTTCGGATTGAACCTTTCGGGCGCCGCCGCTATGGACATCGGTGCTTCCACCGGCGGCTTTACCGACTGTATGCTGCAAAACGGCGCGAAAAAGGTGTACGCGGTGGACGTAGGGTACGGCCAGCTGGCCTGGAAGCTTCGCACCGACGAGCGGGTGGTGAACCTGGAGCGCACCAACATCCGGTATGTCACGCCCGACCAGCTGGGCGAACCGCTGGACTTCGCAAGCATAGACGTTTCCTTTATTTCCTTGAAGCTGGTGCTGCCGGTGCTCAAAGAGCTGCTCAAGGACGGGGGCGAAGCGGTCTGCCTCATTAAGCCCCAGTTTGAAGCCGGCAAGGGAAAGGTGGGGAAAAAGGGCGTGGTGCGGGAACCGGAGATTCACCTTGAGGTGATTGAAGCGGTCACCGCCTTTGCCAGAAGCTTAGGCTTTTCCCTGATGCACCTGGATTTTTCCCCGGTGCGCGGCCCGGAAGGAAACATTGAATATCTGATGCACCTGAAAAAGGACGGCCTGGGCGAATGCTTTGACGGCTGTGACGCCAAGGCCTTGGTGGAACAATCCCATAAAGCGCTGCAAGGGGGAAAAGCCACATGAAGATTGCCATTGTCGCAAACCCCGGCAAACAAGGGGCCCAGGCGTATTTTCCGGAGATTGCTTCCCGTCTCGCTTCTCTGGGTGCGAAACTTTTGCTGGAAGATAAGGACCGGGAGAAGTTCCCCTTTGAAGGCGCCTCTTATCTGCAAAGGGAGGAGCTTTACCGGGAATGCGATCTGGTTCTCGCCTTGGGGGGCGACGGCACCATTTTGCACACGGTGACCTATGCGGCACCCCTTGGAAAGCCGGTGCTGGGAGTGAACGCCGGGACGCTCGGGTTCATGGCGGGCCTGGAAACCAATGAGCTTTATAAACTGCCCCGGCTCTTTACCGGGGAATATACCCTGGACCGGCGGATGCTTCTGGATGTGCGCATCGAAGGGGAAGACGCGGTCTATTACGCCTTGAACGATGCGGTCATCTCCAAAGGTACCGTTTCCCGGATTCTCGATTTAGCCGTGACCTTAAATGGCCGGGAAATCGCTTCTTACCGGGCGGACGGAGTGATTCTCTCTACGCCAACCGGATCGACGGCCTATTCGCTCTCAGCCGGAGGCCCGGTTTTGGACCCGGAGATGGACGGGATGCTGGTCACGCCCATCTGCCCGCATTCTCTTTTTGACCGCAGCATTCTCTTTAAAGACGATTCGGTGGTATCCGTCACCGCCAGTACCCGCTACGGCGAGGGAGCCTATCTGACGGTGGACGGCCGTCTGGGCCGGGCGCTTAGGCCCAAGGATACCGTTACCATACGCAAGGCGGCCATTTCCGCCAAGCTCATCCGCCTCAAGGAAGCGACGTTTTACGAAACCTTAACCCACAAACTCATGCACCGCAGAGGATAAATCATCTGCTTTGGCCTATTTTACCCTGTCAACTTTGGAGGAACAACATGAAAACAAAACGACATGCGAAAATCCTCGAGCTGATCGAGCAATACTCCATCGATACCCAGGAGGAGCTGCTGCGGTGCCTCAAGGAACACGGTTATAACATTACCCAGGCTACGGTGTCCCGGGATATCAAAGAGCTGCGTTTAGTAAAATCGCTTGACAGCGATGGAAAATACCGCTATGTGGCCGCAAAGGCAGAGCATGCCGGTATTTCTTCGAAGTTTCGTACCATATTTGCCGATGCCGTCCTTTCTATGGATTCCGCCCAGAACCTTATCATCATCAAATGCTATTCGGGCATGGCCAATGCCGCCTGCGCAGCGCTTGATTCCATGCATTGGGAAGGCGTTGCCGGTACGCTGGCGGGAGACGATACCATTCTGGTAATCTGCCGTACCAGTGAAAACGCACAGACACTGATGCAGGATCTCAAATCCTTTCACCGCTAGGGGATAGAACGATGCTGGTAACGCTTCATATTGAAAACATTGCAGTCATCGAATACGCGGACATTTCTTTCGGTCAGGGGCTCAATATCCTGACCGGCGAAACCGGCGCGGGAAAATCCATCGTGATTGACTCCATCAACGCCGTGATGGGGGAGCGGGTATCGCGGGACGTGGTGCGCACTGGGGCAAAAACCGCCCGGGTCAGCGCTTTGTTTGACGCGGTCGGCCCCGCTGCCGCCCGAATTTTGGAGGAAAACGGTTTTTCCTGCGAGGAGGACGGCACGCTTCTCTTGCAGCGGGAAATCAGCGCTGAGGGAAAGACAGTCTGCCGCATCGGCGGCCGCCTTACCACCGTGTCCATTCTGCGGGAGGTGGGGCGTACCCTTCTGAATATTCACGGCCAGCATGAAAACCAGGCCCTTCTTTCCCCTCAAAAGCATATGGGTTATCTGGATAGCCTCGGGGGGTATCCGGACCTGCTTGCCAAGTATCATTCCGTCTATGACCGGCT
>CATONX010000031.1 GCA_951801675.1 uncultured Eubacteriales bacterium | reverse complement strand
GGCCCACGACGCCCAGGCCCAGATGGATGCCCAGCACCGGTCCGATCCGCGAAACGGTGACATCTGCGTCCACTCCTGCCTGCTTTAAGGCGGCGGTAATTTTTTTGGCTCCACGCCGGGGCCGAAGTACTCGGCCACCACCCGGCCCGCCTCGGGCGGGACCTTGGCGATCAAAGCTCTAATTTGTTCGGTGCGGCCTCTAGCCATGCCGTCGGCCACGATTGCTCCGTCTTTGAGAGTGAGCAGGGGGCGTATGTTGAGAATGGCGGACACCGACTGGCGCACCAGCCCCAGCCGGCCGCTGCGGCGCAATGCGTCCATATTGTCCACGGAAAAAGCGGTTCCCACCTGCTTTTTGATCTGCTCAAGCTGGGCGGCCGCCTCGTGAAGCCCCATACCCGCGTCTATCAGCTCTCGGGCTTTCTGAACGAGCAGATACTGCCCGCCGGCGGTAGAAAGGGAATCCACCACCGTAATGCGCCGGTCGTTTAACTCCTGGGCCGCCAGGGTGGCGCTCGAATAAGTGCCGCTTAAGCGGGAGGACATGACGATGCACAGTACCTCGTTGCCCGCCCGAAGCTCCTTTTCAAAGGCCGCCACAAAGGTGGAGATGGGTGGATGGGCGGTGGTGCACTGAAAGATGTGCTCCCCCACCAGCGCCTCATACCGGCCCTTCTGGTCGGCAAAGCTTTCACTGAAGGACTTGCCGTCAATGGTGAAGTTCACCGGGACCAGGCTGACGCCCAGCTTGTGGGCCTGACCCTTAGTCAGGTATGCGGTGGAATCGGTGACAATGGTTATCATCGGCCGTCCCACCCGATTCTGCGAAACCGGTGGTACCGGTGGTCCAAAAGCTGCTCGGTGGGCAGCGCCTTATTTTTCTGGATGGTGCTGTAAAGCTCGGTGCGGATGGTTTCATAAAGCTCAGTAAAGTCCTCGCCCGGCTCTTTGAACACCCGTTCGATCACCCGCAGGGACAAAAGGTCGCCCGCGGTGAGCTTCAGACACTCCGCCGCCTCGGCGGACTTGCTGGGGTCTTTCCACAGGATGCTCGCGCAGCCCTCAGGCGAAATAACCGAGTAGACCGCGTTTTCCAGCATCCAGACTTCGTCGGCCACCGCCAGCCCCAAGGCCCCGCCGCTGCCCCCTTCTCCGATGAGTATGGAGATGATCGGGGTTTTCAGCGTCATCATTTCCATCAGGTTTTCGGCAATCGCTTCCCCTTGGCCCCGCTCCTCGGCGGACTTGCCGCAGTAAGCGCCGGAAGTGTCGATAAAGCAGACGACCGGGCGATGGAATTTTTCCGCCAGCTTCATCTGCCGCAACGCCTTGCGGTACCCTTCCGGGTGGGCACAGCCGAAGTTTCGCTTGATTTTATCGGTGGTGTCATGGCCCCGTTCCAGGGCAATGACGGTTACCGGCATGTCGATAAGTCTAGCGATGCCGCTGACCACCGCCTTGTCGTCGCCGTAACGGCGGTCCCCGTGCAGCTCGGTAAAGTCGGTAAAGATTTTATGGATAAAGTCGGTGCCGGTGGGGCGGCCTTTCGCCCGGGCGGCTTTTACGCGTTCGATTGCTTCCATTCTTTACTCCGCCTCCTTTGCGTGCAGGCTCAGCAGCTTCGCCAAGTACCTCTTCTGCTCGAGCCGGCTGACCACCGCGTCCACAAACCCCTTGTCCTGCAAGAACTCCGCCCGCTGGAATCCCGCGGGCAGCTTCTGGCGGATGGTCTGCTCGATGACCCTGGGTCCGGCAAAGCCCACCAGAGCGCCCGGCTCGGCGATAATAACGTCGCCCTCCATGGCAAAGCTGGCGGTGACGCCGCCGGTGGTGGGGTCGGTCAGAACTGTGATGTAAAGGAGGCCTTCGTCGGAATGGCGCTTGACCGCACCGCTGGTTTTCGCCATCTGCATCAAGGACAAAATGCCCTCCTGCATACGTGCGCCGCCGGACACGGTAAAGCCCACCACCGGCAGGCCTTCCTTTGCCGCGTATTCAAAAAGGCGGGTGATCTTTTCTCCCACCACCGTGCCCATGGAGCCCACCATAAAATAGGGTTCCATGACAAAGAGCGCGCAGGGAAACCCGTCGATTTCACAGGTGCCGCAGACCACCGCTTCCTTCTCCGCGCTTTCCAGACGGGCGTTTTTGAGCTTGCCGTCATAGTGGGGAAAGCCGATGAGGTTTTCCGACTGCAGGTCCGCGTCCATCTCCGAAAAGGTGCCGTCGTCCGCAGTCATACTGATGCGCTGGCGGGCGTTTACCCGGAAATGATGGCCGCACTTGGGGCAGACGTGGTGGTTGTCGCTTAAGTCGCTGGTAAAGAGCGTGGCGTGGCAGGACGGGCAGATGCTGCACATTTCGTCCGGCACGGTGGGGCTTGCGGTTTTGGTATGCTTGCTGTCGTAGGTTTCCAGCTCGTTCTTCGGACGCTTGAATAAGCTTTTCTTCAGCATGGCCTATCCTCTTTTCGACATGAAGTTGGTATAATAGCGGCCGGACTTGAATTCCTCGTTGCTCAAAATGTCCATCTGCAGCTCGCTGTTGTGCTCCACTCCTTCGATGACCAGCTCGCACAGCGCCGCCTGCATTTTGCGGATGGCTTCTTCCCTGGTCTTGGCGTACACAATCAGCTTGCCCATCATGGAATCGTAAAAGGGCGGAATAAAATAGTCCTGATAAAGGGCCGTATCGAACCGCACCCAGGGGCCGCCCGGCACGTGCAGCAGGGTAATGCGCCCGCAGGAGGGGCAGAAGTTGTTGTTCGGATCCTCGGCGTTGATGCGGCATTCGATGGCGGCGCCTTCGATTTTGATGTCCTTCTGGGTAAAGGACAGGGGCAAACCGGACGCCACACGAATCTGCCATTTCACCAGGTCGATGCCGGTGACCATCTCGGTTACCGGGTGTTCCACCTGCAGGCGGGTATTCATCTCCATAAAGTAGTAGCGGTTCTCCCGGTCAAAGAGGAACTCGATGGTTCCCACTCCACGGTAGCCCACGGCTTTCGCCGCCTTGGTGGACACCTCCACCATCTTGGCGCGGATGTCCGCAGTGACCACCGGAGAAGGGCTTTCCTCGATGAGCTTCTGGTTTTTGCGCTGCACCGAACAGTCTCGTTCTCCTAGACACACCACGTTGCCGTGATCGTCGCAGATGATCTGCATTTCGATATGCTTAACCGGGCTTAAAAACTTCTCCAGATACACCGCCCCGTCCCCGAAAGCGCTCAAGGCTTCGTTGGAGGCGGTCTGAAACGCGTTTTCAAACTCGTCGGTATGGTTTACCAGGCGGATGCCCCGGCCGCCGCCGCCCGCTCTTGCCTTGCAAAGCAGGGGATAGCCGATTTCATCCGCCTTCTTGTGGGCTTCCTTGACGTCCTCAATCACGTCGCACCCGGGCACCACCGGCACTCCCGCCGCCTTCATGGTGCGCCGCGCCTCGTCCTTGTCCCCCATCTTGTTGATGATCTCGGCCGACGGGCCGATGAACACGATGTGGCAGGATTCGCAGAGCTTTGCGAACTTAGCGTTTTCAGACAAAAGGCCGTAGCCCGGATGGATGGCCTGGGCGCCGGTAGCCACCGCCGCCGACAGGATGGCCGTCATGTTCAAGTAGCTGTCCTTCACCTGGGGGCCGCCGATGCAGATGGCTTCGTCCGCCAGGCTCACGTGCAGCGCCTCCCGGTCGGCCTCGGAATAGACCGCCACCGTAGAGATGCCCATTTCCTTGCAGGCGCGGATGACGCGCACGGCGATTTCCCCGCGGTTGGCAATTAGAATTTTGGAAAACAACGGTTTCCTCCCCTTTCCTATCTCATCAACGCGAAAGAGAATTCTCCGCTGACCGCCAGCTTATCGTTCACATATCCCTTGCCCTTGGCAAAGTAAAAAGGCTCGCGGACCCGTTCAATGGAGCATTGGATCTGCAAGGTGTCCCCGGGTTTGACGGGGTGCTTGAACTTGACGTTGTTAAGCCCGGTGAAATACGGGGTGGCACCTTCGGCTTTGCCCGCCAGCATCACGCAGCAGGCCTGCCCCATCATTTCACACAGCACCACGCCCGGCACTACCGGGTTTCCCGGGAAATGGCCCTGCAAGAACCATTCGTCGCCCTTTACGGTATATTGTCCCACCGCGTGTGTCTCATCCACGGCGTTTGCTTCGTCGATGAGGAGCATCGGCTCCCGATGGGGAAGGATGGTCTTGATTTCTTCTCGGTTCATCTTGTCTCCCCGCCCTCTTAAAAGATTTTAAAGAGCGGCTGGTTGTATTCCACCACCTGGCCGTTCTGCGCGCACACGTCGACGATTTCGCCGTCCGCCTGCGCGGTGATTTCGTTCATCAGCTTCATCGCCTCGATGATGCACAGCACGTCGCCCTTCTTCACTTTGCTTCCGACCTTCACGTAAGGCTCGGCGTCCGGAGAGGGAGAATCGTAAAACACGCCCACCATGGGGGATTTGACCTCGGTGATGTTGTTAAAGTCCACCGGCTGGGTAGCGGGTGCTTCGGAAGACGCAGCCGGGGCTGCAGCGGGCGCGGCAGGGGCCAAAGCGGGCGCGGCCGCGGGAAGGATCATCGGGACCGAAGCCGCCGTGGGGCGCTCAAAATGAATTTTCAGGTCCCCCTCGGTCACTTCCAGCACCGACAAACCGGTGTCCTCCATGATTTTGGCCAGGGAACGCAATTGTTTGATGTCCACTGCTGTCGTCCTCCTTTTACACCTTCGCTAACGCGATGCAGGCATTGTGTCCGCCAAAGCCCAGGGATACGGAAAGGGCAAGGTCCGCCTGGACCTTGCGGGCTTCGTTTGGAATGTAGTCGAGATCGCAATCGGGGTCGGGCTCCTCATAGCCGATGGTGGGCGGGAGAATCCCGTCGCGCAGGGCAAGAACGCAGGCGATGGCTTCGGTAGCACCCGCAGCGCCCAGCATATGGCCGGTCATGGATTTGGTGGAGCTGATCATGGTTTCTCTCGCTTTTTCCTCGCCCAGCGCCTTCTTGATGGCGAGCGTTTCCGACTTATCATTTAAAGGCGTGCTGGTGCCGTGGGCGTTGAAATAAATCTTCGCATCCGGCATACTTGCCTCCTCGTAAGCTTGCTTGATGGCTCTGGCGCCGCCGATGGCCTCCGGATGGGGTGCTGTCACATGATAGGCGTCGCAGGTATTGCCGTAGCCTTTGATTTCCGCGTAAATCTTAGCACCTCTTTGTTTTGCGTGCTCGTATTCCTCCAGAACCAGGATGCCCGCGCCCTCGCCGATGACAAAGCCGTCCCGGCGCTTGTCAAAGGGGATGGAGGCGCATTTGGGATCGTTCCTCGTGCTCAGGGCCATGCAGTTGGTAAAGCCGGCAACGGCGATGGGGTTGATGGTAGCCTCCGCGCCGCCGGCAATGATCGCATCCGCATACCCGTGCTGGATGGCACGGAAGGCCTCGCCGATGGTGTTGGTGCTGGTGGCGCAGGCGGTCACGATGGGCACGCAGGGGCCCTGGGCGTTATACTTGATGGCCACGTTGCCCGCGGCAATGTTGGCGATCATCATGGGGATGAAAAATGGGGAAACCTTGCGCGCGCCGCCGGCACGCAGCTTGTCGCTCTCGCTAAGGAAGGTATTGATGCCGCCCACGCCCGAGCCGATGTAGACGCCAAGGCGCTCCGGGTCCACCTGGTCCTGGATGCCACTGTCTGCCATGGCCTGGGCCGCCGCGGCCAGGGCATACTGGCAGTAAAGGTCGGTTTTGCGCACCTCGCTTTTGGGCATGTACTGGGTTGGGTCAAAGTCCTTGACCTCGGCGGCGATCTTTACTTTAAATTCCGCCGTATCAAACTTGGTGATTTCACCGATGCCGCAAACGCCGTCGGTCAGGTTTTTCCAAAAGGTCGCCACGTCGTTTCCCACCGGGGAAATGACGCCCAGACCCGTCACCACTACTCTGTTCATAGAAACTTCCTTTCTTTGCTCGATCGTACTTCTATGGGAAGGTATCCTTCGTCAAATATACAGGCCGCCATCCACCTTGATGACCTCGCCGGTAATGTACCGTGCTCCCTGCGACGCGAGGAACAGGGCGGTCTGGGCAATGTCCTCAGGCGCGCCCATTTTCTTCATGGGAATCATACCATTGGCCGCGTCCTTGACCTTGTCGGACAAGGCGCCGGTCATATCGGTTTCAATAAAGCCGGGCGCGATGGCGTTGCAGGTGACCCCGCGGGCCGCCAGTTCCTTGGCCACGGTTTTCGTAAGCCCCACAATGCCCGCCTTGGCCGCCGAATAGTTCGCCTGGCCGGCGTTGCCCATGAGCCCGGAAACCGATGAAATGTTGATGATCCGGCCGCTGCGCTTGCGCATGAAGTGGGAATAGGTATGCTTGATCAGGTTGAAAGCGCCCTTGAGGTTGGTGGATATCACCGCGTCAAAGTCCTCCTCCTTCATGGAAAGGACCAGGGAATCCCGGACGATGCCGGCATTGTTGACGAGAATGTCCACCCCGCCGAAGGCTTCGATGATCTCCTTGACCACTTCGCCCGTCTTTGCAAAGTCGGACACGTCGCACCGGTAGCTTTCGGCCTTGACACCAAAGGCCTCGGCCTGGCTGCAGACTTCCTTGGCCGCTTCTTCGTTGCCGGCGTACAAGACGGCCACATTGGCCCCGTTTTGCGCAAACGCCAAGGCGATGGCCCTGCCGATGCCTCTAGAGCCGCCGGTGACGATGGCTGTTTTTCCTTCTAACACCATAGGTTCCTAATCTCCGTTTCTCCGGCGGAAAGAATATGGCTGCGTCTTTCCCTGGGCCGCCGGGCCAGGGAAAGCACCGAGATTTGCTTATTTCTGCAAAGCGGCCAGGGTTTCTTCCAAGCTCTTTTTGTCCTCTACATGGAAAACCGCCGCCATTTTGCTGATTTTCTTAATCAGACCGCTCAAGGTTTTGCCCGCGCCCACCTCGACGAAGATTTCGATGCCGTCTTTGAGCATCTGCTCCACCGTATCCTGCCAGCGAACCGGATGGTTGACCTGGGTAGCCGCAAGCTCCCGCCCGTCGGCAGGGTAAGGCTTTGCGGTGGCGTTTGCGTAAAGCGGGATGCGCGGCGCCGAAAAAGGCACCGTCTCTAGATAACCGGCGAGCTTTTCGGCCGCCTCGTTCATAAACGGCGAATGAAAGCCCCCGCTTACCGCCAGCGGCACCACCCGGCCGCCCTTTTGGGCCGCCGCGGCGCTAAACTCCGCCAGTTCGCCCTTTTCTCCCGCTACCACCAGCTGGCCGGGGCTGTTGTAGTTGACCGGGTAAACATGGTCAAAATGGGCGCACAGGGCCTCCACCTCTTCGTTTTTGAGCTTCAGCACCGCAGCCATGGCCCCGTCCACCTGTTCGGCCGCCGCCTGCATAAACCTCGCCCGCTCACAGACCAGGGAAAAGCCAGCCTCATCGTCGAGGGCGCCGGCAAAGGTCAGCGCCGCGATTTCGCCCAGCGAAAACCCGGCCGCCGCCGCCGCATGGATCCCATGTTCCTGCAGTGCTCTCGCCGCCGCCAGATCCACGCAGTATAGGCAGGGCTGGGTGTTGATGGTGACCGAAAGCTCTTCTTTGGACGCGGTAAAGCACTGTTCACTGGTTCTAGGACGGATGCGGTCGGCCGTGTCGAACACGGCTTTGGCCGCCGGGGAGCACTCGTAAAGCTCCTTGCCCATACCACTGTACTGGGCGCCCTGCCCGGAAAATACAAATGCAATCTGTTCCATGTTTTTGTACCGCCTCGTCGTCAGTTTTCCGCCTGCCTGAAGCAGACGGTGGTTCTATTGGAGAAACGCCGCGGGCGCAAAAAGGCCTTTTCTCTGCCGGTCCGGCTACTGCTTCTTTTTGGCCCGTTTATCCTGTTTCGCCTGTTCAATCGCATCCACCAGGTCCTGCACACAGCGGATGCGGTCACTCATTTCAATTTCCACATGATAGTCGTCTTCCAGGGTTAAAAGCAGCTCCACCATGTCCAGCGAATCGATGCGCAGCTGGGCGAACGTGGTCCGCGGCTGGATTTTGGATAACCGCACGCCTTTATACCGGGCGATTCTCTTCGCCACATGGTCAAACGTCATCCTCATGCCTCCAAGCGCCTTGCCCGCTTCTTATTTGCTCCAGCGCAGCACACCTGCGCCCGTGGTAAACCCGCCGCCGAAGGCGCTCATGGCCAGGATATCCCCTTTCCTGAGCTTCCCCTGACGGTTGAGCTCGTCAAGCATCATGGGAATGCTGGCGGAAGAAGTGTTGCCGTAACGCTCAATGTTGACTACGTATTTCTCTCTTGGGATGGACAGCCGATGGGCTGCCGCTTCGATGATGCGGATGTTCGCCTGGTGAGGCAGCACGAAATCCACCTGCTCGCAGGTAAGCCCCGCCTCTTCAATGACAAACTTCAGGTCCGCCGTCATATTGGTAACCGCGAACTTATATACATCCTGCCCGTTCATGCGCAGAAACGTCGCCATTCCTTTGGTTTCGTCAAAGGGGCTGTTTCCATGCACCTGAGGGATGATCAGAGACTCCCAGTTTCCGTCCGCCGTCAGGCGCAGAGAGAGCAGGTCGTCCCCTTCCCCGAGCACCACCGCGCCCGCGCCGTCCCCGAAAAGGACACAGGTGGAGCGGTCGGTCCAGTCCGCCAGGCGGCTCAATACTTCCGAAGAAACCACCAGCACCTTCTTCACCTTTTTGCGGGCAAAGTAACCCGCAGCCACATCCAGCGCATACAGAAAGCCGGAGCAGGCGGCGTTTACGTCAAAGGCCGGGCAGGACGCCCCGATGCGCTTTTGAATCACACAAGCCTGGGAGGGCGTCATATAGTCCCCCCGCACGGTGGAGCAAAGAATCAGGTCCAGCTCTTCGGGTGCAATTCCAGCATTCTCCAGCGCCCGTTTGGCTGCCCACTCGGTCAGGTCGGACATGGTTTCCGTGGTACACACATGCCGCTCCCCGATGCCCGTGCGGGTGCGGATCCATTCGTCGCTGGTATCGAGAAACTGAGACAGGTCGTCGTTGGTTTTTACACAGGCGGGAGCGGCGCTCCCGGTTCCGATCACTTGAAAGCTCAAAGTCAATCCTCCATCTCATTCAGCTTCTGCTTAAAGAAGTCATTTAATTTAACCATTCCCTTTATCATCGCGCTTTTTTCTTCACTTGTCAATTCCTTTGCCACCGAACGGACCAGCCGCCGGTGAAAATACGCGTGGGCTGCCTGGGCCTTCTGCCCGAGCTTCGTGAGCGTCACCCGCACCGAACGCCCGTCCGACCTGCAGCGGCACTTCTCCACAAACCCCTTTTTCATCAGCTTGTTGATGGCCACCGTTACCGACGGCAGGGTGATGCCCAATTCCTTGGCGATGCCGCTGATGGTGCGCCCTTCCCCGCCGCATCTGCCCACCGCCTCCACCAAATGCAGCTCGGAAATGGACAAATCCAGCTTACTCGTCTGCTGCAACGCCTTTTCCTCTACCTTTAATATAGAGCGGAAGGTTTCCACCAAAACCGTATTCAAATGCTCGCAAAATGCGTCCATAATACCCTTTCCCTGGGCAAGCCCGCCGTCGCCCGATATACTTAGATTGTTTAAGCAATTATACGGCTTTGCTACTTTTTTGTCAAGCAAATGCCCGCTTCCTTCCCGCTTGCATCCATGCGGTTTTATGATACCCCGATTAACAAAAAATGTCAATGAAGTTTTCCCGTTTGGCGAATACCCTTCTTGCAACCCGGCGATACTAATTCCCGGTGATGAAATATGATGATTACATTAATCCGAACTGTACTGCTGTACATATTTGTCGTACTGGCCATGCGGATCATGGGTAAACGGCAAATAGGTGAGCTGCAGCCCTCCGAGTTGGTGGTAACCCTCCTGATCTCCGACATTGCGGCGGTGCCCATGCAGGAAATCGGCATTCCGCTGGTGGACGGCATTGTCCCGATCTTCGTGTTGGTATCGCTGGAGTTGATTCTGTCCGCCTGCATGATCAAAAGCAACAAGTTTCGCCAGATGATCTCCGGCAAGCCGGTCATCGTGGTGCGAAACGGGAAGGTGCAGCAAAACGAAATGCGCCGCATCCGCTTTACTATCGAAGACCTGATGGAGGGAATGCGGCTGCACGATGTGTTCCGCCTCGACGAAATCGCCTGGGCCATTGTGGAGACAAACGGACAGTTGAGCATCCTCAAGAAGCCGGAACTGCTCCAGCCCACCGCCCAGCAGCTCAACATTCCCACCGACGATCCCGGCCTGCCCATGGTGGTGGTCAGCGACGGGGAAGTGTACGACGAAGCGCTGAAAATTGTAGGGTTTGACGTCAACTGGCTCAACAAAACCCTCAAGGAACAGAACGTAAAGCTGGAAAACGTCTTTATTATGACCACCGACCGGGCGCAAAATTTTCAGATTATCAAAAAGGAGGCGAAAGAATGAAGCGGGTATGGATTGCCATTTCTCTCCTGTCCGTCATTCTTACCCTGTCCTTTCTGAGTCTTTACGCCACCCATACCATTACCAAAACCATGTCTAACATGTTCGAAGAGGCATACACCCAGGCCACCGACGGAAACCTGGACCAGGCCAGGGAAACCGCGGATGACATTCAGGTCTACTGGTCCAAAACCCACAACATTCTCTCCACCTACATGCGCCATGAGGAAATCGAGCATGTGCTGGTTGCCGCCAATTCCCTGAGCACCTACCTGGACCAGGACGACCTGGAAACCTTCACCGAAGAATGCAAGGCGAGCATGGTGTACCTTAGGCATCTCTGGGAGTCCGAGCAGCCCTCCTTTGGGAACATTTTGTAAAGCGCAGCCGTTTCCTCTGCGGGGATACGTATACCTTGCGGCTGGATACCGGTCTCAGGAAAAAGCACGCAAGGATTCTGCGCATTTTCACGGCTCGGGTTTCACGCCGGGATTGGGCGTGATGGATCTGTTTTCCAGCGTTTTGCCCGCAGCCTTCAAGCGCCCGGAAACGGTAAAAACCGTTTCCGGGCGCTTTCTCTTTGCTTTCTTGCGTTTTATCCGGTTTTTGTGCCCGCATACACGAAACATAGACAGGCATTTTCCGGCACCGCTCCTTCGAATCTTGCGTCCACTTGCGTCACGTTGCTGCCGCGCGTCTGCACGGGCGCAAAAACTGCCGGGGCGGGGCTCTAGGGGGAAAGCGGATGGCGTGCAGAAAGGTCTGGGCTCGAGCGCGTAGAATCCCGCGGTCTGCCAAAGCCAGCGTACAGGAAAAGCCGCGGGGGAAATTTACAGATGGGATTCTTTTTCCTTGAGCAAAGCTCCCTGGGTAAAGTTCTCCCCTTTCTCTTTATAAGACAGAACCCGGAGACCGATTCCTCGGCCTCCGGGTTTTGCTTCGTCGATTTTCCCGCCCGGCTTATTTTTCTTTCAAAAGCTTTTTGAGTTCTTCCATAAAGGTATTGATATCCCGAAACTGCCGGTAAACCGACGCAAACCGCACATACGCCACCTCGTCGATGACCTTGAGCTTCTCCATGGCCAGCTCCCCGATCTGCTGGGAAGTGATTTCCCGATCCAGAGAGTTTTGCAGCTTTGCCTCGATCTCGTCCACCGCCCGCACCAGCGTTTCCATGGAAACCGGCCGCTTTTCACAGGACTTTAGAAGCCCGCTAAGCAATTTATCCCGGTTGAATACCTCTCTGGACTTGTCCCGTTTGACCACCACGATGGGTACGCTCTCCACCACCTCATAGGTGGTAAACCGGCCCGAGCATTTCAGGCATTCCCTGCGCCGGCGAATCCGGGTGCTCTCGTCGGTAGGCCTGGAATCCACGACCTTACTTTCTTCATATCCGCAAAACGGGCATTTCATCGGCATGTCCTCCCGCATTTTTTCTGATTTTAGCATACCCTTTTCCAAGATGCAAGCGGCCTTTTCCAATATTTCAGGGGTTGCAGCAGCCCCTACTGCTTTGCTACACTGTTGGTATCTGATACGAAACGAGGGGCGATCCTATGCGCGGCTTTCTTTCCATGCTCAAAAATATGAACCGGCCTGCCGGTATCCTCATGGCCATTGGTCTTCTGCTTCCTCTGATTCTGGCCCTCATGGGGCTGATCCTGAAGGATCTCGCCCCCCAAGGGGACTTTATCCAAATGAGCATTTGGAGCAAAGGATGCTTCGACACCATTCCGGCCGTCTGGCTTTCCTGCTTTTTCTCCGCCTTTGTGGTGGATCTGGTGATGAAGCAGGAGCTGGGCGTTTCCCACGACGATACGAAAAAATAGGTTCTTGTGTACATAGCGAACGGTCGCACGAAAAAAGCCGGGACGGAAAAATTCCGTCCCGGCTTTTTTCTTTGATCGCTCGCACGCAATTTCTTGCGTTTATCCCAAGCCGCAGCGATTTTGGCCTTCTGCCATGGACGCGGCCGGTACGCCGCCCCATGGCGGCCAAGCGGCAGCTGTTACAGGGTCTTGATAAACCGGGCAAAAGCGGCGCGGCCTTTTTCATCCCGTTTGAATACGCCCGCGTCCTCCAGCACCCGCTCGAACTTGTGCCCTACCTCCTGCTGCACCACGTCGTGCACGTTGGCTTCGGAGAGAGCGTTTTGATACCGGACCTTCATTTCTTCGGCCCAGGGGCGGTGATAGTCCGCCACCTCGCTGGGCAAACCCAGCAAAAACTTTTCCACCTCACCGAGCTCTCCCACCAGCCGTGCCGACAGCACCGCCAGACCCATGACCTCGATCAGGCCGATGTTTTCCTTCTTGATGTGCTGCACGTCTTCGTGGGGATGAAAAATCCCCAGTGGATGCTCCAAAGACGTGCGGTTGTTGCGAAGCACCACGTCCAGCTCAAAATGATTTCCCTTACGCCGGGCAATGGGGGTAACCGTGTTGTGGGGCGTCGAGTCGGTTTCGCAGAGGATATCCGCGCCAGGATCGCTGTACCCCTTCCATGCTTCGTGGATGTGCATTGCCGCCCGAACCAGCGTATCCTTGTCCTGCCCTGCCATGCGGATGACCGACATGGGCCATTTCACCACCGAACAGGTAAGATGTTCAAATCCGGGCAGCTCGAAATAATAGTCCGCCTCGGCTTTGGCCATGGCGAAAGCATAATTGCCGCCTTGGTAATGGTCGTGAGTCAATATGGAGCCGCCCACGATGGGCAGGTCGGCGTTGGAGCCGAGAAAGTAATGGGGCAGCCATTCCACGAAGGACAGCAGCCGCTCAAAGGTCTGGCGGGTGATGGCCATGTCCCGGTGGTACCGGGACAGGACGATACAATGCTCGTTATAATAGACATAGGGCGAATACTGAAAATACCAGGGTTCTCCACAGAGGTTGAGACGGATCATCCGGTGGCTCGCCCGGCCGGGATGGCCCACCTTTCCCGCGTAGCCCTCGTTTTCCACGCACAGAAGGCACTTGGGATAATCGGCGCTTTTGAGAAGCTTGGCCGCGGCAATGTCCTTGGGGTTCTTCTCGGGTTTCGAGAGGTTGATGGTAATGTCCAGATCCCCGTATTTGGTGGGGGTTTTATAGCAGATATTCTTGGCGATGCGACGGGTCTGGATGTTGTTGCTGACCCGGGAAAACCGGTAAAAATCCTCGGTGGCCAGGGCGGGGGACTGGCGGTAGAGCTCGTGAAACCGAGCGTCCACCTGGGAGGGCTTAGGCAAAAACACGTCCATAATAGCGCTGGAAAGCACTTCCTTGAGATCGAACAAATCCTCGATCACGCCGTTTTGCGCGGCATAGTCGGTCAAAATCTCAAGAAGCTCCGGAATATCCAGGCCGGCCGGTTCCCTCTTTTCATATTCGGTCAGCCCGAGCAGGTTGACGACCCGGTTTGTGCAGTAGATTTGATCCTCCGGTTCAATCATGCGCTGCTCGACGGCGCGGGTTACCAGCGATGCAATGGCCTGATAGATATCCATCTGTTTTTTCCCACCTCACCAAAAATTCGCAATGTCCTTTGAAAGCGGCATTATTATAGCACGTTTTTCGGTTTTGATACCATAGACGAATGCTCTTTTCTTATTGAAAAAACGTCCACCCCGAGGTTTTCCAGGGCGGACGTTTTTCCTTATAAATCTTCCAAGGAGAACTCCTCCTGGGAATACTGGGGCAGCACCGGCGCGCGGCGGGGCACCCGCTTGAGCGGGTCATAGGCGAACTTGCGGCATTTCCCTTGCGGCTCCATGATTCCCCGCTTGGTGCACAGCACCATCTTCCCGTCCGCCGACCGGCTCCCGCAGGCACAGTATTCGCACTTGGGCTCAATGCGGCTCCCGAACGGTTTCTTTCCCACGGTGCGCTCGCCTCCTTCCCTGTCACCGGTTTTTCTTCATTATAGCACGGACGTGCTCAAATTCCAACGCGTTTTGCGGCGAAACAAGCACCATGGCGGCAGAAAATAATAGCAGGAAGATGGATGCGGGGGCGGAAGAAGAAAGGGCAGTGGGCACGGTGGAGGTTTCGATCACCATGGTCGGGAGCTCTACGGGGAAACATTGCAGCAAGAGGGCGGTGACCGCCGCCGCCAAAGCCGCCGCCACTGCCCGCCCCAGCCAGAAGGCGGACTTGGAGATATTGTGTTTAAGCCCCAGAGAAAGCGCCTGGAAATGAACCGAAAGTCCGCTCCAACCGGCGGCGGCGCTGATGAAGACGATGGCCGCCTCGGTAGCCGAAGCCGCCGCCGCGCAGCCGCTGGTCACCTCCAGGAAGGAGGGAAGCACCGCCCGGGCAAGTTCTCCCGGCAGGTGCAGTGTTTCGAAGAAGTTTTGCAGGATAAGCCCCACCTGCCCGGTGATTCCTAAACGGGAAAGGCCGCCCAGCAGCGCTGCGAACAGCGCCACAAAAGCGCATACAGTCAGCATGGATTTGGCTGTGTCCGCCACCGCGTTTACGAAGGCGTCAATGGCGCTTTGGCGCTTTGGCGCCGGGGAGAGCGGCACTTTCGCCTCCCTCTTCTCCTTTAAAAAGAAGCGGGAGCCGATCCCGATGAGAAGAGAGGCAACGAGCTGGGAGGCATAAAGAATCACGCCGGTTTGCACACTGCCCAGCATGTTGGAACCCACGGCAAAAATGAGAAAAGCGGGGCCGGCATTGACGCAAAAGCAGAACATCCGGCTGCACTGGCTTTCGGTCAGCTCCCCGCTCTCTCTGAGTTCGCTGACCGCCTTAGCTCCCACCGGGTAGCCGCCGATCATGCTCATAAGGATGGCGGTGGCGGCGCAGCCGGGCAGGCCGAAAAGCAGCCGGGTGGGCTTTTCCAGCACCCGGCCGATCCGTAAGGCAAGCCCGGACTTTACAAGGAAGGCCGAGAGCACCATAAACGGAAACATGGACGGCAAAATGACGGTGGCGCAGAGAGTCAGGCCGTTGTGAATGCCCTCGCCGATCCCGTCCGGGCAGGCAAAGAGCATGGCCGCGAACACACCCGTCACAATAAGCAGCATGATCCAGTAGCTCGTTCTTCGTACCTTTGGTTTCAATCCGCATCTCCCCTTTGGGCATATATATGACGCGCGGAATGTTTCTTATCCCTCCTTCATAGGTTTAAATGGAGCCAGCGGCGGGGCAAAACCGGCCCTGCCTGGAAAGGAGTATGCCGGATGAAAACCAAACGCAGGCGCAGGCAGCCCGAGACGCCCCCCAAGCAGAAGCTCTCCGTCCCCCAGAAGGCGGCGACCCTTCTGGAGGTCCCCTTGTCCGCCTTCGGCGGCGTTCCGAATCTGGAACTGACGGGGAACCGGGAAATGACGGTGGAGGGCTGCAAGGGTGTGCTCGAATACGACGAGGATGTGGTGAAGCTCAACTTGGGGAAAATGATTCTACAGGTGCGCGGACGGGATTTGAACATCAAGGGTCTTACCGACGACGCAGCTGTGCTGGAAGGGTATTTCCTTTCCATTGAGTTTCTCACCTGACGGCAAAAGCCAAACGAACGGCTCCGAGCGCCGGGGTCCTGAAAAAAGCCTGCAAAAACGGCGGAATGGGTGTTATCTATGTTTTTAATCAAGCTATTGCGCTTTTTATTCGGATATGTCCGGTTTGAATCGAACGGCGGATTTCCAGAACGGTTTTTGAACCTGTGCGCCCAGGCACATTTTCCGCTGTGGGAGGTAACCTCCCGGGGCGGGACCATGAAAGCCTTTACCACGGTCAAATGTTATAAGAAGTTTCGCTCCTGCGCAAGAAAAGCGGGTGTGCGCCTGCGGGTCAGGGAACGGCGGGGGCTTCCCTTTCTGCTGCGCCGGTACCGAAAACGCATCGGCATCGCGTTGGGCGTGGCGGTGTTTTTTGGAATTTTGTGGGGACTTTCCCTCTTTGTCTGGTCGGTGGAGGTAACGGGGAACACCTCGGTATCCACCGACTACATACTCAATAACCTCTCCGCCTTAGGCTTTCACCAGGGTTCCCTTAAAAGCGAGTTCGACGTGGTGGATTTGCAGAGGCGGTGCCTGGTGGAAATGCCGGAGCTGAGCTGGATCGCCATCAACATCCGGGGCTCCAACGCGGTGGTAGAGGTACGCGAGCGGGACCTGCCGCCGGAAATCATTCCCTCCGACCGGCCCTGCAACATCAAAGCCTCCTCCGCCGGACAGATTTTGGAGCTGGAAGTGTACGACGGCAAGGCGATGGTTCTGCGAGGCGAAGGGGTCACCCAGGGGCAGCTGCTGGTCAGCGGCGTCATTGAGAACAAGCAGGGCGAAAACGTGTTAAAACACGCCCGGGCCAAAGTCATCGCGCAAACCGAGCACACTCTGACGGTGGAGGTTCCCTTCACCCAGACGATGAAAACGGGCACCGGCACCGTGATCGACAAAAAAAGCCTGGATTTTTTCGGCCTGAACATTCCCATTTCCTTCGGCGGCGCCCCAGAGGGGAATTACCTGCGCTCCTCCATCAAAAAGCCGCTGACCATCGGCAGCTTTTCCCTGCCCATCTCCTGCCAGATCGAGCGGTATGAGGAGTATTGCGAAACCAC
>CATONX010000030.1 GCA_951801675.1 uncultured Eubacteriales bacterium | reverse complement strand
GTTTGCTTTTTTCGAATTTGTATGGTAGAATAAGACCGGTAAAAACCAGCGTGCCATCGCAAAGCCGCTCGGCAGAGGGAATGGTCCTCATGCTGGATGGAATTGCGGGATGATAGGAGGAGCAGGCGATGAAGGAAATCAGCGAGGCTCAGGCGAGAATTTACAATTTTCTCCGCGAGCGCATCCAGACGGACGGTGTTCCCCCCTCCGTGCGGGAAATCTGTACGGCCACCGGCATCCGTTCCACGTCTACGGTGCATTACCATCTCAAGGCGCTGGAGAACGCCGGTTACATCAGCCGGGACGAAGGGCTCAACCGTTGTATCCGCATTGTGGGGGAAAGCGCCCGGTTTATCCCGGTTCTCGGCCGGGTCACCGCCGGCCAGCCGATTCTGGCGGTGGAGAATGTGGAAGATTATCTGCCCTTTACCAGCCGTCTCAAGCGCGGCAGCGAGCTGTTTGCCCTGCGGGTCATGGGAGAAAGTATGATCGGCGCTGGGATTCTGGACGGGGACATCATCGTAGTGGAGCGCACCCCTACCGCCAAGAATGGCGAGATCGTGGTGGTCCTCATCGATGACGAAGCCACCTGCAAGCGTTTCTATAAGGAGAACGGACATTACCGCCTCCAGCCGGAAAACCCCACCATGGAACCCATTATCACCGATCACGTGGCGATTCTGGGGAAGGTGGTCTCCTGCATCCGGTATTATGAGCCGTAACCAGCAAAGAGAAAAACGCATCCGTTTGCAGATTCTGCGGCCGGATGCGTTTTTTTGGCCTTTACGCCAGCAAGATTGGAAAGAGAAGCCTTGCGGGATCGATACAGACAAAACTTATTTGTGGTTGCTGTCTACCCAGTTTTTGTTCTGAATGACATGATCCTCGTTTGGAATGGCCATGTTGGTTTCCTCGTCACGGGAATCGGGATGGGTGATGGCTTGGTAATAGAACGCGCCGGTCAGCTTTTCCGGCTTCGCCGATTTTTTGGGATCTTTTTTCATCAGTGACACACCTCCTTTCCTTAATGTGTACGCGTGCATTCTTCTTTATACGCCCGTTTTCGTCAGCGGATTTTACCAATCCTGCCGGGGTGAATCGGTCTTCTTTGGGGCAAAATAAGAGCTTGAACGCAAGCCGGATCAATGCTATAATATGTGACAATGCAAAAGGCGCCGGACGTGGAATTTTTGAGGGTTTGCGGCGGTGTTTTCAAGAGGGAAGCATCCTCTTGCGAAGAAAAAAGGAGGCCAAACTGTGATCAAATACACCAGGGAAGACATCATGCGCATCTGCGCGGAGGAGAAAATCCGTTTCATCCGCCTGCAGTTTACCGACATTACCGGTTCGCTGAAAAACATTGCGATTACCACAAGCCAGCTGGAAAAAGCGCTGGACAACAAATGCATGTTCGACGGTTCGTCCATCGAAGGCTTCGTGCGCATCGAGGAATCCGACATGTACCTGGTGCCGGACCTGGACAGCTTTGTGATCTTCCCGTGGATGGACGCGCCGGGCCGTACCGCCCGCCTCATCTGCGACGTGTACCGCCCCGATGGAAAGCCCTTTGCCGGCGACCCGAGAAGCGTGCTTCGCGCGGTGCTCGACCGGGCGGCCAACATGGGCTATACGTTCAACGTGGGTCCGGAATGCGAATTTTTCCTCTTTAAAACCGATGAAAACGGCCAGCCCACTACCGATACCAACGATAAGGGCGGCTATTTTGAATTAGGCCCCATTGACCTGGGCGAATATGCCCGTAGGGATATCTGCCTGGTCCTGGAGGACATGGGGTTTGAAATCGAGGCGTCCCACCATGAGGTGGCAAACGGCCAGCACGAAATCGACTTTAAATACGACCATGCCCTGCGCGCGGCGGACGATATCATGACCTTCAAGCTGGTGGTCAAATCAGTGGCCATGCAGCATAAGCTGCACGCTACCTTTATGCCCAAGCCTCTTTACGGCGAGGCAGGCTCCGGGATGCACATCAACATGTCTCTGCAAAAGGACGGCAAGAACATCTTTGACGACCCCAACGGGGAAAACGGCCTGAGCAAGGAAGCCTATGGTTTTATTGCCGGCCTGATGGAGCATATCGCCGGCATGACCGCAGTCACCAATCCTCTGGTCAACTCCTATAAGCGGCTGGTGCCCGGGTTTGAAGCCCCGGTTTACATTGCCTGGTCCGCTTCCAACCGCAGCCCTCTCATCCGCATTCCTGCCTCCCGCGGCATGGGAACCCGTATTGAGCTTCGCAACCCCGATCCGGCGGCCAACCCCTATCTGGTGCTGGCTTTGTGTCTGGCGGCAGGTCTCGACGGTATAGAACGGGGACTCACACCGCCTCCCGCCATTGACGGGAATATTTTCCTCATGAGTAAAAAGGAGCTGGAAGAGAAGAACGTGCGCAGCCTGCCCGATTCCCTCAAGCACGCCATCCGGGACATGACCCAGGACCAGCTGGTGCGGGATACCTTGGGCGAGCACGTCTACAACAAATACGTAGAGCATAAGCTTCATGAATGGTACGAGTACACCACCCGGGTTACCCCGTGGGAACTGGACCGCTATCTGGTCCGTTATTGATTTGTGAAATAGAAAGGCCCCGGCGTCATAAACGCCGGGGCTTTTTCGTGCCAAATCGCTTTTGTAAACAGGATCTGAAACGGAACAAAACGAAAGGATGCATGGCCGTCAGCTAGGGAACAGAACGAGGCCGCAAAGTGCAAAAACTTGTGAAACCAAAGCGGTAAGCGGCAAAGGAAAAGAGAAAGGCGGGCAATTTTCGGTGCTTCTTGAGCCGCTTTTCCGTGTCATACCCATACCAGGGGCTCCTGCTGCATAAAACGGATGAAAACCAAGCAATGCCGTTACTTGGAGGCAGGCCCCTGCCGCAGCACCAGGCCGCCGGCGGATACCTTGCCTTCGATCTTGTGCGCTCCGCTTCCCAAAACACCGTTGATGTCTTTGTTTGCGGCGTTGTTATAGGAGTTCAGGTCAAAATCGGAGGAGATGCTGCCTGCGCTGGCGTGCAGGTTCACCGTAGCCGAGGCATCGGAAGGGATGGTCACGTCTGCATTGCCCGCGCTGACCTTCACCTTAATGTCGTTGGTCAAGCTGGTCACACCGGCAATCAGCTTGCCGGCGTTTACATCGCCGTCAAAGCCGCCTGCAATACCGTTTACCTGCATGGTTCCGGCGTTGACCTTCAGGTCCAGCTCCAGGGCCTGTACCCCTTCACAAGTAAGAGAACCGGCGTTAAGAGTCATTTCCACTTCGTCCAGGCCCGACAGAGCATCTACCTTGGCATTGCCCGCGTTCACTTTGATGTCCAAATCTCGGGTGTAGGATTTAGGCAGGTACACTGTCAGCTTGCGCTCCCAGGCTCCAATGCTGAACCACTGGAAACGCTCGTCTACATAGACCGACAGAGTATCCCCGTCCCGCTTCACCATCAGCTCCGGCTTGCGGGTGGCCCCGCTCTGTTTGTATTCGGCCCAAAGCTGAGAATCGTCGGTGAGAATCACATTCAGTTCCCCGGCGTTGGAGGAGATTTCGACCTTTTCGACACCCGAAAGCGCTCCGCTCTTGCGGTCCTGGTAATCTTCGGAGGGCTTTCCTTCCGCCGTGACGTATCGGCCTTTGAAGAAGTCGACGATTTCGTCCTTCGCCACCGCTGCGCAGATACTTCCTGCTACCAGCGTCACGCCGAACACGCACGACAAGGTGATGATGACAGAACGCATTTTCATTTAGATTCCCTCCCTGCAAAGCTTTGCACAGAATTTGATGTAGATGGCGATGAAGCGGATGAAATAATAGGAGACGTAGTACATGCCGATGCCCGCCAGGCCCGACAAGGCCATGAGGCTGATGCCCAAAAGTGAAAAGATCAGCGGGAGCATTCCCGAAAAGCTTACGATTGCGCCGACCATCACAGCAAGTCCGCCGGCAAACAGAGAAATCGGTACGGCCCATAGGGCGATTACGGCGCAGGCCAGGGAAAGGAGAAGCCAGGCGCCCAGGAAGAAATTGAAAAGCACCACCAGCACGATGCCCAGTGCCTGGCTTCCCTGGGGCTTCTCCTGAGAAGCAGGGGCGCCCTGCGCGGTCCCTGCCGGCGCATAAGGCCGCAAAGGCGGCACCTGGACTGCTTGTGACGAAGGTGTGCCGCTTTGAGCCGGGTTTGCCTGCGCTGCCGTATCACGTCCACTTTCTTTTGCGCCCGCCAGTTCCTCGATATAGGCCCTTGCCAGCTCGGAGGGATCCCCCAGCCCCTCGGCTACTTCCTCTTGGGTCTTTCCATTTTCCTGTCCGGCGCGGAAATGCTCAATGTAATCGCTGAGGATATCCTCCCGTTCGCTGCGGGAAAGGGGAGAAAGGGCCTCGTTGAGCGTCGCCAAAAATTGATCTTTATTCACTTTCCTCACCTCCATGAATGATCGTGTCAACCTGGGCGGAAAACCGCCGCCATTCCTCCACGAGCAAGGATAAAAATTCCTTGCCCTTCGGTGTCAAGGTGTAATACTTCCGCGGCGCACCGCCTTGGGATTCGCACAGATAAGAGGTCAGGTAATCGTCCTGCTGGAGCCTCCTGAGAACCGGATAGACCGTTCCGTCGGAAATATCGATGCCTTTGGTCAGGGAAGCCGCAATTTCGTACCCATAGCGGTCTCGGCTGTCAAGCAGCGCGAGCACGCATAGCTCCAGTACCCCCTTTTTAAACTGAATAGTCATGGCGTCACCTCACAATATTAAATTTGGACAGGTATTATTTATTAAACAATACTGAATATAAAACATAATACTGTATTTGTCAATAGGCACCCTGACTTTTTTTCAGCGAAATTTGCAATTGGCGCGGATTTGTGGTACACTCCCTTTGGAAATTTGTATAAATCGGGCCCGTGCATGGGAAAAAGAGCCACACCTTTTGGAAAACCGGCTGGCGCCCTGCGGGAATGATGTGAAAAAGGGCCGTGGCAGGCCGGAAAATAGGAGTCATTGGCAGATGGAGAACATTATTATTTCTGGGGACAGCACCTGCGACCTGTCGCAGGAATTAAAGGACCGCTATCGGATTGAGACGGTGCCTCTTTACGTGAACTTCGGCGAAGAAAGCCGACGGGACGGGGTGGATGTCCAGCCCGACGACATTTACGCCTATTATAATCAGAATGGGAAGCTTCCCACCACCTCCGCCACCACCCCTGCCGATTACATGGAGTTTTTCTCCCGCAAAGCCAAGGAAGGGGACGCGGTCATCCATTTCAACATCAGCTCCGGCTTTTCCGCCGCTCATAACAACGCCCGTCTGGCCGCCCAGGAGTTTTCGAACGTCTATGTGGTGGATTCCAAAAACCTCTCCACCGGTACGGCGCTTTTGATGCTCCGGGCCTGTGATTTGGCCAAAGAAGGAGTCGAGGCGGTAAAAATCGTCGAGGAAATGGAGCGGATGCGGGATAAGGTACGTGCCAGTTTCATCATCGACAAGCTCGAATACCTGTGGAAGGGCGGACGCTGTTCCGGCGTCACGGCGCTGGGCGCCAATCTTTTGCGTCTGAAGCCTTGCATTGAGGTAGAGGACGGCAACATGAAGGTGGGGAAGAAGTTCCGCGGCAAGCTGGGGGACGTGCTGGAAGAATATGTGGAAACCCGGCTCAAGGGCAGAGAGGATTTGGTCCTTGACCGCATTTTTATCACCCATGCCGGCATCGCCCAGGAACACATCGATCGGGTTAGACGCAAGGTGGAGGAGTTTGCAGACTTCCAAGAAATCCTGGTAACCCGGGCAGGCTGTACCATCAGCAATCACTGCGGTCCCAACACTCTGGGAATTTTGTTTGTTACAAAATAAGGAATTTAGATAAATAACAGGAAATATATTTCGGATTTTTGCGCTGGCCAAGGAAAAAGCCGAAAATAATTTTTTGTCCGTGCCGAAAAATCTTTCTGAAAAAAAACAGGAAATTTTTCATCTTTCTAAACGTTGCGGTTTTTGTAGAAATTAGTGGTGAATGTCTAATTTTTATAAGAAAATCAACGTCTGTCGCTTCCTGTGGATTTTTTTGGATGTATCAGATTTGTGAACGCAACTGACGAGATTGCCATAAAAAGGCCAGTTCGGTTGCAAAATAAATGGCGTTTTTGATAAACAAAATATTGCCTTTTCATCAAGTTCACTTGACAGACTGACAAATCTGATATAATATATAGTAAAAATTGATGGAAAACGACCACGGTTCCAATTTCGGGAGAGAGTAATTGGGAGAGTTGTGAAAATGCTAAAAAGTGTCGGTGGTCTGTTCCGCGGACTTTCTCGTTTTTTTGTAAACTTGAAGATCCGGCACAAGTTTCAGTTGGTTTTCACAATTTTGTTAATCACGATCTTCCTAGTTACCTTCTTGGTCGCACAGCTTTCGCTGGATTCCTACAACCAGGTGCTCTTCGAGCAATCGGCGCAGGTTCTCAACATGTCTGCGCTGAATGTGGAGTCGGTGGAGAAATCGGTGGATACCATTACCCACATTATGATTACCGACGATACTATTTTTGAAGAGCTGACCGACATCAACCAAAATACCGACAGTCTGACGGAAAGAGAATTACTCATTCGGTCCTATCAGTTGATGAAGCGGTTCTGGCGGTTCTCCTACTCGGATGCCTGCATCCGGTCGATGCAGTTTATGTTTCCCGACGGGCGTGTGGTAAGAGTCGGGCAGGAGACCGATATGAGCGAGGACTTCCAGCAGGAGCTGACTACTCTTGCGCTGGACGCAGAGGGCGACTTGGCGGTCTATGACACCATTCTGGATGGAACCACGCTGGTTTTTGTCCGTCAATTTCGAAACCGGGCGCACCTCAAGCGTAGCGAAGGAGTCCTCATTATTCGGTACGACCTGCAGATGTACTTGCGTAGAAACAACGTGCAGTCGCAGTTGGATCCGAATATGAAGTTTTATATGCTTACGCAGGACAGTGTCGTCTACCCCGGCGGAATGGAAGACGATGCCTTTTTGTATGACTTGTGGCGGCGGGACCTCCCAGGCCACGAAGGCTACACCTTTGAAACCGTCAATGGAAGCAGACAGTTTATCGCGTATCAATATTCGGAAGGTCGGCATTGGCTCTATGTAATTGCCATCGAATATAACCATATTTTCCAGAATATCATTGTATTGCGAAACACATTGGTTATTGCTTTGGCGCTCCTTCTTCTGCTGGCCTTGTTTGTGACAAACCGGCTGATTGCCTCCATTACCCAGCCTCTCGACTTGCTGGTTGCTTATATGCAGCAAAGCGAGCCGCCCGGTGCCCAGCCGCTGCGAAACCAGAAGCTGGCCGAGCGCGGCGATGAGATCGGGTATCTTTACCGCAATTTTTCCCTGCTGGTTTCCCGCATCGACCGTTACGTGAGCGAGGACTACAAGAAACGCCTTCTTTTGAAGGACTATCAGTACCGCTCACTGCAAAGCCAGATCAATCCCCACTTTTTGTACAACACCCTGGATTCGATCAATTGGTTAGCCAAGCGCTCCAGGCAGAAGGACATCTCGACCATGGTGGAAGCGTTATCCCATTTGATGCGCTATTCCATCAGCAAAAACGATGGGTCTACCATTACCCTTCGCCAGGAGATTGATATTGTAAAGGACTACATAGATATTCAGTCCATCCGGTTTGGAGAGGAGCTCCAGTTTGAACTGGATGTGGAGGAGGACCTTTATTTCTATACCCTGCCCCGGCTGACCATTCAGCCGATTGTAGAGAATTGCATGAATTATGCGGTAGGGGCCACCGACCACCCTTGTGTGGTACGGCTGGAGGCGCACGGCGAGGACAATCGCATTCGCTTGTGCGTGTCGGACAATGGTCCGGGCTTGAGCCCGGAGGATTTCGAAAAGATCGCGTCCTTCAAAACGTCACCTCACGGCCTAGGAATTGGACTGAAAAACATCAATGAGAGAATAAAGCTGTGTTTCGGAGAAGAGTATGGAATGAGCTTCGAGAACAATCCGGGCGGGGGCTTGAAGGTAATTCTTACGATTCCGAAGGTGGTGAAAGAGGATGTACAAACTGCTCGTAGTTGATGATGAAAAGATTAGCCGCGAGGGATTAACAGAATGCATTGACTGGGAAAAGTACCAGGTCCGGGTAATCGGCGCGGCGCAGAACGGCAAGGAAGCTATGGCGATCATCACCGCACAGCATCCTGATTTGGTTATTACCGATGTGAAAATGCCGCTTATGGATGGAATCACCCTGATCGATCAGGCGAGAACATTGTCGCCGGATACGATTTTCGTCGTCCTCTCCGGCCACGGGGAGTTCGAATATGCACAAAAGGCGATGCGCTGCGGCGTGAAACACTACCTGCTTAAGCCCTGCAGCGAAGAACAAATTGCAGAGATGCTGGTGGAGATCAAAGCCGAGCGCCTGCAAAAGCAGCGCCTGGATAATTTAATTAAAACGATCAATGAAAATATGGAAAACATGCCGGATGCAGTGAGGGAATTGTTCCCTCCTGACTTTGCCACCTGGGCGGACAAAGATCAGCTTGACTACTTGGAGACCCGGCATGGGAATATCGCCCAAATCATTATCCGCTACGTGCAAACACATTATGCGGACCCAAATTTGTCACTCAAGCAGCTTGCGCATGAAGTAATATTTATGAACGATGGTTACCTTGGGAAGCTTTTCAAAAAGGAGGTGGGCGAGAAGTTTACACAATATGTTCTCAAGGTGCGCATGGAAAATGCGAAGTATCTGATTGAAAACAGCGATGGCGAAAGGCTTTATAAGGTGGCCACACAGGTTGGCTTGGGTGAGAACCCTCAGTATTTTAGTCAGGTGTTCAAGAAGTATGTGGGGTATACTCCCAGCGAGTATAAACGCACCCTGCAACAAAACCCACAAATAATTGAACAGAATTGACGGTTTTTTTTATTTCTTTTCGGCTCGACTTAGTTTATTATAGGTCTGTGACGAAACTTTCGTCCACAAAATTCATAGGAGGTTTGTTGAACAATGAAAAAGACATCTCTTGTTCTCTGCCTGCTGTTGGTCCTCATGACGGTTCTTTCCGCCTGTACCGACGGCAGCGGCACCAGCAGCACCGGTAGCACCGCTTCCGGTACTTCTTCCACTCAGGCGTCCAGCGAGGACACCACCAGACCGATCACCCTGGGTATTTCCTGGTGGGGCGGTTCTACTCGTCACGAGTACACCAACAAGATCCTTGACCTGTACAAGGCCAAGAACACCAACGTCACCATCAACGCTGAGTACGTCAGCTGGGACGACTATTGGAGCAGCATGAACACCAAGGCCGCTTCCAACACCCTGCCGAGCGTTATGCAGCAGGACTATGCGAAGATCGGTCAGTTCATTGACAACGGCACCATCGTTGACATGAACGCGCAGGTCGACAACAAGAACCTGGATCTCTCCGACATTAAGGGCGATGCCTTCTATGGCGGCAAGATCGATGGCAAGCTGTACGGCATTTCCACCGGTGTTAACGCGTTCTGCTACCTGTACGACGCGACCGCTCTGAAGGATGCTGGCGTTACCCTTCCTTCCGAGAAGTTCACCTGGGACGAATTCAACACCATTTCTAAGGATATGATGTCCAAGGCGAAGCTCGCCACCGTTCCGATGATCAACACCGACCCGAAATTCTTCGTCGAAATGTATGTCCGCAACCAGGGTAAGCACATGTACTCTGCGGATGGCAAGACCTTCGGCTTTGACAAGGCCCTCCTCGTGGAAGCCTTCCAGAAGCAGGAAGACCTCAGCAAGTCCGGCAACGCTCTGAGCCCCGACATCGTGAATGCGGCGACTCAGGATAAGGACCTCCTTGCTGAAAAGAAGACTTGGGGCGAACCGCTGTGGAGCAACCAGGTTATCAACGTCATGAAGCTGGCCAACGACGAAACCCGTGACTTCCAGCTCACCATGATGCCCGGCACCGACAACGGCGGTATCTACCTGAAGCCCTCCATGCTGTGGTCCATCACCAGAGACTGCCCGGAAACCGACCGCAATGCGGCCGCCAGACTGATCTCCTTCATCCTCAACGACATCGAAGCCAACAAGCTTGCTGGCGCCGATCGTGGTGTTACCATCATGAAGAAGGTCAACGAGGCTCTTGTTAAGGAAGCCGATCCGAACAACAAGAAGGTTTACGATTACATCGACGTGGTTGGCAAGTATGCTTCCGAGATCGATCCTCCGGAGCCTGTTGCTGGTTCTGAAATCACCAAGGAAATCAAGGATCAGTTCGACGCTATCGTGTTCGGCAAGAAGACCGCTCAGCAGGCTGCTGACGATTGCTGGAAGAACAGCGAGCAGATCTTTGCGACCAACGCTGGCTAATCCCAGTTCCATTGGTATCTTTGTAGATTCTTATTCTGCAGCGAAGTAATAAACTGAGTCTTGTGACAGAAAGACGCAAAAAGTCAGCGCTTTTTGCGTCTTTCCTGCCGAATACTTGAAATTAGGTGTTGATTACAGGACTGGATAAGGAGTTGTCTGTGGTGAGAAATGCGAACGCTGCTGCAAAGCAGCCGAAGAACCAGCTCACACGTCGCAGCGGTTGGTCATCGTTTATCAACAGCGAAAACGCGGCTGGTTATATTTTCCTTGCACCTTGGCTGATCGGATTCCTGGTATTCACCGCTTATCCGATTTTTGCATCCCTGTATTATTCCTTTACCAACCTCAATCCCTTGAAGGGCTTGGGGAAGGAAACGTTTGTCGGGTTCCAGAATTATATCAATATGTTTACGACCGACAGCGTTTATTATACCGCATTGCGTGTTACGTTCGTGTATGCGTTGGTATCCGTGCCGCTGCGTCTGATCTTTGCATTGTTTATTGCAATGCTCCTCAATCGGAAGTCCAAGGCCTCCGGCGTGTATCGTACGATTTATTATCTGCCTTCTATCGTTGGCGGCAGCGTTGCGGTTGCCGTTATGTGGAGATCTCTGTGGATTCAGGAAGGTACCATCAACGCGGTCCTTCAGTCCATTGGTATTCAATGTGAATGGGGCTGGCTAACACAGCCATCCACGGCACTGATGTGTCTAATTATACTGGCGGTCTGGCAGTTCGGCTCTTCCATGCTGATCTTCCTTGCCGGACTGAAAAACATTCCTGCCGAGTATTACGAAGCGGCAACGGTGGACGGCGCGGGACCCTTCCGCAAGTTCTTTAGCATTACCATCCCGATGCTGACCCCGGTTATCTTCTTCAATCTTATCAATCAGTTAATTCTTGGCTTCACGGCCTTTACGCAAGCCTATATTACGACCCGCGGCGGCCCGATGAATGAAACGATGTTCTACGCGTTGCATCTCTACCGTCAGGGCTTCGAGTACAACAAGATGGGCTATGCTTCCGCTATGGCGTGGATTTTGCTGATTATCATTGGTATTATGACGGCAATTATCTTTAAGTCCTCTAATTCTTGGGTTTACTATGAGTCGAAGGGGGAATAAGATATGAAAACAAGAAGACAAGTTGGAACCGTAATCTATCATATTTTCATGATCCTCTTCGCTTTGTTGATGCTTTATCCGATTATTTGGATGATCATGAGTTCGTTCAAGCCCAGCATCGACGTTATGACCAAGTCCTATGAGCTGATTCCGAGCACCTGGGATTTCACCAACTACTATCGCGGCTGGGTCAATGGTATCAGTAACATTCCCTTTAGCACCTTTACTTGGAACTCTCTGTACATTTCTGTTTTGGCGACGCTCGGTACGATTATTTCGGCGAGTCTTGCCGCTTATGCGTTTGCGCGCTGTAAGTTTAAATTGCGCGGTTTCTGGTTTGCCTGTATGCTCATCTCCATGATGATGCCGATTCAGGTCGTTATGATTCCGCAGTACGTGATGTTCCAGCAGTTCGGCTGGGCTCAGAGCGCCTTGCCTCTGATTGTTCCCGCCTTCTTCGCTGCTTCCTACGGTCCGTTCTCGATCTTCCTGATGATGCAGTTCATGCAGGGAATTCCGAAGGATTTGGACGAAGCGGCCACCATCGATGGCTGCGGCAAGTATTCGATTTTCTTCCGCATTATTATGCCGCTGATCAAGCCCGCCATTGCGTCGGCTGCCATCTTCGCGTTCTACTGGAAGTGGGACGACTTTATTGGCCCGTTGCTTTACCTCAACAAGCCCCAGAATTATACCATTTCCATGGCTTTGCGCATGATGTCCGATAAGGACGCCATTACCGACTGGGGCGTTATGTTCGCAATGAGCACCGTGTCTCTGATCCCGACGCTGATTATTTTCTTCTGCTTCCAGAGATATCTGGTGGAAGGTATCAGCACCACTGGCCTGAAGGGCTAAACAATTGACCTTACTCTCAAAATAAGGGGTTTCGAAATGAGTATTGATCAGGAAAAGCTTCAGCTTGCTAAGAAAGTGCTTGATGTTCTTCTCAAGACCGAACGCAAGGACGGCTTTTATGACCACATGAACATGGACAACTGGGAATGGCCGGTTGGAGTTGCGCTGTACTGCATGTTCAAGATTTATAAAAAGACCGGTGATATGGACTTTTATAATGCCTTGACCGATTGGTATGAGAAGCAGCTTCAGAAGGAGCCGCCTCATCGCAACGTCAATACGGTTGCCCCCATGCTGACCATGGTTTGCCTCTATGAGGAAAATAAGAACCCGGTTTATCTCGAACATATCGAGAGCTGGATCAATTGGGTCATGAATGAGATGCCCCGTACCGAGTACGGCGGTATGCAGCACATGACGGTGTGGAATCGGCACAATCAGCAGCTGTGGGACGATACTCTCTTTATGACAGTGCTTTTCTTGGCGAAAGCCGGAAAGGTGCTGGACCGTCCCCAATTGGTGGACGAAGCAAAGTATCAGTTCCTGTTCCATATTAAGTATTTGCAGGACAAGCGTACCGGCCTCTTCTATCACGGCTGGACGTTCGATTGTCGGCACAATTTTGCCAACGCCTTCTGGGCCCGCGGTAACAGCTGGTTTACGTCCGGAGCAGTTGAGTTCATCGACATTGTCGGAGAACAAGACGCGACTACCCGTTTTGTGGAGGTCGCGTGGAAAGATCAGGTGAAGGCTTTGATCAAGTATCAGAGCATCAACGGTCTTTACAATACGCTTGTGGATGTGGAAGAAAGCTACTGGGAAACCTCGGCTACCGCTGGCATCGCCTATGGTCTGCTCAAGGGCATTCGTATGGGCCTGCTGGACAAGGAGAATGAATTCTACGCTATGAACGCAGCCAATGCGGTTCTTGCGAAGATTCAGGACGACGGAATTGTGGCCGGTGTCTCCTATGGCACGGGTATGGGTAAGGATTTCGATTTCTATAAGAATATCAAGATCTGCCCGACTGCCTATGGCCAGGGCCTTGCACTGCTTATGCTTACGGAACTCATCTAAGCGACAATTATTCTAACAAAAGGACTGCCTCTCACCAGGCGGTCCTTTTTATTTTGTTTTAAAAATGCAGAAAAACAGGAATTCATAACGAAAAAAACACGGTTTTTTTGCAGAAATGTCGCAGTTTCCTTCTTTCCATTTGGATAATTAGCGGTATAATGGTAAGCGTAAAGTTATGGATTGTTTCCAGGACATACAAAAGAATAGGAGTGTTTTTTCAATGGCTAAAGTTGTTACCTTTGGTGAGCTGATGCTTCGTCTGGCACCTCCCGGCTACCTGCGTTTTACGCAGGCGGATACCTTTACCGCTACCTATGGCGGCGGTGAAGCGAACGTGGCGGTTTCCTTGGCAAACTACGGCATGGACGCTGCTTTCGTTACCAAGCTGCCGGAAAACGACATCGGTCAGGCGGCGGTGAATTCCCTTCGCCGTTATGGCGTGGACGTGAGCAAGATCGTCCGCGGCGGCCCCCGTGTGGGTATCTACTATCTGGAGAAAGGCGCTTCTCAGCGTCCTTCCAAGGTCATCTATGACCGTGCCGGCGCTTCCATCGCTCTGGCGCAGCCCGGCGATTTTGACTGGGATTCCATCTTTGAGGGCGTGTCCTGGTTCCATTTCACCGGTATTACCCCCGCCCTGGGCGACAATGTGGCGGCTTGCTGCCTGGAAGCCTGCAAGGCTGCAAAGGCGAAGAACATTACCGTCAGCTGTGACCTGAACTTCCGTAAGAACCTCTGGACTTCGGAGAAAGCCGGCCAGGTTATGGGCCAGCTGATGGAGTATGTGGATGTTTGCATTGCCAACGAAGAGGATGCGGAAAAGGTCTTCGGCATCCATGCTGCGGCTACGGATGTAACCACCGGTAAGCTTAATCACGACGGATACCGCGAAGTGGCCAGCAAGCTCAAAGAGCGCTTTGGCTTCTCCAAGGTTGCGATCACCCTGCGCACCAGCATTTCCGCCAACGACAATAAGTGGGCGGCCATGCTGTATGACGGTGAGGATTACTACTTCTCTAAGAGCTATGATGTGCATATCGTGGACCGTGTTGGCGGCGGCGACAGCTTTGGCGGCGGCCTGATTTATGCGCTGCTGGCTGGCAAGTCCTCTAAGGACGCGCTGGAGTTCGCAGTGGCGGCTTCCTGCCTGAAGCATTCCATCGAAGGCGACTACAATGCCGTTTCCGTCAAGGAAGTGGAGACGCTCGCCGGAGGCGACGGCACCGGCCGTGTACAGAGATAATTGCGCTTTTGATAAAGCGACAGCAAAAGAGGCCATGCGAGTAATCGCATGGCCTCTTTGTTATGAAATCTCGGATGAATCCGGCTCTTCCGGTTTCTTTCGCCGGAACCGGAAGGTAATCAGGATTCCGGTTCCGGTCAGACAGATGACAAGAATAAGAGAAGGAATACACATCCACCAACGTTCGGAAAGCAATCCGATCAGGAAAAAATCCATCGCAAAAACGTAAGGCAGCATAAGGCACCCCATCAGGCGGCTGTATGTGCGGTATGTTTTCTTCGAAAATTTCCCCTTGGGAAGCGCATTGCTCAAAAAGAACCGCCCATAGTCTGCCAAGAGAACCAAAGAGCATAGCGTTCCTACAATGGTCCATGGATTTACCAACCAATGAAACAGATCGTTTCCGAAAAAGGCCACGGTCAGCACTTCCTTTCCTTTTTTATCAGGTTATGCGTTGGGGTAGGAAGGCGGGGTCTGGGAACTTGCAGGGGAAGCAAAGCCAAGCTCCTCCAGCGAGCACTGGCCGCTCTGTACGGCGTTATGCCGGCACTGGGCGTAAAGCTCCGCATAGGTTGCCTGCAGATAGGGAATTAGGAAGATGATGCTGACAGCCCCAATTCCGCAGGTTAAAAAGGCGGCGCCGAGGACGGCCAGATACCAGGGGAAGAAGGACCAGTAAAGACCAAAAATGTGCCCTTTCTGCCCCTGCGTCATGATCTTGCTCAATTCCATCGCCCGGCGGTAACCAATTTGCGGATTGTCCGCCAGAATCCAGGGAATAAACACATACCGCAGCGAAGCGATAATGGGAAGCACGATCAGGCCGATGACCGCAAGCAACATAAGCGGCATCAGGAAGAGAGCGCCTGCGTTCGTTTGCGCAACCGCCATGAAAACAAAGATCAGCACATAGGGGACCAAGGCGGGAAGCGTCCACAGAAATAGAAAGAGATAGCGGTACGCCATCGCTCCGACTACCTTCCAGTAGGAGGTGCGGGTAAACGCGCAAAAGAGGTTCTGGTACCCGGGGCGCACCGGTGTTTCCCGATTGCGGGAGTACCAGTTAAGTTCGCCTACCTGGAGAGGATGGAAGGCAAAAAATTGCGGTAGAAAGCTCATTATGACGGTAATAATCAGAGTGGGCAGCATCCGCAGAAAAATTTGAATGAATTCGTAATAGGAACTGTAGTAATAAGAGTCATAGAAATAACGATTGCCGAGCAGCGAAGGAAAAAGAGAAGAGAACATCGCAACGGAAGAAATGGTGCTGAGCAGCCAAGTAATTGCATAGGTAATGCCCCAAATAATCAGAGAGGCCAGCAAGGCACTCCAGTATTTGTTGGTCAGGCTGTATTTGGCCCGCTGCTTAAGCTGTCCGCAGGTCCACATAAGGATAACCTCCTGTTCGATTGATGGCAGCGCAAAAATTTGCGGCTGTGGCACTTTGGTTTATAGGACGAAAGGGTTTACGCGTTCTGTTGCTTCTCAGGCACGTCGTCCACAGGAGCCTCTGCTTCTTCTACAGGGCAAGCCGCGTCCGGCTCCACCGATTCACCCAGCCACTCGGGCAGCTCCATCCCCGCCTGCTTGAAGAGATCCTGAAGGGGAGGAACCGACTTGAGCATCCCAGAGAGAAAGTTTGCCGTAGTGGGGGCTCCGTTTTGGCCGTTCATTGAATCCCAGACCGTCACCTTGTCGATCTTCAGGTTCTTAATGGCATCCACCTGGATGCGGGTGAGCTCGGGAAGCTTGTCGGCGATCATCAGCTGCACACCGGCAGACGGGTTTCCGCCCGCCGCCGCCACGATCTTGGAAAGACCGGCGGCCTGCTTGGTCAGCAGCTCTTCCACGCCCTTTGCCTGGGCTTCCATCTTCGCGAAGATAGCGTCCGCCTCGCCTCGGGCCCGGCGGCGCAGCTGCTCGGCTTCCGCCTCCGCGGCAATTTCCTTTTCCCGCTTGGCAATTTGAGCTTTGACGATGATATCCGCTTCCTGGGACGCCTGCTCCAGGGAAGCACGGGTCTTTTCCGCTTCCTGCTGGGCCACATAGGCTTCCTGCAAAGCCTTAGCCGCCTGCACCTTTTCGGCCGCCGTAGCGATGCGCAGCGCCTCGGCTTCCTTTTCCCGTCGAGTGGCTTCCGACTGGGCAATTTCCACCCGCGCGGCGTTTTCACCCTGGATGGCAGTGGCATTGGCGGCGGAGACGTTGATGCGCTGGTCGCGCTGGGCGTTTGCCTGGCCGATGGCGCCGTCCCGGTCCTTTTCCGCCACGCTCTTTTTCGCGTCGTTGATGGCTTTCGCGGCGGCTTCCTTACCGAGGGCTTCAATATAACCGGATTCGTCGTTAATATCGGTAACGTTGACATTAATCAGACGCAGACCGATCTTTTTGAGCTCGATTTCCACGTTGTTGGAGACCGCCTCTAAAAACTTATCCCGGTCGGTGTTGATTTCCTCAATGTCCATGGTGGCGATGACCAGACGCAGCTGGCCGAAAATAATGTCCTTCGCCAGCTCCTGCACCTCCTGGAGCTTGAGGCCCAAAAGGCGCTCGGCAGCGTTTTGCATGACGCCCGGCTCGGTAGAGATGCCTACCGTGAACCGGGAAGGAACGTCCACCCGGATGTTCTGCCGGGAAAGGGCGTTTTGCAGGTCTACGTTGATGGAGATTGGCGTCAGGTCCAGATACTCATAGGCCTGCACCAAAGGCCAGATAAAGGCGGCGCCGCCGTGGATACAGCGGGCGGAACGCTGCTGGCCGTTTTTGTCCGCCCCGACTTTACCGTAAATGACCATTACCTTGTCGGACGGGCACTTGCGGTAACGGGTGGCGAAGGTAAGCAAAATCAAAAACAAAACCAGAACAATGCCGCAAATCAGGAAAACAACCGTGATATCCATGTTTTCAAATACCCCTTTCATCGCTGTCTCAGTTTTCTTTTTCCACGACCAGAAGATCGTTGACCAAGTCCACCACTCGCACCACCGTGGAAGGCTTTAAATCCTCGTCCCCATAGGTGATGGCATCCAGCTCGGAAAACCGCTCCTGGACGGTCATGGTGATTTTTCCCTGCCCCTCGCCCTTTTTCGGGATGCGGATATATACCACACCCGTTTGCCCCAGGGCGTTTCGCAGGGAAATGGTTCCGTTTGATTGCAGCCGAGTGGCCCACTGGTAGAACTTAGCCACGCCGAAGAGCGCCACCGCCCCCACCAGAAACCCGATCACCATAGAAAGCGCCGCAGGTACCTGGGATTGCAGGCAGACGATGGAGGTCCAGGAAAACAGGGTAAAAAAGGCCACGATTCCCTGGAAGGTAAAGAGCCGCATAGACGGGTCCCCGCCGATGTCTCCGGAAGCGTCGGTTGGGTCTGGAAAACCGTCCAGCGCTCCCGCATCGCTTGTGCCAGGCGCGCCGGCGTCCGGATCCAGGCCAGAAGTGTCGCTAACATTGAAGTCCCCATCCCCGTGGCCCAGGCCGAAAAGAGACAGGATGACCTGCAAAAGCAGCAGCAGCGACGCGGGAAACGCAATGCAGTAGAGGACCTTGAGCAGACTGGACAAACCATCCCACCATTCAAACATAAGCAACACCTCTCAGCTGCAACTTCAAATTA
>CATONX010000029.1 GCA_951801675.1 uncultured Eubacteriales bacterium | reverse complement strand
GAAAGAATGTTACGCTGCCATGGAAGGAAACTACGAAGATGCGCTGCTTCGTCTGCGCAGTGAGAAAATTGTGCAGAAGTTTGTGCTGAAGTTTTTGAGTGACGGGAGCTATGCCCTGTTATGCCGCGCGTTTGAAACAAAAGACCAGGAAGAAGCATTTCGCGCCGCTCACACCCTCAAAGGCATTTGCCAGAATTTGAGTTTCACAAAGCTTTACCGTTCCAGCAGCCTTTTGACCGAATCCCTTCGTTCCCAGTGGACCCCACAGACAAACCAATTGTTCCGGCAGGTCGAGGAAGACTATCGGCAGACCATGTCGGCCATTGAACAGCTGCAAAAAGCAGTCACGGAGCATGCCTTATGAAAAACAAAACAACGCGTTTTCTAATCATCAGCCTGCTTGCGGTTTCCCTGCTTTGCACCGCCGTTTTTTCCTTTTTGGCGATCTATATGAACCGCAGAAGCACGGATACGATCAACGAAGTGGGCAAAATCTATATGTCCGGCGTGAGCGAGCAGATTTCCATGCATTTTGCAACCACCATGGGCCTTCGGCTGTCCCAGGTAGAAGCCTTGGTGGAAACCAATCCGCCCGGCAGTGATTCCGGCGAAACGCTTGGGGATCATCTGGAATACAGCGCAAGGGCAAGAGGGTTTGAATATCTGGCTTATTGCACGGCCGGCGGTACCTTTGAAATGATCTACGGCGAGCCGATACATATCACCGATCCAGAGCCTTTTCTGAATTCACTGAACAACAACCAAAAGAAAATTGCCGTTGGGAACGACGCAGAGGGAAATATCATCGTGCTCATGGGCATCCCCTCAGCCTATCACATGGAAAGCGGAGAAAAGAGCGCCGCTTTGGTTGCAGGGCTGCCGGTTGACTATATCCGGGAAACGCTGTCTCTGGACCGGAATGACTCTATGGTGTACTCTCACATCATTCGCAAGGACGGCAGTTTTGTAATCCGCAATGCCGATGGAGACCAGCACAGCTATTTTGAACAGATCGGCGAAATCTTCAGTGACCTAAACGGAAAAGATGCCGACCAGTATGTGATGGAATTGCAGGCCGCTATGAGCGCCGGCAGCGATTATTCCAACGTGATTCAAATTGGCAGAGAGCGGCGGCACATGCATTGCACCAGTCTGCCGTATTCCGAATGGTACCTTGTAACGGTTATGCCTTTCGGCTCCATGGACGAAGTGGTGACGGACCTGGGCGCCCAAATGATCTGGTTGACGCTCTGCGGCTGCGCAGTTGTGCTGCTGGCGCTGCTCCTTGTCTTTGCCGGGTATTTTAAAATGACCCGCAGGCAGGTATCCGAGCTCAATCAGGCCAGGGAAAAAGCAATCCAGGCCAGCAAGGCAAAAAGCGAGTTTTTATCCAATATGAGCCACGATATCCGCACTCCAATGAACGCCATTGTCGGGATGACCGCGATTGCAACTGCCAACATCACAAACACCCAGCAGGTGCAGAACTGTCTGAAGAAAATCAGTTTGTCCAGCAAGCATTTGCTGGGCTTGATCAACGACATACTGGATATGTCCAAGATTGAAAGCGGAAAAATGACGCTCAATGTGGACCAGGTTTCCCTGCGGGAAATGATGGAAAGCATCGTCAGCATCATTCAGCCTCAAATCAAAGCCAAGAAGCAGCAGTTCGATGTGCATATTCATGACATTGTCTCGGAAAATGTCTGCTGTGACAGCGTGCGCTTAAACCAGGTTTTGATAAACCTTCTCTCGAACGCTGTCAAGTTTACACCGGAAGGCGGGAGCATTCAGACGGCATTGTGGCAGGAAACGTCTCCTAAGAGCGATACTTGTATCCGCACCCATGTGATCGTAAAAGACAGCGGGATCGGCATGTCGCCGGAATTTCTCAAAAGAATTTTCGAGTCGTTTACAAGGGAAGACAGCAACCGGGTCCGCAAGACAGAGGGAACCGGTTTGGGAATGGCGATAACCAAATACATCATAGACGCGATGGGCGGAACGATTGAGGTTCACAGCAAACCCGGAGAAGGCAGCGAATTCCATATTATTCTGGACTTGGAGAAGGCGACCGTACAGGAAGCGGATATGGTGCTGCCGGCGTGGAACATGTTGGTCGTAGACGACGACCAGCAGCTCTGCGAAGGAGTCGTAGGTTCGCTGGAGTCCATTGGCATAAAAGCGGAATGGACGCTGGACGGCGAGACAGCAGTCAGAATGGTGGAGGCCAGACATCAAAGACACGACGACTACCAGGTAATTCTCCTGGATTGGAAGCTGCCGGACATGGACGGAATCGAGACCGCACGGAGAATCCGGCTTCTAACAGGAGAGGATATTCCGATTCTTCTGATATCCGCGTACGACTGGAGCGAGATAGAAGATGATGCGAAAGCGGCGGGAGTCAGCGGATTTCTCTCTAAGCCTTTGTTCAAGTCCACGCTGTTTTATGGACTCAAGCCGTACACCGCCGCGCCGGACCTGATGGGGCATACAGACGATACCCATCCCCGCCTGAAGGGAAGGCGGATTCTGTTGGCTGAGGATAATGAACTAAACTGGGAAGTGGCGTTGGAACTGCTCAGGGATCTGCATTTGGAGCTGGAGTGGGCAGAGAACGGAAAAATCTGTGTCGAAAAGTTCCAGCAGTCTCCGGTTGGGTTTTATGACGCGATACTTATGGACATCCGGATGCCGGAGATGACCGGGTACGAGGCTACTAAGGCGATTCGCGCGTTAAAACGTGCGGATGCGAACCTGCCTATCATAGCGATGACGGCAGACGCGTTTTCTGAAGACATTCAGAAATGTCTGGACTGCGGCATGAACGCCCACATTGCAAAGCCCATTGATATCCGGGAAACGGCCAGGCTGCTGGAAAAGTATCTTGGAAAGTAAAAAAACGCAATCTGTTTTTCCAACGGCCGCAAGAAGCAGCCTTCTCCGGGCTTGACAGAGAGATTTTTATATCGGCATCTTTGTTCTTTGCATGGAGGGGACGCGCCGCCGGCGGCCCCTCCTTTTCGCGGGAAGATGGCAGCCGGCACCATTTTTCTTAATATGGAAGTTCTCGCAAGCTGCATCGGAGAACATGCCGCAAAAAGCATTTGGGATGCCCATAGCTGCCAAACAGTATTCTCGGACAGGTCGGTTTGCGTTATCGGCTGGTTTGTGCTATGCTTAAAAAAACAGCGCAACGAGTTTCTCTTTTGAGATGGAGAAAGGCTCGTTGCGCATAGCATGCGCGCTGCGCAATCCACAGAAAGAAAGTGATTATAATGAAAAGAAATCTTCCGTTTCCTGTCTTGCTTTCCGGCGTGCTCCAAAGCTTTCTTTTCAACATGGTGGTCGGGATCGTGGGCCTTTGTTTTCTCGTGTTCGGATTTGTTGCGGATTGGATGATCTTAAAGATTCTCGGAGCGCTTATCTTGGCGTTTTATATCCTGCTCAGCATCTTAAACCCCATTCGAACGGTTGTAAGACTTTCCAGAGAAATCAGTGAAGTGGAGTTTGACGAGGTGATCGATGCCGCGATTCACGGCGAAAAGAAAGCGGGCCTCTCGTTATACAAACGTGTGGTATTTGCGCTGGAGGATAAAATTCAGCAGAAAAATCCGCAAGGAAACGAATAGCTTTTGCTGGCAGGGAAGAGCGAGTATGAGGCTTGTAAGGTGGCATAAGGTATGGTAAAGCAAAAAGACGCATTCGAGTCAATCGAATGCGTCTTTTTCGCCCTGACAGGCCGTAATTCCAGTGGTTGCGTTAAGACAGGGGCGAACTTGTAAAGTCGTTCCGATCAGGGCTGCAGCCTGGGGCCGGGCACATTTCAAGGTCCCCGAAAAACGGAGTTAAGTGGCCAAGGGACGCCTTTTGGAGAAGCGGTAGCATACGGCGCCGATACAAGCAACCAGGAATTCGGTCACCGGGAACGCACACCATACGCCGGTGGTCTGAAACCAGGCCGACAGAAGAAATGCGGCCGGCAGGATCACCACAAACCCCCGCAAAAGAGACAGGATGTGAGCGGGCCTCGGCTGCTCAGTGGAGGTAAAATAAACCGACAGGATGATATTGAACCCCACAAAGGGGCAGGCAGTCAAATAAAGGCGCAGCCCTTCCACGGCAAGGCTCTGGAGCAGTGCGTTTTGTTCGCTGTTAAAGGCCGCGGCAATGGGAGCGGCGCCGAAAAAGACAATGGAATAAATTACGCCGGACAGGATCAGCATGGTGGTCAATGCGTAGCGCAAAATGGCGGACATCCCGGCACTGCTGCCTGTGCCGTAATTTCGGCTGAGAAGCGGCTGAATGCCCTGGGCAATGCCCGTATAGATGGCGAGCACCACCAGAGATAGATTGGCGGTCACCCCATATGCCGCAACCCCCACATTTCCTTGCAGCTGCAAAAAGATCGCGTTAAAGACGATCATGACCACACCGGAAGAGACTTCTGTAACCAGAGAAGGAATCCCGCACGAACAAATCCGCACCATCAGCTTGCCCTGCGGCTTCTCCTTAATCAAATGAAACCCGTTTTTCTTTCGCAGAAAATGCGCAGATAAAAGCAGCATGCTGATAACCGGAGCGAAACCGGTGGCCAGTACGGCGCCGAAAATCCCCATATTGAGCGGGAAAAGAAACACGTAGTCCAAAAGGACGTTGGACAGGCTTCCCACGAGCATTGCCGTCATGGCCCGCTGCGGGGCTCCGTCGTTGCGGACAAAGCAGAGAAGAACATTGTTGAGCAAAAATGCGGGAGCAAAGAGCAAAATGACCCGTATATAGGTTTTCGTCATTTCGAACACGTTTTCGTCCGCATGAAACAACGTCACGATCGGGCCGGAGAGAAACCCGCCCGCCAGCATGAAGAACAGAGCAAACCCTGCCGCCAGGAGAACCGTATGGGTAAAGGTGCGGTTTGCCCCATCCGGATCCTTCTGGCTTCGCTGAATGGCGTATTTTGTCCCGCCGCCCATGCCGATCATCAGACCGCTTCCATGGAGAAAGCTGTATACCGGGATGGCGAGATTCAACGCCGCCAGCCCGTTCGCGCCCAGGCTTTTTGCCACAAAGAAGGTATCGGCTAAAATATAGCAGGACAGCCCGATCATCCCCAGCACATTCAGGGAAGTATATTTGGCGAAATCCCGCAAATAGGCGGTGTGTTTCACTGGAAACCCTCCAATCAGGCACAACTGCCCGCTATGTCCTTTTTCGTTTTTCTTTTATCAGCTCAATCGCTTCTTTTCCAGTCATGTGCTCTACCGTCATTTTCAGCACGCACAAAGGAGCCCATTCCCTGTCGATCGCCTCTCGGCGATGGAGCGCGTCGTCATTTGGCGCGTACTTGAGAGCTAGAGTTTCCATGGCGGCTCGCTTTTCCGGTTCGCTTTCTATGACCCGGATGGTCCCGAATACGATGACGCTTCGAAAATAAGAGGTGTATTCCTCCGGGACGATTTGATCCTGGTCGATCACGCAAAAGGACGCCTTATGGTTTCGCTCGATGGCGTCTAGTTTGTGGCCGTGTTTGGCGCAGTGAAAGAAAAGGGCCCCGTCGTCGTATGCATAGCTCAAGGGAACCGCATACGGATAACCGTCGTCTCCCGAAAGAGCCAGCACCCCGCAGGTGCCTCTCTTTAAAATGGCGCCGCACTCTTGGGCGGCCAGCGCCTGCCGGTTTCTTCTCATCTCTCGAAACATGAACATCCTCCTTATAAACGTAAAAAAAGCAACCACTTAAAGTGCTTTTGCCAAAACAACAAAAAAAGCGTCCAATTTCGTATCTTCTATGGCCTAACGATACGAAACCAACGCTTTAAACTCCCCGGCGGTGAGTCCAATATTTTTCTGTATCTTATCACATACTCCCCATCGTTGTCAATCCGAACTCGTAAAAAACAGCGATCTGAAAGGGATCAGACGGAAAAGGACGGCGCTGAGCCCGCGGGTATCCGTGGGCCCAGCGCTCGAAATCTCACTCTTTTTCCTGCAAATTCAAGGTGATCGCCTTGGGCCGGGTCATGGCCAGGATGGAATATTTAACCCCCTGGGTCCCCATCCCGGAGGCCTTGACTCCAAGGAACGGAAAATGGTCGGGTCCCCGTTCGGTTTTGTTGTTAATCTGTACCGTTCCCACTTCCAGGCGGTTGGCCACATAAAAGGCGCTGTTGACGTCGTTGGTAAAGACGGAGGATTGCAGGCCGTATTCCGATTGGTTGGCGAGCGCAATGGCATCGTCCAAGTCCTTGACCCGCAGCACCGGCAGCACCGGTGCAAAGGGCTCTATCCAGGCCACCTTCATCTTTGGCGTTACACGGTCGAGAAGGGTGGGGTAGAGCAGGTTCTTTTCCCGCCGGTTCCCTGTCACCAGTGTCGCTCCCAGCTTCAGCGCGTCGTCAATGAGGGACTGGGCGAAATCCGCCGCCTTTTCATCGATGAGCGGCGTGATGACGTTCCCTTCTCTGGGGTCGCCCACCGTCAGCCGCTCCACTCGTTCCTTGAGCTTGGGCACCAGCCGGTCCGCCACCGCGTCTGTGGCCAGGATCCGTTTGACCGCCGTACACCGCTGGCCGGAATAGGAATAGGCGCCGTCCACGATGGTGCCGGCCACGAAATCCAGGTCCGCGTCCTCGAGCACGATGGCAGCGTCCTTTCCGCCCAGCTCCAAAAGCAGCGGGGTCATGCAGGAAATCTGGGAAATATGCCGTCCGATTTCGGTGGAACCGGTAAAATTGATAAAGTCGATCCCCGGCTGCGTGACCACATAATCGCCGATCTGGCTGCCGCGGCCGGTGACGGTGTTTAAGATTCCCTTGGGGAATCCCGCGTGGTTTAGCACCTCCACCATATGAAGCGCGCTGATGGCACCTTGGGTAGCGGGCTTGAGCACAACGGCGTTGCCCCCAATCAGCGCAGGCGCGATTTTGGAGATGGACAGATTGACCGGATAGTTAAACGGGGAAATAGCCAGGATGGTGCCTAAAGGAACCCGCTCTACGTAGGAAATTTTACTGCGTGAACCGCCCGGAAAGCTCTCGCCCGAGATGGCCTGCCCTTCCAGGCTTTTGCCGATGTCCGCCGTGTAGCGCAGAAGATCGGCCGAGCGTGTGACCTCGGAAAGAGCGGACTTTTTCTCTTTTGCCACTTCCATAACCAGAAGATCCGCAATTTCCTGTGCTGCCTGTTCCAAAAGGTCAGCGGCCTGATAGAAAATTTCCGCTCGTTCATAGACCGGCAGGGCGGACCAGGCGGGAATGCAATCCTTGGTGGAAGCAACGGCTTTGTCCACTTCTTCACGGGTCATGGCCTGTATGTTTCCAAGCAGGCTGCCGTCTATAGGGGAATGAATCCCGATGGTTTCGCCGGAAGCCGACGCCACCCATTCTCCATTGAGGAGGTTTCCATAGACCTTTTGCCCTTTTTTCATTTGTTCAAACATCGCTTGCACCCTTTCTTGTTACGCATATCACATGAGTCTAGTGTTCTCAGAAAAACAGCGATCATGCCAAAACCAGGCGGAGAAATGAAAAGCCCGGCTGAGTATGGTATGAGAGGTTGAATTTGTTGAAATATGCAGGTATAATGAAAAAAAGGTCTAGAATGACCAAAGACGCGGGGAAGAATGCTTCCATACCTATGCGGCAGCGGGGCAAGGTATGCTTAACCGCGCGGCGGCCGTGACGAAACTCATCCGCAATTACTCGAAAGAAGAAGGTAATTGTCACGGATGGTGGGGATAAGAAGAAAATCAGGAGGTATTGTGATCATGCAGTTTTGCAAAAATTGCGGTTCTCAGTTTGACGATGGGGCAAAGTTCTGCCCTGCCTGCGGTAAGCCGGTGGAGTCCGCGCAGACAGAGCAGCCGAAGCCGGGGACGGTGGATCTTTCCGCCAAGGTGCAGGCAATTGCCAACACCCCGGACAGCACCGATCAGTTCGACCGGCAGGATGTGGAGCAGAACAAGGTGATGGCGATTCTCTCCTACATCGGGATTCTGGTTTTGGTTCCGATTTTTGCCGCGCCCAAGTCGAAGTTCGCGCGCTACCACGCCAACCAAGGACTGGTGCTGTTCCTCGCAGAAGTGATTTTTGGATTTGCCTACGCCATCGTCAGCGGGGTGCTCTTCGCCATCTCGTGGAGACTGGCCTTTCTTGTGTCGCTCATTGGCGTGCTGTGGCTTGCTTTTGTGGCTCTGATGATCGTGGGGATCGTCAATGCAGCCGGCGGCAAAGCCAAAGAGCTTCCAGTCATCGGGCGGATTCGGATTTTAAAGTGAATGGACAAATATAAGCCAAAAGACCGGGAATCACTTTTCGAAGCGATTCCCGGTCTTTTGGCTTATATTGAAAATAGTTATACCCAGTGGAGCTTTCGCGCCCGTATGAACTAAGCATGGAGCGAAGCGAGGTGCGAACAAAGAGAAGCTCAAAGAATAGAAAAACAAACAGTAGACGGGGGATACTCTGTTAACGAGCGGAAGGGCAACCGCCACCAATTAAGCGGGTGCCTGGGGACAGCTCGATACCGGTATCTTGCCAGCTCGTGCCTTGGCGTACTGGAAATTCTTTTCGTTGCTTGCTGGTGGAGGAGTCCTCTGCGGGCATTGAATTCAAGCATGGAGCAAAGCGCAGGCAAGAGAAAAAAAGAGCGGCAGAATCGTTTTGGATTCTGCCGCTCTTTGATAACTTATAGAATTCCTTAGCCGAAGATGGCGATCAAGACGCCCGCCGCGACTGCGGAACCGATAACACCCGCCACATTCGGGCCCATGGCGTGCATCAGCAGGAAGTTGCCGGGGTTCTCTTTCTGGCCTACCTTCTGTGCGACACGGGCCGCCATCGGGACGGCGGAAACGCCGGCCGAACCGATCAGGGGGTTGACCTTGCCCTTGGTGACCACATACATGATCTTGCCGAAGAGCACACCGCTGGCGGTGGCAACAGCAAATGCAGCCAGACCAAGAAGAATGATTTTAATGGTATCCCAGGTTAAGAAGGTTTGACCATTCGCGGTAGCACCAACCGTCACGCCCAGGAAGATGGTGACAATGTTGATCAGCTCGTTTTGTACTGTCTTGCTCAGACGGTCTACCACGCCGCTCTCTCTAAAGAGGTTGCCGAGCATCAGCATACCCACCAGAGGCGCAGCGGAGGGGAGAATCAAAGAAACCACAATGGCTACCAGGATCGGGAAGATGACCTTCTCGGTCTTAGAAACCGGCCGCAGCTGCGTCATGACTACGCTGCGTTCCTTCTTGGTGGTCAGCAGCTTCATAATCGGCGGCTGGATAATGGGAACCAGCGCCATATAAGAATAGGCCGCCACGGCGATCGGGCCGAGCATGTGAGGAGCGAGCTTCGAGGTTACGTAGATGGCGGTCGGGCCGTCCGCGCCGCCGATGATGGCGATGGAAGCAGCTTCGTTGTTGGGGAACGCAAGAAGGACCGCGCAGAAGAAGGTGATAAAGATGCCCATCTGCGCCGCCGCACCCAGCAGGAAGCTCTTGGGATTGGCGATCAGGGGACCGAAATCGGTCATAGCGCCGATGCCAAGGAAGATCAGCGGCGGGTAGATGCCCAGCTTGACACCCTGGTAGAGGTAGTAAAGCAGGCCGCCGTTTTGAGCGGGTTTGTTCCAGAAGGGAAGCATCTGATCCTGCACCGCCTGCCACACGATCGGGTAACTGTGCGTGTCCTCCGGGTGCAGGGCGTTGAGCACGTCGTTAATCTGGTCTGCCGAGAAGGTCTGCCGTATTTCGTCGAGCGTTTTCCCCGTTGCCTGAATCAGGTCGTTGACCGGAATGGCGATCATCTCGTTGGTGGGCATTCCCATCAGGCCTGCAAGCGGCAGGTTCGCGAGAATCATACCAAACGCGATGGGAACCAGCAGCAAGGGCTCGTACTTCTTTACGATTGCCAGAAACAGCAAAAAGCAAGCAATCAGGATCATCAGGTAATTCTGCCAGTATTGCAGGCCGAACCCCGATCCATTGATTAGATTCTGAATGGAGTCAAAGATTCCTTCAAACACCGGTTATCATCTCCTTCATAAAAGTACCTTTTAAAAGGGTCTCGTGTTTTCGAGAACGCCGGCCGTTGCCCAGGAGGGACGCCCGGAATTCGCGCGGCGGATGCTCTTAATGCCGTAAGAGACGCCGGTACTTTCTGAAAGAGAGGCCACCGCCGCGGCAATTACCGCAACGATTTCGTCGGACAGCCCGTCTTCCGCCTGGGGAGATACCGTAGCCTGTTTGACAGAAGGGGAAACCGCCTTGACCTCTGCTTTATCCTGGGCCTGCGGCTGGCTTTTTTCCTTCTTTGGCCGGTTGGTGATAGAAGTCACAATCTTACCGAAAGCCCAAATTAAGAAAATCAGAACGACCAAAACCGTAAACACGACGACCAAACCGGTTATGATTACGATTCCAGCTGTCATCAAAGCGTCATCCATGCGTTCACTTCCCCTTTATAACAAAATTTATGCCTGTTAAATTATGAACAAATTCAATTATATCCAAAAGCGTTCACAAATGCAATTGAAAAAGTTCATATTGCGTTAATATTCCACTTTTTTGACCAAATAAACAAAAAACCAGAAAAACGGGAAATAAAACCAGAAAATTTAGTGAAATTCAGGCGTTTTGCACAGAACTTCCACACCGCCCACCGGCCGGATCCGGAGGGGATGGCAGGCGCCTTTTCCCATCACCGCCTCGATGCCGGTTTGATAGGCGTCAAGCTGGGCAAACGGCACGAGCGCCTGGATGGTGCCGGCAAAACCGCCGCCGTGCACCCGGTAAGCGCCCTCATTTCCAAGGAGCAGCGCCGTGGCCGCCAGCGCTACTACGATGCCCTGTTCCTTGGGAGAAGCGCAGGAATAGGCGTTTTGCAGCCACTGGAAGGAGGAGCGTCCGGAGGCCAGAACCAGCTTTTTGTATTCCTCGAAATCGCCCTGCTTGAGTGCCGCCACTTCTCCTTTCACCCGTTCGTTTTCCGTAAAGAAATGCACCGCCCGCAGCCAGGCCCGGTCTCCGCAGACACGGCGGATTTCCTTTGCCTGCGCCATTACGTCCGAAAGGGAAGCCTCACGCAGCGCTTCCTTGCCAAAAAGCTCTGCCACCGCCTTCATCTCCGCCGGAACCGCCGCGTATTCCTCCGTCAGATCCGCGTGGCTGCCTCCGGTGGCGACGATGCACAAGGCATACCCAAACGAGGCAAAGCGGATGGGAATGCGTTCCACTCGGGGGTCCCCGGGGTTTTCAAAGTCCAGAGAGATGCAGCCGCCCACCGAGCAGGCCATCTGATCCATTAGGCCGCAGGGTTTGCCGAAATAGGCGTTCTCCGCGAATTGGGAAAGCTTCGCCGCGGTGACGGGATCGACACCACCTTTATTATATAACCCGCTGAGAACGGCAACAATGAGAATTTCGAAAGCGGCGGAGCTGGAAAGCCCGGAACCCTGCGGAACCTGGGAGGTGATATACCCGTCAAACCCGCCTACCTGATACCCGAGCGCGGCCATGCGCGCGGCGATTCCCCGGATGAGAGCGCAGGAACGCTCCCGCTCTTCCTCGCGGGGCGTGAGATCGGTCAGGTCCACCACATCCGTCCCTTCAAAGCCCTCGGACTGGATGCGGATGACCGGTTCCTTTGTGGGGCGTACCGCCGCGATCAGGTCCAAGTCCACACTGGCGGCCAGGCACAGGCCGTGATTGTGGTCGGTGTGGTTGCCGCCAAGCTCCGTGCGCCCCGGTGCGCTGAACAGACGGACCTCACCATTCCCGAACCGGGCTTCAAAGCTGTCGAGCAAAGAGAGATAGCGACTACGTTGTTCGTTCAATTTCTGGGGTGGATAGAGGGTACCGAGGCATTCGTCGAAACCGCCCTGTTCAAGTTTCTGTCGATATTCTTCCAATGACGCCATGTTTCATCCATCCCTTATCCAATTTGAACCACCGCCGGCCGATGCGTGAGGCAGAATTCTTCTTAACTATAGCCTGTTTTTTTGCCCAATGCAACGGGTATATTTGTTGTATGTACAAGTAGGTTTGGCGCAATTGGGTATTGAAATGTCGAACGCCAGGCTTTATAATAGGACGGATACAAAAAATGTCGGGAACATTGGCTTTGTTTATGAGGCAAGCATCTCGTCGAATTCATCGCGTCACGCGTTGTTTTTATCTTTACAGGGGGTAAGCGCATGTATAAAATCGTGGAAAAGCGCCGCTTGAATCCATCCGTTACCTGGATGACCATTGAAGCGCCGCTGATTGCAAGGAAGGCGAAGGCGGGCCAGTTCATCATCCTTCGCGTGGACGAGACCGGCGAGCGGATTCCGCTGACCGTGGCCGGATATGACCCGGACAAGGGAACGGTCACGATTATCTTCCAGAAAGTGGGCAAGACCACCATGCATCTCGATGAGCTGGAGGTGGGCGATTCCATTCTGGATTTTGTCGGGCCTCTTGGCCGTCCCACCGAGCTGGAAGGCTATCAAAAGGTAGCGGTGGTCGGCGGCGGCGTGGGCTGCGCCATCGCGTATCCGCAGGCAAAGGCCCTGCATAAGATGGGCGTCAAGGTGGACGTGATCGCGGGCTTTCGCAACAAGGATATCTTGATTTTAGAAGAAGAAATGGGCGAAGTGGCCGATCATCTTTATGTGATGACCGACGACGGCTCCAATGGAAATAAGGGCTTCGTCACCGTCAAGCTCCAGGAGCTCATCGATGCCGGAGAGAATTACGATCTGGTCATCGCCATCGGCCCTCTTCCCATGATGCGGGCGGTATGCAACCTGACCAAGGAAGCGGGCATCAAGACCATCATCTCCATGAACCCCATCATGATCGACGGTACCGGCATGTGCGGCGGCTGCCGCATCAAGGTGGGCGGAGAAACCAAGTTCGCCTGTGTGGACGGGCCTGACTTTGACGGCCATCAGGTGGATTTTGAGGACGCCATGCGCCGCCTGGCCATCTATAAGCCCCAGGAGAAGCAGGCCGTGGAGGATCATATCTGCAAGTTGGGAGGCATTGTGAACAATGGCTAACATGTCTTTGAAAAAGGTTCCTATGCCTGAGCAGGAGCCGAACGTGCGCAATCACAATTTTGAAGAGGTCGCCGGTGGGTATACCGAGGAAATGGCCATCGAGGAAGCGGGCCGGTGCCTCAACTGCAAGCATAAGCCCTGCGTATCCGGCTGCCCGGTCAACGTGCGCATTCCGGAATTTATTCAGAAGGTGAGCGAGGGCGATTTCGCCGCCGCTTATGAGATTATTACGTCTACAAACTCCCTGCCCGCCGTGTGCGGCCGGGTGTGTCCCCAGGAGACCCAGTGCGAGTCCAAGTGCGTGCGGGGCATCAAGGGGGAACCGGTGGCCATCGGCCGCCTGGAGCGGTTCGTGGCCGACTGGTACGCAAAGAACCGGGAGGTAAAGGCACAGAAGGCCGAACCCAACGGCCACAAGGTAGCGGTGGTGGGCTCGGGCCCTGCGGGTCTGACCTGCGCGGGCGACCTGGTGCGCATGGGCTATGACGTGACGGTGTTCGAAGCGTTTCACACCGCCGGCGGCGTGCTCATGTACGGCATTCCGGAGTTTCGTCTGCCCAAAGCAGTGGTGCAGAAGGAAATCGACCAGCTACGCAAGATGGGGGTCAAAATCGAGACCAACATGGTCATCGGCAAGGTTCTTTCCATCGACGAGCTGATGGAGGACGGAGGCTTTGAAGCGGTTTTCGTAGGTTCGGGCGCCGGCCTGCCCAACTTTATGAACATTGAAGGGGAGGAGCTGCTGGGCGTCTACTCGGCCAATGAGTTCCTCACCCGCATCAACCTGATGAAAGCCTACAAAGAGGGGTACGACACCCCGATTTTAAACGTCCGTTCGGTTGCGGTGGTAGGCGGCGGCAACGTGGCTATGGACGCGGCCCGGTGCGCCAAGCGCCTGGGCGCCGAGAAAGTGACCATTGTCTACCGCCGGTCGGAGAAGGAAATGCCCGCCCGTTTGGAAGAAATTCACCACGCCAAGGAGGAAGGCATTGAGTTCCGCCTTCTGACGAACCCGGTGAAGATTCTCGGCGACGAAAAGGGCTTCGTCACGGGAATGGAATGCGTGGAGATGGAGCTTGGCGAGCCGGACGCGTCCGGACGCCGCCGCCCTGTGGAGAAAAAGGGTTCGAACTTCGTGCTGGATGTGGACTGCGCGGTCATTGCCATCGGCAATTCCCCCAACCCCCTCATCCGCACCACCACCAAGGGCCTGGAAGCCAACCGCAAGGGCTGCCTGGTGGTGGACGAGGACAGCCTGCAAACCTCCCGCGAGGGCATCTATGCGGGCGGTGACACGGTGACAGGAGCCGCTACCGTCATTCTGGCCATGGGTGCTGGAAAGCAGGCGGCGAAATCCATCGACGCATACATTCAAGGCAAGAATCAATAAAAGAGCGGGCGCCTTTTGCAAAAAAGCAGCCGGACGAGACACCCGTCCGGCTGCTTTCTGCTATAAACTGGCGGACTCCCCTTCCAGCCGTTTGGTTAAGTCGGCTAAATAAGCCGCCTGCTGCTTTTTCAGATAGCCTTTGACAACAGGCTTTAAAAGAGCTTTCTTGGCGGTGACGTCCTCGGTAAAATCCACCGTGGTCTTCCCGCCCTCGCAGGAGAAGAGCCCCACCCAATGCCCTTTCATATTGGCGTTTTCCAGATCGAATTCGTACCGGCGGCAGGGTTCGAAGGCGGTGATGGTAAAAGTGGTGGAAAAGCCGTCTTTCGTGTGCTCTACAAACTGCTTGCCGGGCTTTAACACCTGGATGTCCGCCACGTCCCTGCGCCAGGAATACTCGGTTAAGGAAACCACTACGTCCCATACCTCTTTGACGTCTGCTGCAAAGGTTGCTTTTTTGTTGGAGACTGCCATTTTTCTCGCGCCCTTCCTTTGATTGGAATCGGTTTGTCCGCTTTGCTTCCTTTTAAAAAAGAAAAGCCGGTTCGTGTGCGCACGGTGTTTTCTTGCCGGCTTCGCTTTTTTCACACGCTGTTTTGCGCTGCATTTACTGGAGCGCCGTTTGGCGTCCAGCAAGGCAGACGGGGTGACGCCCGGCAGCGAAAAACGTCCCTCCAGACGCCTAAGACCCCCCGAAAGGCCAATGGTGTCCTTTCTTCGTCGCAAATGGGTGCGGCTAATTTTGGCCGATGCCATACGAAGCGGCCCATGTAATCCATGCCAGTATAGCATGGATTTCAGCCAATTCCCATCCTCCTTTTGCAAAACCGGTGGATTTTGTGAACCCCGGGCCCTTTGACAGGCAGGGAGGGCGGCAAACCGGCAAAAGGCGCGAGCGGGTGACAGGCACGGACGGAGGACGGCATTCCTGCAAAGTCGGAAGCGCCAAAAAGAACCTTTTTGATAATCATCCGTCTGGTTCGAACGATCCGTTGCTGCCTTAAGCGGCGTCAACTGCAATTTTATTTCGAAAAAAGGAGCGTTTTTTACCATGAAGCTGACTATGCAACCCTTTTGCGAAGAGGATTTGCCCCAAATCACCCGCATCTGGAACGACGTGGTGAAGCAGGGAGACAGCTTTCCCGGCGACCGAGTTCTCACCCTTGACGAAGCGAGAGAGATGTTCGCCGCCCAGACTGAAACGGTCTGCGTCAAGCTGGACGGGGAGGTGGTCGGGGTGTATATCCTCCATCCAAACAACATCGGCCGGTGCTCCCACGTGGCAAACGCCTCCTATGGGGTCAAACAGGGCTGCCGGGGGGCCGGAATCGGCCGGGCGATGGTGCTCGATTCCCTCCACCGCGCCGGGAAGCACGGGTTTCGCGGGCTGCAGTTTAACGCGGTGGTGAGCACAAACGCCGCCGCCATCCATCTCTATGAGCAGCTGGGCTTTACCAGAGTGGGCGTCATCCCCGGCGGATACCGTCTCAAAGACGGCGCTTATGAGGATATCCTGATTTTCTATCACCCGACGGTGTAATTTTTTTCGCATAACCCGTCCGCCTTTCTCATACCCATAAAACAGACGCGTGTGTTACGCCCCATGGGGCTTTTATGGAAGGCGGGATGACGATATGTATCCGGAAGACAGACCCAGACGTTCGGTCCACAGAGAGGCGCCCGGCACAGAAGAACCCAAGAAGAAAAGCGGGATTACGTTGCTGGCCCAAGTCAGTGTCTGCGCGGTGCTGGTGCTGGCGGCGTTTTTGTTCAAGCTGTCGGGGAATGGAGCGTTTTCTGAGCTGCAAGGGCAATATGTGGACGCCATGTCCAAACAGGTGACGTTTGAAGAGGCCTGGGCACAGGTGGAGGAAATGGCCGACCGGTACGCGGTGCTGGCCTTCTTTGTAGAACCCATCCACTCCATTCAGGAAGCCTTCTCCTTCCAGCCGCCGCAGGATGCCTCCTCCGGTACCTCTGGCGTGTCCGGCTCGGATGAAACCTCCGGTGCCTCTTCAAACTCCCCCTCCAGCGCCCCATCCTCCCAGGCGCCTGTCTCTTCCGCACCGCCACAGAACGGGACTTCCTCAACGGCAGACGGGGGTGACGGAGAGATGAGCGCACCTGGTGCCCTGACGTCTACCGGCACGCATCTGGGTGCCGGCGGAGAGGACATTCTAACCGGGCTCTTTGGAAACGGGGCGAAGCTGCCGCCCGAGAAGACCTCCTTTGCCCCGTATTTCCTGACCGCCCCCTTGTCGCCGCCCTTGCAGACGGCGACCATCACTTCCACGTTCGACTACCGCACCCATCCCATCACCGGCGAGGAGGGCTTCCATACCGGCTTGGACCTGGCGACGGCGGAAGGAACTCCCATCGCAAGCGTATTGCCGGGCATTGTCGCAAAGCAGGGCTACAACGACAAGTCCGGCAATTTTGTGATTGTCAGCCACGGCAGCGGCGTGGAAACCCTTTACGCCCATTGCAGCAAAATCACCGCAGCGGACGGCGCCTATGTCCGGGCGGGGGAGACCATCGCGCTGGTGGGGTCCACCGGTGACTCCACCGGTCCCCATCTGCACATCGAGCTGGCCATCGATGGGGTAAAGATGGACCCGCTCTATGCCCTTGGCCGGTTCGGGTACGATGTCGCTTAGGCTGCTTGGCGTACGGGTGGAGGTCAGCGTGCTGTTTCTGGCGTCGGTGACGGTGATGCTCCTGCTCGATTCCAGCGGCGTGGCGGCCTGGGCAATGGCGGCGGCCTGCGTGCACGAGCTTGGGCATGTGGCGGCCCTGTTCGCCCTCAAAGATCCGCCCGAAGCCATTGCCCTAACCCCCTTCGGTATGCGGATGACTTGGGTGCGCAAGGGACGGCAGAGCTACTTTAAGGATATGCTGGTGGCAGCTGCGGGCCCTTTGGTGAATTTCGGCTGCTTTTTCCTATGCTGGCTTTTGCTGCTGTGGACCCAGAACCCCGGGTTTCTGCTCCCGGCCTGTTCCTCTCTGGCCATCGGGGTGTATAACGCTCTCCCGGTCCTGCCCCTGGACGGAGGACAGATTTTGTTCGATCTTTTGAGCCTTCCCTTGGGGGAGGAACGGGCCAAGCGGCTGCTTCATATCATTTCCTTTGTCGTGCTGACGATGACCGCTCTGTTCGGCTTTGTTCTGCTCCTTCGCAGCCGGTACAATTTTACGCTGCTTTTTACAAGCCTGTATCTGATCGCCATGTTGCTAACCAACACGGAATAAAAGGAGAGCGGACGGGAATGTTCCCGTCCGCTCTTTGTTTTTGCGCAGCTCTATTCTTTGCATTTTAAATGGGGGCAGGCAGCACGTCTGCGTCAAGAGGCAGCCTTGAGACAACGAAGCGAACATCCTGATAAATCTGGAGAAACGCGTTTTCCACCGCTTGAGGCAGGGCAGCCTGGTTGTTTTGCCTCAAAGCTGCAAACACGGCTTCCATGGCGCTGAATACGTGATCCGTTGAAGAATACAGCGCCTCATCGGCTGACTGCAGATAATATCCCCACAGCATCAGCGTGTCCAGCTGCCGGTAAACGCTTTTCAGCGAATGATAGGGCGACAGGTGCAAAAAGCATCCCATCAGAATTTGCACGGAGATGGGACTGATCCGGTCGTGGGACGCGGAATACAGCTTTTCCTCAATGAGTCGGATGCCGGCTTCGGAAACCACAGGAAAGGACGCGGCACAGGCGCTTGTGGTAAGCGCCATGATCTGCAGGGCACCCAGACACAGGGACAGCCGCTCCTGCACCACGGGGCTGGTGAAATCCACCCACTTTTTGGAGACCTCTCCCTGACCCATGGTAAGAACCGTTCCCTTTTTGTCAATGGTCTCAACCACGCCGACGGTATTGAGCAGGGAAAGCGAACGGCAGACCGTGTTTTTCATGACAGCATATTCCTCCATCAGCGCCGGGATGGAGGGCAGGTATGTTTGCCCGTCGAATTCGCCGCCCACGATTCTTCGCAGAAGCTGCATGGCCAGATGGGCGTACAGCTCCGACCGTTCCCGCATGCGAAACCACCGCTGTTCCTGCTTCGGCGCAGGCCCGGCGTCCGCGTGGCGGCTTAAAGCGTCCAGATACCGTTCCACCCGCTTGCCGGTTTCCCGGTAAATACTTTGTATCTCTTCGTAAAAGAGAGAAAACTGCTTTTCTTTTATCCATTTCAGCGCCTGCTGCAGGTGGCTGCGCAACCGGTCCGCCGTCAGCGAAAAAGGATCGTCCACACCGGGAAAGGAAATGTATGGAATGTGCAGAAAATGTTCCATATCCAGTTCCAGCTCCATAATCAGCTGGTTTTGAAAGAGGCGGAGCAAAGCGCGGTAGAAAACGTCCGCCTGCCGATACAGATCAGGCAGCTCCAGATCTTCATGAATGCCGTCGATGGCGGCTTGCATCTCTCGAAATTGGGACTCCCTGCAGCGCTTAGCCCCTTCCAGATAAAGGACGGGCATGAGCAGGCTGAGCCCCTTGTAGCCGTCGATGATTTCATGCCTGCGCCGGACAAGGGCCGCCGCGTAAGCTTTCGGGGAGGCCTGATAGGTCACTACCGCCGCCTGCCCCCGGGCGGTACGGATGTATCCCTGGTCGCCGAGCATTTTCATCACTCTGCGCACCGTGGTAATGCCAATGTTATACCATTGGCACAGCTGCTGCTGAGAAGGGAATTTTTGCCCGTAAGGGAAGACGCCGCAGGTAATTTGCGACACGAGAGACCGGTAGAGATATTCATAGAGCTTATCTGCCTGGCGCAACCGGTATTCCCTCCCTTCCTTTGTCCGAAATATTCCCGAATCATTATAGCAATTTT
>CATONX010000028.1 GCA_951801675.1 uncultured Eubacteriales bacterium | reverse complement strand
GGGGCAGAGAAAGGAGGCCGCCCGCCAGTGGGATGAGCCAGGAGGCCGTTTCCCCAATGTGCGCCGCCTCGGGCACGATCAGCGGCAAAGACGGCACTCCAAGAAACAGCAAAAACAGCACGAACATCTGCCGTACCGACAGGGTATTTTTCTCATTCATTTCAGCTCACACCTTTATTGAAGCAATGGGGGCGTTAGCCCAGCAGCAGACGGGTCAGGCTCACTTGCGTGGGGTTGAGGAAATAGGCGACGCCAAGCCCCAGCGCCAGCAAGGCAAAAATCAGATAGGTGATTACCGCCCGCTTTTCCTTGCCGCATTCCTTCCACAGGTCGAAAACGGTCACCGCCGCGAGGGTCAATAAAAATATGGTCATTGGGTGTTCCTCCTGTGTGCTCATTCTTCCATGCCCAGGCCCTGGTTGACCGTATAGAAGCTCAGAATCTGGGATTCCAGCTCCACCTTTACCGGCAAGGTCGGATAAAGCGTTCCCCACTGGTCTTTGATCTTGTCCCACCAATCCGGATCGCTTCGGTAAAGCGTATCGGAAAGGCCCAGGTAATCCACCCCGTCCGCCTGCGCTTGGGCAATCACCCGTTCCATCTCGTTTCTTAGCTGACCCGAAAGGGTCTCTTCCAGCTGCTCCATGGTGTCCTCGGTAAAGCGCAGCTCCTGGGCTTTGGCGTTTCCATCCTTGCCGACCCGTTCGGTAATGTTGGCGGATATCCCCACCCGAAAGGCAAAGGCCGGCTTTCCATCCTGTTCCTCAACGGATAGGTCCACGCTTGCATTGAGCAGCTGGGCCGACAGCGTTCCGATGCCCTCCACCGGCAGCACCGCCACCGAGTTTTCAAACCGGCCGGTCAGCAAGTTATAGGCCTTCGCCGCATCTTCATCCAGAAACCGAAGCAGCTTGGTATCCTCAAAGATGCCGTATCCGGTCATGGAAATGGTGGCGGGCCCTCCTCTGCCGTCCTCTTTTTTGGCAATGGTCACCGCCGGCAAAATGGGGTTGCGCGTCTCCTCTTCCATGGCTTGCACCACCTGGCGCAGCTGGATTTCACCCGCGTAGGACATTTCCCCCGCGTCCAGCAAAAGGGATTCAATGGTTTCAAAGGAAGTGGCGCCGTCATCGCTGTCGCAGCGCAGCACTTCTTCCGCCGTCGCCCTCTTGGCTACCACGATATGAAGGCTCATGCGCATATCCTGATCGCGGGTGATAAAATCAATGTATTTGCCCAGGTCGTCCCGGGCCGCTTCCTCGCCCACGATAATCAGATCCACCTGACCCAGATAGACGGTGTTGCTCATAAAAGTCTGGGCCTTTTTGACCGCTTCAAAAAAAGTCTTCCCGTCGCTGACGACCACGTTATTGATTTCCTCAGTGGACCCTTGCAGGCTCTCCTGATCCCGGCTCATAGCCGGGGCGAATGTCACGCGCATGGAGTCGTCGGAAAGCTTATCCACCCCGATGGCCTGGATGAGGGTTTTGCGGGTCAATTCCTCCCGCTGGGGCAGGTTCGTTCTGCTGCCGGCGTTTACGGAAAACACCAATGCAAAGAGGAACAGGCTGCCGATGAGCGCCTTGGTATTTCGTTTCATCCTTTGGTCCTCCGCCTCGTCTTGTTCTGGTTGCCCAAAAATTCCGGCCGCTTCTGGTCCTGCAGGAAGGGGCGGCGGAAATAACTGTCCTTGGTTTTGGTGTGCCCGCCGATGAGCGGCGCCATATACGGTACGCCCAGCACCTCCAGGCTGCAAATGCGCAGGGTGAGCAAAATGGCGCCCAGCACCAAGCCCACCAAGCCCAGCACCCCGCTGAACAGCAGCAGCACGAACCGCCACACTCGCACGGCGTTGCTCAGATCCTGGCTTGGGAGAGTAAAGGAGGCGATGGCGGTAATGGCCACCACAATGACCACCGCCGGGGAGATCAGTTTTGCGCTGACCGCCGCTTCTCCCACAATCAGCGCCCCCACGATGGATACCGCCTGCCCGATGTTTTTGGGCATGCGGAGGCCCGCCTCAATGAGCACCTCGAAAGCCACCAACATGACGACCATTTCAATGAGTTCGTCGAAAGGCACCTCCAGCCGCGCATTCATAATCGACTGCACCAGCCGCGAAGGCAGCATTTCCTGGTGAAAGGATAAAACAGAGACGTAAAAACCGGGAAGCAGAAGGGTCACGCCCATGAGCAAAAACCGCAGTACCCGAATGGCGGAGGCGAACACCGGATGGCGCGCGTAATCCTCAGGGGCCTGCATCTGCTGCAGAATGCTCCCAGGCACCAGCAGAGCGAAGGGGAACCCGTCGATGATGATGCCGATGTAGCCTTCGTTGATGTCGGCGCAGAAGGAGTCGGGACGCTCGGTGTTGGTCACCTGAGGGAAAATGGAGTTGTCGTCCCCGCACAGGGCTTCCTCCACAATACCCAGGGACGCGATGGAATCCACTTCCATGCCGGCAAGACAGTCCTTGGCTTTCTGGACCAAATCCGGGTTCGCGGTGTTTTGCAGGTAAACCACGGCGATGTTGGTGTTGGACTGGCGCCCCACTGTCACCGCTTCCACCACAATGTCCGGCGAATGCAGGCGGCTGCGCACCAGGGCGGTGTTGATGAGCCAGCGTTCCACAAACGCGTCCTTGCCGCCTTTTGTGATGTTTTCATTGGTAGGCTCGGACACGCTGCGCACAAAGGTGGACTTGATCTCAAAGGTATAGGCTTCGGCGGCGCCGTCGAAAAACAGGGCCGCGCTGCCGGTGAGCATCTGCTTGATGATGACGTCGGCCTCGGTCTGCTTCTTCTGGTCGGGGCAGTAGATGCCGCCCGAATCGATGTAGGCATACAGGTCCTCCACCGTGGCGTCCTCCTCGAACCGGTGCTCCACCAAAGAACGCATCACCAGTTCGCTTAACTGCCCGGAATTGATCATCCCGTCGAGAAACACGAACGCGCCCTGAAACCGCTGTCCGATGAGGATGGGCCGCACGCGAAAGTCGCTGTTTTTCTGAAGCTTTGCACAGACCTCGTCAAACAGCGGCGTTTTATTTCGAAAGTGGGCCTTTTTCTGCATATCTTCCATGGCCGTCCCTTCCTTTCCATAAAAAAGCGCCCGGAACTTCTCCCAATTGGCGCATTCTGGTTTTATTGTGCACGGCTTTCCGGGAAAACATGCATGTTCTTTTTCCAAAGCCGCCTCTTTCGAACCGCGAAACCTCGTTTTTTGTTTCCCATCCTTCGGTTTCCCGGGAAAAGAAAAGGGCCCTTCTTGCGGACAAACCGGGCCCACCGGTCAAAGCGCCTACACTCGCTCCAAGCCTTCCCCGTCCGCCGCTTGGCTTTCCTTTACACAAATGCCGCGAAATCCTTGGGTTTCCTGATAAGAAACGCCCGGCAGCCGTTGCTGCCGGGCGTTCGCGCCTGCGGGGTGTATCCAGAAAAAGGCCGGGCGGAGAACCCTGCTGTCACACAGGGTTCTCCGCCCGGTCGTCATTCGGTTTCGCGGCTTACACCACGCCGTTTAAAATGTCGTCGATGCTCTTGAGCTCTTCCTTCGTAAAGGTGAGATTTTCAATCGCCTTGACGTTTTCTTCAATCTGGGAAACCCGGCTCGCGCCGATGATGACCGAGGTCATCCGGCTGTCCCGCAGGTCCCACGCAAGCGCCATCTGCGCCAGAGTCTGATCCCGCTCGGCCGCGATGACGTTTAACTTTCTCGATTTCTCGATGAGCTCCTCGGTGACCACGTTCTGCCCGATGGCGCCGTTCATCGGATGGGTGATGCGCGAATCGGTGGGTACGCCGCCTAAGTACCGGCTGGTGAGCACTCCCTGGAACAGCGGGCAAAACGCCACCAGGCCCATGCCTTCCTCTTCCACCACATCCAGCAGCCCGTCCTCAATGTCCCGGTAATGCATGTGGTAGCGCTGCTGCTGAATGGTCAGCGGCACGCCCATCGACCGGATGACGCGGGAGGCTTCCTTGGTCTGCTCGGGAGTATAGTTGGAAACGCCCACATACAGCGCCTTGCCGGACTTGACGATGTCCGCCAGCGCCCCCATGGTTTCCTCAATGGGCGTGTCCGGATCGGGACGGTGGTGATAAAAAATGTCCACATAGTCAAGGCCCATCCGCTTTAAGCTCTGGTCCAGAGAGGAAATCAGGTACTTGCGGGAGCCGTGGTCCCCGTAAGGGCCGTCCCAGCTCTTATAGCCGGCCTTGGTGGTAATCACCATCTCGTCCCGGTGGGGCTTAAAGTCCTCCCGGAGCACCTTCCCGAACAGCTCTTCCGCGCCGCCGGAGGGGGGGCCGTAGTTGTTCGCCAGGTCGAACTGGGTGATGCCCAGGTCAAACGCGCGCAGAAGCATCTGGCGGCAGTTGTCGTAATTGTTGACGGTGCCGAAATTTTGCCACAGGCCGAAGGAAATCACCGGCAGCATCAGCCCGCTGCGTCCGCAGCGGCGGAATGGCATGGTGTCGTATCTGGACGGGTCGGCTTTATAAACCTCATAAGGCATGGGGTTCGTCCTCCTTCTCTTGGTTACAAATGGATCGGTGTTCGCTGTTACTATACCACACCCGAAACAAAATTGCCAGAGAGCGGCAAAACACGGATATGGAAAAATGATGTTTGGATAAGAGGTTTACCAAAAGAATCGCACGGTTCTTTCTATTTATTCTGTAATTCGGCCAGCCGTCTGATTTGCTCGAGGGCGTAATCCTGATATTCTGGACGCAAAGACCGGAATATGGACATGGCCTCCTCTACTTTCTTGTTGTTTTTCGCATCTGCTTTGAACATAGCGCCTTCCCCGGTTTTCAGCCATTCCTCATTTACGCCATACCAGTCGCAAATATGTTTCACCAACAATTCCTTGGGCCGTACCCGTCCATATTCCATGTTACTGATAACGTCTCGGCTAACTCCAACATTCTCGCCGAACTCACGCTGGGACAGCTGCAAAGCCTCCCGCACCATCTTTATTCTATGATACAACGCTATTTCTCCTTCCAAACGTAAGTATATTTATCATACAATACAATCCATGCGTTTTCAACACAACCAAGTGCCATGTTCGTGTTGTCCATTCCTGCGCATCTCAAAATTCCTGCGTCATCCTTACGTCAAAACTTCGTCAAATTCCCGCAAAGGCCGCTCAATATGATACGATGCAAGCACAAAAGGAGGTGAACAAGGATGCAAACACGGCTCAAAGAACTGCGTCAAGGACATGGACTGACGCCCTCCCAGGCGGCCCTTGCCGCCGGGGTTACGCAGAAAACCTACCTGCGGTATGAAGAAGGGGCCGGGCGGGTCAAGCTGGCGGCCCTGGTGCGCCTGGCCGACTTCTATGCATGTAGCATAGAATACCTGCTTGGGCATACGGATGTCCGGGAGCTGCCCTAACCGCCATTTCCGACAAAGAAAAGAGGCGCGCCGACGGAATAGGAAGGCGCGCCCCTTTTCTTTGTCATGTCCGTTTTATTTGCTCGCAAGGGATGAACTGTCAAGGCCGCCTGCGCCACGAAAATATACCATTTGCCGCTGGCGGTAGGTCGTATTGGCAGCCGTTTCTTAGCTTAACTTCCTAGCAAAAAAGGGCTGCCGTACAGGTACGGCAGCCCTTTTCTTTTGTCTTTTATTCCTCAGTCGCAGCCGGTTCTTCAGCGGCAGGCGCTTCCTCAGCGGGAGCATCCTCATCCGCGAACGGGGACGGCGCAAGGCCTTCCTCGATCAGCACACGCATGGAAAGAGAAATGCGCTTCTTCTCGAAGTCAATCTCCGTGATGCGCGCGCGGACCACCTGGCCCACCTTGAGCACATCCTGGGGCTTCTCAATGCGCCGGTCGGCGATCTGGGAAATGTGAATCAGACCGTCGATGCCCGGAATGATGCGGGCAAAGGCACCGAAGGTGGTCAGGCCCACGATGGTCACATCGCAGTCGGTTCCCACCGGGTAATCCTTCTTGAGGATTTCCCACGGATTGTCCTCATCCTTGCGGTAGCCCAGAGAAATACGCTTCTTCTCCGGATCGATTTCCTTGATATACACCTCAACCGTGTCGCCGATGTTGACAACCTCGGAGGGATGCTTGACGCGGCTCCAGGAGAGCTCGGAAACGTGAATCATACCGTCCACGCCGCCGATGTCCACAAATGCGCCGTAAGAGGTCAGGGACTTGACCACGCCGGTATACTTCTGACCAGCCTCCGCCGTCTCCCAGAACTTCTCTTCCAGCTTCTTGCGCTCTTCGCCTGCTACCTTGCGGATGGAACCCACCGCACGGCGGCGGCCGCGGTTGACCTCAATGATCTTGAACTTGACTTCCTTATTCAGCAGGCCGTCCAGCGGTTCGTTGCGGGACAGGGTCGCCTGGGAAGCCGGGATAAACACGCGCACACCGTTGGAAACGGCAAGCACGCCGCCCTTGATGATCTCCACGACTTTGCCTTCCACCACCGTGTCGTCCTCGCTGGCCTTGACAATTTCTTCCCAGCCTTTGATGGCGTCGAAACGGCGCTTGGAAAGCATGATGGTGCCTTCCTGGTCGTTGGTGCGCATAATGAGAAGATCCAACTCGTCGCCGACCTTCACAAGATCCTCGGGCTTGGCGTTGGGGTCGTTGGAAAGCTCGTCCGCCGGGATGTAACCGGCCTGCTTCCTGCCGACATCGACCTGCACCTCGTTGGGCGCAATGGAAACGACAACGCCGCGCACCTTTTCACCTGTATTATAATTTTTGAAAGACGCTTCCAGCGCTTCCTCAAAGGTCATCTCGTCGAAGGATTTCTCGGGCGTTTCCACAGTCTCCTCCACCTTAACCTCAGGGGTCTTTTCGAGCTCCATCTCGGGCTCGTTGTTGAGAATTTCGGACATGGCGAATAGTACCTCCTTTATGATGCTGGCAGGCGTGGACGCGCCCGCCGTAACGCCGATGCTTTTCGCCCTCCGGATGGATTCGAGCGGCAATTCGTCCGCAGTTTCCACCAGGATGGTATCGCAGTTGGCCGCGCATACGTCGCGCAGCTTTGCTGTGTTAGAGCTTTGGCGGCCGCCAATGATGACCATCAAATCAGAGCGGGAAGACAGCTCCTCCGCCTCATTTTGACGTCTGGACGTGGCACTACATATTGTATCAAAAATCTTGGCGTTTGTATAGACCTTTTTTGCACTTTTGATGCAATTTCTCCATTCATTTAACGAAAAAGTGGTCTGCGCCACGATGGAAACGCAGTTTTTTTCTTCTGTTGACATGGAAATGGCCAATTGTTCCAGTTCCCCGGCGTTTTTGAACACGTGGGAAACTCCCGCGCAATGGCCCCGGATTCCCTCTACTTCCGGGTGGTTTTTGTCCCCTGCGATCAAAACGAGCCGCCCGTCCGCCGATTCCCTTGCCACGATCCGGTGAATCTTCGCCACAAACGGGCAGGTAGCGTCGGCGCAGGCAACGCCCGCTTCCTCCACCCGGCGCAGCACCTGGGCGGGCACCCCGTGGGAACGGATGACCACCGTGCTCCCCGCAGGCGCGTCCTCCGGGTGCTTTACGATACGAACGCCCCGGCGTTCGAGTTCCTCCACCAGCTGGGGATTGTGGATGATCGGGCCCAGGGTCACCACCCGCTTGCCTTCGTTTAGCAGCTCATAAACCAGATTGACCGCCCGGTTCACGCCAAAGCAGAACCCGGCGGTTTTTGCCACGGTAATACTCAAAATCCTTCCTCCATCAGCTCGCCGATGAGGCGCATCAGCTCCCGGCTGGCATTTCGGATTTCCGTGCCCGAACCGGTGGTGATCCCCAGCTCCTGAGGGGTAACCGGCTTTCCATACCGCACGGTGTGTTTTTTAAACGGGCGCACCCGTCCCTTTGCAATGATAGCGGCGGGCAGGATGGGGCAGTTGGCCCGGTAGGCGATCATCACCGCCCCCGCCTTGGCTTTCAGGAGCGTCCCGTCCTTCGAGCGGGTCCCTTCCGGGAAAATCCCCATGACCTCCCCGTTTTCCAGCACGTCGAAGGCGCTTCGCACCGACTTGGTGCCGGTGGATTCCCGGTTGACCGGGAACGCGCCCAAAGCCGCAATCAGCTTGCCGAACCAGCCGTGAAACAGCTTGTCGTACGCCATGAAATGCACCTGGCGTTTGAGCCCCACGCCTACGAACACCGGGTCGCAGTAGCTGCGGTGGTTGGCGCAGAGCATCAAAGCGCCCGACTCGGGGATATTCTCCCGGCCGATCAGGCGCAGCCGGAAAAAGAGGAACGCCAGCGGCTTTACCACAGAAAAAGCAAATCGGTAAAACGGCGTCATTTCAGCTTCCCCCTTATGATTCCCAGCAGCAACTGGATGGATTCCTGCAGGTTTAACGTGGTGGTATTGACCACCACCGCGTCCGGTGCAGGCTTTAAGGGCGCGATGGCCCGATGAGAATCGTCGTAATCCCGCTTCTTTAAGTCCGCAAGGACTTCCCCGTAGGAAACCTGCGCTCCCTTTTCCAGAAGCTCCCGGTGGCGACGTCTCGCGCGCTCCTCCGGGGTAGCGGTTAGGAAAATCTTCACCTGGGCGTTCGGAAGCACCACCGTGCCGATGTCCCGTCCGTCCATAACCACGTTGTTTTCCTTTGCCATGGACTGCTGCAGCTCAAACAAAAATTCCCGCACAACTTTCAGAGCCGACACGCTCGACGCCGCCATGGAAACCTCCGGCGTGCGGATTTGTTCGCTGACATCTTCGCCGTTTAGAAGCACCCTCTGCTCCCCTTCCACAAAGCACAGGCGCACCGAAAGCCCACAAAGAAGCGGCCCCACTTCCTCCTGTACCTTCGGGTCCGCCCCGTTTTTCAGCGCGTGCAGCCCGATGGCCCGGTACAGCGCGCCCGTATCCACATAAATAAACCCCAGCTCCTTCGCCACCGACCGGGCGATGGTGCTCTTGCCCGCGCCTGCGGGCCCGTCGATTGCAACCGCTGTCATATCTTCGGCTCTCTCCTTACTTCGTGGGATTTTTCCCCTTGCGTTCGAGGATTTCCTTTGCCGCCAGACGGCCGGTGGAAAAAGCAATCTGCAAATTGAACCCGCCGGTATACCCGTCCACGTCCAGCACCTCGCCCGCGAAAAACAGCCCCCGCACCAGCTTGGATTCCATGGTCTTGGGGCTGACTTCTTTGGTATTTACCCCGCCGGAGGTGACAATGGCTTCCTCAATGGGACGAAAGTCCTCAACCGTCACCGTCAGGTTTTTCAGAAGCTCCGCCAGCTGCATCCGCTGCCCGCGGGTAATCTGGTGCACCTTCTCCTCCGCAGGAATCAAACTCAGCTTTATGATAACCGAAATTAAGCTTTTGGGCAAGAGGTCGCCCAAGGCGTTGGCAAAATCCCGGTTGGAATATTTCTCGAAATCCCGCTGCAGCCGGGCGTCCAGCTGAGGGAGGGTCAGGGCTGGCTTTAAGTCGATGATGACGCTGTACCGCCCCGATTCCATCTCCCGCATGTGAGAGCTGGCGCTGAGAATCACCGGCCCGGACAGGCCGAAATGGGTAAAGAGCAGCTCGCCGAAATCGTCGTATACCGTGCGGCTTTTCCTATTGTCGAACACACGCACCGCTATGTTTTTTAACGCAAGGCCCTGTGCCTTTCTGCACCAGTCGTTCTTTGCCACCAAAGGCACCAAAGAAGGCTTTAACTTCGTAACCGTGTGTCCCGCCTGCTTTGCCAGCTGATAGCCGTCGCCGGTGGAACCGGTACCCGGGTAGGACATACCGCCCGTGCTCACAAGCACCGCGTCGGCATAGTATTTCTCCCCGTCCTCAGTCTGCACCCCGCAAACGCCTACCCGGTTAAAAAGCAGCTTCTGGACCCTGCCCTGCTTGATTTTCCCGCCGTTTTTGGTCACGAACCGGGTCAGCGTATCCACCACGTCCACCGCCCGGTCGGACTGGGGGAACACCCGGTTTCCCCGCTCGGTTTTTAGAGGAAGCCCCTCGCTTTCAAAGAACTGCATGGTATCCTGGGGAGTAAAGTTCGCCACCGCGCTATAAAGAAAGCGGCCGTTGACCGGCACGGACTTGATAAAGTCCTGGGCGTCGCAGTCGTTTGTCACGTTGCACCGGCCTTTGCCGGTGATCATCACTTTTCTGGCCGGACGTTCGTTTCGCTCCAGCACCAGCGTACGAAGCCCGCCCTTGGCGCAGGTCCCCGCCGCCATGAGCCCGGCAGCGCCCCCGCCGATGACGATCACATCGTATTCCATTCCCATTCCTCCTCGCTCCAAGGAAACCTCCGCGGCCCCGCTCACCGCTTTTCGTACACCTGGTATTCCTCCCACAGCCGTTCGAGCTCTTCAAACGTGTCGCTGACCTCCTGCCGGCGGGACATGGCCACTCCGGCGATGACGGCGTTTAATAAGCTAAGCGGCGCCACCAGGGAATCCACAAAGGAAACCATGTCGCTTCGTGCCAGCAGCACCTGCCCGGCCCGCTGAGCCAAAGGCGAACGGCGGGAATCGGTGATGGCGATGACATGAGCCCCCCGGTCGGCCGCAAAGCGCAGCGCCTTGGTGGCGCGCTTGGAATACCGCGGGAAGCTGATGCCGATGACCGCGTCCTGTTCGCTGATGCGCAGCATCTGCTCAAAAATCGCCGTTTCGCTGGTGGTGTCCACCTGCACCACGTTATCAAACATCAAATTGAAATAATAACTCAAAAACACCGCCAGCGCCTTGGAGCTCTTGACCCCGATGATATAAATCCGCCTCGCTCCCGCGATGGTCTCCACCGCCTTCGCAAACTCCTCCCGGGAAGTCTCCTCCATGGTGTGCTTAAGGTTCTCCATGTCCTGGGACAAAACGCTGGAAATGATGTCCTCCGACCCGATGCGGGTATCGGTCACCTCGATGCGCTGCAAGGAAGTGAGCTTGGAGCGGATCATTTCCTGCATGGCCTTTTGCAAATGGGGATATCCGTCGAACCCCAGCTCCATGGCAAAGCGAACCACCGTCGATTCACTCACTCCAACGGTGGCGCCCAGCTTGGCCGCCGTCATAAAGGCCGCCTTGTCGTAATGCTCGGTAATATAGGTTGCGATCCGCCGCTGTCCTTTGGAAAAGGTGGGCGAACGCTGTTCCAGTGTGGTAAGCAAACCGCCGTCCATTCGAACCGCCTCCCTGTTCGCCGGGCCGGTCTTTTCTTGTGGAAAGCCGGACTCCTGATTGGGTTTTCGATCAAAAGAGAAAAAGGCAGCAGCACCCGCAAAACGTATCTTTCTGCGAGCCGGTTGCTGCTCTATCGTGATGTAAAGAAAGTGTGTCCCGCCTGTTTGGCCGCCAAAAGGGCGGCTTTCTCCCGTTGGGCCGCGTCCGCCTGGTCGGTCCCCATAAAGGGAACACAGGCGGTCAGGCGGCAATGAAGAACGCTCATGAGCATGCGAGTCTGGCGCTGCAAAACGTCCGCCCCGCTTTTCTCCACCGAGCCCGCCGCCAGCAAAAGCGCCCCTACCTTCGGCTTCTCCACTGGCGGGCGCATCCCCAGCGAAAACCGGCGGCTCCAATAGCACTGCATCCGGTCCACCACCGCCTTGAGGGGGGCGGGAAAGGAAAGGTTATACGCCGGGGTGGCGATCACAAATCCATCCGCCGCCTCCATCGCTTCGTATACCTCATCCATATCGTCGCGCAGCACGCAGTTGCCGGTCTTCTCACAGCCGCCGCACCCATTGCACGGGGCAATCTTCATGGAAAACGCGTCGAACATCCGCACCTGAGTGCCGCCGGGCAGCGCCTCTATAAACGCGTCGAAAAGCCGGCCCGTGGGCCCGCTTTTCCTAGGCGAGCCGAACAGCGCCAAAACCAGTTTTTCGCTCATTCCACCAGCATCCGTTCGTCGCAGAAGTCACAGGTGAGCATGTCTCCGCTGCCGGAGAACAGCCGCGGCAGATACGCCTCCTGCCCGGTGATGCAGTTTGGGTTCTGGCAGCGATGGTCATGGGTGGACTTGGGGCAAGGCTCCAGCCGGCGTTCGCTTCCTTCCAGCATGGTGAGAATCAGCGCCATGCGGGCGTACATGCCGTATTCCGTCTGCTCAAAATAGATGGCGCGGGGGTCATCGTCCACCTCCACGGTGATTTCGTCCACCCGGGGCAGGGGATGGAGAATGCGCAGGCTTTTCTTGCCCTTTTTGAGCTTGCGCTGGTCGAGCACATACACGCCCTTCTGCTGCTCGTATTCCTGGGCCGAAGAAAACCGCTCCCGCTGGATGCGGGTCATGTACAGCACGTCCAGAAGAGGCATGGCTTCCTCCAGGGTAGGAAGCTCCATGTATTTGACGCCGCGGGCGTCCATGTAATCCTTTAAGTAACTGGGAATTCCTAACTGGGGGGTGGAGATGAGCACAAAGGAATTGCCCGGGTACCGGGACATCTGTTTGATCAGGGAGTGGACCGTGCGTCCGTTTTTCAGGTCCCCGCAGCAGCCGATGCACAAATCGGTCAGACGGCCGGTTTCCTCGTTGAGGGTAACCAAATCGGTGAGGGTTTGGGTGGGATGCAGATGCCCGCCGTCCCCGGCATTGACTACCGGCACCCTAGAATACAAAGACGCAGCCTTGGCGGCGCCCGCCTTGGGATGACGCATGACAATGATGTCGCTGTAGCCGCTGACCACCCGGACCGTATCCTTTAAGCTCTCCCCTTTGGCAACCGAGGAGCTGTTGGGGTCGTCAAACCCGATGATGCGCCCGCCCAGCCGCAGCATCGCCGCCTGGAAGGACATCTGGGTGCGGGTGGAGGGCTCATAGAATAAGGTGGCCATGATTTTTCCATGACAGGTTTCTGCAAACCGTCCCGGTACCCGGCGGATTTCCCCCGCCAGATTCAAAAGCTCGGACAGCTCTGCCTGGGACATGCTGCTCAGATCGATCAAATGTCTGTTTGTCAAGACCGCTCACCTCAAATTTCATTTTCGACGTCTGCCGTGTTTTTGCCCCTGTCTTTGGATTTTGGGCGCAAATCCGCCAAGGGACGTCCTTTTTCACCCCATATTTCCAATATCATAGCATTTTCTCACGCTTCTAGCAAGACCAAATTATGAAGCGGCGCCTTTTTCTCCCTGCAAGCGAAGCGTCTTTTCCCATGCGCAAAACGTCTCCTGTCCAAAGGCTTTTCTCTGGTTTAGCTCCGCGGCGCAACCAGACAAAAAAACGGCGGGGACAACACCAGATTGTCCCCGCGCATTTATTCCGGATCGATTAAAATCCTGGGTTTTAGAAGAACGGCAAGTTAGCCGTTGTTCTTAATGCCATCCTCGTAAGCCTTGATCATTTTCTTGACCATCTGGCCGCCGACAGAACCAGCCTGACGGGAGGTCAGGTCGCCGTTGTAACCCTGCTTCAGGTTAACGCCCACTTCGCTGGCGGATTCCATCTTGAACTTGTTGAGAGCCTCGCGGCACTCCGGCACTACTAAATGATTAGAACGGTTAGACATAATCGTAATACACTCCTTAACTTGATTTGAAAATTTTCTTTTGCGTTTGCAGTCATAGTGTACGCCGATCGTCCGAAGATATAAGAAGAAATTTTTAGATTTATTGGTAAATATGTGAACTTAGAGTTCCCGAGCAATGTCTCCGACTCCATTTAAAATATGCTTGGGCCGGTACGGGAAGGTGCGGATGGTGTCCCGGTTGGTCACGCCGGAAAGAACCAGAATGGTGTCGATTTCCGACTCGATGCCTGCGACAATGTCGGTGTCCATCCGGTCGCCGATGATGGCCGCGTCCTCCGGCGCGCAGCCCAAAAGCCGCAGACCGGTTTTCATCATCAAGGGATTGGGCTTACCAATATAATAGGCGTTGTACCCGGTCACCATTTCCACCGGGGACATTAGCGCCCGGCAGGCGGGAATGATCCCGTTTTCCACCGGCCCGGACAGGTCGGGGTTGGTACCGATGAGCTTTGCGCCGCCCCGCACCAGTTCCACCGCCTTGACGATGCTTTCAAAATTATAGCTGCGGGTCTCACCCACCACCACATAATCGGGATTGACCTCGTTCATGGTGATGCCCGCTTCGTAAAGAGCGTTGAGCAGGCCCGCCGCGCCGATGCAGTAAGCGCTGCAGCCGGGCATCTGGTTGCTCAGAAACTCCGCCGTGGCCAGGGCGCTGGTGTAAAAATGGCTCTCGTCCACGTCGAGATTCATCCGGGAAAGCTTTTGGGACAGCTCCCTTGGCGTACGCTCGGAGCTGTTGGTCAAAAACAAAAAGTTTTTATTTTCCCGGTAAAGCCAGTCAATAAAATCAGGCACGCCCGGCAGCACCTGGTTGCCGTGGTAGATGACGCCGTCCATATCGCAGAGAAACCCTTTTTTCTCTCTTATTTTGCCCATGCCGCTTTTCTCCATACCAAGCTCCATTTCTCCCATGCATTTCATGGGAATGCTTTTTCTCCTTATTATATCGACCATGGCCGCAAACATCAACCCGCCGCACACACAAACCGCAACTTTGTCGATTGTTCACAACTTATTAAAAAAGCACAGTTTTTCTACTAAACCTCAAGCAAATTTTTAGATTATCTTTTCATATCTCGGCAAATGGCGATAAGTCTTGGATTTTAAGGCTTTTTCGCCATTTGTCATATCGGGAGATACTTGGCATAACTTTGTGTTTCTCGGCATAACTTTCAATTCAAAAGTAGTAGGTTGGTAGTAAAAACACCGTTTCGGCTATGCCGCTAACCGTTCCATTTCAGCCTTTGCGGAATCATAGGTCGCATGGGCGTAATAGTTCAGCGTCATCGTGATGTTGGCGTGTATGCAGAAACAATAACTTTTTTTGCTTGTATCCCATCGGATATCCTTTTATACTAAACATACAAATTCGTTCCTTGGAACAGAAAAAAGAGGGGTTTTTATGAAAAAGAAACGATTTGGTCTGCTTCTTCTAACGCTGGTGCTTTGCCTTTGCATGAGTTCGCTCAGCGGCTGCACCCCGGACGTCTATGAACAGTATGCGCAGGCTGCGGCGAAAACCAATGCGCTCGGGCAAATGGACGCCGATGTTAACATGGAAATGTCCATGGGTATTGCCGGCTCCACGTTTCAAACCACCGTATCGGGTAGCATGAAAGCGGACCTTTCGGGCGATTCCCCGGTGATGGACATGGCGCTGAACATGGCTCTGCTGGGCCAATCCATTGATATGCATGTTTATTACGCCGACGGCGTCGCCTATTACGACGCCCAGGGAAACAAATATAAAATGACGCTTCCCATTGACCAGCTGAAGGAACAAATGGACCAGGTCAGCACCCAAGTTCTGCAGTTTGAGGAAAGCGCCATTCAGAAATCCATGGTCACCTCCGAAAAAGAGGGCAGCCGGTATCGGGTGACCGTTTCCGCCGACGCGATTCAAAGCTATTTAAAGGAAGCTATGGGAAACACCATGCAAAACAGCGACAGCAGTTCTCCGGTGGACCTAAATAGCATGAACCTGCAATTCTCCGATGTGGACGTATCCTTCCTCATCGGCAAGGACGGCTATATCCACGAACAGGCTCTCCAATTCACCTGTACGGCGGACATGAACGCCATGAGCAGCGGCATCATGACTGGAGAAATGGAAGTGACGTATGACGCAACGATTGCCTACAAAAACCCGGGCCAGCCGGTGACCATCACCGCGCCCAACCTAAACGAGTATCCGGCTTACGAGGCCCTTGCCTCCGATGCGACTCTCAGCTGATCTTTGCTCTATTTGGCCCCCGGTGCAGCAGCGCCGGGGGTTTTTTTGCCGTTTCGCTTTCCTTCCCCGCCGGGTGGAGGCAGTTTCTGGCAATATCCTTGGTTTCTTGTAATAGGAAGTCATTTTGCCAACTCTCCCTCTTTTTCGGGAAAATTCTGCATGTGGAGCTGTTTTTCTCCCATTTTGCCCTTTTAACGAGGAAAAGAATCTGCTATAATAATGGGTAACCGCCGTGGCCGCGAACGCATTGCCGCGGCGTTTGGCAAGTCTGAATTTAAGAAGGGATGTGGTCTTGTGCATGAGGAGCTCAAACAGATTCCCGCAAGAATCCGGGAGCTGCGCGAAATTTTAGACGTCGGAGTTTCCGATATGGCCCGTATGGTAGAAGTCCCGCTGGAAACCTATGAGAAATACGAGAGCGGCGAACAGGATATTCCCATCAGCATGCTTTATAAGATTGCGGCGGTGCTCCATACCGACATGACGGTGCTCATTACGGGCGATTCGCCCCGCATGGAGCAGGCGTCGGTGGTGCGCGCGGGCACGGGCGTGGACGTGGAACGGTTCCCAGGCTACGACTTTTCCTCCCTGGCCTACAATTTTAAGGGCCGTGTGATGGAGCCGCTGCTTGTGAACATCGATCCGTCCAACGAGACGCCGCCTCTGGCCGTCCACGGCGGTCAGGAGTTCAATTATGTGCTCAAAGGCACCGTCAAGGTGGCCGTCGGCTCACGCGAGTATGTTCTGAATGAAGGAGACTGCATCTATTTTGACCCGCAGCTTCCCCATTCCCAGACCGCGGTGGGAGCGCCGGCAACCTTTTTAACGGTAATCCAAGAATAATTGTGGGGAACGAATATGAGTGAATTATTAAAGCGGTACTGTCCTCGTACCGAGTTCGATTCGTATGAGGACTTTTTTGAAAATTACACCTGCAATGTCCCGGAGAACTTCAACTTCGCCTATGACATTGTGGACGAATGGGCTCGGCTGGACCCGCAAAAACCGGCGCTTGTGTGGACAAACGACGCGGGAGACATGAAGCGCTTCACCTTCGGGGACATGAAACGTCACAGCGACCAGGCGGCCAACGTGTTCGCCGCCCACGGCGTCAAAAAGGGCGACGTGGTCATGCTCATTTTAAAGCAGCGCCCGGAGGTGTGGATGTGCATGGTGGCCCTGATGAAGCTGGGCGCCAAATGCATCCCCGCCACCTACCAGCTCACACCCAAGGACATTGTCTACCGTTGCAACCGGGCGCAGGTGAAGATGATCGTCTGTGTGGACGACGACGTGGTTCTCGACCATATCAAAAATTCCGTGGACGAATGCGAGACGCTGGAAACCATCGCCACAGTGGGCACTCATCCTCATGAGGGCCTGGTGGACTTCTGCAAGGAGCTCTACTCCGCCAGTGACGTGTTTGCCCGGCCTACCGGGGCCGAGGCTACCCAAAACAGCGATCCCATGCTCATCTATTTTTCCTCCGGCACCACCGGCATGCCCAAGATGGTGTGGCACGACTACGCCTACCCGCTGGGGCACATCGTAACGGCAAAATATTGGCAATGCGTGCAGGACGGCAAAATCCACATGACCCAGACCGATTCGGGCTGGGCGAAGTTCGCATGGGGCAAGATTTACGGGCAGTGGATCTGCGGCGCCTGCATCGGCGCTTACGACACGGAGAAGTTCAAACCCCACTCCATGCTGGAAGCCATCCAGCGCATTAAGCCCACCACCTTCTGCGCCCCGGCCACCATTTACCGCTTCTTAATCAAAGAAGACCTGTCCGGGTATGATTTCAGCTTTATCAAGCACGCGAGCATCGCGGGCGAGCCGCTAAACCCCGAGGTCTATAAAAAAATCCAGGAGCTCACGGGGCTGGAACTGCACGAGGGCTTCGGCCAATCGGAGTCTTCCGTGCTGCTGGCGAACTTCCCCTGGATCAAGGTGCGCCCCGGCTCCATGGGCAAGCCCTCGCCCCTTTACGGCATCAAGCTTCTCGATGAGGACGGCAACGAATGTGAGGACGGCATGACCGGCGCCATCTGCATCACCGGCACGGACAAAAAGCATCCCACCGGCCTCTTCCGGGGCTACTGGAAAGACCCGGAGATCACCGAAGCCTGCTGGCACGACGGGGTGTACTGCACCGGCGACATGGCCTGGCGGGATGAGGACGGATATTACTGGTTCGTCGGGCGAAACGACGACGTGATCAAATGTTCCGGCTACCGCATCGGCCCGTTTGAGGTGGAAAGCGCGCTTTTAGAGCACCCGTCGATACTCGAATGCGCGATCACGGCGGTTCCCGACCCCATCCGTGGCCAGATCGTCAAAGCCACCGTGGTGCTGGCCCGGGGCTTTACCCCCTCCGACGCGCTGACAAAGGAGCTTCAGGACCATGTCAAAAAGGTCACCGCTCCTTATAAATACCCTCGTGTGGTGGAATATGTGGACGAGCTTCCCAAAACCATCAGCGGCAAAATCCAGCGAAACGTCATCCGCAGAAACGACATGCAAAAGCAAAACTAATTGGATCACAAAAAAGGCCCGGCAGCGATTTGGTCGCTGCCGGGCCTTTTCTATCCGATTCAACCGGGCAAGGCAAGCCGCGGCGTTCTCATCCGCTTGCCTTTCTTTGCCGCAGGGCTTATCCGGCCGGCTTCTCCTTTTTCTTCTCGTGAAACCGCTTTTCCATCAGCCGCACCGCTTCCTCTGGCTTTGCGGGGAACCGGCCGGGTTTTCCTTTCTCTGTCACGCAGATGCGCTCCCCGTCCCACGCGGCCCGCCAAATCGACCGCAGCCCCTTTTGTCCACACAGCCACCCGGCCGCGTTTTCTACAGTCGCCTGTGCGTGCAGCACGGTAAGAAAACAAAGGCCTTCGTGAGCTGGGGCGGGGCGTACGTCCACACGGATCTTTTGTGCAGCCTCCGTCTCCTGAAGCCGCCTGCATAGCCGGGCCGTGTTTTCCTTCGTGTCTAGGGTAACAATGCATAAGGGCGGCGCGTCTTTCGGCGGGGACCCGTAGACGCTGCTTTGATGCGCAAGAGTGCGCTGGGAATGGTAGAATGCCTCTTCCTCGGGGACGGTAAAATCCCCATGAAAAATGTGCAGCACCTCATGAATCACCGTATAGACGAAAGGGTTCCGTCCATGCTCGCCGAGAACGGAGAGAACGGTTTCGGCCGCGTCCCGGTCGAGAGGGGTCAGATGGGCATAGGTTTTCGTTTTCCCGTCGTACAGCGCCGCACCGGACAGGACGATGACCGGCAACGTCAGCTCCAACCCTGCGCTTGCTTCCAAAAGGGAGGCAGGCGTGCGAAAGGAGGACAGGGTGACGGCGGCTCCCCGCCCCAGCAGCTGGTTGAGCTTTACTTTGCAGTAAGAGGGCAGCGCCCCATCTTTTGATAAGGCCGCATCTTCCGCCACCAGCAGCACCTCTTTGTCCCGCCGCCTAGGCAGGTGAAAGGCGTTGACGCCCAATGACACGGCGATACCGATGAGAGTATCCACCATACGGTCCACCGCAAACAGGTACGGGTTTACGTCCGCCCCATGGGAAACGGTGATGCTCATGAATACCACACAGGTGATGTAGGAAGCGGTGGACTTTTTGACGAGCAGCGTCACGTAAATAAGCGGGATGATGACCAGGGAGATCACCGCGTACTGCAAAACCGGCAGGTCACGCGGCAGGCAGCTTTGCTCAAAAAGCAGCACCACCATGCCGAATACGCCGCCGATCAAGGTACCCACCGTCCGGTTGAGAGCCACCTTGATGCTGTTTGACACATACGGCTGCATACACAGCACCGCCGCGATGGCCGAATAAAAGGGCATCCCCTGCCCCCGAAGCAGGTAGACCCCGAAGCACAAAAAGACCGCCACCGCCGACTTGATGATCCGCATACCAATGGGCGGCAGTCTTCGTTTTCCTTTCATTCGCCGTCCTCCTCTTCCTCGTCTTCGAACAGAAAGCCCAGGGCATCTTCAAAGTACGCATACGTGTATTCCTTCTCGATGGCCGCGTGCCACAAAGGGAGTCCCGCGTTGTCATACACCCGGTCCACCAGCTTATCCCGCTCCCGGCGCTCGGCCCGCTGATGGGTGCTGTCGTCCAGCTCCACGCCGCACAAGGGGAGGAACGTCTTGCGGTCGCAAAGAAGGAAATCCACATGCTTGCGGTTGATGCGGTT
>CATONX010000027.1 GCA_951801675.1 uncultured Eubacteriales bacterium | reverse complement strand
GATTGAGGTGATAAGGATGAAGAAAAAGATGTGCTTCCTGTTTGCCTTATGTTTCCTGTTTTCCTGTTTTACCGGTTGCAATTATGTAATTGGCAATCCTCCAAATTTCCACGGAGTCGGCCGATGGATGAATGAAGAGACCGGATCCTGGTTTGAAATAAAAGCGGAGTACGAAGAGTATCCCATGGGCGAAATTATAATGGATGGTAAAGTGTATCCCGTTGCTTTGTCTTTTTGGTATAATGATGTATATTTTTATCCGGCTGAAAAACGTACAAAGCCGGAACATATACCTGGAGACGTTGACGGATATCCTCTATATGGCGTAGAATCTTTACCGTATTTTGGCGGGAAATGGAGATGTACAGATACTACATTTTTTGTTTTTAAGATTAGTGTTGCATATACTGGACATGTTGCGCCAGAAGACCTTGACCGGCTTGAAGATTGGATCCTGCCAGAGGGAGTCGATCGGATGAAGTTTGTTCGGCAAAAGTAAGCAAAAAAGCATATCTATCTGCTTGCATGAAATATGGGAAGCGGCTATTGATACCGCTTCCCATGACGCTAAGAGAATTTTGCAGGCACCTATGGCCAGACCATCGCGGAATACGCCTACGACGCCTACGGGAACATCCTTTCAGCCCCCACCAGCGGTGTAGGAGCGAGGAATCCCTTCCGTTACCGGGGGTATTACTACGACGCCGAGACAGGGTTCTATTATCTCCAGAGCCGGTACTATGACCCGGAGGTTTCCAGGTTTATTAACGCCGATGTGGTGATAGGCAATGAGTCTATCCTGGGGACGAATCTGTTTGCCTATTGCTTTAATAACCCAGCAAACTGTTTTGACGATACCAGTTACTGGCCGATGTATTATTATCAAAATAATAATATTAATATAAATTGTTATGCTTATGCATTAGGATTTATTTCAGGAAGACCAGTTCCCAGAACATCGAAATTTTCGCCCGTCTGGGTCGTATACGATCAGGTCTATCGCCACCTGGTTTATGGTTTGGGAATAGACGCCATTAAATTAGGAACCGATTATAGGAGTAGGTATTGGAACAGCAGAACCTATTTCTTAATTGCGATGAGATCTGGACGAGGCGGGAATGCCTATCTTGGGGATTCAGGGGATTATCACTTCATGGTAAGGCACCAGGATTTGACCTGGTCTCATAAGCCAGGAGGTAATCCGTCGATGCATCTTGGCAAGGTAGAGCCAGGTATGATCCCTTGGAATTCGTATAACTGGTACTATCCTTATCCCGTGGAAACTCGCAATTATTATAATTCTGCGACATACTATATTGCTGTGCGAAAATGGACAGACCATTATTATCATCTGAAATGGCTAAGGGGGTTTTGATTATGCGAAAAATCACAATTGGACTTCTGTGTATCCTACTTATTTTTACAGGCTGCTCGCATGAATACATACCAGTAACCTCACAATATAGTTCACAAGGAAACTCAAAATCCAATCCGCCAGTAACCTCACAAGCTCTTCCAGATAAAGTGGCTGCGATCATACCGGAAGAGGACGCAAGCGCCCCACCCGCGTCTGAAATAATTATGAGGCAAGCCAGAGAAATTTGTATGTATAATTTTTCTTCCTTTGGTATTAGGCCAGGCATTGCTGAAGTATACGATTGGAACAAAGAGCCTGTCGTCCTCAAAAAATGGAAAAAATATTACTATAGCAAACATAAGATCAAGCAGCATCCGGAGCTAACCTTTTATATCTTCTATGATCGGAATGGTTACTCGAGAAACTATTTTTTACTTATGTATTCCTATTTTGTCATTTCCACTTCGTCCGAGGAAGTCTCAGAAATCCAGGTAGGGGATCCTTATTCCAAGTTTCAAGAGCAGTACGGAGATTTCCCAGCTTTTCAATGCAATATTGAGTTAGTCCATTCAGATGGGAAAGTTTTGTATTGTCGATTTGATCTTGTAGATGGGGAACTCAAAGTCGTTGATGTAAGGCCGTACGTAAATGATGAGTTTTCCCTTATGATCAAAGAAATCCTGGAATTCGAAGCTACTCTAGAATAAGCACTAAGGTGTTGCAGATGGGAAGCAGACTGGCATCGTCCGGCCGCTTCCCGTCGCGGCATCCTATTCGCCCCCACCAGCGGTGTGGGAGCGAGGAATCCCTTCCGTTACCGGGGGTATTACTATGACACTGAGACCGGGTTTTATTATCTCCAGAGCCGGTACTATGACCCGGAGGTTTCCAGATTCATCAACGCCGATGTGGTGATGGATACAGGCTCTTTCATTGGAACCAACGTGTTTGCCTATTGCTTTAACAATCCCGCAAACCATATGGATGATAACGGATATTGGCCGAAATATTATACGCCTAATTATTCTAGTGTTAACTGTTATGCTTATGTATTAGGATTGACAAAAGAAAGGCGTGTGCCGGTACATGACGGGGCATCTGTTCTCCAAGTATATAACAATACTTGCCGTGATATTGTGAATAATTTGGGACGAAGAATTGTGAGGTTAGGAACAAATTATTATAGCACGTCATTTAATAGTAGGTACTATTACCTTATTGCTTTAAGAGTTGGACGAGGCGGAAATGCGTGGCTTGGATATTCGTGGGATTATCATTTCATGGTACGGCACGAAAATTTGACTTGGTCCCATAAACCCGGATCATCAATTCCATCTATGTATATCGGTTCTGCACGATATCATAATCCGTCTACAATGAATTGGGCATTATATGATGACGAGTATCCTTATAGAATATCGTCATGTCCCTATACTAATTTCAACTATTATAATTACTACAATTCTGCGACATATTATATTGCCGTAGAAAAGAGGTGATCTCTTTGAAAAGAATACGGTTTACATTACTATGTATCTTACTCTTTTTTACAGGATGCTCGCCGTATACAGTCATGCCAGACACAGATAATAGACCACCTTCTGCGTCAGTGCTACCAATATCGCAAGCCCGCTTCATATACATGTACAATTTCTTTAGTTTTACAGTAAAACCAACTATTGATAAAATAAAGGGATGGACAAAAGAAACTGTCGTTGTTAAGGAATGGGACGGTTATTATTACAGCAAGCATACGATTACAGAGGTCCCGGAGCTGTCGTATTATATCTTCTATCATAAAGAGGACTATTCAAATATTCCAACTCCTATGGTTTGTTATTCCTATTTTGTAAGCTCCACATCGTCCGAGGACGTCTCAGAAATTCAGGTAGGGGATCCCTATTCCAAATTTCAAGAACAGTACGGGGATTTCCCTGATATTGAAGGTCGTGTGGAATTAGTCCATTCAGACGGGGAGATTTTGTTTTGTCGGATTGATCGTATTGATGGGGAACTCAAGATCGTTGATGTAAGACCGGGCCTGCGTGAAGAGTTTGGCACTATGATCAAAGAAATTCTGGAATTCGAAGCTACTCTGGAATAAACCCTAAGCTGTTGCAGACGGGAAGCAGGCTGACGTTGTCAGTCTGCTTCCCACCGCGGCATCCTCTTAGCCCCCACCAGCGGCGTAGGAGCGAGGAACCCCTTCCGTTACCGGGGGTATTACTACGATACCGAGACAGGGTTCTATTATCTCCAGAGCCGGTACTATGACCCGGAGGTTTCCAGGTTTATCAACGCAGATGAACAATTTGACGAAAACGTGGGTTTCGTCGGAACCAACCTGTTTGCCTATTGTGCGAATAACTCGCTCATGTTTGTGGACAGCTCCGGTCGTTACATTGAGAGTCAGTGGATTCCTCTTTATTCTTCCTTCAAGGTTGGGCTTTATGGGAATGTTGGGAGAAATGGCTGTGGCGTTGTTGCGGTATATAATGTTTTGTATTCTTACCGGCATAACATTAATTTCTTAACCGTATGCAATACCTTATCAAGACAAAATCTTTATAATACCGTGGGATTAGGAGGCATCACCCCAGGCTCCATTATTAATTATTTATATTCAAAATTCAGAACTGTCTATGTGAGTAGTGGCTTCAATATTAACAGCTGGATTCGGGCTGCCAATGCATCCGGGGCGATCATTGTCTGGTATCAACATCCGAATATATGGGACGGTCTCCATTATGTTGCCGGAGTAAGCCAATGGCGTCATGGAAAATGGAATTTTTATCACGACGCAAATCTAATCAAAAACAAAACGAAAAACATATCAATTTCCCAGTATATAAATATTTTATTAGAAATAATTACAAACCGCTCATGATTATCGGCGTGTCAGGATTGAGGTGATAAGGATGAAGAAAAAGATGTGCTTCCTGTTTGCCTTATGTTTCCTGTTTTCCTGTTTTACCGGTTGCAATTATGTAATTGGCAATCCTCCAAATTTCCACGGAGTCGGCCGATGGGTGAATGAAGAAACCGGATCCTGGTTTGAAATAAAAGCGGAGTACGAAGAGTATCCCATGGGCGAAATTATAATAGATGGTAAAGTGTATCCCGTTGCTTTGTCTTTTTGGTATAATGATGTCTATTTTTTCCCGGCTGAAAAACGTACAAAGCCGGAACATATACCTGAAGACGTTGACGGATATCCTCTATATGGCGTAGAATCTCTACCGTATTTTGGCGGGAAATGGAGGTGTACAGATACTACATTTTTTGTTTTTAAGATTAGTGTTGCATATACTGGACATGTTGTGCCAGAAGACCTTGACCGACTTGAAGATTGGATCCTGCCAGAGGGAGTCGATCGGATGAAGTTTGTTCGGCAAAAGTAAGCAAAAAAGCATATCTATCTGCTTGCATGAAATATGGGAAGCGGCTATTGATACTGCTTCCCATAACGCTAAGAGAATTTTGCATTTTGCAGGCACCTACGGCCAGACCATCGCAGAATACGCCTACGACGCCTATGGGAACATCCTCTCAGCCCCCACCAGCGGCGTGGGAGGTAGAAAACCCCTTCAGTTACCGGTGGTATTACTACGACACCGAGACGGGGTTCTATTACCTCCAGAGCCGGTACTATAACTTGGAGGTTTCCAGGTTCATCAACGCCGATGTGGTGATGAATACCAACTCTTTCATTGGAACCAACGTGTTTGCCTATTGCTTTAATAATCCCGCAAATTGTTTGGATGATACCGGATATTCTGTGTAAATACAAAAACGAATAATCTATAGCAGTTGAAAGAGGAATGAAGATGAAAAAAATCATAATTGAATTGATATGTATCCTGCTCCTTTTCACTGGATGTATGGAATGTAAAACGGAACCGACTTATATTGTAATACCGGAAAAGGACGAAAGAACACCGCCTATATCGATCATCTCGCTTATGAACGCCAGATCTTTTTATAATATATATACTTTTGCAAGCACTACTTACAAACCGTCTATTGATGAAGTATGGAAATGGAATACAAAAACAGTTGTTGTAAAAGAATGGGATGGCTACTACTATAGTAAACATATGATTGCTGAACATCCAGAATGGTTGTTTTACATCTTTTATGACAAGTATTTTTATAAAGACAATAATATGCCCGTATTTGTTTATTGTTATTTTGTCATTCCTCTTTCCTCTGAAGAAGTCTCCACAATTCAGGTAGGGGATTCCTATTCGAAGTTTCAAGAGCAATATGGAGATTTTCCTGATTTTGAAGGTCTTGTGGAAGTCGTACATTCAGACGGAGAGATTTTATTTTGTCGAATTGACTTCAACGAATCCAAAATCGTTGAAGTCAGGCCAGGGTTGCCTTCGCGGACGGCTCCTATCATCAAAGAAATCCTAAAATTCGAGGCCAACGCACAACTGATCAAAGAAATTCTAGAATTTGAATCCAATTCACAACAAATAGCAAGATGCTGCTTCCCATTGCGGCATCCTCTCTACCCAGACGGGCTATAGAAAAGCGGTGACGAAATGAGAAAAATTGTAGTTGCATTCCTTTGCGCGATTTTCTTATTAACCGGATGTACTGGATGTGAAATGGCGCCAGAACCGGAGAAAACCTACATCATAATACCAAAAACAGAAGAAAGAGCCTCCTCTGTATCCATCCTACCGCTATTACAGGCCAGATCTAGCAATCAGTATAATTTTTATAGTTCTTCCGCCATTCCGTCTATTGATGAAATAAAGAGATGGACAGAAGAAACCATCGTTGTCAAGGAGTGGGACGGTTACTATTACAGCAAACATATAATTGCTGAGCATCCGGAGGTATTTTTCTATATCTTCTATCGTGCAAACGACTATGCACCTGTCGGTTTTCCGCCTGTCTGGTATTCTTTTTTTGTACTTCCCATTTCATCAAAAGAAGTATCTGCCGTTCAGGTAGGGGACCCCTATTCCAAGCTTCAGGAGCAGTCTGATTTTTTCCCAGATGTGGCAGACCACATCGAGTTCGTTTATTCGGACGGGAAAATTTGGTTTTGTCAAATGGATGAAACATGCAAGATCGTTGACGTAAGGCCGGGCCTGAATAAGGAACTCACTCCTAAAATCAAAAAAATCCTGGAATTTGAAGCCGCTGTGCCGTAAATATGGAACCTTTCCCTGGGTTCCATTTCGCCAGTCAAGTCAGAGAATAGAGTCTCTGCTTTGCTATTGATCGAAAAAAACACCTTAAGATATAAATGACATTTGTAAGCTTCCAAAAAAGGAAAATGAGCAGAACAAAGCTCTGGAAATTCAAAAACTAAGACCGTACGGCTTTGAATCGGGCGCCCTTGGCAACGATGTCCTTGTATTTCGCATCCTCCTCGTAACCGAATGGTGTTTTCCTTCATAAACTGGTTTATATCTACATAGAAGGAGGACGCAAACAGATGAACCATCCGAAACGATTCAGCGAAGTGACAAAAGCGTATCTTTGCCGGTTTTATGAGATATTGGAGGAAATGATCGCGGGTATGACGGACGTTCCGCTTACGGACAGCCTTTCGCATAATTTCATTGTTCAGATGATCCCACATCATCGGGCAGCCATCGAAATGTCGCGTAACCTTTTGCAATATACCACCTTTGTCCCATTGCAGGACATTGCTCTATCCATTATCGAAGAGCAGACCAAAAGCATCGAGAATATGCAGGAGATACTGGATTGCTGCAATGGGCTGGAGAATTCGCAGCAGGATCTGTGCCTTTATCAAAAAAGCTTTGGCCAGATTACGCAGACCATGTTTGCACAAATGCAAAACGCCTGCTCTACAAACGACATCAATGGGAATTTTATACGGGAAATGATCCCTCACCATGAGGGCGCTATCCGTATGTCTGAGAACATACTAAGGTATCCGGTCTGTCCGCAGCTGGACCCGATCCTGCAAGCAATCATCCAATCGCAGAAAAAAGGGGTACGGGAAATGAAACGGATGCTTTGTTGCGTCTAAGCAAAAAGCGCGGGTCCGAACATGTTCGGACCCGCGCTTTTTGGAGGAGACTGCTTACTGAGCGCTGAACTTCTGCTTTACAGAATTCACCTTATCCTGTTCCGCCTGCTCGGTGGGATACCAGCCCTTGGCCGCCATTTTGTCATAAATGGTATCCTGCATGCACAGCGCGTCGTTAAGAGCGGTGCTGAACGCCTGGTGCACATTCGCCGTGGGGGATTCGATGGTTCCGTGCATAAACAGGTCGCAGACGCCCTTCTCCAAATGGAGAAGGTTTTCCATCAGGTTCTTGTCATCCATGTTTCGTTTCTCCTTTCGTCATCAAAGCAAGCCGTAAAAACTTTGGAAAATCTGCTGATGCTTCTGCGCCATTTGCTGGACACAGGCTTTCAGGTCCGCATCCTGAATCTGATTTGCCGTCTCGTTGCACTTGGTCTGGAAATATTTCTCGTGGCCCAGCGCGTCTTCCACATACAAAAGCTCTTTTGTCGTCATGGGGATCATGCCTCCTGTGTTTTAGTTTCCTTTCTATTTTGTTCCATCCATCCGGCAATATGCATATCCATGTCATTAATTTCGGTGGGAAAACTCGTCGCATTTATAAACTGCCGCTTTTTCTGCAAGGAAGAGCCAATACATCAAAAAATGTTTCAAAATTGTGAAAATGAAAAAGGATAGTAGATTTATGTCAACAAATTCGGTATAATGAAAGCAGGTTTTTATAGATAAATAATTCAATTGCACGAGGGATTGCTGAAATGAACCGGATATTAATTGTGGAAGACGAGATTGCCATTGTGGAACTGATTCAGGCCGGTCTTGCAAAGGCGGGCTATGCTTATGAATATGCGCTGGACGGAGCGGCAGCGGCGGACTTAATTGAGCACAGGGAGTATGACCTGATTTTGCTGGACATTATGCTTCCGAAGCTGGACGGATACGAACTGATGGAATACATTGAGCCTCAGCGCATTCCTGTGATTTTCCTAACCGCCCGCGGAGCGACCAGCGACAAGGTCAAGGGCCTCCGCATGGGGGCGGACGACTATATCGTTAAGCCCTTTGAGGTGGACGAGCTGCTTGCCCGGATCGAAACGGTGCTGCGCCGCTACAACAAAAGCCAGACGCAGATTGTGCTTGAGGATGTCACCATTGACATCGAGGCAAGAAGCGTGGTCAAAGATGGGGCGGTAATTGAGCTGACACCCAAAGAATTTGACCTGCTTTTGATGCTCGCGCGCAACAAGAACACCGCCCTTTACCGGGAAACCCTCTTTGAACGGGTATGGGGTGAGGAGTTTATGGGCAACACCAGGACCCTGGACCTGCACATCCAGCGGCTGCGCAAAAAGCTTTCCTGGCAGGATAAGATCAAGACCGTCTACCGCATCGGCTATAAGCTTGAGGTCGAGCCATGAGGTTTTCGTTAAAGCTGGTGCTGTGCACCACGGTTATCACCGCGGTCCTTTTTTCCATCTGCGGGACCCTCATGGTCAAAGAAAACTTTGACCGGTCCATGGAGCTGGCGGTCAAGCAGAACGTCGACCAGCATACGCTGGAACGGTATGCGCTGGAATCGAACATGCTTGGGTACATACTGGGCGGCGAGGAGTTCACCGATGAAAAGCTGGCCGAATACGGTTACCGTCTCTCCGGCTACGCCGGGACCAAGGCCCAGCGCATTGCCATCTATACCGAGGACCGGCAGGAGATCTTCTCAAACCTTCCCAAAGGCCTGACCGGGGAAGCGGTGGCCGGAGTGCTCCGTACCAATGGCGACGATTATCAGCTGGAAAAAGCCGGGCAGGAAATTTACATGGTCCTGGCCTCCTACCTGAATATTGAAAACCATCCCGTTTACGTGGCCAGCGCTTATAATATGACCAGCGTCTTTACCGAACGGGACCGGCAGCTTCGTACGTTTCTGGTCTTAAACGGCATCATCATCGCCATTTCCCTGCTCGCTATTTTCCTGCTTTCCATGCTGCTGACCGCGCCCATCAAAAAGCTCAATACGGCCAGCCGGAAAATTGCCAAAGGCGCTTACAGCGAACGCACCCATATCCAGTCGCAAGACGAGATCGGCGAGCTCAGCCGCAGCTTTGACCAGATGGCCCAGGCGGTGGAGGACAAGATTGCTGCGCTCAACGCCGCTCTAAAACAGAGAGAAGACTTTATTTCCAGCTTTTCCCATGAAATCAAAACGCCCATGACCGCCATCATCGGGTATGCGGATATGATGCGTTTGACCCCCTGTGAAAAGGATACCCAGCTTAAATACGCCAACTATATCTACACCGAAAGCAAACGGCTCGAAGAGCTCTCGAGAAAGCTGATGGATCTGATGGCCCTGTCGGAGGAGCCGGCGGTGCTCGAACCAGTGGATACCGGGCTCCTTTTTTACCGGCTCAAAAAGCAGCTGGAACCGGCCCTTGGCGAAATCACGCTTGAAATTGAGGCGGAGGACGCGACCGTTTTAGCGGAGGAGACACTTTTAAACTGCCTCATCCGCAATTTGGTGGTCAACGCGAAAAAGGCGGATCCCAAGGATGGGCAGGTGCGCATCAGAGGGACAATCGAGGAGGGCAGCTACCGCATCTGCGTAACCGACAAAGGCTGCGGCATTCCAAAAGAAAAGCTGTCGCGCATCCTCGAACCCTTCTACATGGTGAATAAGTCCAGAGCCAGGGCCTGCGGCGGCGCGGGACTGGGTCTTGCCATCTGCCAAAAAATTGCCGAGCTGCACGACACCGAGCTGGAATTTGAAAGCGAGCTGGGAGAAGGTACGTCCGTACGATTCCTGCTCAAGCGATGGGAAGGAGGGGAAGCTTAGGATGAGACGCAGGCTCAAAAGCATCGCCGCGGTGCTGCTGACCTTGATCTTGGTCTGTCTGGCCGCCTTTGCGCCGCTGGAATACTTCCGGCAACAGGACAACGAACTCTTACACACCGCGCTTCCCCGGCAGCAGGTGACGGCCACCATCGACCCGGAGGCGAAGGAGATTTATCTGGTGCGCGCCATCCACCGCATCTACGACGAAACCGCTTCCAATCTGGTTTCCTTCACCAATGTAGACGATTCTATGATGCAGATGTATCTCAATGGGCAGCTTGGAGATGTGGTTGCGGCAGGCTTGCTGTCTGAAACCATAGCCGAGGACATTGCGAAGACCCAATCCTTCTCTCAAATCGGAATCACCTGGCGGGACGCAGATGAAACGGTGAAGCTTGCCAAATATACCGTGCAAATTTATGATACCTTTCAGTTCTATTACCAGATGGAAGGAAAGACGAACAAGCTGCTGTCCATCTATTTGCGGGACGAAAGGCTGACGGGACATACCGAGTCACAGAAAATGGGATTGATGCGCGATTTTATCTCTTATCTGGGGCTGGACCTAGTGGACGACTGGGTGTATTCCAGCGAGGGATTTTCTTCGCAAAAAGCCCAGCTTCAAATTTACGGCAGCATGGGAAAGGGAGAGCTGGCGCTGGAGGTGGTCCCAAGCGGGCTTTACCAAACGGGGACCTGGCGCAAACGGTTCCTTTCCAACTTTTTTTTGATCCAACCAAACTCATCTCGAGGATGGCAAAGCTCAAGTAAGCCGCAGGAGTTTCCCTCTGAGCAGGAAGAAGAAGTGGTTTCCTCCGATTAGGAGTTACTGATGACAAGACATGAAGGGCCTTGCCTTATAGGTAATGGATTTAGACAAGGAAAAAGCAGAAAAGAAGGCCATGCGGTGCACGATTGTGCCGCATGGCCTTCTTTTCTGCTCTTCGTTAGAGATTACTGGGACGCGCCGAATTTACACTAGACAAAAGGCGGAAGGCTTCCTGCAAGTCCTGCTGCAGCTTTTGAGCCGTAGCCGCCACCGATTTCAGGGAATCGCTCAGCTGGTCGGCTGTTTCTTCCGTAAGCCCTCCAGCAGAAAGCGCGCCTTGCAGCTTTTCGCTTTCCTGGCCGAGAGTCTGTGTCAGGTTGGCTTCGTCCGCGGCAACCGTTTGGATGAATTCGGCCAGAGCCTTTGATGCCTCCGGGGAAATGGGGGAAGAAGAGGATGATTGCATCGCAATGTCCCTCGCTTTCACTGTACTCCTCCCAGTTTATGAAAGAAGAGAATTTCCGGTGCGTCAATTTACAAACTGCATGCTGGGATACACCCGTTTGAGATAGTCGTCGGGATAGTGCTCGTCGAAATACTCGTCCACGGCGTTGGAAGCCGAGACGCCGTTATGCCGCTGGGACTGGCGCGATACCGCCAAGGCGGAGACGGTGATGTTAAAGAGCATAAACACCACCAGCACCCAGGTCAGGGGAATGCCCACCTTGTTGGGAATCTTTTCAATGAAGTTCGACAGCAGCGGATAAAACCAGCGAAGCCACAAAAGAGCAAGCGCTCCCCAGAACATGCAAAACAGCAGGCTGACCCGACCATTTAAATTAAAAGGCAGATGGCGGTATTGCCAAGAAACCGTGCCGAACAGAGTCTCTTGTACCCAGCTGCACAGATATTCGAACCCGCCGCCTAGTACGGCCCCGCCGAGAAAAATCCAGATGGCGCGCTTTTTTGTCAGCCAGTGAAGGCCGATGGTCATCAATAGGGCGCCGAACCCATAGACCAAGTTGAAAGGACCATAAAGGAGCCCTGTGCGGTTGGTAAAGCGAAGCTCGGTTACCAGGTAAAAAAGCGTCTCCACCACCACGCCCAGAAAACAGCCGATGAAAAAGACCCAGAACAGCTTATAGAAGTTGAGCCCCTTGGCGAAGGAAGGAACGGCCGCCTTGGACTTTGCTGCTGGCTTCTCGATTCGGTTTTCATTTTGAATCCTGTCATCGGTCATAGGCGGGATTTCCTCCAAGCATATGGATGAATGGGCGGACAAAAGTGGATACGTAAATTCTATTGTGTCGTCTCCCAAAAGGAATATACCGTACGGCGATATTTGACAGGTGCGAAAGGAAAAAGAAGCAAATGACATCGGTTTGCTGTCCATTCGCGGATTTTTTAGGTCATAAACGGGATACGCGGGTCAAATCCTCCCGCCGCCGCTTGGTGACCGCTTTGTGGATAAAATAAAGATAGGGAAGGCCCAGATTGGTTTCCAGAAGGGAGTTGACCACCAGAGGCAAAATGCCCTGTGGCCGGATGCCGGTAATGAGCAGGACAAATTCCCAGGAGAACTGAACCAGAATCCCAATGGCGAGAATCCATTTTAAGTCCACCCGGTCCTTTTCCTCTTTGGCCCGGATATTTTTCAGGCACAAGATCGCATACCCCACAAAAAGCAGAATGGCCATAATCCCGTGATAGCTGCCGGTCCCCCGGGAGATGGAGATTTCTGCGAATCCGCCGCCGAAATTTTGGCTCAAAAGCGCCGAAGTAAGCCATCCGCTGATGATGAGGACCGACCATTCCAAACTGTGCTTGTCCCGGTCAAGCCACAGCCAGATCCACACGAAATTCGTAAACCCATAGCTCATGCTCAGCCACAATAGGAACCAGAAGGGGTCCGCGCCGTTGACCACCCGGGTGCCAAGCAGGAGGTAAAAGCCGCCGTAGTCCACAAGAAAATAGAGAAGGCCGCCCAGAAAGCCGAAAATCGCCGCGGTATACCGTTTGGTATAGAGCAAAATTCCGAGCAGAATGAGAAGAAACCCAATGTCCAGATAGATATAGAGTTCGTTAAGGACTCGCGCCGCAACCACTTCCATAAAGTTCCCTCCTATTTGATATTGTCTTAAATAATACACGATTTTGTCGAAATTTCAAGCAAATTGTCCAAATGTCGAAGCGAATCACCGGAAAAGAGGCGATTGCTTCGGTAAAATGACTTCGATGATGCAGGAAATGTGAAGAGAGACATAAGCAAAGGAATGCCGGATTAGGTAGGTACCAGCTTCCCTTGCCTTTACAAAGGCCATGATAAAAGCCCGGCTGGATATGTTCCAGCCGGGCTTTTATCAGCTTGAGAAAAAGGCCTCCTTATATTCCTGTATCCTGGCTTTGGGTTCGCCGCAGGTCATCAGCTCCGACATGACGCACACGCCCGCCGCCCCCGCTGCTTTCACGGCAGAGAGGCGTTCCGGACGGATGCCGCCGATGGCCAGCACCGGGATGGAAACCGCGCTGCAAACCTCGTTTAAAAAGGAAAGGCCTCTTGGGGGCAGGCCCTGCTTACAGGCGGTCTCGAAGATGTGCCCGGCAATGAGAAAAGCGGCGCCCATGGCCTGAGCCTTCCTTGCCTCCAAAACGCTGTGCACCGATACCCCTACTTTGGGAAAGGTATGGCAGAGACCTTTGTTTTCAAGGAGCATGGGAAAGGGAACCTGAACTGTGTCAATTCCCAGCCGCTTGGCGACGCCGATCCGGCTGTTGACGATGAGCGCAGTCCCAAAGGTATCGCAAATGGCCCGGCAGCGAAGGGCCAGAGACTCGTACTCCGCCTCCTGCAGGTCCTTTTCCCGCAAAAGGATACAATTAATCCCGCCCTCGGCCAGCGCCTGAACCCGGTCCTCCAAAGAACCGGGACAGAGCAGGCGGTTGGTCACCGATACGATCATTCTTTTCTCCTTACATGCGGATGTAGTCCCGGTAGACCGGCTGCATTCCGCGGGTAAAAAGCATCTGTTCGATTTCGGTGACGCTTCTGGGGTCGGAAATCTGAAACTGGGCGTCCCCCTTTTCCTCTTCCTCATGGCCGCCCACACCGGTTTTGACCCCGGCGGAAATCTTGGTGGCGGCCAAACCCACCACATGGTCCCGGAACCCTGCCCGTTCCCGGGTGGAGATGTTGATCCCGGCAAAGGGGAGAAGCAGGCGGTAGGCGAGCATCACCTGAAGAAGCTGAGGCTCGTGGACGTCGTTGGAGTTGTTTTCCGCGTTGTTCTTATAGGGGCGCAGCCGGGGAACCGAGAAGCTGACCTCCGCCTTGGGGTACTTTTTCTGCAGGTAGCTTGCGTGCAGCCCGGCGGCAAAGGCGTCCTTTCGGAAGTTACCAAGGCCCAAAAGAGCCCCCACGCCCACGCCGCGCATGCCGCCCATCAGTGCCCGTTCCTGGGCGTTAAAGCGGTAGACAAAGTCCCGTTTGGGGCCGCTTAGATGCACCTGGGCGTATTTTTCCCGGTCGTAGGTCTCCTGATAGACGCTGACAAAATCCGCCCCGCACCGCTGCAGATGGGCGTATTCCTCCACCTCCATGGGATACACCTCGATGCCGATGGTGGTAAAGTATCGCTTTGCAATCTCCACCGCTTTGCCGATGTATTCCACGTCGGAATGGTATCTGGATTCCCCGGTCAGCAGCAGGATTTCCCGCAGGCCGGTTTTCGCAATGGCTGCAAGCTCGTGGTCGATTTCCTCGAAGGTCAGCTTGCCGCGGTTGATGTGATTTTGACAATTAAAGCCGCAGTAAACGCAGTGGTTGACGCAGTAGTTGGCGATGTAAAGAGGGGTGTAGAGGCCCACACTGTTGCCGAACTGGCGGGCGGTCAGATACTTTGCCTTGCGGGCCATTTGCTCGAGAAACGGGGCCGCCGCCGGGGACAGGAGCGCTGCGTACTGCTCTTCGGTCAGGGTATCGTTTTCCAGGGCCTCGGCCACGTCTCTGGCGGTGAAGGCGTCAAAGTCGTACCGGTCGTATCGGTCCATCACCGCGTCCAAAAGTTTGGTCATTTTTGTTCTTCGCTTCCTTTCCAAAGCTGCGTGTTTAGTCCTGCAAAAACCCGGTTAGGGGAGAGGAAGCCTCGCCGGTGTATTCGAGCACCCGTCCAAGCCCCGCGAGATAAGCGGTCCGTCCCGCCTGAACCGCCAGCTTAAAGGCGCGGGCCATGGCCACCACGTCCTTGGCGGTTGCCACCGCCGTGTTCGCCAGCACCGCCGCCGCGCCCATCTCCATGGCCTCACAGGCCTGAGAAGGGCGGCCGATTCCCGCGTCCACCACAATGGGCAGGTCGATTTCCTCAATAAGCATGCGCACAAAGTCCCTAGTCAAAAGGCCCTTGTTGCTGCCGATGGGAGCGCCCAGGGGCATGATGGCGGCGGCACCCGCGTCTCTGAGGGCCCGGGCCGCGATTAGGTCGGGACTGATATAGGGCAGGACCACGAACCCTTCTTTGGCGAGGATTTCGGTGGCCTTGATGGTTTCGGCGTTGTCCGGCATCAAATATTTCGTGTCGTTGATGACCTCGATCTTCACAAAGTCCCCGCAGCCCAGCTCCCGGGCGAGCCGGGCAATGCGTACCGCCTCCTTTGCGTCCCGGGCGCCGGAGGTGTTGGGCAGGAGGGTGACGGTTTTCGGAATATAGTCGAGAATGTTCCCGCCGCCGCCCAGGTTTGCCCGGCGCAGGGCCAGCGTCACCATTTCCACTTCGCCGCTTTCAATGGTTTCTTTCGTTTTCTCCAGGGAAAACTTCCCCGTCCCCAGAAAGAACCGGGAGGTAAATTCCTTCCCTCCGATGATCAGCGTATCCTGTTGCATTTGTGTTTCGTCTCCTTTATCATGAGTTAAACTTCTGTGATTCCCAGCAAAAGCCGCAGGGCCATGTTGGCCTGGTGCGCGGCGCAGACCGTCACCCGCGGGGCCATCAGGCCGTTTCCTTCCTTCGCTTCGTTCGTACCGTCGCCGCACAGGTAGAGGTTTTCAAACCGGCGGATGGTCTTGATGGTATTTGCGCTCTCAAACCCGGCCATGCCGGAGGCGGCCACCAGCTTGACACTAGGCCGTCCTTCCAGCAAAGCACTCACCAGCGCCGCCTTGGACGCAGGGTCGTCAAACGCTTCGCACACCACGTCGCAGCCCCCGAAAAGGGTGACGGCGTCGGATTCCTCCACCCGCACGGTATGGATTTCTACCGAAACATAAGGATTGATTTCCTCGATCTGTTCTTTGAGCGCCTCGGTTTTGGGCCTGCCTAGATGACGGATGAAGTAGCTTTGCCGGTTTAGGTTGCTGGGTTCCACCAGGTCAAAGTCTGCAAGGATGAGCTTACCCACGCCGGTGCGGGCCAGCATCACCGCAATGTTCGACCCTAAGCCGCCCAGCCCCGCGATTCCTACGGTGGCTTTTTTCACCCGTTCGTGGACGAAAGGGGTATGCCGGGCGGTCATCATGTGCTCGAGCTGGGCTTTGTCCGGCATCTTTCCTCTCTCAATCAGGGTAATCTGGTCCCCCTCTCTAAGAGAAAGCGTTCCATCCACGGCGAACCCGTTGCGGATATAGACATCCGCGGCAATGGAAAGCCGCTTTGCCAGGGAAGAAAGGGTTTCTCCTTCCGAAGCTTCTTCCCCTTTCCCGTTTACCATAACCCGCAGCATCTCTCAGCCGCCTCCCACAAAGCTGACCACTTCCAGCTCGTCCGTATCCTTAAGCACCACCGAGGCAAACTGCGCCTTTGGCACAATCTGGCCGTTTTGCTCCACCGCTACCTTGCCAGGGTCGCAGCCCAAGGCCGTCAGATAGGCGAGCAAGGACACCGGCTCCTCCAAGGGACGATTTTCACCGTTAAGCTTCATTTGGGTTCCTCCTTTTTTGGCAAAAGAAAAAGGCCAGACGCACCGCGCTCGGTACGTTTGGCCTTACTCATTCGGAACAACAATCCGTTTTTTAAGCTCGAAACTCCCTCCGCCGGTACTAACCGCACAGGTTCCATGAGTAAGAGGACCACACCTCACTCTCAGCCAATTTCATTGGCTCCCCAGTTCTTGCGTCTTATTCTTTTGTTTTTCCTAGTATAATCCGCCAAAATTCCCTTGTCAAGCCTGTTTTTTTCGCTGTTTTGCTGTGGGGTGCCTGTTTTTTCTCTTTTTGCGGTTACAATCGGGGGCGTTTGGACTATAATAAGGCATAAGGCAGAAATGTTGCTTTACTTTGAAATAGAGAAGGGATTGGTACCGGATGTGGGCATATGAAAGCGTATTCTACCAAATTTATCCGCTTGGATTCTGCGGGGCGCCCTGGGAAAACGACGGGGTAACTGAAAGCCGCATCGGCAAGGTGGCCGATTGGGTGGAGCAGATTAAGAACGTAGGCGCTGACGCCGTTTATTTTTCTCCCGTCTTCGACTCGGACGCGCACGGGTACGACACCCGGGACTATCGAAAAATCGACTGCCGCCTGGGCACCAATGAGGACTTTGCCGCGGTTTGCGATACCCTGCATCAAAACGGCATCCGAGTGGTACTCGACGGAGTATTCAACCATGTGGGCCGGGGCTTCTGGGCCTTTCAGGACGTGCTCAAAAACCGGGAAGCCTCCCCTTATAAGGACTGGTTTTTCATCAACTTCGGAGGCGACAACGGCTATCACGACGGGCTGTGGTACGAGGGCTGGGAAGGCCATTATGAGCTTGTCAAGCTCAACCTGCGAAATGAGGCGGTAGTCCATCATCTGTTCGAATGCGTCCGGGGCTGGGTGGAGCAGTTTGACATAGACGGCCTGCGCCTGGACGTGGCCTATTGCCTGGACCCGGAGTTCTTGCGCCGGCTGCGTTGCTTTACCGATACTTTAAAGCCGGACTTTTTCCTGGTAGGCGAAATCCTGGGCGGGGACTACAACCGCATTCTGGGCGACTCAATGCTCCATTCCGCCACCAACTACGAGTGCTACAAGGGGCTTTACTCCAGCTTCAATAGCCTCAATCTCTTTGAGATCACCCATTCTCTCCTGCGCCAGTTCGGCCCGGAAAACTGGACCTTGTATAAGGGAAAGCACTTGTTAAACTTCGTCGACAACCACGACGTGACCCGGGTGGCCTCCATTCTGCAAAATCCGGCGCATCTGCCGCTCATCTATGCCCTTCTGTTTGCCATGCCGGGGATTCCCTGCATCTACTACGGCAGCGAATGGGGAGCGAAAGGGGAGAAGGCTCAGGGAGACCATGCCCTTCGTCCGTGCTTTGATGCGCCTGAGAAAACAGAGCTGACCGAATGGATTGCAAAGTGCGCCGCCGCCCATAAGGGTAGCAAAGTTCTCTGCTATGGAGACTTCCGCTCGGTTTTGCTGCAAAATAAGCAGGTCATCTTCGAGCGCGCCTTCGAAGGGCAGCGAGTGCTGGTGGCGATCAACGCCGATTCCAATCCCTACACTGCTCATTTCGACGCGGGCGCCGGCCGGGCCAGAGATTTGCTCACCGGAGAGGTGCACGACTTTGGCGGCGGCAGCGAGCTGCTTCCTTACAGCGCCTTCTATTGGGAGATATTCTAAGAGAAAAAGCGGATTTATGCCGTTTCATTAAGAGATATTTATCCATATCTCTTATTTTTGAGTATTCTCTTTTTAAAAAATCAATCCGTTTTTATAAAAGGCAATTATCTGACAAGATAATTGCCTTTACATGTTTATTCGATAAATTACTGAATAAAATATCCATGCTTAATCCGACGATACACTATTTTGCCGGCAGCAGTGGATGCATGTTTGCGGCAAGAGAAAAGGTATGCGCAAAAGCCGCCGGCAAACAACAGGAAAGGCAGGTATGGCCCTGAAAGATGGACGGAAGAAGGCCGGATGCTTGCTTCTGATCCCCTGGGCTGGTATAATTAAACTTCAAACGCAAGAAATTGCGGAAAATGCCACAAAGAAACGAGGAAACCCATGCTTACCATTACCCATATCCAAGGACGGGCCCGGCGGGGCGAGTTCGTCACTCCTCACGGCACGGTGCAAACGCCGGCCTTTATGAATGTCGCGACAGCGGGCGCCATCCGCGGCGCCGTGTCCGCCTATGACTTGAAAGACCTCAAATGCCAGGTGCAGCTGTGTAACACCTACCACCTGCACGTCCGCCCCGGAGACGATTTGATTCGGGAATTCGGCGGGCTGCACGCCTTTACCGGTTGGGACGGCCCGATTCTGACCGATTCGGGCGGGTTTCAGGTGTTTTCCCTGGCCTCTTTGCGCAAAATCAAGGAAGAAGGGGTGCATTTTTCCTCTCACGTGGACGGACGGAAGATCTTCATGGGCCCGGAGGAAAGCATGCGCATCCAGTCGAACCTCGGCTCCACCATCGCCATGGCGTTTGACGAATGCGTGGAAAACCCGGCAACCTACGATTACGCCGCCGCTTCCTGCCGCCGGACGGTGCGCTGGCTCAAGCGCTGCCAAGCGGAGATGCAAAGGCTGAATCAATTGCCGGATACCTTAAATAAAAAGCAGATGCTTTTCGGCATCAACCAGGGCTGTACCTTCGATGACCTTCGGGCGCAGAACATGCAGGAGATCGCAGAATTAAACCTAGACGGCTATGCCATCGGCGGCCTGGCGGTGGGGGAGCCCGCCGAAGACATGTACCGCATCATCGACACGGTGACTCCCTTTATGCCAAAGGACAAGCCCCGGTACCTCATGGGGGTGGGCACGCCGGTGAACATTCTCGAAGCGGTGCGCCGAGGGGTAGACCTTTTTGACTGCGTCATGCCCAGCCGAAACGGGCGTCATGCCCATGTGTTCACCTGGGAAGGCATCCGCAATTTAAACAATGAGAAATATAAGCTCGATCATAAGCCCATCGACGAGGAATGCGGCTGCCCCGCCTGCCGCCGGCATTCCAGGGCTTATATCCGGCATTTGTTCAAATGCGGGGAAATGCTGGCTATGCGCCTTTGCGTGATGCATAACCTTTATTTCTACAATACGCTGCTGGAAAAGATCCGTTTTGCCATTGAGAACGGCCAATTTGATGAACTATATGTAAAATTTGCCCCGGTGCTGGACAAACGCATTTAAAAAAGCTTGCAAGTGCCTAATTTACCCGGTATAATGGTCGGGAATACTTTTGGAGGTGTTTTGTGTAATGGTAGAACAAGGACTTCAGCTCCTGGACGCAAACGCGGCGGCTAGTGGCAACGGCACGATGACGATGATTTTACAGTTTGGCCTGATCGCCCTGATGATCGTGGTCATGTACTTTATTTTGATTCGTCCCCAGCGCAAGAAGCAGAAGGAAGAGGCCAAGATGCGCGACAATTTGCAGGTGGGCGACGAGATCGTGACCATCGGCGGCATTGTTGGCAAGGTTGTCAGCATGAAAGAGGATTCGATTCTGATCGAAACGGGCGCTGACCGGGACAAGGTGCGCATCATGAAGTGGGCGGTCCAGCTTAACAACACCGTTCACGACAAATAAGCAACGCATAATTGCCTTCCCCTGGGAATATCATTTGGTAGGCGGCATCCAAACGGATGGAATGCCGGGTACGAAATGCTAGGCCGAATAAGGGGAGGGCTTTTCCATGAGAACCGATCGTGTCAGTCCGGAGAACAGCAGTCTGACGGCGAAAGTCAAGCCGATCATTTTTGGAATTTCCGGCGGTGCGCTGATTTGCGCGCTGGCGCTGCTTTTGTTTTCGTTGATCCTTTCAATGAACAACATTCCTCAGTCGGCGGTGACGCCACTGGCCACCACGGCAGCCTCGGTGGGCGCCTTTTTCGGCGGGCTGATGACGGCGCGGATGATTCGTGCAAAAGGGGCGCTGTTCGGCGCCATCACTGGTTTTGTGCTGTTTGCGGTGCTGTTTATCATCAGCGTGTCGGCCGCAGGGGAGACGCTGGGAATGGCTACGCTGATTAAGCTCATCTCCATGCCGGTGGCGGGCGCTCTGGGCGGAATTTTAGGGGTCAATCTGCGAAAAAGATAGGTTTTATTTGAAACCGGGTTTCTTTTGTGCTATAATATTCCCACGGCGGCGGCTTTAAAAAGCCGTCGAAGCGGTGTCATACCGCTTTGGATGAGGGCCTGTGGCTTTCATTCGTGAGAACTGTTTTACCGCAAAGGGCGGCTGTGCCGCTTTCGTTGCGGTAAAATGGACGATCAATGAACGGGCAAGGGAGGTACAAACAAATGAGCCATATCAAAACCATCAACAAGGCCAATCTCAAGGAGAGCGCGGCGAAGGGCGGCTGCGGCGAATGCCAGGCTTCCTGCCAGTCTGCCTGCAAGACTTCCTGCACGGTTGCCAACCAAAAGTGCGAGAAGTAAGAACCCGGATAGAATCAGGGTTTGCGTTTAAGGGACAGAGTTTCTGTCCCTTAAATTATGTCCTTTTTGAGAAATACCCGTTGTCCGCAGGGCCGCATAGGCGGCCTAGGAGGAGGATACTTATGATTCACCGATACGAACAAAACGGTTTTTTTATCGTGCTCGACGTGCACAGCGGCGCGGTGCATGTGCTCGATGAGATGACCTATGAAATGACCGGGTTTTTGGAAGCCCCGATGCCAAAGGAATGTCCGCAAGCTCTGCTCGACGCGCTGGCGTCCAAGTACGCAGCGGACAAGCTCAGAGAAGCCTACAAAGAGCTATACACTCTTTATGAGGAAGGGACCCTCTTTTCCGAGGACGACTATGAGCAGTTTTCCGGGAAAATGGTGTCGTCCCCGGTCAAGGCCATGTGCCTGCATATCGCCCATGACTGCAACCTGCGCTGCGAATACTGCTTTGCGGCCAAAGGGGACTTCGGCCACGGCCGCAAGCTGATGCCGCTTGAAGTAGGGAAGGCGGCCATTGATTTTCTGCTGGAAAACTCCGGCTCCCGGCGCAACTTAGAGCTTGATTTCTTCGGCGGCGAGCCGCTGATGAACTTCGATGTGGTCAAGCAGGTGGTGGAATACGCCAGAAGCAAGGAGAAAGCGTACAACAAAAATTTCCGCTTCACCATCACCACCAACGGCCTTTTGCTCGACGACGATAAGATTGCGTTTATCAACCGGGAAATGTCCAACGTGGTTCTGTCCATTGACGGGCGCAAAGAGGTCAACGACCGGCTGCGGATCACGCCAAACGGCAAGGGCAGCTACGATGTGATCCTGCCCAAGTACCAAAAGCTGGTGAAAACCCGGGGTGGGAAGGACTACTATGTCCGCGGAACCTTTACGAAGTTCAACCTGGATTTTTCCGAGGACGTTTATCATCTGGCCCAGGAAGGGTTTGACCAGATTTCGGTGGAGCCGGTGGTGTCCGACCTGAATCTGCCTTATTCCATTCAGGAAGAGGACCTGCCCCAGGTGTTCGAGGAATACGAGCGCCTGGCGAAGCGGCTGCTCGAAAGCAAGCGCAAGGGGGAGGGGTTCAACTTCTTCCACTTTATGATTGACTTGGACCAAGGCCCCTGCGCCATCAAGCGGCTGCGCGGCTGCGGCTGCGGCAATGAATATGTGGCCGTGACCCCGGAAGGGGACATCTATCCCTGCCACCAGTTTGTGGGGATGGAAGGCTGGAAGATGGGGAATGTGCTGGAGGGGACCTTCGACCGGGAGGAGAAAGCGCGTTTTGCCAAGGCGAACATCTACGGCAAGGAAGGCTGCCGGGACTGCTGGGCGAAGTTTTACTGTTCAGGCGGCTGCAACGCCAACAACCAGCAGTATGCGGGCGATATCTTAAAGCCCCACACCCTTTCCTGCGAACTGGAAAAGAAGCGCCTGGAATGCGCCATCATGATGAAGGCGGCGTTGGCCCAGGACGAATAGGGAACAAGAAAAAAGAGGCGAAGCTTTAGCTTCGCCTCTTTTTTTGCTGCGGGAATGGTTCTTCGAGCGGTTTCCATAACCAGCTTGACATCATTTTGCATCGGTTAACATAATCAAGTTACCATAATATTTATGCAGTTTCCATAACAACGAACACATAAATTGTGAAAGTGGAAC
>CATONX010000026.1 GCA_951801675.1 uncultured Eubacteriales bacterium | reverse complement strand
AAGAATACGGCTCGGAATAAAGGCCGCCGTTTCCAAAGGTGGCAAAGGCTGCGGTCATTTCCCGCAGAGTCAAACCGTTGACGCCGCCCAGAGCCATGGAACCCACGTCCCGGTCGGACTTTTGGGTTTCGTCCTTGGGCTCGTCAATCAAATTTTCCAGATGATAGCGTTCTTTTGCGAAATTAAAGCAGGTGTTATACCCCAGATCCTTAACCACGCCTGCGGCAATGGTGTTGAGAGACCGTTCCAAGCCTTTGGCAATGGTAGTGGGGTCATCGGTATAGGTGCCGGAGTAGTTATTGGGCCACGGCTCTCCCCTGAGCTTAAAGGGAGGCGTATCGTCGTACAGGGTGGAATAGGTAATCTTGTCAAGCTCGATTCCGGGTGAATACACCGACAGCGGCTTGATGCTCGAACCGGTCTGCCGATACGCCATGGTTGCCCGGTTAAAGGCGCGGCTCTGGGTCTTTTTCCCCGTGGCGCCCGCCACTCCCACAATGCGGCCCTCATAATCCATCACGATCAGCGCCGCCTGGGGCTGAATTGCGCTGGTGCTGATTTTGGGGAAATTGTCTGCATTCTGATAAATGTTCTCCACCTGGGCCTGAATGTCCCGGTCCACAGCGGAATAAATGCGCAGGCCGCCGGTGACCATCAGGTTTTTGGCGTACTTTTCCTCATAGCCCAGCTTTTCCTGCAGGTCGTCGACCACGTCCTCAAACACCATGTCCTGATACCAGCCGGCCACGTCGTTTTCAATGGTTTCCTGGCTGACAATGTTCTGAGTGGCAAACTCCAACGGGTACGCCACCGCTTCGTCGTATTCCTGCTTGGAAATCTTCCCCTGATCATACATGGCCTGCAGCACCGTTTCCTGGCGCTCCTTGTTGTATTCGGGGTTGATAAAGGGATTGTACTTGGTGGGATACTTGGTGATTCCAATAATGGCCGCGCACTCCGCCAGGTTGAGCTGGCCCACATCCTTATCGAAATACTTATGCGCTGCCGCCTGCACGCCGTTGCAGCCGCTTCCCAGCGCAATGGTGTTTAAGTACGCACCGAGAATCTTATCCTTGGAATTATACTTTTCGAATTCCAGCGCGCGCATGATCTCCCGCAGCTTGCGGGTAAAGCTCACATCATCGTCGTCGGTGAGATTCTTGATCAGCTGCTGAGTGATGGTGGAACCGCCCTGGCGGTTGCCGTAGATCGGTACAAAGGAATTGATGGTGGCGCTGATGGTGCGCTTCCAGTCCACCCCCTTGTGCTCATAAAAACGTTTATCCTCAATGGCAATGGCCGCGTCCTTCATATACTCCGGGATCTGGTCAAAGTCCACCCAAATGCGGTTCTCCGAATGGTAGTATTGGGCCGCTTCCAGCCATTCTCCCGTCAGGGAATCCTGTTCGTACAAAAAGCTCGTATAGTCCAGAGTAAGCCGATCCAGGTCGATGTTCGTCGTACGGTCCACTGCCTTGACCACATAAATGGCCATTGCGCCGCCGACGATCGTGGTCGTGATCATGATGACGAGGACAACGCTGAGCAGTACCTTAAAAATACTGGAGAAGACCTCGCCGGCAATGTGAAGGGATTTTTTCAGCTGACGCTCACGGCGCTTGGCCGCTGCGTCTTTTTCCTTGCCGGTCACAGGTTTATTCTGCTTCATGCAACTATTCGCCTCCTTGTCAGGGTATTATAGCATAATCTTTTTCAGAAAGAAAGGCAATAATTTGAATTCTGGCAAACCTTGCGTTTCTTCCCCTTCTCCCGGGTTCCCGCCGTTTCTCCGCCGATATTGTAACAAATTTCCTATTCCCGCATAGTATGGACCGAATCGGGCAAGAATAACACCGAGCAAAAGCATTCGGCTTCAAACTTCTCGGCGGCCCCGTCAAATTTGGGCGTCAACGGAGGGATCACGATGGATAAAAAGATGAAAATATTGCTGCTGGTCACGGCGGTCTGCGTCATCGTCATCGGTGCCGCGTCCGCAATTTCCGCCACCACAAAGCCGCCTCTGACCGTTTCCCAGGCCGATCACCAGTCGGCTGTGGCGAACACCTGGACGGTGGGAGTCTACGAAGGAAAACTGGCGGTCTTCCAAGACGGAAACGACCGGCCGGTGGAACTGTATGAGGATGTACTCATAAGCGAGCTTCCGGAAACCGACCAGGCCCTCCTGCGAAGAGGCATCACCGCCTATTCTACCCAGGAGCTGCAAACCATACTCGAAGATTATACCAGTTGAGGACTGGCACATTTCCCCTCAAAACGACATATACTCTCATTAAGGGCGTGTTTTGAAAATGCTCGGCTGAATTTTCAAAACACGCCCTTAATACACCTCTTTGAAGGAGGAGTGGTCGTTTATGTTTTCCGGTCTCTTGTTCACCATCTTTTCGAACCTCATTTATTTTGCCCTGCACGTGACCCACGCCGGTTCCTTTCCCCGGCCTTTATCCGCCGCCGAGGAGCGGGAATGCTTGGAAAAATTTCATAGCGGCGACATGGAAGCCCGCAACAAGCTCATTGAACATAACCTGCGCCTGGTCGCCCACATCATCAAGAAATATTACTCCAACGCCAAGGACCAGGATGATCTGATTTCCATCGGTACCATCGGCCTGATCAAGGCGGTAAACACCTTTAATGGAGCGAAAAACTGCCGTCTCGCCACCTATGCCGCCAAGTGTATCGAAAATGAAATCCTCATGTTTTTTCGCAGCCAAAAGAAAACCGCACAGGACGTTTCCCTCAACGAGCCCATCGATACCGATAAGGACGGCAACGCCCTTTCCTTGATGGACGTCATCGCAACCGACGATACCATTCTCGACGACCTGGATCTTTCCATGCGCGCCCAGCGCATGAAGCAATACATACTCGAGGCGTTAACGCCCCGGGAACGCACCATCCTGGAACTTCGCTACGGTTTAAGCGGGCAGATTCCACTGACTCAGCGGGATGTAGCCAAACGGCTGGGAATCTCCAGGAGCTATGTATCCCGGATTGAAACCAAGTCCCTAGCCCAGCTGAAGAAAAAGTTTGACTTGGAGGACAGCGTGGCCCGCAGACGGCGGAAATAAAAAGGAGCAGCCAAGCGGCACCTACCGCCTGGCTGCTCCTTTTTATACGCTCTCGTTATTGGTTGACCCAAAGGCCGTGAAGGTTACAATACGCATAGAGGGTGAAGGGATGATCGCCTACCAGGAAATCCGCCTGAGGCTTTTCGCCGGGACATACATGGACCCGCTCCACACGGTTGTCAAACACCGCCCAGATGTACTCGATGGAATGCGCCTCGGTCATGGGATGCTCCACCTCGCCCACCGACACGTGGATCACGTCGCCGTCCTTTTGGTACACCGGGATATGCTTTTCCGTAGCCGCTTCCACCGCCGCGGGCACAATCTCCTTCATCTTTTCCCCACAGCAGACAGGGGTCACCTGTCCGTCCAGCAGCTCAATCAGGTCGCCGCAGTGCTCACATTTAAAAACGCGTAAAGTCTTGCTCATGGTACTCGCGCTCCTTTTGTATACTAAATTTGTATACATTATAGCATCTATTTTTGCCCTTTGCAACCCCTTTTTTCAAGAAATTTATGCATGATATTCTGCCAGCAGCCGCTGTTTTTGTTCCCAAACCTGCTGGGACAAATCCACATAATACGCATGCGGGTTTTCAAAGCGCAGAACCTCGTCCCAAAGGGTGCCTACCTGCTCGGCGCAATAAGTCTTGATCTCGTCCACCGTGGGACTCGCGTAGACGCACTTGCCTTGTTCAAACACCGGGACCAGCAGCGGACGGGCCACAAAGTTTGTCACGGTTTTTCGTTTCCAGGTATGCTCCGGGTCAAAGATGGTATATGGTTTCTTGTCATCGATTTTTTCCTCAAACCCGGTGACTACGTCCGCGATGGCTTTGCCCGAATCCCGGTCGAGAAGCCGCCAGGTTTTCTTGAATCCCGGAGTCGTAATTTTGGTGACGTTTTCGCTGAGCTTGATCTTGGGAACGATCTCCCCTTCCTCTTCCACCGCCACCAGTTTATAGACTCCGCCGAAGATGGGGGTGGAGGCCGCGGTAATCAGCCGCTCGCCCACACCGAAGGAGTCCACCTTGGCTCCCTGGAGCAGCATGTCCTGAATAATCAGCTCATCCAGGGAATTGGAGGCGACGATCTTGCAGTCGGGGAACCCTGCCTCATCGAGCATGTTGCGGGCTTTTTTGGACAGGTAGGTGATGTCCCCGCTGTCGATGCGCACGCCGGCGGGGCGAAACCCCCGGGGCAGAATCTCTTCCTGAAAAACCCGGATGGCGTTGGGGATACCGGATTTAAGGGTATGATACGTGTCCACCAGGAGAGTGCAGCTGTCCGGATAGGCACGGGCATAGGCGCGGAATGCGGAAAGCTCGCTGTCAAACATCTGCACCCAGCTGTGAGCCATGGTACCCAAGGCCGGGATACCGAAATCCCGCTCGCAGATGGTGCACGCCGTTCCCGCACAGCCGCCGATGTAGGCGGCTCTGGCGCCGTACACCGCTCCGTCGTACCCCTGCGCCCGGCGGGAGCCGAACTCCATCACCGGCCTTCCCTTTGCCGCCCGGCAGATGCGGTTGGCTTTGGTGGCGATGAGGGACGGATGGTTGATAGCCAGGAGCACCATGGTCTCGATAAACTGCGCCTGGATCACCGGGCCGCGGACGGTAACGATGGGCTCGTGGGGAAACACGGGCGTCCCTTCCGGCACCGCCCAGACATCGCAGGTGAAGGAAAAGGTTCGCAGAAACTGCAAAAACCCTTCGTCGAAAATGCCTTTGCCCCGCAGAAAAACAATGTCCTCCTCGGTGAAATGCAGATCCTTCAAATAGTCGATCAGCTGCTCGAGCCCCGCCATGATGGCGAAGCCCCCTTCATCGGGGACTTTGCGGAAAAACAGGTCGAAATAAGCGATCCGGTCCGCAAACCCGTTTTGAAAATAGCCGTTGGCCATGGTCAATTCATAAAAATCGGTGAGCATGGTCAGGTTGCGCTTACGCCCTTCGTTCATGATTTTTCCTCCGTTGCCGTGTCGTGTGAAATGGCGGCGCACAGCTCGACGCCGTTTAGCTCCATGTTGTAGAGAGCGGCGGCGCCGGTGAAATCCGCCCCGTGCAGCCCCAGTTCATAGGTGTCGGTCAGGTCCACCGGGACGAGCACACGCACCGGCCGGTTTTGCCGGGTATAATGAGTTTTCAGCCCAATGGCGAACTGCTGCACACAGATATCGGTGCAGTCCCCGGTGACCACAAAGGTATCCGTATCCGGGTGTCCGCCTAGCCAGGAGAGCACGGCAGGTTCCTGCATACCGTTGGTGGAAGCTTTTTCGATGACCGGGATGGACAGGGCTTTGAGCTCCTCCACCAGTTCGCTTTCCCATTCCCCTTTGAGGCAGTGGACCGGATAAGCGGAAAACTCGGGGCTGTCTTTTGTGTGGCAGTCATTGAGCGCCAACACCGGCCGCCCCGTCTCAAGAAACCGCTTGGCAAGGGCAGCGGTGGGCGAAACCAGCGCCTCCACCCGGGGGCTGTACATGGCGCCTTCTTTCGCAAAGCCGTTGACTAGGTCCACCACCATGAGCGCGGCGGTGCCGGGCAGCAGGGACAACGACACCTCCGGCAGGGTGGTCAGGTGGTCGTAGACGGCGCTGACGGTTTTCGTGCACTGGGCCACAAATGCGGTTTTCTCCTGAAATTTCATACGGCTCCCTCCTGTCTAAAAACGCAGAAAGGGAACACACCGCGTCTGCATGTTCCCTTCCCTTTCCCAATCAAGGTGCTTATTTGACTAATTTCGCAAAGTTCGCGCCGAACTCCACGCACTGCTGCAATGCCGCTTCATCCGGCACCCAGTTGACCTTCAGCCCGTCGCAGACAATCTCAAAGCCCGCTTTTTCCAGGTGCTCCGCCAACACCTTGGGCGACTCGCCGCTCCAGCCGTAGCTGCCGAAGGTGGCGGCCTTTTTGTTAACCGGATGCATTTCCCGGATCAGGTCCAGCTGTGCAGCCACCGAGGACAAAATGCCGTTGACCACCGTGGGCGAACCCACCAAAACGGCCTTGGAATCGAACACGTCGGTGAGAATGTCGTTTTTATCGTGCTTGGAGGTACTCTTGACCACCAGCTTTACCTCCGGGTCCGCCCGCTTGACACCCTCGGCAATGGCCTCGGCCATCCGGCGGGTGGAGTTCCACATGGTGTCGTACAGAATGGTGATTTTGTTCTCCTGATAATCGTCGGCCCACTCCATGTACTTCTCGACGATCTGGGCAGGGTTGTCCCTCCAGATGACGCCGTGGCTCGGGCAGATCATGTCGATGGGCAGGTTCATCTTCGCCACTTCCTGGAGCTTGAGCTTGGCCATCTTGGAGAAGGGGGCGACGATGTTGGCGTAATACTTTTTCGCTTCGTAATAGATGGAAGACGTGTCGGTCAGGTCGTTATACATGGCTTCGGCCGCCAGGTGCTGGCCGAACACGTCGGTGGAGAACAGGATCTTTTCGTCCTGCAAATAGGCCATCATGTTATCCGGCCAGTGAAGCATACGCGCTTCCACAAAGGTAAACACCTTGCCGCCGCCCAGATCCAGCGTATCGCCGGTTTTGACCGGATGCAGGTCCCAGTCGGCATGATAGAGGCCCTTGAGGGACTTGACGCCGTTGACCGAACAGTAAACCGGGGTGTTCGGAATCTCCCGCATCAGCTCCGGCAGCGCGCCGCTGTGATCGCACTCGCCGTGCAGGGCGATCACATAGTCGATCTCCTTGAGATCAATGATGGACTTCAAGTTCTCCACAAACTCATGGGCAAAGGGTGTCCAAACCGTGTCGATGAGCGCGGTCTTTTCTCCACGCACCAGATAGGCATTGTAAGAAGAACCTCTCTGCGTGGACAGCTCGTCCCCATGAAAGGTTTGCAGCTCATGATCGATTTTGCCGACCCACGTGACACACTCTGTTACTTTGAAAGACTTATCCATACGTTTCATCGATCCTTTCTTCTCGCAGGCCCGTTTTCCTCCTGCGCCCTGTACCAGCGCCCAAAACGACTGCGATTAACGATATTATAGTACCCTCCATTCCCCGCCTCATGCGGCGAACGGGGGATATTTTATGCAAATTAAGCATACCATTTCAGTATGTATTATACAAGCATTTCCCATGGAAAATTTTCTTGCTCTTTTGCCCAAAAAAATAGAAGAAACGCCGACAACCATGCCGGCGTTTCCAAAGAAAGCAAACGATTACCCAACCGCGTTCGGTTCCGAAGCGGAAGAGGAGGAGGTCCCTCCCGAAGAGGTGGAGCCGTGGGAGGAAGAAGGCGGCTCCGAAGAAGACGAAGACGTGCTTTGCGCCGTCCCTTCGCTGATATAGAGGACGACTTCCGCGCCGTATTCCAGTGTGGTCCTGGGCTTGGGATCGGTGGAGATCACCCGGTTTTCCGGCACCGACGCGCTTTCCTGACGCATGATCACGCATTTATAGCCCTGAGACGAAAGGTCCGCCACCGCGTCCACCACGTCCATGCTGGTCACATCGGTGAGCGACTTCTGGTAGGGGCCCTTGCTGATGTATACCTTGATTTCCGCCCCGTCCGGGATGGGCGTCAGCGCTTCCGGCTCCTGCTTGATGATGACGCCGGCCGGAACCGTATCGTCAAACACTTCGCCGGCCAGCTGCAGCTTGACATAAGGCCACAGATCGGTGCGGTTCTTGATGCTTAGATAATTCTGGCCCACGGTATCGGGCGCCTTCTTGGAATAAAGCACATCGTTGCTGGAAAGCTCGGAGTTAGTGAGCGAAGAGGTCAGGTCCGTCATGGAAACCGTACTGGTCGTCGAAGAAGTATCCAAAGTCCCAGCCCCGTTCATCACCATGGCAATGCCCAGGCCCACGCAGGCAAGCAGCAGCACGATGGCGGCGACCAGCAGGGTGACTACCAGCGGCCGGTTCCCCTGCAGCTTTTCTAAAAAGGATTTCTTCTGGGGTTTCTCCGGTTCCTTCTGGTAGCTTTTTTCTTCCTTTTCCAGCTCTTTAAGCACCCCAGTTACATTTTCCGAAACCGAGAGCTCGTCGCGAAGCTGCTCTACCGTCCGGGTACGGGCCGCGTAATCAAAACGCATACCCTTGGCCATGGCGGTAGCCACGTTTGCCGGGATGGTGCTTGCCACCGAGGAAGGCACCAGCAGCCGTTCGTTGCCTACCCGCTTGGGCGCTTCCTTGGGAATGACGCCGGTGAGCAGGTACATGAGCACCGCGCAGATGCCGTACACATCCGTCCACGTGCCGCTGGTATCGCTGGCGGCATACTGCTCATAGGCGGCAAAGCCGGGCATGAACTGGGGCGCCAGCGGGGTATGGGCCAGATGGGCGGCATTGACGGAAAATCCGGTCAGGCGGAAGCGGCCGCGGCTGTCCACTAACAGGTTTTCCGGTGAAATGGCTAAGTGGAGCACCCCTGCCGAATGCAGGGCGCTCAAGGCCGCTATGACCGGCATAATCAGCGGGCGCGCCACTTCCCAGCCGATGTGCCCGCCCCGGCGGGAGAGCCAATCGGTCAGAGGAACCGCGTCGATATACTCGGATACGGAATAGGCCGTGCCGTTTACTTCAAAAATATCATAGACCGGGATGAGAGCGGGAATGTCACGCATGCGGGCAAGGGAGCGGGAAAGGCCGATAAACTCCCGGCGCAGAGCATCAAAGAGGGCCTCGCTGCCGTTCATGGGCGCTACCTGCAATTCTCCGGTGCGCTGGGCGATGGTGGTGGGCATGAATTCCCGGATGACCACCGAGGAATTGAGCACCTTGTCCCACCCGATGTAGGACGCGCCCTCCCCGTTTTCCGAGAGGACCGTCCCCACTACGTACCGGTCCTGCAGCAGGGTACGAAGGGGAAGCAGGGGCGGCTGCTGGGGATGCTCCTGATAGCCGCAGTGCGGGCAGACTGCATGCCCGTGATTGGGCTGCATGCAATGCATACAAAGATCATTGGTATTTGCCATTTGGTTCACACTCCTACAAACGAATCCGCCCGGTTTCGGCGGCAAACAGAATCTTTCCAAAAAGTAGCATAAGTATTCAGATTGATTATAGCATAGGCAATCCATTGAAATCAACCTTTTCCTACCCAGGGCTTGTTTGATAAATGGCGAAATGCCGGATGTGCCCGAATTTTGGGGGCAGACAAGGCGATTTTTCGCAGGAATCCTTGTTGGATTCCAAGGAAAATCAACGCTGTATGACACCAAAAGGCGCGTGCAGTCGGCGTTTTGTCCTTTTTTAAGCAAGCCCTAGGGCGGCAGTTTGGGTGCTTTTGAGAGGAAAAACCACCGATTGCACAATTCCTACCCGTTTTTTCTTCTATTTGACAGCGAGTAATGGTATAATAAGAATACCACATCAAAGGAAATGGAGGTCGCTATGACGCTTGACATCCTTTCGGAGAAACTTCTCGCCACCGGATGTCCGGTACAAACAAACGAGCCCATGCGTCTGCATACCACCTTCAAGATCGGCGGGCACGCTGATCTGTTCGCTTCACCCAAGGACCAGGCCCAGCTTGGTGAGATTCTTGCTTTGTGCCGGGAAGCGCAAGTCCCGGTCACGGTGATCGGCAAGGGGTCCGACCTGCTGGTGTCCGACGAAGGGATTCGCGGCGTGGTGGTGCACATTGACGACGGATTCGGCGGCCTTACGCTGGCAGGGTCCCATACGATCCGCTGCGGTGCAGGCGTGAGCCTTGCAAAGCTATGCTTGTTCGCGCTGGAAAACGGGCTGTCGGGCCTTGAGTTTGCATGGGGGATTCCCGGTTCGGCCGGGGGCGCCGCCTATATGAACGCGGGTGCCTACGGCGGGGAAATGAAGCAGGTGCTCACCCGCTGCACCCACATCACGCCCGACGGCAAGCTGGGCGCGTTCTCCGGCGAGGACCTGAAGCTTTCCTACCGGCGAAGCGCTTACACCGATGCGGACTACGTGATCACCTCCCTGGAATTGACCCTCATCCCCGGCGACAAGGACCAAATCCGCGCCCAGATGGACGATTACCTGTCCCGCCGCAAGGAAAAGCAGCCGCTGGAATACCCAAGCGCCGGCAGCGTCTTCAAACGCCCGCCCGGATACTTTGCGGGAGGGTTAATCGAGCAGTGCGGACTCAAGGGCTGTCGGATCGGGGACGCCATGGTGAGCGAAAAGCACGCGGGCTTCATCATCAACGCCGGGCAGGCCAGCTGCCGGGACGTATTGCAACTGATCGCCCACATTCAGCGTACTGTCCTGCAGGAATGCGGAGTACCGCTTGAATGTGAGGTCAAGCACATCGGTCTAAAGGAGTAAGGAAATGGAATTCATCATCGTAACCGGCCTGTCTGGCGCGGGAAAATCCCGGGCCATGGACGCTTTGGAGGACATCGGCTTCTTTTGCATGGACAACATTCCGCCCGCTTTGGTGGCGAAGGTCGCTGAGCTGTGCATGCAGTCGGCGGACAAATTTTCCAAGGTCGCCATGGTGATGGACACCAGGGGCGGCAAGCTATTTAACGCCTTTTTCGAAGGTTTAAGCGAATTAAAACAGCACGGCAGCTATAAAATCCTGTTTTTAGAGGCTCAGCCGGAGGTGCTCGAGCGGCGCTATAAGGAAACCAGGCGCCGCCATCCCCTGGCCACCGACGAAAACAGCTCCGTAGAGCAGGCCATTGAGACGGAAATGCAGCTTCTTTCCGCCGTGCGCGCCAGCGCCGACTATATCATCGACACCTCTTACCTCTCCCCCGCCCAGCTGCGTGAGCGCATCACCGGCCTTTTCGCGGGGGACGTTTCCCAGGGGATGCTCATTCATGTGATGTCCTTCGGGTTTAAGTATGGCTCTCCCAGCGAGGCGGACCTGGTGTTCGACGTGCGCTGCCTGCCCAATCCCTTTTACATCGACGAGCTGCGCAACCAGACCGGGCTGAATAAGCCGGTGCGCGATTACGTGATGCAGTGCAAGGAAACCAAGGGCTTTGTGGAGCGGTTCTTCAGTATGATCGACTATATGCTCCCTCTTTACATCAACGAAGGCAAGAGCCAGCTGGTGGTAGCCATCGGCTGCACCGGCGGCAAGCACCGGTCGGTCACCATTGCGGAGCTTTTATACCAGCACTTGCTGGAGGATGGCAAACGGGTTACCGTCAACCATCGGGACATTAAGAAACCGTAAGGGCCGGTTGCGGCAGCCGCCGCGGTTCTCTGTTTTTCGCGGCCCGGATTGCTTCGCATACATCCGCCTGAAATCACGAATGGTATCATTCTTTCGACCGTCCCGCTTTCTGCCCATTGCCCCGCCCTTATTCGGCGGCCGGACGGACAAGCGGGGCGGCCCTCTCTATATCCGGACGTTACGCCGCCCGCCTTCCTCGGCCCAAGCCGAATGGAGCGGCGAGAAAGGAAGTGCCCTCATGTCTTTTTCCGCATCGGTTAAGGAAGAGCTTTGTTCCTTGACCTGCGATTCCACGGCTTTGAGCAAAGCGGAATGCTACGGCCTGCTGCTATTCGGCCGGGCCTTTGGGGGAGAGAAAATCGCCCTGCTCACCGAAAACGAACACACTGTCCGCCGGTATCAGCAGGTGGTCCAGGAAGTATCGGGCGTTCCTGTGACGGTCGAGGCGGTGGGCGGGCCGGCGGCCGGCCGTTTTCTGAATGCATCGGTGGAACAGGCGCAGGACCGGGAAACGGTGCTCGCCTGCTTCGGTCACGCGCCCGGGCGGGTCAGCCTGCGCATCAACCGGGCAATGCTCGAAGAGGAAGGCTGTCCGGGCGCGTTCCTTCGGGGCGTGTTTCTGTCCTGCGGGGCGCTGGCCGACCCGGAGAAGGAATACCATCTGGAGCTTTACGTTCCTTTCTATAACCTGGCCTGCGATTTGCAGCTGCTCCTGGCCGAATGCTCTTTAGCGGCAAAAATGATTCCGCGCAAGGGCGGCTATGTGTTATACTTTAAGGAAAGCGAGGCCATTGAGGATTTTCTGACCTTGACGGGAGCGGTCCAGTCCGCCTTCTCCATCATGAACATCAAAATCTATAAGGACCTGCGCAACAACGCCAACCGCCGGCTCAACTGTGACAGCGCCAACATCGACAAGACCGTGGCCGCCGCCGCTGAACAGATCGCGGACATTCGGCTGATTGCCGAAAAGAAAGGGCTCTCGTCCCTGCCGGAGGAGCTGATGGAGCTTTCTCGGCTGCGGCTGAATCACCCCGAGCTTTCCCTGCGGGAGCTGGGCGAGCAGCTATCCGTGCCCATCAGCCGCTCCGGCGTCAACCACCGGCTCAAGCGGCTGCATACCATGGCGCTGGAGCTTCGGGAAAAATCGGACAAGCAGTAAAGGAAGGGAACGCCGATGAGCTTTTGCCATCTTCATGTTCATACCGAATACAGTTTGCTCGACGGCGCCTGCCGCATCGAGCAGTTAGCCGAACGGGCCGCCGCCCTTGGGCAAAAGGCGGTGGCTATCACCGACCACGGCGTGATGTACGGCGCGGTGGACTTTTACCGGGCCTGCAAAAAGCATGGAGTCAAGCCCATCATCGGCTGCGAAGTCTACGTGGCGGCCCGCACCCGGTTCGACAAGGTGCACGGGTTTGACGACGAGCGGTACCATCTGGTGCTGTTGTGTGAAAACGCCGTCGGGTATCAGAATCTCATTAAACTGGTGTCTTTGGCCCATACGGAAGGGTTCTACACAAAGCCGCGGGTGGACCGGGAGCTCCTCGAACAGCATCACGAGGGGCTCATTTGCCTGTCCGCGTGTCTCGCGGGAGAAATCCCCCGGGCACTTATGCGCGACGATTACGAGGGCGCGAAAAAAACGGCGCTGTGGTACCGGTCGGTCTTCGGAGAGGAGAAGTTCTACATCGAGATCCAAGACCACGGCATCCCCGAACAGGCTCGTATCCTGCCGGATCTTCTCCGTCTTTCCAAAGAAACCGGCATCCCGCTGGTGGCCACCAACGACGCCCATTACTTAACCAAAGAGGACAGCCGGATTCAAAACGTCCTTTTGTGCATCCAGCTCAATAAGACGGTGGGCGAGGAAACCGGGATGGGCTTTGAAACGGACGAGTTCTACCTCAAGAGCGAGGAGGAAATGCGAGCCCTCTTTCCCCAGGTTCCGGAAGCGATCGACAATACGGAAAAAATTGCCCAGCGGTGCAACTACGACTTTGAGTTCGGCCACACCCAGCTTCCTCATTTCGAAGCGCCCGACGGTAAGGACAATTACGCCTATTTTGAGGAACAGTGTTTTACGGGGTTAAACCGCCTGTATGGAGAAGAACACGATCCCGCTTTGGACGAACGGCTGCGTCACGAGCTGTCGGTCATCTCCACCATGGGATACACCGATTATTACCTGATTGTGCACGACTTTGTCCAGCACGCCAAGGACCACGGGATTCCGGTGGGTCCGGGGCGCGGCTCCGGCGCCGGGTCACTGGCGGCCTACTGCATCGGCATTACCGGCATTGACCCGATCAAGTACAACCTGCTCTTTGAACGGTTTTTAAACCCGGAGCGGGTGTCCATGCCCGACTTTGACATTGACTTTTGCTACGAGCGCCGCCAGGAGGTCATCGATTACGTGGTACGTAAGTACGGCGCGGACCATGTGGCTCAGATTGTCACCTTCGGGACCCTGGCCTCCCGGGCGGCTATAAGGGACGTGGGCCGGGCCTTGGGAGTCCCCTACGCCACAGTGGACGGGGTGGCGAAGCTCGTGCCCATGGAACTGAAAATGACCATCGACCGGGCGCTGCGCGTGTCCTCGGAGCTGAGGGCCCGCTATGAAAACGACACCCAGGTTCACGAGCTCATCGACACCGCCCGCAAGCTGGAAGGGATGCCGCGGCACGCCTCCACGCATGCGGCGGGCGTTGTCATCACCGCAAAGCCGGTGAGCGAATACGTCCCGCTTTCCAAAAACGACGAGGCGGTGGTCACCCAGTACACCATGACCACGCTCGAAGAGCTGGGCCTACTCAAGATGGATTTTCTGGGCCTTCGCAATCTGACCATCATTCACGACGCCTGCGAAATGATCCGGCGGCACACCCCGGATTTTGACATCAAAAAAATCCCCACCGACGACAAGGATACGTTTGCTATGCTGGCTGCGGGGCAGACCGACGGGGTGTTCCAGTTCGAATCCGCCGGGATGCGCCAGGTGCTTGTACGTTTGGGGCCCGTCTCGCTGGAAGACCTGATCGCCGTGATTTCCCTTTACCGGCCGGGGCCTATGGAGTCCATCCCCACGTACATCGAAAACCGCCATCACCCAGACCACGTCACCTACCGTCATCCGGCCTTAAAGTCCATTCTGGATGTGACCAACGGCTGCCTGGTCTATCAGGAGCAGGTAATGCAGGTGTTCCGGGAGCTGGCGGGGTATTCCTTCGGCCGGGCGGACATTGTGCGCCGGGCCATGTCCAAGAAAAAGCACGACGTGATGGAGAAGGAGCGGCAGAATTTCATCCACGGCATTGTCCGGGAGGACGGCACGGTGGAGTGCGACGGCTGTGTCCGCCGGGGCATTGACGAGCGCACCGCCAACACCATCTTTGACGACATGTCCTCCTTCGCCTCTTACGCCTTCAATAAGTCCCACGCCGCCGCCTACGCGGTGGTGGCTTACCAGACGGCCTATTTAAAATGCCACTTCGCCAGGGAATACCTGGCCGCATTGCTCACGAGTGTTCTGGATTCTTCCGCCAAGGTTTCCGCTTACATTGCCGAATGCCAGCGGCTTTCCATCCATGTCCTCCCCCCTTCCGTCAACGAAAGCTTCGCCGGGTTCACCGTATCCGGCAAAAACATCCGCTTCGGCCTGCTGGCGGTGCGCAATTTGGGCCGAAATTTTATACGGGAGGTTGAAGCAGACCGCGCCAAAAACGGACCGTATACGACTTTCTTCGACTTTTGCAGCCGGATGCACGGCCGGGATCTGAATCGCCGGGCTCTGGAAAGCCTCATCAAGTGCGGGGCGCTGGACGGGCTGGACGCCAACCGGCGGCAGATGTTGATGGCCAGCGAGTCCATCCTGGATAACCTGGAAGCCGACCGGAAAAAGAACCTGGACGGGCAGATGGGCCTTTTTGACCTGATGGAAACAGGTTCTTCGGTGCAAAGCAAGCCGGACCTGCCGGCGGTGGGAGACCTGACGGTTTCGGAAAAGCTGGCCATGGAAAAGGAAACCACGGGGCTATACCTGTCGGGGCACCCCATGGCGGAATACGCGCCCTTAGCCGGCCGGCTCAAGGCGGCGCGCATCGGGGAAATCCTCGAGCAGGCGGGCGAACCGGGCACCGACGGCTATCAGGACGGGTCCAGGGTTACCCTCCTGGTCCTGATTCAAAGCATGAAGCTCAAAACCACCAAGAGCAACACCACCATGGCGTTTCTTACGGCGGAAGATTTATACGGTGCCATCGAAGTCATCGTGTTCCCGAAAACCCTCACCGAATACATGCCTTTGCTACAGGAAGGCAAGGTCGTCCTGCTCAAGGGGCGGGTCAGCGTGCGGGAAGACGAGGAGGCGAAGGTGGTGTGCGAAAGTGTGGCACCTGCCCCGGCCGCCGACGGAACTGCTCCGGCCCCCTCCCCTTCTTCCAGCGGGCGAAACGGCCTCTATTTGAAGATTGGTTCTCAAAAGGGAAAAATTTTTGAACGGGTGATGCAGATTACCTCCATTTTTGAAGGGACCACGCCCCTCTATCTCCATTTTACCGACACCAAAAAGACAGTGCTGGCCCCCCGCATATCCTGGGTGACGGTCAACGAACCCATGCTTTGTGAGCTTCGGCGTATTTTGGGTGAGTCCTGTGTCAAACTAAGAGAGTAGAACCATTGTGTGTCCATGTGGGTGAGAGAAAAATCCATAGGAAAACGATTGTCAGAAATTCTGCGCTGGTGTATAATAGCTAGTAAAGCATTTTCTTTTCGACCCAATTTCATGACGACATGGACAAATTTTACATAGTTTTTACAGGGGGAATCACTCATGGCGGAAAAAACGATTGCGGTTCTGACCAGCGGCGGCGACGCGCCGGGCATGAACGCGGCAATTCGTGCGGTGGTGCGCACCGGTATTGTCAAAGGCTTTCGCGTGCTGGGCTTTATGCGCGGATACAATGGGTTAATCAACGGCGATTACATGGAAATGAACCTGCGTTCCGTTTCCGATATCATTCACCGGGGCGGCACCATGCTGTATACGGCCCGCTCTCCTGAGTTCAAAACCGAGGAGGGCATGCAAAAGGCCATCGAAACCTGCAAGGAAAACAACATCCAGGGTGTCGTGGTCGTGGGAGGCGACGGTTCTTTCCGCGGCGCGAGAGACCTGTCCCAGCGGGGAATTAACTGCATTGGCATTCCGGGCACCATTGACAATGATATTGCCTGCAGTGAGTATACCATCGGGTTTGATACGGCGGTCAACACCTGCATGCAGGCGGTGGACCGCATCCGCGACACCGCCCAGTCTCACGACCGGTGCAGCGTGGTGGAAGTGATGGGCAACGACACCGGGCATCTGGCTCTGCACAGCGGCATCGGCTGCGGCGCCACCTGTATTTTGGTGCCGGAGGTTCCCTACGACCTGAAAAAGGACGTGGTGGGCCGCATCCTCAGTTACCAGGGGACCGGCAAGAAGCATTTCATCATCGTGGTGGCGGAAGGCACCTGCAACACCAACGCCCTGGCCATCCAGATTCAGGCGCTGACCAACATCGAAACCAGGGAAACGGTTCTCGGCTACATCCAGCGAGGCGGCAGCCCCAACGCCAAGGACCGTGTGGTGGCAAGCCAGATGGGCTTTCGGGCGGTGGAGCTTTTGGCACAGAACATCGGCAACCGCGTGATTGCCATGAAGGACGGAAAGATCGTCGATTACGATATCACCGAAGCTCTGAGCATGAAAAAGCCCTTTGAAATGGATCTTTACAACATGGCCCACGACATCAGCATCTAAATCAAAACGAACGCCCTTCGGCAAAAAAACCGAAGGGCGTTTTTAAGTTTCGTGATTATACGGATCTCTAAAAGGAATTTTTGCTTTTTGCAGTTCACCTTACCGTTTACGAGAAGGATCCGCTGGAGGCGCTCTCATGATTATGCCGTTCGAACCAATTGAAACCACGATGTTTGCCCCGTGTGGAATGAATTGTATGGTATGCTACAAACACTGCTGCCATAAGAAACCGTGCGCAGGCTGTTTCAAAAGTGATATGGACAAACCAGAGCATTGCCGCAAGTGTAGAATCAAAGCCTGCGCCAAAGAAAAAGCCGTTGCGTACTGCTATGAATGCACCGAGTACCCATGCACATCCATAAAGAACCTGGAAAAGAGTTATATTACCCGGTACGGGGCAAGCCTGATGGCAAATAGCCGATATGTTAAAGAAAAAGGATTGGCTGCATTTATGGAACAGCAAAAGATCACATTTACGTGTCCGGAATGCGGGGGCGTTGTTTCCATCCACGATTCGCAGTGCAGCGAATGCCAGCGGCGGGCTGCCGAATGAAACGCTGCTGGCAAGAAGATGCTTTGCAGACATGCTACCCGTTTTCCGGATACAGTATTACAAAAAACAAGGCGGAACGCAGATGCGTTCCGCCTTGTTTCGTTCATGCCGAAAAACCGGCATGTTGCCTTCTTATTTCGCCAAAACTTCTTTCAGGTAAGCCGCGATTTCGTCGCACTTGCAGTTTGCGAAGAAATACTCCTGGAACCGCTCGCCGCTGATGGCTGCTTTCAGGAAATCCTGGTCGATGTTCTTGAGGATGGTCATCATGTCCTGATAGGTGATCTTCTTCACATCGTCGAGGATGCGCTTGTTGCGCTGCTCGGGTACGGCGCGCTCCTTGGGATAACCCTGGCCGCTCTCCCCTTCGAACAGCTTCTCAAACACGTACTGGAGGTTGAGCTCCGCGCCCCAGCCGAAGCCCTTGGCAAAGGGCAGGGCAACGGCGTTGCCGTCGTTGATCTGGGCAAACATATACGCATCCGACGGGTCCACAATCAGGCCGCAGATCACGTTCGGAAAGGAGTTGCACGCGAGCATGGCGCCCGAACCGGTGCCGCAGCCGGTCACCACAAAGTCAGCCGCGCCGGAATTGATCAGGATACCAGCCAGCAGGCCTTCCTGCACATAGGTAAGCTGGGCCGCATCGTCAGCCGTGTACATGCCGTAGTTGAACACCTGATGGCCCATGGGTTCCACGACGCCTTTGAGGGTGTTATAAATCAGTTCGTTCTTCGCCGCCTGGCTGTTTTCATTGATCAGAGCAATTTTCATCGCACTAGCCTCACTTTTCTATTTTTTCAATTGCTTTCATTATAGTATAATTCCGCCGTTTGTCAACCGAGCCCGGCCGGAAAGAAACCGATGTTTCGGATCAAACACCGTGCGAAGCCCACCAAATCCGCGTAGAAAAGCCGTATTTCCAAAAGGCCGGATTTTTCCCAGTTGCGGCGGTTCCTTCTCTATACCCAAAGCTCTGCAGAACCGTTTTGAAACCGAAAGGGCGGCTCTTTCGCCGCCCTTTCGGTTTCTTTTTTAAGCCGTTTCGATGCTGTCGTCCGCCTGAAGCTTGAGCTTCTTGACCGCGTCCTCGCGCATCTTGTACTTGAGGATTTTGCCCGCCGCGTTCATGGGGAACCCGTCCACAAAGTCCACATACCGGGGAGTCTTGTGCTTGGCCATGTGGGAAGCCACGTATTCCTTGAGCTCGGCCTCGGTCATTTCCTCGCCTGTTTTGAGTACCACACAAGCCATGATTTCCTCTCCGTACTGCTTATCCGGCACGCCGATGACCTGCACGTCGGATACCTTCGGATGGGTATAAATAAAGTCCTCGATCTCCTTGGGATAAATGTTCTCCCCGCCGCGGATGATCATGTCCTTAATGCGGCCGGTGATCTTATAGTTGCCGTTTTCATCCCGGCGAGCCAGATCGCCCGTGTGCAGCCAGCCGTTTTCATCGATGGCGGCGGCGGTGGCGTTTGGCATCTTGTAATAGCCCTTCATGATGTTGTAACCTCTAGCCACGAACTCACCGTCCACATTGTCGGGCAGGTCCTCCCCGGTCTCCGGGTCGACGATCTTGCATTCCACGCCGAACATTGCGCCTCCCACCGTATGTACCCGGTCTTCCAGGGAATCGGTGGTCTTGCTCATGGTACAACCGGGAGAAGCCTCGGTCTGGCCATAGGTGATGCAGATTTCATCCATATGCATCTTTTCGATGACGTCCTTCATCACCTTGATCGGGCAGGGGCTGCCCGCCATGATGCCGGTGCGCATATGGCTGAAATCGGTCTTTTCGAAGTTTTCATGCTCGAGCATGGCGATGAACATGGTGGGAACACCGTGGAAAGCGGTGATCTGCTCACGGTTGATGCAGTCGAGTCCCTTGCGGGGCGAGAACGCGGTGATGGGGCACATAGTAGTGCCGTGAGTCATGGAAGCGGTCATGGCGAGCACCATGCCGAAGCAATGAAACATGGGCACCTGAATCATCATCTTATCCGCGGTGGACAGATCCATGCAGTCCCCGATGGCTTTGCCGTTGTTGACTACGTTATAATGGGTGAGCATGACGCCCTTGGGGAACCCGGTGGTACCGGAAGTATACTGCATGTTGCACACGTCGTGCTTGTCGATCATGGCGGCGCGGTGGTAAACCTGCTCCACCGGTACCTTCTCGGCAAGCTCCATGGCCTCCTGCCAGGTATAGCAGCCCTTCTGGCTGGAATCGACCGTGATGATGTTACGCAAAAACGGCAGCCGGCGCAGATATAACGGTTTGCCCTTTTGGGCTGTTTCCAGCTCAGGGCAGAGCTCTTTGATGATCTGCACATAGTCCGAATCCTTATAGCCGTCGATCATCACCAGGGTATGGGTGTCCGACTGGCGCAGCAGGTATTCGGCCTCATGGATTTTGTAAGCCGTGTTGACGGTGACGAGTACCGCGCCGATCTTGGTGGTGGCCCAGAAGGTGATATACCACTGGGGCACATTGGTAGCCCAAATGGCCACGTGGTCCCCGGGTTTGACGCCCATGGCGATCAGTGCCCGGGCGAAGGTATCCACGTCGTCACGGAATTGCGAATAGGTGCGGGTATAGTCAAGCTCGGTATAACGAAACGCGTATTGATCCGGGAATTCCTCCACCATCCGGTCAAGGACCTGGGGGAAGGTCAAATCAATCAGGTGCTCCTTGGGCCAGACGTATTTGCCGGTCTTGCGGTTGTTGTCCTGCAGATGAGGACGCGCGCTTTCCCCTTCCAGGTACTGCTCCATAAAGTGAGCGAACTGAGGGAACACAATGCCCGGGTTTTCCAGGTCAGGCGCGTAACGCTTGACCCATTCGATGGTCACATATCCTTCGAAGTTAATGGACTTTAGGGCGCGGATAATCGCGTCCATGGGCAGGTCGCCTTCGCCCATCATGCGGTAACGAACCTTGCCGTCCTCCATCACCGAGTCCTTAATATGCGTGTGCTTAATATATGCGCCCAGATTCTGAACCGTTTGCTCCGGGCTTTCCCCGGCAAAGCGGTAGGGATGATGAATGTCCCAAAGCGCCGCCACACGATCGCTGCAAATCTGGTCGAGCAGGCGGCACAGCCGGGCGGTATCGGCATAGACGCCGTTTGTCTCCACAAGCAGAGTGACGTTCTTTTCCTCCGCATAAGGTGCCAGGCGCTTGAGCGCCGCGAGTACGAGCGCATCGTCCACCTCGTCCACCGGGGCGGCGGTCAGGTCACCGAGCACGCGAATATACGGCGTACCCAGCCGGGCGGCCAAGTCGATATACTGCCGGATTTCCCCGATGGTCTCCTCGATATGATCAGCAAAACGCAGCGCACAGCCGGAGGAAAGACAGGGGATTTCCAGGCGCAGCTTCTCAAGCTGGCGAGTGGTTTCCTCAATGTTTTCCTTGAGAAAGGGTTTGGCCTTCACTGCGAAGATTTCCTCGCCCAATCCGCGCACCTCGATACCGCTGAAACCAAAGTCTTTCGCCATAGAATAAATGTCCGGCCAGTCAAAGTCCGGACAGCCAATTGTGGAAAATGCAAGTTTCATGGTTCTTCTCCTTCCAGATAAGCCGATCTGAATGATACAAAAGAACGCCTCTATCTCCGGCACAATCGACAGGAGACAGAAGCGCGGACCGCTTTGCACCGGTTCGCTCCCGCGGTGCTCACCGCTCGGAAAACTGCGTGTTATCGGCATCTTCCAAGCATATGAATACAGATTAGTATAGCATATTCTCCTTTTTTCGTAAATCTTTTTGCCGCAATTGACTTGCACTTTCCGCAATCTGTACAAAATAGGGTGGATTTTCCTGTCGTTTCAAACAAATCAGCCAGCGTCCATGCGATGACCCGGGCCTTTTTCCAAAAACCGTTCTGTTTGCGCAAACGCTTTCTGGTTTGGCACGGAAAAACAGCCGTTCGTATCAAAAAAACCGTGCCCACAGACCTTTCGGGCTGTGGGCACGGGTCACTGAACTACACTGCCGCCAGGCAGCGCTTTGTCATATTGTTACCGGGTGAGACGGAAGCTCACGATTTCGCCGGAATCCACAAAGGCACGGTCCGCACCCGCCATGTTTACACGCAGGGTGCGCTGGCCGACGGTGCCCAGAGACATACGGTTGATCCAGGTGCGCACGCCGTTTTCATCCACATAGTTGGAGGTGGACGCAAGGCCTGCTCCAGACTCGTTGAACAGCGCCACTCTCGTTACCGCCGTAGAGGTCTTGATGGTGAATTCCATGGGAGTGTTGATCTTTCCAACCTTCGCGCAGGTCGCGGACATTCCCTTCGCTTCCACTTCCGGAGCCGCCTCAGGCGCCACCGGGGTGTTCGTCACCTTAAAGTCGACGATAGCGTCGGTAGCCACGAATTCCTCGCCTTCACCTGCTGCCAGAACAGTCAGGGTCCGGCTGCCGAGAGAACCGAGGGCCAGGGTCAAAGGGAAGGTCTTGGACCCGCGGACGTTGATAACCGGAATATAGCCGCCGGCCGCAGCCAATCGACTCCGCCTCCTGCGCATTTGTTGTCAGCTTATCTTACCTGTCTTTTCTTTCTGCTGTAGAGAACGGTAAAAACTGCGCCGCTGAGAGATGCAAGCATCAAGATCATCCACAAAACCATCTGACTGTTCTCGCCGGTCGGCGGGTTGGGCGTATCGGTGACGTCTGCCTTCCAAACCGCTTCCAGGGTAACATCGGACGTGATAGGAGTATCAAAGTCGAACTTCTCGCCATCGAGCGCCCAGTACTGGAAGGTAAAGCCTTCCTTCACCGGGATGGTGGCGGGCTCTGTCGCCGTCTTGCCGTCGACTACGCTCTGATAGAAATAGGTGCCGAGCTTCTCCGTCGGGACAGAACCGCGGGGATTCTCTTCCTCGGCCTGAGCAACCACATTGCTGCCGCCCATGGAGTCGAAGGTTACGGTACGCTCGGTCACGTCGTCGCTTCTTCCGGAGATATCACGGATGACCGTGGACGGGAAGTCAAACGAGTAGCCGGGGAACAGGTTCGTAAACACAATGCCCTTGACCTCTGCCACTAAGGGACCGGAAACCGGTTCCTTCGGGCGGATGGTGATGCCCACCTTGTGCACCGCGTCGTTATCGGTGACTTCAATATCGCAGGGCACGCCGTTTAAGGTAATGGAATAATCCTTCGCAAGGGAAACGCGAGTCTTGAACAGAAGTACGTATCTGCCGTTGTTGTAGGGCTTACCGGTATTCAGACGGGCCGTCTGATCATCCCGCTCCACATCAATGGTAGCGCCCCACAGATCGGCGGGAGCGTTATCCAGGATAAAGTCAGAATTGATGTCGTCGAGAGAGACCACCTTGATATCGGTTCTAAAGCCGGCGGCCGCCGCCTCGCCTTCAAAGTAAGCGGTGACATAATAGGTTTTGTCCATATCGGCCATTACGTTTTCAAACATGGCCTTGTTGTTGACCACTTCTTTGGTCTCGGTCAGAACGCCGTCTACAAAGAGGCTGGCATAGATCTTCTTGCCGGCTTCATTGACCGCACGGATGGTGACCGGGATATTGGAATTTTGGCCGTCCACAATGTTTTTGATACTCAGCAGGCCAGATACCTGGTCGGGGGAACCCGGCGCGCGGATGGTATCCCAGGCGGGGTCGGGGGTATAGGGAACGGTTTTGAAATCCTTTTGGGCCGCAGTACCGCGGAAATTATACTCGCAGAATTCGATCAGGCTGGTAACATCATCAGCAGCCATAAAGTGGCCGCCGTCACGGGTACGAATGCCGATCTTATCGCTGAGGCCCAGATAATCGTACACTCTGGAAGCCTCGTAGTACCCTACATACATGGCCTCGTGGTTGCACCACCAGTCGTTGATGCCGAAGGTGAGCAGAGCAGCATTTGGGGCCAACGCCGCGATTAGCTCATGGTGATCGTAGGGCAGGTACTTGGGATCGGAAAATTCCTTGGTGATCTCGCTGTAATTGTCGCAGAACCAGTAGCCGAACCGGCCCTGCAGGTCCCGCATAATCTCGGTAGTCTCCGTGGGCTTGCCGGGCATATGGGGGATCATGTTACCGGGAACCACCGTACCATCGTTGGAGGTGGAAGAATATCCGGTCTCAGGCCAAGGCGGGATGGGATATACGCTGTCTTCCAAGCTGGAGGCAACCCGGTAGGTGCCTGCGCCGCCGGCGCCAGAGGAGCCCATATGGATAACGCCAAAGCGGCTATCATAAAGTCCCGCTGCCATGGCAGTTTTGCCGTAGCGCGAAAGACCGCTAACCGCTGCTTTGGACGCGTCGGCATCGGCTACCGCACCCTTTTCCAGTACGTCTAGCAGGCGGCTGGCACCCCAGGACCATGCACAGATGGTACCGACCTGGCTCTCCTCATAGGGATACAAATCGCCGAAAGCACCCGCCTTAGTCGCATTATCGGCGGCAACTTCGCCTACGTTGAGCACAACCGCTACATATCCGGCCTGTGTAATACGCTGCATCTCTTTGGCGCTAATGCTCCAGCCAAACGCAATAACCACAGGATAAGGACCGGCAATCGTGCTGTCCGCCGTGGGCTTATAGACAGTAGCAGTAAAGGGGCGGGCTGTTCTGCTGCCGTTCTTCACGTTGATGGTCAGCGTCGCGCTCTGGGTTTTGGTGGCGGCATCCGCCGTCCATTCACCCAGCGTATAGGAAATTTCCTCGCCGGTCGTGTCCGGCATAACGCCAAACTCATAGAACATGGCGAGATTCTTGATTTCTTCTGCTCTCTTATACCAGTCTTCGGTGCTGGTTACCTTGCTGCCGTCCAGGAACTGGAACGGATCGGGAAGGAACTCATCGTATACTTCCAAATCGGCAGGCTCGGGGAAAGTGGTCGCAGGTACGGCTGAAATGCTCATCGGCAGCGCCGCCAGCAGCATGGCACATGCCAGCAGGATCGATATTACCATCTTTGCACGGCTCTTGTACGTTTTCATCTCTCGTTCTCCTTCTTTCTTCGTAAAATGGACACCCTATTGCCTATTGCCCGCCAGCGGTTTCATCCCCCCTTTTGCGGTAACCTGCATCGGTAACGATGTGCATGGGCCTGTTTGCATCAAGTTTATGCATCGACCGACAGGAGGTATTCCCTTCCAAAACGGCGCAATGTTATCGCTTTCTGCAAACCGCCGCGCATCTTTGTATTTTCATTTTATCATATTTATGGAAACTATCTATTGCAATTAAGGTCCATAACCTTGCACATATCGCGATTGTTATTGATTTTTCCTATAGTTTTATATGAAATATGCGTTTTTTTATTTATTCCTCTGGCTTCACTGTATTTTTTTGCTTTTTCATTCATTATTTATGCTAAATTTAATTAACAAATAAAACGACTTTATTTATTATTGTCACAGCCTCTTTTCACGCAGACAGACTGCATTCCGTGAGCGTGTGTTTATCTGTGCATAAAAAACCGTGCCCACAGACCTTTCGGGCTGTGGGCACGGGTCACTGAACTACACTGCCGCCAGGCAGCGCTTTGTCATATTGTTACCGGGTGAGACGGAAGCTCACGGTTTCGCCGGAATCCACGAAGGCACGGTCCGCACCCGCCATGTTTACACGCAGGGTACGCTGGCCGACGGTGCCCAAAGACATGCGGATGGTCCAAGTGCGCACGCCGTTTTCATCCACATAGTTGGAGGTGGACGCAAGGCCTGCTCCCGATTCGTTGAACAGGGCCACTCTCGTTACCGCCGTGGAGGTCTTGATGGTGAATTCCATGGGAGTGTTGATCTTTCCAACCTTCGCGCAGTTCGCGGAGATCACCTTGACTTCCACTTCCGGAGCCGCCTCAGGCGCCACCGGAGCGTTCGTCACCTTGAAGTTGACGATAGCGTCGGTAGCCACGAATTCCTCGCCTTCGCCCGCCGCCAGAACGGTCAGGGTCCGGCTGCCGAGAGATCCGAGGGCCAGGGTTAAAGTGAAGGTCTTGGATCCGTCGGCATTGATAACCGGAATATAGCCGCCGCTAGTCACTAAGCCATAGCCCGCTTCATTCTGCAAACCGATCCGCTCCACACCTGCCGGCGCGTTCACGGTGACGGTAATGGTTTCGTTGGGCTGATAGGCTGCTTTCTCCACCTGGGCGGTGACGTCTGCCTTCCAAACCGCTTCCAGGGTAATATCGGACGTGATGGGAGTATCAAAGTGGAACTTCTCGCCATCGAGCGCCCAGTACTGGAAGGTAAAGCCTTCCTTCACCGGGATGGTGGCGGGCTCTGCCGCCGTCTTGCCGTCGGCTACGCTCTGATAGAAATAGGTGCCGAGCTTCTCCGTCGGGACAGAGCCGCGGGGATTCTCTTCTTCCACCTGGGCGATGACGTTGCTGCCGCCCATGGAGTCGAAGGTTACGGTGCGCTCGGTCACGTCATCGCTTCTTCCGGAGATGTCTCGGATGACCGTGGACGGGAAGTCAAACGAATAGCCGGGGAACAGATACGGGAATACAATTCCTTCCACTTTTGCGACCAAGGGGCCGGAAACCGGCTCTATAGGCCGAATGGTAATTCCTACCTTGTGCACCGCGTCGTTATCGGTTTCTTCGATGACACAGGGCACGCCGTTTAAGGTAATGGAGTATTCCTTCGCAAGGGAAACACGGGTCTTGAACAGCAGCACGTATCTGCCGTTGTTGTAGGGCTTACCGGTATTCAGGCGGTTCTTCTGATCATCCCGCTCCACATCGACAGTAGCGCCCCACAGGTCGGCGGGAGCATTGGCCAGCGTGAATTCGGAAACAACGTCGTCAAGAGAGACCACCTGAACGTCAGTCCGAAAACCATCAGCCGCCGCTTCACCTTCAAAGTAGGCAGTGACGAAATAGGTTTTGTCCATATCGGCCATTACGTTTTCAAACATGGCCTTGTTGTTGACCACTTCTTTGGTCTCGGTCAGAACGCCGTCCACAAAGAGGCTGGCATAAATCTTCTTGCCGGCTTCGTTGACCGCACGGATGGTGACCGGGATATTGGAATTCTGGCCGTCCACAAGGTTCTTAACACTTAAGAGGCCGGACACCTGGTCGGGGGAACCCGCCGCACGGATGGTATCCCAGGCGGGATCGGGGGTGTAAGGAGTGGTCTTGAAATCGGTTGCCGGTTCGGTTGCACGGAAACTGTAATCACAAAACTCAATCAGGCTCTGGACATCCTGTGCAGATACAGAATGGCCGCCGTCACGAGTACGGATTCCCAGCTTATTGCCGATGCCCAGAAAATCGTACACTCTGGAAGCCTCATAGTACCCCACGTACATGGCCTCATGGTTGCACCACCAGTCGGAGGTACCAAAGGTGAGTAGTACACTGCGGGGAGCCATTGCCGCGATCAGCTCATGGTGATCGTAGGGCAGGTACTTGGGATCGGAGAATTCCTTGGTAATCTCGCTGTAATTGTCGCAGAACCAGTAGCCGAACCGGCCCTGCAGGTCCCGCATGATTTCGGTAGTCTCTGGTGGCTTGCCGGCTTCGTTTACAATCTGGCCCCAGGGATATACTTTATCCTCGAAGCTGGTGGCGATACGGTAGGTACCCGCGCCGCCGGCTCCGGAGGACGCCAGATGCACCACCGTAAAGCGGTTGTCATACAGGGCAGCCGCCATGGCCGCCTTGCCGAAACGGGAAAAGCCGCTGATGGCGGCCTTGGACGCGTCAGCCACATCAACAACGCCCTTTTCCAGCACATCGAGCAGACGGCTGGCGCCCCAGGACCAGGCGCAGATGGTGCCTACCTGGCTTTCTTCGTAGGGATACAGGTCGGCAAAGGAGCCGTCCTTGGTAGCATTGTCCGCAGCAACCTTGGAAGCGCTGAGAACCACCGTCACGTAACCGGACCGGGTAATGGTTCTCGCGTTGTTGGCGCTGATACTCCAGTCCAGCCCGATGACGACCGGGTAGGGGCCAGCAATCGAGCAGTCCGCCGCGGGTTTATAGACGGTAGCGGTAAAAGGACGGGCGGTTTTGCCGCCCTTTTTGACGGTAATCGTCAAGGTTGCATTTTGGACTCCGGTTCTGGCATCCGTAGTCCAATCGCCCAGCGTATAGGAAATTTCCTCGCCGGTCGTATCCGGCATGATGCCATACTCGTAGAACATAGCCAGGTTCTTGATTTCTTCCGCTCTCTTATCCCAGTCCCCGGCTGTGGTCACTCTGCTGCCGTCCAGAAACTGAAACGGATCGGGAAGAAACTCATCGTACACTTCCAAATCGGCAGGCTCGGGGAAAACGGTCGCAGGTGCGGCTGAAATGCTCATCGGCAGCGCTGCCAGCAGCATGGTACATGCCAGCAGAATCGATATTACCATCTTTGCATGGCTCTTGTACGTTTTCATTTCTCGTACTCCTTCTTCATTCTCGCGATTTGGGGGGCAACGTTTTAGATTCTTACCTCATTTCATCTCTCCGATAACACGAAAGAACATACACACCACCCTTCTTATTCGGTTTTTACAACAGACCTTGGCCGTATTTTGGAAACGCCTTCTTCTGCATTTCCGTTTGGTCGAACGAAATATGCATTTCGTTCATTGTCTTTATTTTAGCATATTTACAAAATTTTGAGATTGCAATTCAGGAACGTGATATTGCTTATCTAGCTCATTTTATATATTTTTCCTATATTTCATGCAAATATAGGATTTTTTTCAGCGATATATTTTGATTGAAGCGCTTAAACTCCTACGATGTGAAGTAAGCCCAGAAGAGATAGATATAAAAAAGTTGTGATTCTAGTTCATGATGTTTTTTCCTGCAAGATATAAAAAAATCGCCGTAAGCTTTTCAAAGCTTACGGCGATTTGGCAGGGGCAGAAGGACTTGAACCCTCGGCACGCGGTTTTGGAGACCGCTGCTCTACCAACTGAGCTATACCCCTATATATTGGTGGGCCTTCAGGGACTCGAACCCGGGACCGACCGGTTATGAGCCGGTTGCTCTAACCAACTGAGCTAAAGGCCCATAAAATACAATCGTGTCAGATAACTGCCCAATCGGACAGTTATCTGACTTTCTGGCTCCTCAAGTTGGACTCGAACCAACGACCCTGCGGTTAACAGCCGCATGCTCTACCAACTGAGCTATTGAGGAATATAGGACAAGATCGAAACCGGAAGCGGAATCAATCTTGTCAGTAA
>CATONX010000025.1 GCA_951801675.1 uncultured Eubacteriales bacterium | reverse complement strand
GAAATCCGCCATGCCGATCAGATGAATGAAGAAACAGAGCGAACACGCAGAGAATGGATCGCCAATATTACGCACGACCTGAAAACGCCTCTGTCTCCAATCAAAGGCTATGCGGAAATGCTGGCTGACAATTCTGATAAAGACAAACAAACGATACGGGAATATGGCGCGATTATCTTAAAGAATATCGATCATACGGAGCATTTGATAAACGATTTGAAACTGACTTATCAGCTGGATTCCGGCGCTATGCCATATCATCCGAAAAAGGTTCGTATCACACGCTGTGTGAAAGAGTGGGTGATCGACGTAATAAATAATCCCGCTTTTTTGGACCGGGACATTGCATTTGAGAGTCATGTGCCGCAGTCGTATGTCAACATGGATCCGGATCTGTTTCGGCGCGCTGTCACGAACCTTATTATGAACGCTCTCATACACAACTCTACTGATGTAAAAGTCAGCGTTACGCTTGACATAGACAAAAACGACTGGATTGTGCTCTCTATCCGTGATAACGGAACCGGATTGAGCGAGTCGGAGCAAGCAAAGCTGTTTGAGCGATATTACAGAGGGACGAATACAAAAGAAAAGCCGGAAAGCAGCGGACTTGGGCTTGCCATAGCCAAGCAGATCGTAACGCTTCACGGCGGCAGGATAACCGTAAAAAGTCAGGTAGGCGTTGGGACGGAATTCACGATTCACATTCCCTGTGAAAACAGGAAAGCTTCAAATTAAGGTGAAATTAAGATTGGCAGAAGTTCCGCCTAAGACGGGTGGTTTATGCTATTAAGCATAGGCCACCTATTTTTATGCCTATATAAAATAACTCAGGAGGATTTTTTGTATGCAGCTACAATTACAAGACTTATGTAAGCAGTACGCAACAAAGTGTGCTGTTAATCATGTAAATGTAAACTTGGCTCCGGGAATATACGGGTTGCTCGGAGCAAATGGTGCGGGCAAAACAACGCTTATGAGAATGATCTGCGGTGTTTTGAAACCCACTTCCGGCCGCATTCTTCTCGACGGAAAAACCATCGAGGAATTGGGAGAACGGTATTATTCCCATTTAGGGTATATGCCGCAGGATTTCGGGTTTTACCCAGATTTTACCGCCCGTGAATTTATGCTGTATATGGCGGCGGTAAAAGGGCTTGATACCAAAACCGCGAAAGAGCGGACCGAGCAGCTTCTTCATATGGTAAACCTGCACGAAGTCGCAAATAAAAAGGTGAAATCCTATTCCGGCGGTATGAAGCAGAGATTAGGAATCGCGCAGGCGGAGCTGAATCATCCGTCCATATTGATACTGGATGAGCCTACTGCCGGACTTGATCCCAAAGAACGAGTTCGCTTCCGCAATCTCATCTCGGATTTTGCAAAGGAAAAAATCGTCATTCTGTCTACGCACATTGTATCGGATGTTTCCTATATTGCCGACTACATTTTCATGATGAAAAACGGTCAATTTCTGCTTGACGAACCTATGGAAACCGTTACAGACGGTATTAAGGGAAAAGTGTGGGAGTTTCTGGCCGATAACCGAGAAGCCGCACAATACAGCCGTCATTTTTCTGTTGTAAATCTGCATCATGAAAACAATCTGGTACGGCTGCGGATTGTCAGCGATACGGCACCGGCGGCAAACGCAGTTACCGTCGAGCCGAGTTTGGAGGATTTGTTCCTGTATCACTTCGGAGAAGACGCACAAAGCGAAAGGAGCGATGATGATGCTGATTAAATATGAATTCTTAAAAATCTTACGAAAAAAATCCACCATTATCGTTATGGCAGTCAACCTGCTTTTAACGGCGTTTCTTTTTGGTCTGCCTATACTGCAATACCAAACCTACCATCAAGACGGCGTAATCAAGGGACTTGAGGGGATTGCCTATGATAAAAAGCAGTATGAGGATTTATCTGTCACTATTACCGACGAATATGTGGAAAAAACGATTACGGAATATCAAAATCTCTTCGAAAATCCCGATCATGTGGGTTTTGACGGGAACGAAAAATTTTTGATCGGCGACGCATATTGGAATTTTGTGGCCCCTAGGGAAAATCTGCTTGGCATGATTGCATCCGTGTATGATTCTCCGGGTGAAACCTCCGGATTCAATAAACTGCCTGAGCTTGATATGACAGACGGCGCTAAGTTCTATCCGGCAAGAAATGAAAAGATAGAATCGCTCCTGAACACGCCTTCAAGGGATTTATCAGACGAGCAGAAAGCATACTGGCGCAATCTAAACAGCAAAGTAGAAACACCCCTGCAATATGGTTATCACGAAGGCTTTAAAATCATCATGAGCAGTTTTGAATTGCTGATGTTTGCGCTATTGGCTGTCTGTATTGTGATAGCGCCGGTCTTTTCCGGCGAATATCAAGCAGGAACAGACGCAGTCATTCTATCCGGCAAATATGGGAAAACCAAATTGGTAACGGCGAAAATTATTTCCTCCCTACTGTTTGGCGTTCTTGCATTTACGCTTCATATTCTCGTTGCCTTTGGATTGCCTCTTGCAGCTTTCGGAATAGACGGCTGGAACCTGCCCATACAAATTGCGGGCGCAACCATTCCCTACCCGTTCACGTTCCTGCAGGCTACCCTTGCCAATCTCGGCGTTATATATTTGGTACTGATCGCTATGATCGGACTGACACTATTCTTGTCCGCTAAGATGAAAAGCCCTTACCTGGTGCTGATCGTACTTGTCCCTGTACTTTTTCTACCGCTGTTCCTTTCTCCGAATGGTACAACCGGAGCATACAATTTGACCCTGTTCCTGCTGCCGTACCGTTCAACCATGCCGGAAATCGGAAAATACATTTCTTATCAGATTGGCGGAATGGTTTTTGACGTATTCTCGATAAGGGCGATCCTGTATGCGGCGTTAACCATAATGATGCTTCCGCTTGCAAGGCTGGGCTTTCAGAAGCACCAAGTTGCGTGAGGTCGATTATGAAACGGAAAAAAACAATCATCCTTGGCGGTATTGTGCTTATAATCGCCGTCGCTGCAATCGGTATGCTTACGCAACCCTCCAAATGGTCTCAGAAATCATTTGAAGCCGTTGTGAAAGAAATGGTCACACAGTCGGATGGAGAAGTTCGTGTCATTGTCGAGCGAACAACGGAGATCTATGGCGATCCCATAAATTCACTCGGCATCGACAGAGACACAAAACTTCTTGGGGCAGATGGAAAGGGCATATCTGCGAAAGATATTTTGCCTGAAAGCTCTGTCAAAGTCACCGTGAAAGACGCTTTTAACAAGGAAACGCCGTTTTACTATCCGATTGTGTATGAAATTAAGTTGATTGACTCAAGCAAGTAACAACCACCTATCATTACTCACCTGCATGAACGTTTTTTCTAGTGGGTTTCCTTGCGCCAGAAAGTTGAACAATTTGCCTTCTCTTTGATATTAAACGCAATGATCTTTGCAAGCAACGCATAATCCACGGGGCTGTCCCATCCGATTCGAAACAGCATCTTGCTGGATTCATAACCGGACCGCTGAATTTCCTCCACAAACCGGCGGATTCCTTCCCGTTCCGGCGAGACGGCCAGATGCTTTTTCGATACGCTAAACCCAATGATATAGGTATCGTGCTCGGTAAACATCGGCTGATTCCACGCAATGCGGGGAACCAGGGTCTCAAACGTATCCGCCACCCATTGGAGAACCTCTTGGGTCCGTGCGCGGTGATGAGGATCTTCTATCTGCGCCAGATACGCTTCGAAAACGTCGATTTTCATAATTCTTCTCCTTCTAACATGGTGTGCTCTTTCGCTGGGCACTGGCTTTTTCTCAAAACCCTCCGGATGCATTTTCTTCGGCTTTGCGGTCCGCTCGTCTGATACGCCGCATCATTGGTCCCGGTCCCATCCCCCTTCATGGAAATGGCGTACTTTCCTTTGATTTGCTTTATCAAAGGCTTTCTTGCGCCCGGCGCCATCTGCGAACAGCAGCGCCCCCGCACCTTGGTTCTGGTTTTGTTCCGCTCCAATGCTTATTATCTTTCTTTGTCAACCGGATTGGATCAAACCTAGTATGTCCAAAAAGCCGCCGGCTTTCGGCGCAAAAAGGCACCTCTTTTCAACGGAGCAAATAAACCCTCATCCCATCGAAACCATCTTGGTACCCAAACAGAGAGACTGCGCCGATGCGCAGGGCGGCTCTTTTGAAAACGGAAACAAATCCGACGTTCCCCCTTGACTTAGAGTGCACTTTAAGGTGTATGGTTAAGAAAAGGGCCTGCTCATGCAGGTCACCTCACCTGAAAGGAGCCTGTCAGCATGGTCTATCAGCCATTTCAAGATGCAAAGCTATCCGCTCTGGGCATGGGCGCCATGCGCCTGCCGGTCATCGGGGGCGACGACGCGAAGATCGACGAAGAAGCTGCGAAAAACATAATCGCCTACGCCATGGAAAAGGGGATCAACTATTACGATACCGCCTGGGGCTATCACGGCGGCCATTCCGAAGAAATATTGGGCAGTGCCCTGCGCCCGTATCCCCGGGAAAGCTATTATCTGGCGGATAAATTCCCCGGGTACGACTTATCCAATATGGATAAGGTCAAGCCAATTTTTGAGGAACAGCTGTTGCGCTGCGGGGTGGATTACTTTGATTTTTACCTGTTTCACAACGTCTGTGAAATGAACATCGATGCCTATCTGAATGAAGAATACGGCATCTTCCCGTACCTGGTAGGGCAAAAGAAAGCGGGCCGCATCCGGCATCTGGGTTTTTCCGCTCATGGAAGCACCGAGGTGATGGAGCGCTTTCTCAAAGCCTACGGGGACCAGATGGAATTCTGCCAGATTCAGCTCAATTACCTGGACTGGACTTTCCAAGACGCAAAAGGCAAGGTGGAGCTGCTAAGAAAATATCAAATCCCCGTGTGGGTGATGGAACCCCTGCGCGGCGGCAAGCTCGCCGCACTGCCAGAAAGTGCCGCGGCAGAGCTCAAGAAGCTGCGCCCTGACGAAGATATCCCGGCATGGGCGTTTCGGTTTTTGCAGTCCATTCCAGGCGTTACGGTGGTGTTGTCCGGCATGTCCAGCTTGGAACAGCTAAAGGACAATCTGCACACCTTCGAAACCCACAAGCCGCTCAATCGACAGGAATGGGATCGTTTGATGGGCATTGCCGACGACATGCTAAAAAAACGCATACTCCCCTGCACGGCATGCCGCTACTGCGTAAGCCACTGCCCGCAGGAGCTTCCCATTCCTTCCCTCCTCGCCCTTTATAACGAACATTGCTTTACCGAAGGCGGTTTCATCGCGCCGATGGCGCTGTCGGCCCTGCCGCCTGAAAAGCAGCCGGGTGCCTGCATTGGGTGCAAGCGCTGCGAGGCGGTCTGTCCGCAGCAAATCAAGATTTCGCAAGCCATGGCTGATTTTTCCGAAAGGCTCGGCGTATCCTGACGCCGCGCAGAGAAAAGCGCCCAGGCATTGCTGCCCGGGTGCTTTCTGTTCTCCGCGAAGGGATAAGACACCGCCGGGGTTTTTTCTGGGAGGCCGGGAAGAGACGACAGCGGCACCTCAGAGACGGTTTTCCTCCGGGCAAAAGTATGTTATGATAAGTTTGTAACCTCTTATAAAGAAGCCTGCCCGAAGGAGGAACGGCCATTGAGAATTCTCCTGTCTCCTGCAAAGAAAATGCGCGTCGATGTGGATTTTCTGCCTTGTGAAAGCCTGCCTTTCTTTTTGCCGCAGACTGCCGTGCTTTTGCAGCAGCTGCGGGGTATGGACTACGCCGCGCTCAAAGCGCTTTGGAACTGCAACGATTCCATCGCTTCACTCCATTTCCAGCGAATGAAAACGATGGATTTGCAACTGGGGCTGACTCCCGCTATTCTCTCCTATGAAGGAATCCAGTACCAATACATGGCGCCGCGGGTCTTTGAAACCGGCCAGCTCGCCTATATCCAGGAGCACCTGCGCATCCTGTCGGGGTTTTACGGTCTGCTGCGCCCCTTCGACGGGGTGACGCCTTACCGGCTGGAAATGCAGGCAAAACTCCAAGTGGGGAATACCAAGGACCTGTACGGATTCTGGGGGGACAAGCTCGCCCGGCGGCTTTGCGCCGAAACCGGGCTGATTCTGGACCTGGCCTCCAAGGAGTACAGCAAAGCCGTCCTCCCCCATCTGCCAAAATCGGTCCGTGTTCTCACATGCACCTTCGGCGAGGAAAAGGGCAGGAAGGTCGTGGAAAAAGGTACTCTGTGCAAAATGGCACGGGGCGAAATGGTCCGCTGGCTGGCGGAAACGAACCTGACGAATCCCCGGGACCTGCCCTTCTTCGACCGCTTGGGGTACACGTTCTCAGCACGCCATTCCAGCGGCGATCACTATGTTTATCTAAAAGGAGGAAGCGACCATGCTCCATCCCGGCTGCAAAGCCCCTGATTTTGTCCTGCCCGACAAGGACGGCCATCTTGTTTCCCTCTCTGATTTTCGCGGCAAAAAGGTGGTGCTGTATTTCTACCCGCGGGATAATACGCCCGGCTGTACCCGCCAGGCCTGCGCTTTCGCCGGCGCCTATGACGCATTTGTGCAAAACGGGGTGGCGGTGATCGGTGTGAGCAAGGACAGCGTCGCGTCTCATCAGAAATTTGCCGACAAGCACCAGCTTCCCTTCCTGCTCCTCTCCGACCCGTCGCTCACTGCCATTCAGGCCTACGGCGTGTGGCAGGAGAAGAAGCTCTACGGAAAGGTGAGCATGGGCGTGGTGCGCACCACGTTTGTCATCGATGAGGCGGGAGTTATCGAGCATATAATCCCCAAGGCAAAGCCCGACACCAATGCCGCCGAAATTCTGGCATATCTGAATATCGCATAACGGCGTGAGTGTCTTTCCTTTGGCAAAGGCGCAAAGGAAATCACGTGAAAACAGGAGGGGGAACACATGGCGAAAAAGCTGACCGAAATGACAATGGATGAGCTCTGGCGGCTGTTCCCGATTGCGCTCACCCGGCATCAGGCGTGTTGGGAAGCGTGGTACCGGGAAGAAAAAGCCGCTCTGGTGACAGCCTTTTTGGGCCTGCCGGTAACGTGCATCAGCCACATCGGCAGCACCGCCGTTAAGACCATTTGGGCCAAGCCGATTGTGGACATTCTGGCGGAGGTATCCCCTGGCTGTGACCGGGTAAAGCTGAAAGAACGGCTGCAAGCGAGCGGCTATCTGTGCATGTCCGAAAGCGAAAGCCGGATTTCCTTCAACAAGGGTTACACGGAACACGGATTTGCCGAAAAGGTGTATCATCTGCATATCCGTAACCTGGGCGACAACGACGAGCTGTACTTTCGGGATTATCTCGTTGAGAATCCGGAGATTGCCCGGCAATACGAGCGCCTGAAATTGACGCTATGGAAACGGTACGAACATGACCGCGACGGTTATACCGGTGCAAAAGCCGATTTCGTCCAGCGCTACACGAAAAAGGCCAGGGAATGCTATGCGGGACGCTATGATCTGTAAGCAGGGCCTGGCATAAGGTCATCTTAATCCACTTGGACGCATCTGGTTTCATTCGATATCAAAGGCACGGGCCCGGGGTGATTGCTCACTCCAAGCCCGTGCCTTTTTTCACTTACAGGTTATCTGCTGGCCCCTTGGCGGAAAGCCCGCATGTTTTCGGGAATCTTTTCTCCACTGCCTCATATAGAGAAGCTGGCTACTACGCCAACATACAGGCAAAGTGCCTTTTCTCCTTGCGTCGGCACATTCTATTATCCCAAGGCGCTATCGGTTGATCCAAATTTCAAGGCTGCGCGTATCCGCAATCCAGTTGTTGCTTCCATCGCTCACCTTTACTGTTAAGTTTCGCTTTCCGGGAGACCCCACATTGGTCACATACGTCCAGGTACGCACGCCGCTTTGATCGGAATAGGTGCAGAAAGTGGGTGCAAGGCCAACTCCGCTTTCATTGAATAGGCGCACTTTATTCACCTGAGTCGAGGTCTGAATGGTTGCGGTAAAGTCCTCCTGCACCTTCGCACTGGGTGCAATGGAAGCACCGTACAAAAATGGTGTCGTCGGGCGGCGAATCGCAAAGGTCACCGTTTCTCCGGTATCCACACCATCGGTATAAACGCGCAGGCTCCGGTTTCCAATGGAGGCCAGGGAAAACACATGCGACCAGGTGATGGTCCCGTCCGGGTTTTGCACCGCGTTGCGGGCGGAAGCGATCCCGGCCCCCGTCTCGCTGACAAAATAGGCTTTCTTGACCGTGCCAGGAGTCGTAATGGTCGCGGTGATGGTTTCGTTTGGCGCATACAGGGTTTTGTCAACCGAGGCGGTCACTTCCGGCGGCGTTTCCTGCACGTCGAACGTCACAATCGTGCTTGGGGTGTAGATGTCGTCGTAGCAGCCTTCCTCTTCGCAGCTCTTACGGTCATATTCATCTGACGGGGTAGAATGAATGCTTTCATAGGTAATTTTCAGCTGAACTTTGCCAGAAGAAACAAAGGTAAGGGTTTCCGACGAAGTTAAGGTGTTGGTATAGTCCTGATTGCTCTGCAGGACATTGCCTTCCAAAACCTCTACCTTGGGACGAAAACCGACATGATGAAAATAGCCATCCCGGTAGTCATAAACTTCCTTTTTCAGCAGCTCGTCGACCTTTTCATTTTGGTAATACGTATTGGTTAACTCCGTAGAGAAGGACAGCGACTGCCCGGCAAACACCTGGTCAGGCAAATTGTTGGTAATGATCGGTTCCTCAATGGTGATAGCGGGGAAGTCCGCTACTTTTTTCCCATCGACCTTGACGTAATACTGATAGGGCAGGGTCCCCGGTCGTTTGGCGAATTCCAGCATATTCAGAGCACCGTTTATAGTTCCCAAATACATAACATGATTACGGACCAATGCCGGCCTGGAACCGCCTTCATGAGCTGGAAGAAAAAACTCTCGATGTGTTTCTTCTACATAGCTTTCGACCCAACTTGTATCTTTATCAAAACCTTCTACCGTCAAATGGCCGGTATGGTTTCCATAGTTTACATTTTTAACTAGCGCGATTATGCCAACCATTGGAAATTCTTGGTCTTTTAATGTAAACGCTTTGTCAAATGGGCCGAGCTTGAGCGGAAGGGACATGACCGGAACCACTTCCATCTCCGCCGGTTTCTCAATTACATGAAAGTCATAAATCTTTTCCGGGGTATTCGGAATGCTACAGGTAATCTTTATCCGGACATCTCCTGGCTCGATAAAATGGATATACTGTCCAGAAATCTCATAGATGCTCCCGTCACCGCTTACCGTTTCATAGAAGAGGTCTCTTTCATCCTCCACATATCCACTCGAGCGTATATATCTATGATGGTCTGTATATATCCAAAAGGAGAATGCATCCCCCACCCATAGGTCGGAAAACCAAGCCTCTTCCATGTCACGAGCCTCGATATAATAGCCGCTGTCGTCTTCCGGCTTTTCGCGGATGGAAATGGAAAACTCTTTTGAATAAACAGCCGGCCCGTTTTCCTCCTCCCGGACAAACACGCGTATGACAGCCTCACCGGTATTTAAGCATTGAATGTCAACACCATCATGATAATAACTTACCTCGCATTCCACAAGGGAAGCCCCTTTTAACACTTCAAAGCCCACATTGCAGCCCTTCCCATCCCATGAGCCAATGGATTGGTTGTTATAATATGCATACAGTCTAATCTGATCCCCTATCCAAGCGTCCTCAATGGTTCCATAAGACACTCGAATGTCGTAGCCTTCAGCGTTTCCAATGTCTTCGCTTGCCTGCGCGGGCGTGATCATCCCCAAACAGCCAAGGAGCACCACCGTCAATACCCACGCCAGAATTTTCTTTCTTTTCATATTATCCCCTCCCTATTGCCTTAAGAATATCACAATTTTTTGTGTATTTCAATAAATTGGTCCAATTCTTTTCCCTATATTAAGGCTTTCCCCGTTTGTCCTATGTTTCTCTCTCTTCTGTTTCGATGCAGCCGGTCGATATTTTGGCCGTCCCCTCCTCTGTCGGCGCTTCGGTACGGTCGCCAGGATTGCTTCCAGCGGCTACAGAAGGTCCTTTGCCTCCTGTAGCCAACGCAGTACCTGATTCTCAGACGCGTGCACCTCGCTTGCGTGAACCGCCAGGCCCGGCAGCCGCTTCGCCTGAGGGCAATGGATGTGCAGGGTCCGTTCGCTGTGGCCGAAACCGGAGCCTTCATGGGTGCAAAAAGGAATTAGGACTTTCCCTGCAAAATCGTACTCTTCTAAGAAGGAAATCACCGGCATGGGCGGGTTCCCCCACCAAATGGGAAATCCCAGGAAAACGATGGCGTACTGCTCCATGCGGTCCATATGCACGGCAAGCTCAGGCCGCGCGTCCGCGTACAGCTCTCGCTGCGCCATATGAGCCGTCTGGCGCAGGCCGCAGGGATAAGGCGTTTTGGTTTGTATGCAAAATTCGTCCGCTCCTGTGCAAGCGCGTATGATTTTGGCCACTGCCTCGGTATTGCCCTGCGGCAGATGCACAAGACTTTCCTTGACACAGTGCTCCCCTGCCCTGGAGAAATAAGCCACCAGACAGGCTTTCTCTTTGAAAATGGTCATCTCTCTCAAATGCCCCTTCTGCTTTCCGTTTTGCGGCAGGTTTTTCCCGTTTTTCACCGGACTGCTAGACACATCTGACGCCGCTGTCAAACACCTAGAGTCCGGCTGCACCCGCCAATTTTCTTTCAGTATACACAAAAAAGAACCGCATGAAAAGGCAATAATCCTATGGGATCCTCCCATTTTTTTGCAAGAAAGCCTGTTTTCCGGGTTATCTTGCGCGGATCAGACCATCCGGACAAACGAAGTCCCCCAGCTCGGTTTTATGACCGCTGCCGGAGGACTTCGTTCTTGCGCGTGAAACGCACGCTGCCGATTGCTCTTTAACTTTGCTCTGCTCTGTAGTGGCGCAGCATGGCGTAAAGCCCCCAATCCTGGTCGTTGGCCCAGGGGTCATACCCGCCGCCCTTTTGCCCGTTGACCGTGATGGGATATACCATAGCGCAAGAAGCGCTGCCGTCTGGGAAGAACAGGCTGAGTACACCCCTTAGAGACGCTTCCGCTTTTTCTTTGTAGCATTTTTCTCCTCCTGCCGCCGCATAGTGGGCATACGCTTTGCCGGTTAAAAAGCTCCAGTAATGGGGGAAGGTATCCCCGTACATCCGGTTCTTTCCGAACCAGTACCCGTCCCAATGGCGAATGGCCACCTCAAAGAGATGGTAGTCGGGCTGGCGGCCGTTAAAGAGCTCCAAAACCGCAAGCTGCTGTTTGGCGGCCGTTAAATAATCCGTCTCACCCGTTGCTTCGTAGAGTTCGAACAGCAGGTTCGCGGCGGGGGCCACAATGCTCTGCTCGTAATTGACCTCGTGGGCGGGATAATCGGTTCCCCGCTCCATTAAAAAGGCCGCGTGCTCCCGGAAATGGATAAGCAGTTCCCGGTATTCCTCCTCCATTCCTTCCCGTTTCAGGCAGTGGAGCGCCTGCTCCACCGGCACCTCGATGGCATAGAACGTCCCGCCGCCCTTCTCGTAGAAAGCCCTGAGGACCTTTACGGCATCCTCCAGATACCGACGCTGGCCCTTGAGCCGGTATACCTCCAGGAAAAGCAGGGCCATCCAGGGATAATTATAGAGACGAAAATAGTGGTTGTCCCGTCCAGCGTCGTTGAACACCTCGCCGGTGTCCGGGTTATAAAGCTCCCGGTAAACATAGGATAGATACCGCTCGAGGCTTTCCTCCATTTCCCGGTCCTCGTGCTGCTGCAAAAAAGCGGCCAGCAAAATCCCCATACACACCCGTTCCCGGCCCCCGTTGTGGTCGTAGCCGGGGTCGTAATGAAGGTAGTTTTCCTCGTTGTCGTAGATGAGGAAGGCACCGTCCAATCGGCTTCCTTCCCGGCGGTACTGCTGCTTATGCACAAGGAAACGGCAGCGGGCCCAAAGCAGCTCTTCGAACGCGGGCAGCACCAGGATGCTGCACCGGGTGGATACGCCGTTTGCGGTGATGCGGTACTCCCATTCCCCTGCGGTGTCCGCCGGTTCCTCTACGACCGCCCGGTTTTCTGCCATCCGAAAGGGTACCGGACGGCCGTTTCGGGTAATCGACAGGTTTTCCTTTTGGCAGGGGACGGCAGGCTCGACTGCTAAGCGCACCGGTTCGCCCGCTAGATACACCGCCCGGTCCATGGCAATGCCGATATAGTGGGGAAAGCGTTTGCATTTCTCATAGAAATCTTCCTTCCCCTCGTGCCAGAAAAGCACCCATTCGATGACCGTACTCTCCCCCGGAGCCAATGAGAAGGGCGTGGGATGAAGGAGAAAGTCCCCTCGGTCGTTGCTGCTTTTGGTCAGGTCCCGCTCCACGCTGTAGCCGCCCAGGGAACCTTTCGTCAGCACCAGCCCCAGGTGAGGGCCCCGCCCGCCCATGCGCAGGGCCATCACATAGCTGACCTCACCCGCGCACCAGAGATGGGTGTGGCAGCGTTCTTCCATACACACGGCCGCTTGCTCATAGTTGTCGTTAAAGGGTGTATAAATCGCCACGTCGGTGAGAGTGGGAAACAGGTCATGGTCGGTTTCATTGCGAAAGGTAAACCGCTCGAGAATCCGGTCCCCCTGCTCCTGGGTTTCATAAACACAGGAGAGGCCTTGCGGGCATTTTACCGTTCCCCAAGGGGTATTTCCCTCAATCCAATTCATTTGAGCGGGGTCTTTGGGATGAATCAGCTGCTTCATACTCGTCGCTCCTTTGTCACGATATGAAAAAAGGCGGGGCTTTCGAAAAAACCCCGCCGATCCCACACACAATTGCCGCCGCTTACAGGGCGCGGCTTTCCCTGCTGTCCGCCTCCAGCACCGCCGTCAAAAACGCGAGCGCCAGGCCCTGGCCCCAGCCCTGCATCCACTTCTTGGGCACGTTGCGGTAGCCGTCCCGGTCCTTCATGACGGCCGTACCGCCGGACACGTTGCACACCCGCCCGTCCTCGGTGATGTTTTTAAGCACCCCGTCCAAAGCGCGCTGGACGTATTTGGTGTGCAGGGGATTGTCGTTGACCACCATGGCGGCGGCGATGCCGCAGCTGGCGGAAACCTCTTCATAGGACTCTGCATCGTCTAAAATGGTACGCCACAGACCGTCCTCCGTCTGCAAGAGCTTGAGAGCAGCCAGCTGGTCGCGCAAAGCATTGTCCAGCTCCAGGTAGGCCGGGTACAGGTAGGGCTCAGGCAGGCGCGCCTTGACCTGGGACATGGTGTAGGCCGCCCAGGCGTTGGCACGGCCCCAATAGAAGCCGGACATATGGTCCTTATTGATGTTGTTGTATCCATGGTACCACAGGCTGGTGTTGGTGTCCTGGAGGTACTGGATGTGCCAGTAATACTGATTGAGAGCATCGTCAATGAGCGTGGCGTCCTTCTTGAGGATGCCCACCCGCAGCAGCACGAATGCCGCCATGAACAGGGTATCCGCCCAAGCCTGCTCGGGGAAATCGTTCTGGGCGGAGACGGTGTGCTGCAGCACATGGTCACCAAAGCGCAGGGCTTGATTCTGCAGGTAATCCACCTGCTGCTCGACAATCTTCCAGTACTTTTCGTCGCCGGTTGCCTCGTAAAGAGTCAGCATGGCGTGGCCCATGGCGCAGGTATTCACCGTAAAGACCGGAAGACCCAGTTCGATGTATTCCTCGGTCCAGGCTTTGAGCATATCCAAGTATTCTTCCTTCCCCGTGGTCCGGTAGGCCTCGCTCACTCCGTAATAGGCGACCCCGCAGGACCAGTCCCAGGTCAGGTCCATGGTCATGGTTTTGCGCACCACCGCGTCGATGCAGTTCAAAAGCGCTTCCCGGTCGTAGACAAGCTTCATATGTCTTTTCCTCCTGTGTTTTTCATACTGCCGTATGCCTGTGACGGCGAACACGCAGCAAGAAGCGGCAGTGCAACGCTTGCAAACTGCCGCTATTCTTATGTTCAGAATTCATTATACCGGCGGCCGATTCCTCTGTCAATGGACGAACGCCTCATTAAACCGCCTTTATTCTTTCGCAATGCGGTACACATCAAAGGAATACAGGTCGATGCCGGTGCTCTTTTCTTTTGTAACGGTATAGCCCCGGTCGGTAAACCACGCCGTTTCGGGTTCTCTTTTCGGGTTGCACAGATACCAGAAGGTTCCCTGAACCCCTTCCACTTGGTCAGGCGAAACCGCCACATCGGTACCGCCGCCGTTGGTATAATGCTTAAAGAATTCCCCGTCCTGGTAGCACCAGCTTTCCTGCTCGGGGAAATAGTAGGCCAGAGGACCGCCCTGCTCGCCCAGCTGCAAAAGGTTCGTAAGAAACACGTCTTCTTCCCTGACCTCTCCCTTCAGATACGAAACTGCCTCATCGGTTTTCGTAAGGTATTCCTCCTGGAAGGTTTGGCTGTAGCTTAAGCCTCCGCTCAGCACCACGCAGCAGAGAAAAACCGCCAGCCAGCCTTTCTTCAGACGCGAAGCCTCAATGGCGAAAAACAGCCAGAACAGCCCAATCCCCGGCAGCAGATAGCGGGCGATAAACACCGGGCGCACCGCAAGGGAGAACCCGATGCCGAGAACCGCCGGCAGCAAGAACATGCCCAGGGCAAGAAGCGCCGCCCGGTCCATCTTCCTTTTCTTCCAAAAGGCACCCCGCACGCACCAGACCGCAAACACGACCGCTGCCAGCGCGAGGCCGGCCATGGCCACGATTACCAAGACCTTCACCGCCGTCGGATTGCCTGAGAGCTTGCCCGGCATAAACAGGAATTTCGTATACTCCGCGAAAGAGGAAAGAGAGAGGGGTGCGATCCAGTAATTTCCGCTGACCATGCCCACCTGCCGCAGCAGCACAAAAAACCACGGGAGATACAGCACAAAGGTTGCGGCCGCGCATAAGACCCATTTTAAAAGCTGGCCCTTTCGGTTGCGGATCATGGCGATCAGCAAAAAGAGATAGACAAATCCAATGACAATCAGGGCATAGGTATGGGTGTACATTCCCGCCACGCTTAAGAGAACGAAGAAAATCCATTTTGCCTTGGTGGGGGCCTCATAAATTTCATAGGCGAGCAGGCCGCTGGCCGTGACAAAAAACATCGCCCAGGAGTACATGCGCACCATCACCGCGCATTCAGACAGCATGCAAGGGCCGCACAGCAAAAGCAGAATAAACAAAAGGCCCGCCCGGTCCCCGAACCGGCGCCGCACCAGAGTGGCACCCAGCACCATGGTTGCCGTTACCCCGGCGACAGACACCAGCTTCATGACAAGAAGATTATACCCGAACACACTGGTAACCAGCTTGAGAACAAAATAGTAAAGCGGGGGGTGCACGTCGGTCAGGTTCTGCTCGATGATTCCCCAATAGCTCTGGCGAGCCATAAAGGTGGAATAGGCTTCGTCGAACCAAACGCTGTTGTTAAAGCAAAGAGACACCATGACGCCCACCGAAAGCAGGATGGCGGCGGTGAAAATGGCATTGGCATACCGTTTGCATACACGAATTTGTGACAAAAGAATCCCTCCATTTTTCTCCATCTTTTTGCATTATACCGTACTGGGTGAAAAATGTCCAATTTTTTGTATTTTCCTGCTATATGGTCGGAACCGACAAAATCTCGGAAAACGCAAAAGCAATGGAAATATATGCGGTTTTCCGGGCAACGGCCCGATTCCTCTTCCTCAATTGGACGGTATGCTTTCCTGACACAAGAAAAAGGCCCCCAGCCGGGGGCCTTTGCCGATGCGTTGCCGGTTTGCGGTATTACCCTTCCGGCGCTGTCTGCGGCCGCCGTCTGGAGCGAAGCACCTGCCAAAGCAGCGCGCATCCCGCCGCAGCAAACACAAGGACGCTGATGAACTGTGAGGTGGATACCCCGAAGAGGAATCCACGGTAAGCATCTCCCCGCCAGAATTCCAGCACGAACCGGCCTACGGAATAGGCGAGCAGGTACAAAAGGAACAGTTTTCCTTTGCAAAGCCCCTTCTTCAAAAGCAAGGCCAGCACCGCAAACAGCAGCAGGTTAAACCCCGCTTCCGCCAGCTGCACCGGGAACCGGCGCACGCCGTTGGCCGCTTCTACCAGGCTATGCTCGAAAACGAAGCCAAAGTTGCTCTCCACTCCATAGCAGCAGCCGCCCAGAAAGCAGCCGATGCGTCCGAACATATGAAACAGCGGCACCGCCGGAGCAACCATGTCGGTATAGGCAGCCAGGTTCAGTTTCTGTTTACGCCCGCGGGCATAAAGAAAGCCGGCAAGGATGCCGCCAAGCAGCCCGCCGTAAAACACCGAGCCGCCGAAGACTGCTAGAAAGCTGTCCACCAGTTCACCGGCTGCGATAATCTCCGGCAGATGGGAAAAGAATATCAGCAAAGCGTTCCAGTTGGTCAGCGCGAAAAGAACGTGGCTGCCCAGCAGCACGCCGATGCAGGATACCAGCAGCAGAACAATCATGTCGTTTTCGTCATAGCCTCGCTTTTTCGCCGCCCGGCAGGAAAAAATCCCCGCGGCGAAAACGCCCAGCAAAGCAGTGACCATATAGGTTCCGATGGTTTTTCCAAAGAGCTCGAAGGTGGGAAACATAATTCTCTCCTCTATTTGGCAATGAAAAAGAAAGTACCATGCGCCCGTATGAGCGCATGGTACCGATACGTCTTTGCTTTTTCCGGTTAGGAAAGCGCGCCGGCTGCACCGAGCATGCCCAGAGAGCCCAGCGCACACAGAGCGCAGATCACGCCAATGGCGCCGATGGCAGTACCAATGATACCAAGCACGAAACCAGCGGTTGCAAGACCGGTGTTACCGGGTTCCGCCAGTTTGCGGCCCTTGACACCAAAGACAATACCGAGGATCGCCAAAATGAAGGTAAAATAGGAGACAATCGGAATCCACGCCCCTACGATGCCCAGAATGCCGCAGACCAACGCCGCGATGGAATACTTTTTCCCAATTTCCATGTTCCATTTCTCCTTTGTCGCATATTAGCGAAAATGTTTAAAATTATTCTAGCATGCGCGTACACAATTTGTCAATAAATTTGTCGAAAAAACTTCATAATTCAATTTCCAGTTTTTTTATTGCTTTTCGGTCGGTTTTCACCGTCATTTTCTTCTGCCGGATTCCCGCTGAAGCGGCCATGCAAACGCTTTTTGTTCTTTCCTACCTATACTTCTAGTCCCACTCATGTTATAATGACGTTATTTCCAAATGCAAGGGCTTTATTTCTGAACGAGGGGATGGCTCCATGAACGTAGTCAGCAGCAAAAACATCGTCCATATCATCCGCCGTGCGCTCAACTGCGTGGACCCCCGTCTTATCGGGCACGGTGAGCGGGTGGCTTTCCTTCTCTATGAAATGCTACGTGTGCAGGGCGGTCATAGTGAGCAGGAGTTGGGAGACTTGACCCTCCTTGGCCTGCTTCACGACATCGGAGCCTACAAAACCGAGGACATCGACCGGATGGTGGAATTTGAAAGCCAGAACATCTGGGAGCATTCGGTTTACGGCTATCTGTTTTTAAAGAACCTGTCGCCGCTTTCCTCCTATGCGGACGTCATTTTGTATCACCACCTCCCCTATTACCAGTATTCTCTGGCTTCAGGCACCCTTACGCGAGGCCATTATGGCGGGCTTGTGCATCTGGCCGACCGGGCCGACCTTTTGCTGGAAAACCGAGACGAGGCTTTCTGTGAGCAATACCTTCAAAAGCACCGGGGGCATTTGTTCGCGCCCGAGTGGGTGGACTTGTTTTTGCAGACGAACGCCCAAAGATCCATTGCCAAACGGATTTACGACGGAAGTTATTTTCAGGAATTCGAACGGGTGGCCCAATCGGTTTCCTTCTCTCGAAAGGAAAAACTGGAATTCTTGACTATGATCGCTTATTCCATTGACTTTCGCAGCGAATTCATGGTGCTGCACACGGTGACCACCGTCAGCGTCAGCCGGGTGCTCGCCTCGCTCATGGGGATGAACGGGGAGGAGCGGGAAAAGATTTATTACGCCGCTCTTCTGCACGATGTGGGAAAGGTATCCACTCCGGTGGCGATTCTGGAAAAGCCGGGACGGCTGACCACAGAGGAAATGGCGGTCATGCAGCGGCACGTGGTGGACACCGGGCACATTCTGGGAGACTATCTGGATTCGGATGTAAAGCGCATCGCCGTACGCCATCACGAAAAGCTCGATGGGTCCGGGTACCCGCTGGGCCTGACCGGCGGGCAGCTGAGCAAAAGCGACCGGATTGTGGCGGTGGCGGATATTTTGAGCGCCCTGATCCGCAAACGCAGCTATAAGGAAGCCTTTGACAAGGAAACGACTCTTTCCATCCTTACCCATATGAGAGACGAAAAGAAAATATGTCCCCAGGTGACGGAGATAGTCCTGCAAAACTATGATGAAATCTTGGAGACCGCCGAAGCCTTCGGGCGGGAGGTGGTGGAGATGTACCAGGGGCTGCAGCTGGATTACCGGCGGATTTTATCCGCCTTGCCGCCGACCCTGCGCGAGCAGGATCCGGCGCTGTCCTTTCGCGGATAACAAAGCCGGCTTTTATCCCACTCTCCTTTCACTGCCGTTTCTTTTCCAAAAAAACGCAGCCGTCCGGCCTTTTTAGGGGCCGGACGGCTTTTTGCTGCCTTTATGGGTGCAATCGGAAAGTGGCACACATAAAATTCCTCCTTTTGTCCCAAAATAAAGGTAACAAATGAGGAAAAGAGCGTGATAACATGGATTCTCTTACCATTAAAAAGGTCTGCGGCCGGCAGATTTTCGATTCCCGCGGCACCCCTACGGTGGAGGCGAGCGTCACCCTATCGGACGGCACCTTTGCTGCGGCAAGCGTCCCTTCCGGCGCGTCCACCGGCATGTTCGAGGCCTGCGAGCTGCGCGACTGTGAAAAGGAGTTTAGCGGCAAAGGGGTATACAAAGCGGTCAACAACGTCAACACCCTGTTAAACGATGCCCTCAAAGGAAAGCCCGCCTGCTGCCCCTTCGGGGTGGACAAGGCCATGCAGGTGGCCGACGGCACGGAAAACAAGTCCGCCCTGGGAGCCAACGCCATTCTGGCGGTGTCTTTAGCCTGCGCGAAGGCGGCGGCCAAGGCAAAGGGGCTGGAATTCTACCGGTATTTGGGCGGCGTAAACGGCGTGACCCTCCCGGTTCCCATGATGAACATTTTAAACGGCGGGGCCCACGCCAGCAACAATGTGGACATTCAGGAGTTCATGATTATGCCCGTGGGCGCGAAAAGCTTCCGGCAGGCCATGCAGATGGGGGTGGAAACCTACGTGCAGCTGGGCAAAACCCTCAAGGAACGTAAGCTTTCCACCACGGTTGGAGACGAAGGGGGCTTTGCGCCCAATTTAGACAGTGACGAAATCGCCCTAACCCTTCTGGTGGAAGCCATCGAAAGGGCGGGCTACCGGCCGGGGCAGGACATCGGCATCGCTCTGGACGCGGCGGCCAGCGAATGGGCGGAGAAGGACGGCTACCGGTTCCCGAAGAAAGGGGAATCCATTTCAAAAGCGGCGCTGATGGATTATTTTGAGCGCCTGTGCGGTCTCTACCCTATTCTTTCCATCGAGGACCCGCTTTCTGAGGAAGATTTTGACGGGTTTGCCCAGATCACCAGGCGGCTGGGCAAAACGGTGCAGATCGTGGGAGACGACCTGTTTGTAACCAACCCCAAGCGGCTGCAAAAGGGAATCGACGGGCAAAGCGCCAACGCCATTTTAGTCAAGCCCAACCAGATCGGGACCCTGTCTCAAACCATGGAGGCGGTGCGCCTTGCCAAGCGAAACGGCTACGGCGCCATTCTCTCCCACCGCTCGGGCGAGACGGAGGACACCTCCATCGCCGACCTTGCGGTGGCCCTAAACGCCGGGCAGATCAAAACCGGCGCGCCCGCACGCACCGACCGGGTCTGCAAGTATAACCGCCTGCTTCGCATCGAGCAGCTGCTGGGCGAGTCGGCCGTGTACGCGGGGACCTTTTACATCCCGGGGAAAGGAAGGTTTTTCGCATGATGGAAGCAATCAAGCTGCCGGTTACCAATGATGCCGGCTATTATGAAATGCGCTTAGAAAGCATCGGGGGGTTGGGAGCCAACCTGTGCGGCAAGCTCTTAGGCGAGCTGGGGGCCATCTATCTGGGGCTCAATTCCGCCAGCTTTTCCAGCTACGGCTCGGAGAAGCGGGGTTCGCCGGTCAAGGCGTATATCCGCTGGTGCGCGCCGGACAAGGATCTGCGCATCAACAGCCCTGTAGAGACGCCTCACCTGTTGGGCCTTTTTCACGAGGCCATGGCGGGCAAGCACCCGGTGACCGCCGGGGTGGACGAGCGCACCAAAGTGGTCCTCAACACCGGCCTTTCTGTGGACGAAGCGCGCGAGCAGCTGAAGCTGGCGGCCGGGGAGCTTTTCTGCATCGACGGGCAGACCATTGCCATGGAAAGCAAAACCCGCATCAACATGGTGATGCTGGGCGCTCTGGCAAAGGCCTCGGGCTTCATTCCCTTAGAGCCGGTTCTCAAGCTGGTGGAGGACACGGTGGGCAAAAAATACCCCGACTTGCTTTCTGCCAACCTGGAAGGAGTCAAACGGGGCTACAGTGAAGTCACCAGCAAACAGTTTGAGCCGGACGGGAAGTTTGACGAAGTTCCTTATCAGGAGACCCGCACCCGCTGGGGCTATGAAAACGCGCCCATCGGCGGGGTGAATCCCCACATCGGCAGCACCGTGTCCAACGACCTGTCCGCCAGCCGGGAGGGATATATTCCCCTCTTTCTGCCGGAAAAGTGCATCAACTGCGGCTTGTGCGACACCACCTGCCCGGACATGGTGTTCCAGTTCAAAGAAGGCGAATACAAGGGCCGCAAGGCCATGGTAAACACCGGGCTCGACTACCACCACTGCAAGGGCTGCCTGCGGTGCGTGGCGGTCTGCCCCACCAATGCTTTGGTAGCCGGCAAGGAGCGGGAGCATCCGGAGAAGAAGTATTTCGTGCGCAACAAGGACCTGATCGCCGAGCACATCGACTTTGAGGCGGCAGGGCCCAACTCATGGATTACCAGCGAGGCGTATCTGGACGAAAAGCGAGTGGACGGAGGTTTGGTATGAGAGTGGAACAAAGCGTGCTCTTTGAGAGCGGAAACGAGCTGGCGGCCTACGCCGCCAAACAGATCAACTACCATGTGATGGGCTACTATCCCATCACCCCCTCCACCCAGATTGCCGAGCATCTGGACCTGTTAAAGTCGGAAGGGGCGCACGACATTTCCCTGCTGGCGGCGGAAGGGGAGCATTCCGCGGCGGGCATCTGCTACGGCGCGTCCACCGGAGGGGGCAGGGTGTTCAACGCCACCAGCGCAAACGGCCTGCTCTATGCCTTGGAACAGCTGCCGGTCCAATCGGGAACCCGGTTTCCGATGGTATTAAACGTGGCCTGCCGCACGGTATCCGGCCCCTTGGACATCAAGGGGGATCACAGCGACATCATGTACGCCTTAAACACCGGCTGGATCATTCTCTTCGCGAACTCCCCCCAGGCGGTGTATGACTTTAACCTGTGCGCGCTGAAAATCGCCGAAGCGGTGAAGCTGCCGGTGATTGTGGCGTTCGACGGGTTCTTTACCTCCCACCAGAAGCGCCGGTGCGAAGTGTTTCAGAAGGACAGCGACGTGCAGAGTTTCCTGGGCGAATATCACCCGGATTATACGGCTCTTGACCCGGAGCACCCGGTATCCATCGGTTCTTATATGAACGAGCCGGATCTGATGAACAACAAGTTCCAGCTTCATAAGGCCATGGAGGAAGCGCGGGACGTCATCGGGCAGGTGTTTGACGAGTTTGGGGAGCTGACCGGCCGGGAATACGGGGGCACTGACGCCTACAAAGCAGAGGATGCCGACGTGCTGCTGGTGCTACTAGGCTCCAGCTTCCACACCGCCAAGGAAGCGGTGGACGATTACCGCAAGGAAGGAAAATCCTGCGGCGTCGTTACCACCCATGTCCTGCGCCCCTTCCCGGCAAAAGAGCTTGCCGTGCTGTGCCGAAACGCGAAAACCATCGTGGTGGGCGACCGGCAGGACAGCTACGGCGCCGGCGGCGGCAACCTGACCTTGGAGCTCAAGGCGGCCTTGCAGTCGGCCGGGAGCAAAGCGCGGGTCATAAGCCGCATCTACGGCCTGGGCGGACGGGATTTTTATATGGAGGATGCCAAGGAGCTGCTGGACGCAGGGTTCTCCCAGGACGCCCCTGCCTTCGGCTATCTGAACATCTATCCGGGCGACGAAAACCTAGAAGTCAAGCCCTATTTCCATCCCGTCACCGAGAAGGACGCTTCTTTGGGGCTCACCAAGTGCGAGCGAAATGAGGAGAGCGGGAAAATGGTGGTCAAGGGCGGGCTTGTAAGCGAGTCCACCCGGATGCCCAAGCGCTTGGCGCCCGGGCATGGGGCCTGCCCAGGCTGCGGCATTCCGGTCAATGTAAACCTTCTTCTGCGGGGCATCGAAGGAAATGTGGTGCTTTTGTTCCAAACCGGGTGCGGCATGGTGGTGACCACCGCCTATCCGAAAACCTCCTTCAAGGTCCCCTATGTGCACAACCTCTTCCAGAACGGAGCCGCCACCCTATCGGGTCTGGTGGAAATGTTCCACCAGCGGCAAAAGCGCGGGGAAATGCCCAAGGGTAAGATCACCTTTATCATGATCAGCGGCGACGGGGGCATGGACATCGGCATGGGTTCCGCCATCGGCACGGCGCTGCGCGGCAGCAACCTGATTTTGATGGAATACGACAACGGCGGGTACATGAACACCGGCTATCAGCTTTCCTATTCCACCCCCAAGGGAGCCAAAAGCTCCACCTCCCATGTGGGCAAGTACCAATACGGCAAACAGTTCTTCCACAAGGATACGCCCCAGATTATGGCCGCCACCAACATTCCCTATGTGGCGACGGTAGCCGAGTCCAACCCTGCCGACTTTATCAAAAAAGCGGCCAAGGCGCAAAAGTACGCCGACGAATACGGCATGGTCTATCTCAAGGCCCTGTCCGCCTGCCCCTTAAACTGGAGCGACCGGCCCAACCTGGAGCGCAAGGTGATCGGCGCAGCGGTGGACTGCTGCTATTTCCCGCTCTACGAAATCGAAAACGGAGTGACGGCATTGAGCTACGACCCGGAAGCGAAGGGCAAAAAAATCCCGGTGATCGACTGGCTTTCCATGATGGGGCGCACCAAGCACTTAAAAAAGGACGTGTATGCCCAGGTGGTGGAAAGCATCCAGGAGGAAGTGGACCGGCGGTGGGCGCGGCTCAAAGCCAGAGCGGACAGCGAACTGCTGTAACAGGGGCGGGAAAATCTTTCCTTTTCCCGAGAGCTGTTCGCTCCCCGCAAAAGTCTTGGTCTTTCATGGACGCCGCTTACAGGAAAAGACGGGCGATTACGATCGCCCGTCTCTTTCCTCGTCTCGCCATTTATCGGTATACGAAGCCCCTAAACAGCGCGAGCCTTCCAATCGGGCCGTCCTTTTTTGCAAGGGCCTGCCCGTGTGAACCCTCTGCCGGCATCTACGGCTTTGTCTTTTCTTCTGCCCAGCCTCCCGCTTTAAGCAAAAAGCCCCCGGGAACCGACAGTTCCCGGGGGCTTTGTTCGCTCAGAAGGGTTCTTCCTTATTTGATGGCGTTCATGTCGCAGTGATCCATGTCGTCAAAGGTCTGGTTTTCGCCCACCATGCCCCAGATGAAGGAGTACGCATGGGTGCCAACACCGGAATGGATGGACCAGCTCGGAGAGATCACCGCCTGCTCGTTGCGCATAACGATGGTGCGCAGCTCAGTGGGTTCGCCCATCAGATGGAACACCACCTGGTTCTCCGGAATGTCCAGATACAGGTACACTTCCATGCGGCGCTCATGGGTGTGGCAGGGCATGGTGTTCCACACGCTGCCCTCTTCCAGCTGAGTCAGGCCCATGGTGAGCTGGCAGCTCTTCATGACTTCCGGATGGATGTACTGGTTGATGACGCGATTGTTGGCGTGCTCCACATCGCCGCAGGGGACCTTGCGGGCCTTGGTGATGTCGATGTGCACAGTGGGATAGGTGGTGTGCGCCGGGGCGGAGAGGGTGTAGAACTTAGCCGGAGCATTCTTATCGTCGCTCTCAAACACCACTTCCTTCGCGCCCATGCCTACATACAGGCCGTCTCTAGGATTGAGGACGTACTTCTTGCCGTCCACGGTGATCGCGCCCTTGCCGCCGATGTTGATGACGCCAAGCTCACGGCGCTCCAGGAAAAAGTCGGTGCCAAGGTTTGTCATGGTGTTGAGACCTTCGCCCAGCTCCAGAGGCTTGTCCGTGGGGGTGTAGCCCATGGTGATGATCCGGTCGATATGGCTGTAAATTCTGCGGATTTCACCGGGAACAAAGATTTCCTCAATCAAAAATTCCTCACGCAGACGGTCGGTGTCGTAATGCTTCGCGTCCTTGGAATTGGACGGCTGACGGATTTCCATTGCCAGTGCCATTGCCATTGCTGCATCGCTCCTTTTTTCAGTCGAAGTTGTTCATCTGGTCCAAGGCAGATTTCCATTGGGCCGGAAAAAGTCCATCCTTATTGTACCACAGTCCTCGCCTTTTTAAAAGGAGAAAGAGTAAACGGAATGGGCCTCTTCTTCCCCTTTCCCCTTGTGCAGGATGCTCACAGCCTTTCGGTTTCGGGCTGGGGCGCGTCCTTGGGCTTTTTCATGGTCAGGGAAATGCGTTTTTTCGCCGTGTCCACCCCCAGCACCCAGACCGCGACGATGTCCCCTACTTTGAGCACCTCGGAAGGGTGGCGGATGAAGCGGTTTGTAATCTGGGAAATGTGCACCAAACCGTCCTGGTGCACCCCGATGTCCACAAAAGCGCCGAAATCGATGACGTTTCGCACCGTGCCGGTCAGCTCCATCCCTGTTTTCAGGTCCTTCATTTCCAGCACGTCGGTGCGCAAGAGAGGCGGCGGCAACTCGTCGCGCGGGTCCCGCCCGGGCTTTTGCAGCTCCCGGACGATGTCGCGCAAAGTGGGCACGCCCACGCCGACTTGTTCGGCGGCGGCCTCTTCCCCGATTCCCTCAAGCTTCCCAGTAAGCCCCGCCAACGTTCCTTTGGCCACGTCCGCCAGGGAATACCCGCAAAGCTCCAGCAGTTTCTTCGCCGCCTCGTAGCTTTCCGGATGTACGCCCGTTTCATCCAGTACGTTCTTGCCGCCCATCACCCGCAGAAAGCCCGCGCACTGCTCGAAGGCCTTCGGCCCCAGTTTCGGCACTTTCTTTAGCTGGGAGCGCAGGGTGAAGGCCCCGTTTTCCTCCCGGTAGAGGACGATGTTCTTGGCCACCGTGGCGTTCACGCCCGCTACGTAGGACAGCAGCGACGGAGAAGCGGTGTTCAAATCCACCCCGACGGAGTTGACACAGGCTTCCACCACGCCGGACAGCGCTTCATCCAGCTTTGCTTTGGGCATGTCGTGCTGGTACTGGCCCACGCCGATGGCCTTCGGGTCGATTTTCACAAGCTCCGCCAGCGGGTCCTGCAGCCGCCTAGCGATGGACACGGCGCTTCGAAGGGACACGTCGAACTGGGGAAACTCCTGGGCCGCCAGCTTGGACGCGGAATAGACCGAAGCGCCCGCCTCGCTGACCACCATGTAGGACAGCTCCCGATTAAGCTCCCGGATGAGTTCGGCGGCAAAGGCTTCCGTCTCTCTCGAAGCGGTGCCGTTTCCGATGGCGATGACCTGGACTCCATGCTTCTCGATCAGCCGGGTCAGCACCCGTTTTGCTTCCTCTGTCTTATTGTGAGGCGGGGTGGGATAGATCACCGCCGTATCCAGCACCCGGCCGGTTTCGTCCACCACCGCCGTCTTGCAGCCGGTGCGGTAGGCGGGGTCGAGACCCATGGCCACCTTTCCCCGCACCGGCGGCTGCATGAGCAGCTGTCTTAAGTTGACCGCAAAAACCCGGATGGCCGCGTCGGCGGCCCGCTCGGTGAGGGTGCTGCGCGCTTCCCGCTCCAAAGCGGGGAAAATCAGGCGGCCGTACCCGTCCGCCGCCGCGGCCCGCACCGTCTCGGTACAAGGAGAGCCTTCCTTGACAAAGACCCGCTCGATGATCTGCATGGCCCGGCTGGGTTCAAACTCCACCGACACCTTCAAAAATTCTTCCCGTTCCCCCCGGTCGATGGCCAGCACCCGGTGGCCCGGAATTTTCGAAAGCGGTTCCTTGTACTCGTAATACATGGAATAGACGCTGTCTTCCTCCTTGGCGGCTTTGGCGGCAAGGCTGCCGTGGGCCATCAGCACCGTACGCAGCCGTCCCCGTAGGTCCGCGTCGTCGGAAATGCGCTCGGCGATGATGTCCATCGCCCCTTGCAGCGCCTCCTCTGCGTCGGCCACGCCCTTTTCCTCATTTACGAACGCGGCCGCCAGCACCAGAGGGTCCGCCCCCTGCCGCTCTTGGGCGAAAATCCGCTCAGCCAGGGGCTCGAGTCCTTTTTCCTTCGCCACCGACGCACGGGTGCGCCGTTTGGGCCGGTAAGGCCGGTAGAGGTCGTCCACCTCCGCCAAGGTCTCCGCTTTTTCCAAGGCGGCGGCCAGCTCATCGGTCCATTTTCCCTGCCCCTCAATGGAGGAGGCTACCTCCTCCTTGCGCTTTTGCAGACTGCGCAGGTAGGTAAGGCGCTCGGAAAGCTCCCGCAGGGTCTGGTCGTCCAGCGAACCGGTCTGCTCCTTGCGGTAGCGGGCGATGAAGGGAATGGTATTTCCCTCGTCCATCAGCTCGACAGCGCGTTTGACCTGAGCGGGTTTGATGTGCAATTGTTCAGATAGGGTTTGCAGAATGTCCATGCAGGTACCTCACTTTTAGATAATAGCCGGAAGAATCCACTGGTAAAACACATAAAGAATGCCGTACACCACCGGTTGGTGGGCGATGTAGACCCAGAGGGTGTATTTCCCCACAAAGGAGAGAAAGGGCACCCGGGTGGGGTACATCCATTTGGGAAACTTCCCTTCCTTGGCCCATACCCCGATAAAGGAGCCCAGCAGGAACAAAAAGAGCCAGGGAAACAAGGGAAAATAGTCGGCGGAATAAAAATGCTCGCCCACGATTCCAAAGGGAAAGAGCCATTCGATCTTCGCAATGCTTTCGGGAAGGGAAACCTCCAGCAGATAAGGGATTCCCACAAATCCTTCCTGGATCCGATAGGTGAACAGAAAAAGAAGCAGGCAGACGGCGATCCCCACCCAAGGTTTGATTTTATCGAGAACCGGCCGCAGCAGGGCAAAAAGCAGCATTCCCGCCGCCAGCATATGCAGAATGCCGAACAGGATGATCTGCCCGGGCATAAAGATCGCGGTAAACGCCGTCAGCAGCAGGGCGATGACCGCAAGCTTTGCTCCGCGCAGGGCGTTGGAGTGGGACAAGCGGCAGGCGATCCCGGAGATCAGGATAAAGGCAAACACAAAGGGAAGCCGCACCGCCTCGCAAAACTGCAAAAAAGGCAGGCCGTTTTTGTCACCGAATACCTCCACGATGTCGTACGCCGCGTGGTGGAAAATCATTGCTAAAATGCAAAAGCCCCGGATTTCATCGATCAGATGAATGCGGGATTTGGGAAGGGCTTGTTCCAAGGGTTTTCCCTGCCTTTCTGTCTAAGCTGGAACCGATATGGACGTATGTGTTTTCTCCCGGCAACCGGGTCCATCCCGGATCGGACCGCCCAGTGAAAATTAAAAAGTAGTATACCATATTTTTTCCCGGATGAACAGGGCTTGCCCTTTGCAGGATAGGAAGGCCCTGATTTTTTCACTTGCTTAATGGCAGAAAAATGGTACAATATAGGCTAGGATTTTTTGTTTTGTCGTTTTAGCTCAAAATGGGGCGGCAAAGGCGGAATGGTTCGACCCGGTGGCGGCGCTTTAAGTTGTGCCACCGGCCGCGGCTCGTTTTATTCCCTTAGCCGTTTTCCGTTAGTTTGTGTTTCCATTGGCAAGGAGGGATCTCTTGGCTTTCTGGCAAAGCGTTTCCCCTTATCTTTTGTTCGCGGCGGTGGGCATCGTGGCAGCGGTACTTTTGACCGCCCATAACCTCCGCCTCACCTCCTTGAACGCAAATCAGCAGACCCGGGTGGTTCTCTGCGGGGGCTTGTGTTTCTTCCCGGCCGCTTTGTGTGCGAACCTGGGCAACTGGCTGCTGTTCCCAAGGGTATGGTCCTTGCCTTTCTGGACGCGCTTTTTTGCAGCCGGATTTACCTTCTATTTCGGCCTGATCGGTTACCTTCTCTTTTTCGTGGCCGTTCTGTCTCTGCTGCGCGTTCCTCGCGCGCCGGCCCTTTTTGCCGCCGCGCCGGCCCTTCCCTTGTTTCACGCCATCGCCCGGGTCGGCTGTATTGTGGAAGGCTGCTGCTACGGGATTCCCTGGTCCTTTTCCTTGTTTGGATTCACGCTGGACCGGTTTCCCGTCCGGGAAGCGGAGATGGCGGGGCTGCTTTTGGTGTTTAGTCTGCTGCAATGGAAAATCCGGGAGCACCGGATGGCTTGGTACCTGTTACTATACGCAATTTTGCGCTTTTTTCTGGAGTATTTCCGAGGGGACGATCGGGGCGTGCTTCTGCCTTTTCTCCCCCTCTCTCCTTCCCAGCAAATCGCCGCGGTCGTCTTTGCCGCCGCTCTGGGCTTTTTGCTCTTAAAGCGGCGAAGCCGTGATCACATCAAGCGGGCGTCTTTTCCCGCTGCAAAGGAATGATAAAACCATTATGAGGAAAAAAACGCTGTTTTTATTCTGTGGGCTCTTGTTTACACTGCTCGTCCTTTTCCCCTGTGTCATTGGGGCACTGTCCGACGGATGGGTGGATGGCGAAGCCTATTCCAGCGCAGGGGGCTGTAAAGGTTCCGATGGCGTGCTGCTCAGCGAAAAGCCGGCGATTCTGTACGTGGGGGACAAGACCACCATTGCCGTCAAAAACGCCAGCGAAAAGAGCATGGACAATACATGGAGCGTATACGACGAAAAGCTGGAAATCCTGCGCAGCTATAACATCCAGGCCACCGTTCTCGGGCGCAAGGCCGGCTATTCCATGATCAAGTTCCAGCAGGTGAGTCAAAACCTGTTTGGGGGGCAGGAAGTTTCGTGGAACACCAAGGGGGTATACATTCTCCCGGCTAATCTGACCCTGACTAACGCCCCGTCCACCATGGAGCCGGGCCAGACCCTGCAACTGAGCCATTCCTTCGAGCGCGGGGTGCCTTTCGGGGAAATCAACACCTACTTGGCCGAGCAGGGCGCTCCCAACAGCATCACGCTGACCAAGGAAGAGGAAAGTGCGCTGTGGTCAAGGGCCGTGGATGAATATTATAATAGAAAGGTCCTGTACACCTCCAGCAACCCCAGCGCCGTGTCGGTTTCACAGGACGGGGTTTTGACCGCTGTGGGCGGGGATGCTGTCATCACGGTAAAACTGGAGGGGCTGGATGTAAAAGCACAGTTCACCGTTTCGGTGCCGGTGGAGCCGGTCGCTGTGGAGCGGGTGGACCTGACGGCGGAAAAAGACGAATTTACCATCGGCGATTCCTTCCGGCTGACGCCGGTATTCACGCCGGAAAATGCAACCGATCAGGCCGGAGAATGGACTGTGTCCAACACCCGTCTTTTGCAAAATAACGGCGACGGCTCCTTCCAGGCGCTGGCAGCCGGCCGGGTGGTCATCACCTTTACCGCAAACGATGGCGGCAGACGTGCCCAGTACGTGGTTACCATCCGGGAAAGCAACGTGGAAGCGCAGAGCATTGCCATTCATGCCGGCGCATTCAGCTCCTGGGTGGACAACGGCGGTATTCGCACGTATTTGATGAACACCGGTACCATTCGCACCATTTCCGCTTCCGTTTCCCCCTCGGATGCCTCCCAGACTGTCACCTATTCCTCCAGCAATTCTGCGGTTGCGACGGTGGGTGCGGACGGACGCATTACAGGTATTTCCGCAGGAGAAGCGGTCATTACGGCACGCACGGAAAACGGGCTGAGCGCTTCCATCCGGGTACGGGTCCAAAGCCAGGAACCTCCGCCGCAGTCAGACCCAACACCCCCTACTCCTTCCGAGCCGGAGAACAGCTCTTCGTCAGAAGCATCCTCCGAGCCGCAAACTTAATGCTTGCTTTTCTTTAGCAGGTATAGTATAATAGCCAATGCATCAGCCGGTGTGATGGAATTGGCAGACGTAGTGGACTCAAAATCCACCGGTGGCGACACCGTGCCGGTTCGAGTCCGGCCACCGGCACCAGACTGAGTCTGGACGCAATTCGCGTTCGGACTCTTTTCTTTTGTCTGAATGAAGATGCACGCGTCGGTAGCGGCATCTTTTTTGTAGCATAAACCCAAGTTAAAAGCTACATTTTGAGAATTCAAAATGTAGCTTTTTCTTTTTATCTTTTCTTTGATCAAAAGAGCAACCTTCATGCGATACTTTTGGCATGGAGGTTTTTTCTATGACACCGAAAACGATTATTTTCTCTCGCATACATAAAAAATTGCAGGGGGCTGCTTATTGCCGGGTCAGCACGAATCACTCGAAACAAAAGGGAAGCCTTGAAACACAGAAATCTTACTTCGAAGCAATCGTGCAGGAAAATTCAAACTAGTACTACTGACGGTTTTACAAATCATCCAGTGTTTTTGTGACATATTCAAAAAGTGAAACGAGGTGGTGCGGCAAACAGAAAGTCCCTCTCATTTTTGTTTATTCAGCTCAATGGCTTGCATCATAAAATTGAAGAAAATGGGAGGCAATGAGCATGATTGGCGATGTACGGAAACGCATACGCACTATTTGCAACAAATAGATTCATACGGTATGAGATT
>CATONX010000024.1 GCA_951801675.1 uncultured Eubacteriales bacterium | reverse complement strand
TGTCAGACTCAGTCTGCCTGAGAGTTACGAAATAGATACCCTGTACCAGAACGGGAGAAAAAAAAACGCACCTTACACAAATGGGATGCGCAATTTATCTGCGGCGATTCGCCGCTGTAAAGGTGAGATAAAAAGAATCGCCTGCCGTTTTTCGAGGGGGACTTGAACTCTCGCAATCAAGATAATGCTCATAATCTCTATAACGTATCTCCCTCAATCATATGATTTTTATACGCGTCCCAGTACTTCATGTATGTTCTTTCATTGTTGCCGTCAAAATTGAGTTGATACATTCTGAATGTTACGGAAATATCTTTGGGTTTCCATTGCTCAACATAGGAATATTTGTATTCCATCCCCAATTTCCGCATTACTTTACCACTATAGGGGTTTTTTGTGTCATGTGTGGCTGTAATATAAGAATAACCAGCATGTTTAATCCGTTCAAGTACAGCACTCGCAGCTTCGGTAGCAATACCTAAATGCCAAAACTCTTTCTTTAATCCATAGCCAAAATCGTGGCTTTCGTCGTCTGATAACCAAACATATCCAATAGGCTTATTATCTTCTTTAAGACAAATTGCATAGCGGTAAGCAGAAGGCTTATTATAGTAAGCTAAAAAATGCTCGTGCAAAAACAACTTTGTTTCGTCAATACTTTTTAACGGAAACCAAGGCAGAAAAACATTAGCTTCTTTATCACTTAAAATTTCAAATAATGCCGCTGCATCTGTTTTATCGAATTTACGCAAAATCAATCGTTCTGTTTTGATTGTCGGGGTGTTTTCTTCAAACATTTATATTCTCCTTTGCATACTGCCTGTTATGCAAACTTGCTCATACCTTACCACATAAAGCAAAAGAAGTCGACTGCTTTACAGCAATCGACTTCTTTCGACATTGGCGGAGAAGGAGGGATTTGAACCCTCGCGCCAGTCACCCGACCTACTCCCTTAGCAGGGGAGCCCCTTCACCACTTGGGTACTTCTCCGTGTGGATCTTCCAGTTCGATATAGAAAAATGTTGGCGGAGAGGAAGGGATTCGAACCCTTGGCTCCGTGAAGAGTCACTGGTTTTCAAGACCAGCTCCTTAAACCGCTCGGACACCTCTCCAATCAGGCGACGCACATTATAATAGCATAAACTGGGTGTGCTTGTCAATTGTTTTTCAGAAAAAAGCCTTATTTGATCCAATCTCTTTCTGCGCTGCCCTAGGCCTAAATCCGTTTTTATTGCATCCAATAACAATCTGTTTTGCAAAAGACGCGGATTGCCGCCAGCTGAAAGCCGCCGGCAATCCGCGTAATCTTTATCAAACCTTACAGCTCAGACACATACTCTTCCAGGCAGATACCGCGGGACATGATTTCCTTCGCATGATCTACGCCCACATAGCGGTAATGCCACGGCTCGTACATGACTTTGGTAATGTCTTCCTTATCCGCTGGGAACCGCAGAATGAAGCCATACTCAGCGCAGTGCTTGATGAGCCATTTGTACTCGGCGGTCTTTTCAAAGCCGTCTTCAATGGTGTTGAAATCGATTGCAAGACCAAGCTGATGATCGCTGGTGCCGGGGCGGGCGGTACCTTCGGCCACAATGTTTTCCGCCACCGCACGGGAATACCCTTGGGCCATTCTCTCCTTTACGCGCCGTTCAAAAAGATTCGTTTGATAGTCAAGCGTGCGAAAAGAGGAAATGATATATAAATTCAGGCCGGCCGCCGCAGCATCATCCATCATCGCGTTTAATTGGTCAATGGCACGCGCATCAAAATAATGCTTACGCCCGTCCGTCGGCTGGTTGATCCGTACCAGATCCGGAACCTCGCTTTCCACCAGCGGGTTTTCGATGTTCGGGACCCGCAGACGCCAGTCGCTTCCCTTGTAACCGATGCCGGTGCCCGCTCCCGTTGCAACCACTTCGCCGGAGCTGGACACTTTGGAAGAGCTCGTCTGCGAGGAAGAAGCCACAGAAGAAGAGGGCGCGCTGCTCTGCGGCGCCTGAGAGGACGGAAGAGAGGAGGTTTCCGAAAGCGAAGAAGAACTGGACGAAACCGGCAGAGTGCTCGATGCGCCTGAAGAAGCTGCGCCGCCGTCGCCGCAGGCAGTCAAAGCGCCGCCCATTGCACCTACCATCAGCAAGGCAACCGTTCTTTTCAAAATGTTTCTTTTCAACAAAGACGAATTGGACTGGTTCACACAATACCTCCATTCGAACGATTTTTAATTTCTTCCTATAGTATTCCTTTTTTCAGGCTTGTGCAAGCCTTCTGAATAAAGAAAGTGGAAATTCACTCATTTTCCCTCTGTTGGGAAAAGAAAATCTGGGTAATAATGCAATTGCACTTTACAAATGGAATTGGTATGATTATAGATGTGGAAGTAGTGATTCTTTTTTGCAAAAACGCCGCCGACCGCGGCTTTTGGAGGTCAAAATATGCGTAAAACGAAGATTATCTGTACCGTGGGTCCTGCCACTGACGACCGCAACGTCATGCAGGAGCTGATGCTTTCCGGAATGGACGTGGCGCGTTTCAATTTCTCCCATGGCGACCATCCTTCTCACAAGGCAAGGGCGGATATGATCAAAGAGCTGCGTGAGGAGCTGGGTCTGCCTATCGCTCTGCTGTGCGATACCAAGGGTCCGGAAATCCGTACCGGCAAGTTTGACCCGCCTAAGGTTACCCTGAAGGCCGGTCAGACCTATACTCTGCTCACCGAGGAATGCGTGGGCAACGAAGAGCGATGCTCCATCTCTTATCGGGAACTGCCCAGAGATGTGACGCGCGGCTCGCGCATTCTGATCGACGACGGCCTGGTGGAAATGCGGGTGATGGAAACCACCGATACGGAGATTACCTGCCGGGTCATCAACGGCGGCGTGGTTTCCTCCAACAAGGGCATCAACGTACCCGGTGTGCATCTGAACATGCCCTATATGAGCGAGAAGGACCTGGGGGATTTGGCCTTCGCGGTGGAGAACGAGTTTGATTTTGTGGCCGCTTCCTTTGTCCGCTCGGCGGACGATGTGATTGAAATCCGCCACGAGCTCGACCGGCTTGGAAGCCACGATATCCGTCTGATCGCGAAAATCGAAAACTCCGACGGCGTGGAAAACATCGACGAAATCATCCACGTGTCCGACGGCATCATGGTGGCCAGAGGCGACCTTGGCGTGGAAATCCCCCTCGAAGAAATCCCCGTCATTCAAAAGATGCTCATTAAGAAGGCATATTATGCGGGCAAACAGGTGATTACCGCCACGCAGATGCTCGATTCCATGATGAAGAACCCCCGCCCCACCCGCGCAGAATCCACCGATGTGGCAAACGCCATCTATGACGGCACCAGCGCCATCATGCTCTCCGGGGAAACCGCAGCGGGCCTTTACCCAGTGGAAGCGGTGCGCACCATGGCGAACATCGCCACCCGTGCGGAAATGGATATCGACTACGTCAAGCGCTTCAATTCCCGCAGCACCGAGGACGCGCCCAATGTAACCAACGCCATTTCCCACGCTTCCTGCACCACCGCCCATGACCTGGGTGCCAAGGCGATCATCACCGTGTCCAAATCCGGGCGAACGGTGCGGATGCTATCCAAATACCGGCCCAACTGTCCGATCATCGGCTGCACCACCGAACCCATCGTCTGGCGGCAGATGAATTTGTCGTGGGGCGTTTACCCGCTGATAGTGGAAGAAAAGAACAACACCGACGAGCTGTTCGACCATGTGGTGGATACGGCGGTGGAAAAAGGCCTGTTGGATAACGGCGATCTGGTAGTCATCACGGCCGGCGTGCCGCTGGGAGTTTCGGGTACCACCAACCTGCTCAAGGTGCATCTGGTGGGCAACGTTTTGGTTACCGGCACCGGCGTTTCCAGAAACGTCACCTGCGGCAATCTCTGCGTCTGCCAGGACGAGGCGGAGGTCAAGGAGAAGTTTCGCAAGGACGACATCCTAGTAGTCCCTCAGACCACCAACGACCTGCTCGATTACATCCGGGACGCGAAAGGGATCATCACCGAGCAAAGCGGCCTGAATTCCCACGCGGCCATCGTAGGACTGGCGCTGGATAAGCCGGTGATTGTGGGCGCTTTAAACGCCACGAAAATCTTAAAGAGCGGCACCACCGTCACGGTGGACGCTTCCCGCGGCATCGTATACAGCGGAAACGCCAAGCAGAAATAAGACGGTCCGTTCCCCGGATCGGAAAAGAACCGGTTTCATCGCAAACAAAGCCCTCCGTCTTAAAAGACGGAGGGCTTTTTACTGTTTTCCTTCTGTGGTTTCTTCCAAAAAGGAAACCTTCCAATCAGGTTTATTATGAAAGGCGCATCTTGAAATCCTCGTATCCAAAGCGGCGCACCGTGCGGATTTGCCCGGTTTCCTCCCGCCAGAGGATTGCGGGCAGGTTCATACCGTTAAAGGTATTGTTCTTAACCATGGAGTAGATCGCCATGTCGCAGAACACCAGCCGGTCCCCTGGCTTTAAGGGCCGATCAAAGCTGTAGGTGCCAATGATGTCCCCCGCCAGGCAGGTGGGTCCGCCCAAGCGGCAGGTGAACGCTTTCTCCCCCGGCTCTCCCGCGCCGATGATGGCGGGCCGGTAAGGCATTTCCAGCACATCGGGCATATGACAGGCGGCGGACGTGTCCAGAATGGCGATGGGCCCGTCGTTTTCTACAAGGTCAAGCACGGTGGACACCAAAAAGCCCGCTCCCAGAGCCACCGCTTCTCCCGGCTCCAGGTACACCTGCACATGATACCGGTTTTGCACCCGGTCAATCAGACGTACAAGCAATTTGATGTCATAGTCCGGGCGGGTGATGTGATGCCCGCCGCCAAAATTGAGCCATTTCATTTTGGGCAGAAATACGCCGAACTTCTCTTCTACCGCGTCCAGTGTTTGTTCGAGAGCGTCGGCGTTCTGCTCGCATAAGGTGTGAAAATGCAGGCCGCTCACCCCGTCGAGCTGGTCCTCCAAAAACTGCTCCCGGAGAATCCCCAGCCTCGACCCCTTCGAACAGGGATCGTAAATGGCATGGTCCTGGGTGGAGCATGCGGGGTTGATGCGCAGGCCGATTTCACGCCCGGCCGCCAGGGCTTTCTCTGCAAACCGGGCCTTCTGGGCGAAGGAATTGAACACGATATGGTCGCAGAGCCTTACAATTTCGTCGAACTCATCCTCCCGGTAGGCGGGAGAAAAAATATGGGTTTCCTTGCCCATCTCCTCGCGGCCGAGGCGCGCTTCAAAGAGGCCGCTTGCCGTGGTCCCGTCCAGATATTCCCCGATGAGCGGATAGGCGTAAAACATGGAAAACGCTTTCTGCGCCAAAAGGATTTTGCAGCCGGTGCGGTCACAAACCGCTTTTAAGACCGCGAGATTTTTGCGCAGCAAGCCTTCGTCCACCACGTAAGAAGGGGTTTCTACCGATTCAAACCAGCGTTCCATCTCAGTCCACCAGCTGCGGATCAAAGCTTTCCTGCCAGGGAAGGCCCCACTGGTTGAGCGCGTCCATAAACGGATCGGGATCGAACTCCTCCACGTTATAGACGCCGGGCTTCTGCCACTTGCCGGTCATCACCAGCATGGCGCCGATCATGGCCGGCACGCCGGTGGTGTAGGATACCGCCTGGGACCCCACTTCCTTGTAGCACTCCTGGTGATCGCAGACGTTATAGACATAATAGCGCACGGGCTTTCCGTCCTTGACGCCCTGGAAAATGCAGCCGATGTTGGTCTTGCCCTTGGTGCGCGGACCCAGAGAAGCGGGGTCGGGCAGGACCGCTTTCAAAAACTGCAGCGGAACAATCTGCTTGCCCTCAAACTCGATGGGTTCAATGGAGGTCATGCCCACGTTTTCGAGGCACTTCAAATGGGTCAGGTAGCTTTCCCCAAAGGTCATGAAGAAGCGGATGCGCTTGATGCCCTTGATGTTCAGAGCAAGCGACTCCAATTCCTCATGGTGGAGCAGGTACATGTCCTTCGGCCCCACCTCCGGGAAATCGTACACCCGCTTGATTTCCATGGGTTCGGTTTCGATAAAGCGGCCGTCTTCCCAGTAGCTGCCGTTGGCGCTGACTTCGCGGATGTTGATCTCGGGATTAAAATTGGTGGCGAAGGGATAGCCGTGGTCGCCGGCGTTGCAGTCGAGAATATCGATGTAGTGAATCTCGTCAAAGTAATGCTTCATGGCGTAGGCGGAAAAGACGCCGGTAACGCCCGGATCAAATCCACTGCCCAAAAGCGCGGTGATGCCCGCCTTCTCAAACTTCTCCCGATAGGCCCACTGCCATTTATACTCGAACTTGGCCGTATCCTCCGGTTCATAATTCGCCGTGTCCACATAATGGGTCTTGGTGGCAAGGCAGGCGTCCATAATGGTCAGGTCCTGATAAGGCAGGGCGAGATTGAGAACCACGTCCGGCTTCTCCTTCTCGATGAGAGCGATCAGGGCATTGACGTCGCCCGCATCCACCTGGGCGGTGGTGATTTTAGTCTTGCCGCCGGAGAGCTTCTCCTTGAGCGCATCGCACTTGGATTTGGTTCGGCTGGCAATGCAGATTTCCTCGAATACCTCGCTGTTTTGGCAGCATTTATGAATGGCCACGCTGGCTACGCCGCCGCAGCCGATGATCAACGCTTTTCCCATATTCCATTCCTCCATATTCGTTCAAGCGGACGGGGCAAAACCCGCCCGTTTGTTTTATTGTGAAGCCCCTCGCCGTTTACCGAAAGCAGGGGCAGCCTCCTGCCGCAGTATGATGACGCCCGCATTTATAACCCACGCGCTTTTCGAAAAGCGCGACAAAACCGACAAGCCAGGAGCCAAAAGCCAAGGCATATTTCAACCCGCGCTCCCGCACAGGGAGCGGCCCTTGAATCCAATGGAAATAAAACATGCGCCGACATTTCAACTCTCACGCTTTCCGCGACGCGCGACCACCTCCATGGCAAACCGTTCCTGTCCGGCCTCGCAATTTAACCCACACAATTCTTATGAAACGCGACCGCTCTGCCCCACTGCCTTCGCACACTGCGACCCAAGACAAAGATATTCATTTTTTTCAACCCGCACGTTTCATAAAAACTGCCATCCTTGCCGTTTCCAAATCGCGTATCTCGCCGATATTTCAACCCTCGCACTTTTCTCAAAGCGCGGCCAAGAATCCCAATGCACCGGCGACTGCTCCGTTGGTTTCATCCACGCGCTTTTAGCGCATGGCAACGGACACAGCCTACAATGCCCTTTCCCCCTCACAGCAGGAGGACATAAAAAACCCAAGCTATGCTTTCCCGTCAAACCCGTTTCTTACAGATTCAGCGACAAAAGCAGCTCTCTGAGCACCTTGCAGGCCACCGCCGTGGACACGCCGCTTTGATCATAGTGGGGCGAAAGTTCGTTTACATCACAGGCAACCACCCGGCCTTTACAAACCTGGCGAATGGCACTGAGCAGGTCGAGAAATCCAACGCCGCCAGCCTCCGGCGTGCCGGTGCCTGGGAAAATGGAGGGGTCCAGCACGTCCAGATCCAATGTAAAGTAGATTGGCTTGTCAGACAAATTCTTGACCACTTGAGCCAATCCCTCGAAATCGAAGGGGTGCAAGACGGTGTGCCCTTCTTTTGCCCACTGAAATTCGCTGCGGTCCCCCGAGCGGATGCCGAACTGGTAGATGCGCCCGTCTCCTAATAGCTCCCATACCCGGCGGATAACCGCCGCGTGGGAAAGCTTTGCACCCAGGTAATCGTCCCGCAGGTCGGTGTGCGCATCAAAGTGGATCACATGCAGATCCGGGTATTTTGCGAAAGCGGCCCGCAAAGCGCCCAGGGTCACCAAGTGCTCCCCGCCGATCATCACCGGAAGCTTCCCGTCCTCCAAAATGGTGGAGGCTCTGGCCTCAATGTCCAACAGGGCCTGCTCGGTATCCCCGAAGCAGAGCTCCAGGTCTCCGCTGTCGAACACCTTTCTGTCGGTCAGGTCCCGGTCGAGATAAGGGCTGTAGGTTTCCAGGCCGTAGGATTCCGCCCGCATCACCCGGCTTGCGAACCGGGCGCCGGGGCGGTAAGAAGTGGTGGAATCAAAGGGCGCGCCGAAGAGGACGGCATCTGCCTCCTCATACCCGCAGTCGCACCCGAGGAAGGTTTCCACATTAGGGTTCAACATCGCGCAGCATCTCCTCTACATAGGTTGGCAGGGCAAAGGCCCCGCTATGCAGCCGGGTGTTGTAATACTGGGTTTTGATCCCCAGAAGGTTCCACGCGGCATCGCGCAGGTCGTGCACCGGGTGGTAACGCTTGGAGGAAAACCCGAACAGCCAGTGCCCCGACGGATAGGTGGGGATATGGGCCTGATACACCTTGCTGATGGGGAAGCTTTCCACAATCCGTTTGTGGGCCCGCTGCATGGCGGCAGCGTCCTCGTCATAGAAAGGGCTTTCGTGCTGGTTGACCATAATGCCGTCTTCCTTGAGGGCCTTAAAGCAGTTGCCGTAGAACTCCTTGGTAAACAGGCCCTCGCCGGGGCCGAAGGGATCGGTGGAATCCACGATAATCAGGTCGTACGCGTTCTCCCGCTGGCGGATGAACTTGAGCCCGTCCTGGTAATAGATGTTCACCCGCTCATCTCCCAGACGGCAGGCGGTCTGGGGCAGGTACTTCTTGCATACCTCCACCACCAGCTCGTCGATTTCCACCAGGTCAATACGTTCGACCGAGGAATACCGGGTCAGTTCCCGAAGAACGCCTCCGTCCCCCGCACCGATGACCAGCACCGACTTTGCCGCCGGGTGCACTGCCATAGGCACATGGACCATCATTTCATGGTAGATAAACTCGTCCTTTTCCGTGAGCATCATATACCCGTCCAGGGTCAGAAACCGGCCGAACTCCTTGGACTCAAACACGTCGATGCGCTGAAAGTCACTTTGTCCGGTAAATAACTGCCGGTCCACCCGGATGGAAAATTTCACATTGGGAGTATGCCGTTCGGTAAACCACAATTCCATCTGCTATTCCCCTTCCAAAACATTGAGATAATTGATATCCGGGTCCTCTGTGCCCGTGAGGGAACAGCCCTTTTCTTTGGCATAGGCAATGTACTCGAGAATCTCCTGGGTGACCCGTTCACCCGGCGCCAGAATCGGGATGCCGGGCGGATAGCACATGACGAACTCCGTGCAAATCTTCCCTTCGCTTTGCCCGATGGGAACCGACCGTTTTTCGGAATAAAAGGCTTTCTGAGGCGGAATGACCACCTGGGGCGTGATGTATTCATGCTGAAGCATGCCGGTCTTGTCCCGTTTGTAGCGCCTTCGGATCTCCGCAAAGGCGGACACCAGCCGCTCCAGATCCCGCTCCCGGTCTCCCACCGACACGTAGGCGAGCACGTTGCCAAGGTCGCCAAACTCCGTCTGAATGTCATACTCGTCTCTCAGAATGTCATACACCTCGATGCCTGCAAGGCCGATTCCAAGGGTGTTGACCGAAAGCTTTGTCACATCGAAGTCATAGATGCTGTCCCCGTTGATGAGCTCCTTGGAATAGGCGTAATAATCCCCGATGGCATTGATCTCGTCCCGGGCGTACTGGGCCAGGTCCACCACCTTCTGGAAAATCTCCGCCCCGTGCAGGGCCAGGTTCTTGCGGGACAGGTCCAGGCTCGACAAAAGCAGGTAAGAACCGCTGGTGGTTTGGGTCAGGTTGATGATCTGACGCAGGTACCCTTCATTGACCGCCGGGCCCGCCAGCAAAAAAGAACTCTGGGTCAGAGACCCGCCCGACTTATGCATGCTGACACTGCTCATGTCCGCCCCCACCGACATAGCCGAGGGGGGCAGGTTTCTGCCGAAATAGAAATGGGTGCCGTGGGCTTCGTCCACCAGCACCAGCATCCCGTGGCGGTGGGCCAAGTCGGTGATGGCCTTCAGGTTGGAGCAGATGCCGTAATAGGTGGGGTTATTGACCAAAATCGCCTTGGCGTCCGGATGCTCCCGGATGGCCTTCTCCACTTCCCCGAGCGGCATTCCCAATGCGATACCAAGGCGCTGGTCGGTGGCGGGGTTTACATACACCGGCAGCGCCCCGCACAGAATCAAAGCATTGATGACGCTGCGGTGAACGTTGCGGGGCAGAATGATCTTGTCCCCTTTTTTGCAGGCGGCGAGCACCATGCTCTGCACCGCCGAGGTGGTTCCGCCCACCATGAAAAAGGCGTGGGCCGCGCCGAACGCGTCCGCCGCCAATTCTTCGGCTTCCTTGATGACGGAAACCGGGTGGCACAGGTTATCCAGCGGCTTCATGGAATTGACGTCCACCTGCATACAGGCCTCGCCCAAAAAGGCGGTCAGCTCCGGATTGCCTTTGCCGCGCTTATGGCCGGGCACGTCGAACGGGACCACGCGCATTCGTTTAAAACGCCCGAGCGCCTCATAAATCGGCGCCCGTTCCTGCTTGTACTGCTGCAAAGAACGCCCTCCCTTCAAAAGATGTTGCGGCCGCTGAAAATCTCGATCATTTCCCGTCTCAGGCTCTCGGAAATCATCAGCCGGGTCTTGGGCGGCAGTTCGTAGACATCGGTGTTAAACAAATAGTTTTGCAGCTCGATCTCCTTGATGAGCATTTTGGTATGAAAAATATTGCTCTCGTAAACGTTGACATCCACCGCGTCGTACTTAAGCAGGGTTTCCGAGTCAATATAGTCCTGAATGGATGTGATCTTATGGTCGAGAAACAGCTTCTTTCCCTTGACATCCCTGGTAAAGCCCCGCACCCGGTAGTCCATAGTGATGATGTCGCTGTCAAAACTGGAAATCAGGTAATTGAGGGTGGAAAGAGGGGTGATTTCCCCGCAGGTGGCCACGTCTATGTCCACCCGGAAGGTGGCAAGAAAGGTATCGGGATGGTACTCGGGATAGGTGTGCACCGTCACATGGCTTTTGTCCAGATGAGCCACCACCGTGTCTCCCCCGATGGGCTTCATGGACCCTTCCGCAATCAGGAAGGTGACGCTGGCGCCCTGAGGATCATAGTCCTGCTTGGAAATGTTGAGCACCGTAGCGCCGATCATCTTGGTCAAATGCTCCATGATCTTGGTCAGGCGCTCGGAATTGTATTGTTCATCAATGTAGGCGATATAATCCTTCTGCTCGCGCTGGGATTTGGCATAACACACGTCGTAAATATTGAAGCTTAAGGATTTCGTGAGATTATTGAACCCATAAAGCGTCAGTTTGTTTTCCATGGCTGGCTCCACCTTTCCAATGCACCCCGTTTTTTGGGCATAAAAAAGCAAGTGATAACAAGATCCGAGATCTCGCACCACTTGCGAAACAATTTTCTCATTGATACGGTTTTAAAAAACGGTACAGCCAGACACTGCCACCCAATTTTTCAAACGGAACATGTAGAATCAGAGTCTATATAGCAAGAATTTGCTTTTACTGCTCTTATTGATTGTTTCACAAGTGTGATGTGCAAGGTCTGCACACGGTTTTAAGTAACCAACTTATAAAATTGAGCGTTACGCTTAATCAATAAGGCAACGAAAGTTGCCAATCGGCATTTGACCCGGCTGTCCGCATGGCCTTAATCCTAGTATGCACCAGGATGGTCAAAAAATCTTTGCTGGAATGGCTCTGTTTTCTCTACATTCCCATTCGTGGTCTTTATTATAGCGGATTGTCTCAAAAATTGCAAGGGTTCTTGTCTCTTTTTCTTCGAATTTGCAGGATTGGTCCGTTCGCGGATAGAAAAGCATGGTTCTTCATTTCATTCCCTATGCTTTCGGAAAAAGCTGTGCGAAGCGCAACCGAACTGAAATGCCCGTCCCCTTCGCACCTTGCATAAGAGGAAAAATGATGGTAAACTTTAGATGTCAAAAGGAAATGCCAACGGAAGGAACGCAGGCTGCTGAAAGAGGAAAGCAAGATGCGTCCACCTTTTGTGCAGATTTGCTGTCGCGCTTCGCAGAAAGCGTGGGGATTGAAATCAGCGCTGAGATGTCGCATAAATCATCATGTGCCGGTCGCGCTTCGCAGGAAGCGTGGGGATTGAATTTTTGGTATCCATAGTCCTTCGACCCTGTTCGCCCGTCGTGCTTCTTTTAGAAGTGCGACGGGTCCAAAGCATCTCCTCGGCCTTCGTTTCACAGTGAGAAAGCCAAGGCTTCTTTCCTCCAGCAAACCTTACTTCATTTCAGCAAAAAGCGGCGTGGGAAATCAGTTCCCACGCCGCTTTTCTTTTTCAAACGAATGTTATTCATACGATGAGCATCGCATCGCCGAAGCTGTAAAACCGGTACTGTTCCTCTACCGCCACCCGGTAGGCGTGCATGGTATGCTCATACCCCGCAAAAGCGGACACCAGCATAATCAGGGTACTCTCCGGAAGGTGGAAGTTGGTGAGCAGCCCGTCAAGCACCTGAAACGGATATCCCGGGTAAATAAAGATATCCGTCCAACCCTCCGAGGCCTTTATGCACCCTTCCTTCTGTGCCACGCTTTCCAGCGTCCGGCAGGAGGTGGTACCCACGCTGATGACCCGGCCGCCCTGTTCCTTCGTGCGGTTAATGAGCGCCGCTGTCTCTTCGCTGAGGGAGTAATGCTCCGCGTGCATCTTATGGTCGGTGATTTCCTCTTCCTTGACCGGACGGAAGGTGCCGAGCCCCACGTGCAGGGTCACAAATCCGACGCCTACCCCTTTTTGCCGGATGCGCCCGAGGAGCTCCTCAGTAAAATGAAGCCCCGCCGTGGGCGCCGCGGCCGAACCCGGGTCCTTGGCGTAAACGGTCTGATAGCGGTCCTTGTCTTCGAGGCGCTCGGTAATGTAGTGCGGCAGCGGCATTTCACCGATTTCCTCGATGCAGGAAAAGAAGGATCCTTCAAAAAAGAACTTTACCAGCCGGTTTCCCCCGTCGAGCACCTCAAGGACCTCCGCTTTGAGCTTTCCGCCGCCGAAGGTGAAGGTGTGCCCGGGTCTCGCTTTTTTGCCAGGGCCGCACAGGGTCTCCCAGGTATCCGCGCTTCTCTGATTGAGAAGCAGGAACTCCACCACCGAACCGGTATCCTCCCGTTCCCCGTAAAGCCGCGCGGGAAGCACCTTCGAATCGTTTAAAATCAGGCAGTCTCCGGGGTTGAGAAGGTCAAGGATGTCATAAAAATGCCGGTGCTCGATTTTGCCGGTCTCTCTGGAAAGCACCAGAAGCCGGGAATGGTCCCGCTGCTCCAGAGGATGCTGGGCAATGCGTTCTTCGGGGAGGTCATAATAAAAATCGCTTTTTTTCATCGTTATGTTTCGTTCCTTTCGGCGCAGGCGTTCGAAGCGGGATTTCACGTGAAAAATCCCGGCTTTTTCCCCGTCCCTTGGCAAAGGAACGAAAAAAGCCGAGAAAATCCAGGAAATACAGGAGATTCACGCAAAATTTATTTGACACGTTTCCCCTACAATGCTAATATAATAGAGCAATTGAATCTGTTTTTGCTGAATAGAGGAGCGCAATTCATCAGTACCGCGTCCGAGGCCGCAAGCCGGGGACGGCGCGGGAAAGGGGAACGCGCCGAAGGGTCCGGGTGTGCAAGCCCCTCCCTGGTCGTATGACGAACAGTCCTGCGATTGTCATCGTGCTTCATGATGGAGAGCTATTCGCGCGCGGGGCTTTACAAAGAAGGCCGACGCGTCAATACTCCTTATTATATTGCATGGATGACCGGTTGACAACCGGTTTTTTTGTTACCTATGGCAAAAAGCCGGCAGCCGTCTCTATTTTCGGCAAAAGCACCCCGCCACGACCAGCGGCATGGCGGCGATTCTTTCTCTCAATTTCATTCTTTCCTCGCTGGAGAAATGGAGCTTTACCATGAATGTAAAACACTTTAACGTGGGTATCATCGGCGCGACGGGTATGGTGGGCCAGCGGTTTGCAACGCTGTTGGAAAACCATCCGTGGTTTACCGTCAAGGTGTTGGCGGCAAGTCCCCGCTCTGCGGGCAAGACCTACCGGGAAGCGGTGGGCAAGCGCTGGGCGATGAAAACCCCGATGCCGGCGGCTATGGCGGACATGATCATCAAGGACGCCACCGCGGATATTCAGGAAATTGCCTCGCAGGTGGATTTTGTGTTCTGCGCGGTGGATATGAAAAAGGACGAAATCCGTGCGCTGGAGGAAGCCTATGCCAAGGCGGAATGCCCGGTCATTTCCAATAACTCGGCAAACCGCTCCACCCCCGACGTTCCCATGATCGTGCCGGAGATCAACCCCGAACACGCGGCGGTCATCGAAGCGCAGAGAAAGCGTCTGGGCACGAAGCGCGGCTTTATCGCGGTCAAGTCCAACTGCTCGCTGCAAAGCTATGTCCCCGCCATCCATCCGCTGATGGATTTGGGCGTCACCAAGGTGCTCGCCTGTACCTACCAGGCCATTTCCGGTGCCGGCAAAACCTTTGAAACCTGGCCGGAAATGCTCGATAACGTCATTCCTTACATCGGCGGCGAGGAAGAAAAGTCCGAGCAGGAGCCCATGAAGATCTGGGGTACCCTCGAAGACGGCAAGATCGTCAACGCGTCCACCCCGTCCATTACCTCCCAGTGCCTGCGCGTCCCCGTGTCCGACGGGCATACGGCGGCGGTGTTTGCTTCCTTTGAGAAGAAAATCCCCCTTGACGAGATCATCGCCCGGTGGGAAAGCTACAAGGGCCGCCCCCAGGAGCTGGAGCTTCCCAGCGCCCCCAAGCAGTTTTTGCACTACTTTAAAGAGAACGACCGGCCTCAGTCCCGTCTCGACCGGGAGCTGGAGCGCGGCATGGCCGTCTCCGTCGGCCGTCTGCGTCCCGACACCCAGTATGACATCAAGTTCGTCTGCCTGTCCCACAATACCCTGCGCGGCGCGGCGGGCGGCGCCGTCTTAATGGCGGAGCTTCTCTGCGCCGAGGGGTATCTCGACTGATTTTAGGAGGCTTTGGCTATGAAGAAGACTGTATTTACTGGCGCTGGCGTCGCCATCGTTACCCCCATGCAGGAAGACGGCTCGGTCAATTATGAGAAGCTGGGCGAGCTGCTGGACTGGCAGGTTAACGAAGGCACCGACGCCATCATCATCGCCGGCACCACCGGCGAATCCCCGGTTCTCAACCATGAGGAGCACTGCAAGGTGGTGGATTACACCGTCAAGAAGGTAAACCACCGGGTTCCGGTCATCGCCGGGACCGGCAGCAACCACACCGATTATGCCTTAGAGCTTTCCAAGGAAGCGGAGAACTCCGGCGCGGACGCCCTTTTGATGGTCACTCCTTATTATAATAAGACTTCCCAGCGGGGGCTGATTGAGCACTACACCTATGTGGCCGACCGGGTGAACACCCCGATCATTCTCTATAACGTTCCCTCCCGTACGGGGGTAAACATCCTTCCGGAAACCTACCAGGCGCTTTCCAAGCACCCGAACATTGTGGCCGCCAAGGAGGCAAACGGCAACATTGCTTCCGTAGCCCACACCATGGCCTTGTGCGGGGACGACCTGGACATTTATTCTGGCAACGACGATCAGATCGTGCCGCTGATGAGCTTGGGCGGAAAGGGCGTTATCTCGGTGCTCTCCAACGTCCTGCCCAAGGAAACCCATGAAATGACCGCCGCCTGCTTAAAGGGCGACTTCAAGACCGCCGCCCAGATGCAGCTTCGCTATTTTGACCTGGTAAGCGCCCTGTTTATGGACGTAAGCCCCATCCCGGTCAAGGACGCCATGAACCAGATGGGCCTTGCAGTCGGTTCCTGCCGCCTGCCCCTGGTTCCTTTAAGCGAGGCTGCCCATGAAAAGCTTGCAAGCGTGCTGCGCCAGTATCAGCTCATCTAACCGCCACAGTGCAACAGATAGGACGTGAACCTAGATTGAAACGGATTCTACTTAACGGCTGCAATGGAAAAATGGGCCGGGTCATCACCGAATGCGTGGCCCAGCGGGAGGATTGTATGATCGCGGCGGGGGTGGATGTGAACACCGCCACTTTGGCGGACTTTCCCGTATTCGCCTCCCCGTCCGACTATCCGGGCGAAGTAAATGTCATCATTGACTTCTCCCATCCCTCCGCCCTGACCCCTTTGCTTACCTACGCCGTCGAACACGAGACACCGGCGGTCATCGCCACCACCGGCCTTTCTCCCGAACAGGTGGAAGAGGTCAAAAAAGCGAGCAGGCGCATCCCGGTCTTTTATTCGGGCAATATGTCTTTGGGGATCAACCTGCTTTTGGAACTCGCCAAAAAAGCCACCGCGGTGCTGGGGGACGGCTTTGACGTGGAGATCATCGAAAAGCACCACAACCAGAAGATCGACGCGCCCAGCGGCACGGCGCTGATGCTCGCCGACGCGGTGGGCGAAACCATGCCCCAGGATCCCCGGTACGTGTACGACCGGCATTCCCAGCGCAAAAAGCGGGAAAAGGCGGAAATCGGCATTCACTCGGTCCGCGGCGGCACCATTGTGGGCGAACATGAGGTGATTTTCGCCGGCCGTGACGAGATCGTTACCCTGTCCCACACCGCCCTTTCGAAAGAAATCTTCGCCACCGGCTCGGTCAACGCGGCGCTGTTCCTCTCCGATCAGCAGCCCGGGCTTTACAACATGGGAGACTTAGTGGCTTCCAAGTAAGGAGCGATTGCGATGAAGATCATTCAGAACATTTCGGTTACCGAAGACGTGACCATGGTTACCTTGGAGACCAACCCCACCGATTTCGCGTTCACCGCCTCCATTTTCGAGCGGATCGCAGCGGAAAAGATCAATGTGGATATGATCGCGCAGGCAGCGCCCCTTGGAGGGAAATCCGCATTGTCCTTCACCGTGTCCGACGAGGATTTGGGCCAGCTTCTAAAGCTCATTTCCCAATTTCGCACCCAGACGCCCGACATCAAGCCCGTGGTCAGCAGCTCGAACGTGAAGATTTCCGTTTACGGCGAGGCCATGCGCATCGAATCGGGTGTGGCGGCGAAGGTGTTCCAGGCAGCGGCCGGCGTGGGGGCGGACATCCGCCTGATTACCACTTCGGAAGCGGACATTTCCCTGCTCATCACAAAGGCGGACTATCAGCAGATTGTAGCTGCGATTGAGAAGATTTTCGAATAAGACGAAGGTCTCAAAAGCCACAGACAGCAGGAATCTGCCGTTTGTGGCTTTTTTCCTTTGAAAGCGGTAAGGAGGAAACAAAGATGGTGGCAAAAGCCTTTCTCGAAGGCCATCGGTTGACGTTATGCGTGGAAGCCGTCGAAGACGAAGAGATTGCAGCTACGATTCGGGAAGCCTACTTTCAGGAGGAAGACGGCCGGTTTGTCAAGCGGTTTTCGGGCCAGTATCCGGAGTGCAGCCGGATCCTGCGCAATTTCCCGCGCCTGGCTGAAGATATGTTCACGAACCGGGGGAAAACGTGGGCTATGGCGCTGATCCATTTTGCCCGGGTCTGCCAAAGCCACGGCATCGAATGGTATCTCACCGGGAGCGGCTGCGAGGCGGTGCGCGGGATGCCCCTCCTTCCCCATGACCTGGATATCTTCGTGCGCTCCGATCAGTTCTACCAGGCGCGCGACCTTTTTGCGGACGCAATCGTGGAGCCCTTTCTGGACCTGGGCGACAGCTGGGCCACCCGCTATTTCGGCCGCCTGTGTCTCGACGGGGAACAAATCGACCTGGTGGCGGACGAGAGAAACGACAAGGACCGCCACCCCTATATAAAAGAAAGCTGGAACGGGTACGAGCTGTTTTGCGAACCGGTTAAGCCGCGGCTGGAGGTAGAAAAAAGACGAAACCGGCCGGACCGCATTGCGATGATCGAAACCTACCTGAGGCGGCAAAACGGAGAAACGCTTCGTTAAAAAGCAGGAGCCAGACATATGTGTCTGGCTCCTGCTTTTGATTGGTTCAGAAAGGCACCGGCTATTTGGGTAAAATCGTCATGCACAAAAAGCTTTCGTCCAAACGGCAAGCCGCCCGTTTACAGGCGATAGGGCAAAAATCATGTAGTTTGGTACATCGAGACGGCGACCGGTAATATTCCTTCCTATGACTGACGCATGCCACCGATTATCGGGCGGTTATGACTCGAATAGAACGCGGCTGGAATCATCCGCCAGGTGCCCGCCAAGCGCGGAACCTGGACGGCTGTAGCGGCCGTGAAAGTCGCTCCCGCCGGTTTTGATCAGGCGGTATTTTCGGCAGAGGGTATGGATTTCTTCCCGGTCCGCCGCCGTGTTGGACCGGTGATCCAGTTCGATCCCGGCTAAGCCCGCCTCCACCAGCATAGGCACGGCGAAAAGGTTTTTCTGCTGGCCCGGATGGGCGAGCACCGCCCTGCCCCCATCGGCTGTAATGGCCTGCACCGCGTCGCGCGCGTTCACATACTCGATGGTGGAATAACAAGGTCCGCCCTTTCCAAAAAGGCGGCGGAAGGTTTCTCCAAACAATTCGTCCGCTTGCCCGGTCTTTACAAGATAGTCCATGATATGCTGTTTATAAAGCACCCGGTGGGCAAAGGGGCGCACCAATTCCTCCGAAATGGTATAGCCGAGCTGCTGTAGTACTCCGATCTGCCAAAGGCTGTTTTGGTGGCGCCTTTGCCGGGTAGGGGTGCACAAGGCCTCGATGTGGGCATTGTCCCGGTAACCGTAGCCGAGAATGTGGGCCTTGGTCCCAAGCGATGGGAGAAACGCGGAAATCTCCACCGCCGGCACCGCATAGAGCCCTTGTTCCCGGGCGCTCCGAACCGCCTCTTTCGCCCCCTCGGTAGTGTCATGGTCGGTAAAGGCGATGTGGGTCAGGCCCAGCTTTGCCGCGCGCGTGGCAATTTCAGGGGCAGTCATGCTGCCGTCCGACATGGTCGAGTGAATATGAAGATCCGCACGAAACACAAAAGTTCCTCCTTACAAAAAGGTCATAGACAAAAAACGCCGCGAACGGCGGACGAGGCGCTTTGAAGAACGCGCCCCGTCCGCCTGGCCAAATCAACCGCCGCCTCCGGCAAAACAGTCCACATTTCAACCCTCACACTTTCTTGGAAGCGCGACTCTCTCATGGCTAAACCCCGTCCGTCATTCCGCCGTTTCCATCCACAGGCTCTGCAATCAGCAAGACAAACGGTGCGGGCGGAGGGCCTTGACACGCTTCTCCTAAAGCGTGTCAAGCAGGTCGCCGACATACAGACCGCCGAAATGCTATTTCAACCCACGCTCCCCGTGCGGGGAGCGACTTTCCTTTTTAATCTTCGCCGCCTCCCTCCGTATAATTTCAACCCTCACGCTTCTTGCGAAGCGCGACTCAAAAATCCTCTTCCAGCATCTTTGCCAGTGTCGATTTCAACCCACACGTCTCCCGTGACCCGGAAGCCCGGAAAAAGAAGTGCCGAATAGATGATTTCAACCCGCGCTCCCACATAGGGAGCGGCTAAGGCAGGCAGCGCAGCCTTCCCCGTCTCGCTTATTTTGTCCCCGTTCCTTCCCGTCCGGCACGCTTCTTTGCAGCACGCTTTGCCCTACGAAAAACTTTATTTTAATCCGTCCGCTTCCAGCAAAACGCCGCCGTTTTGATACCATGCCGCCGTCCGCGCCGCCTGGCTTTCCAAGGCATAGCACTCGTTGTCGAGAACCTGCCCGTTATAAAGCCGCTCGCACAGCCTGAGTCTTCCTTCGTAAACAAAACCGCACTTTTGCAGCACCCGCCTGGACCGGGAATTGTGCGGATAACAATAGGCGGAAATCAAGGCAAGGTCCAGCTCCTCAAAGCCGTACCAAAGGAGGGCCTGGACCGCTTCGGTCATCAGCCCCTTTCCCCAGTATTCCCAGGCCAGGGCATAACCAAGCATCTGCGTCTGATCGTTCTCCCGTTTGGGGTCTCCGATAAGGCCGGCGGTCCCGATCAAACAACCGGTTTCCCTGAGCTCAATGCCAAAAACGGCCTCTTGGCCAACGAAGATTTCCTTTAAAATGGCGGCGGTTTCTTCTATGCTTTCATGGGGCTTCCACCCGGCGTTCGGTCCCACCTGCTCGTGCTTCGAATAGGCGAAAACAGCAGGCGCATCCGAAAGCGTCACCGGGCGAAGCAGCAGACGTTGGGTCGTTAGCTGCATGGTAGCCTTTCCTCCTTATATCCTGCCCGACCACCGGCCGGGGCTTTCGTCCTAGGGCGGGAGCACTGCGTTTCCCTCCCTTGTCCGGTTGCAGAACCCATCGGTTATGGTCTCCTCCCCTTCTCTTGTTTTTGAGGATAACACACCCATCCCGGTAATACAAGAGCCGGTCATTCGCGCTGCCACTCGGTTTTTTCCATGCTGCGGAAAAAGAATGCCCTATTGACGGCTGGTTTTTCCGTGTAGGTGTCAAACCCGTACGTGGAAAGCACTGGTACGCTCATACAAAACCATGTTTACAGCTTCCGCGTGACCGACGCGTTCCCTTCCCCATGTAGTGTACGCCTCCCCGGTAACCCAGAGCCGCAGCCCCTCCGGCGGACGGTCTCGCCCGTTTGTCCCCACAAGCAATCGGCATATCAAAAAGCGGCGCAGAATATACTTCTGCACCGCTTTTCTTTTTACCACTACCGGTGATCGCACGCCGCTTATTTGAGCGCCGACTCTTTTTTGCCAGCGCCACGGTTGACGGCATAAATGCCGATGCAGACGAAGACGAGAGCAATCAGGGTTTTGAAGGAGAGGGCCTGCTGGACCTCTCCCAGGAAGATGGCGGAAAGGAGCACGCCGAACAAGGGCGTCAGGAACGTAAAGATGGTCACGCGGCTGACGGGATTGTATTTGAGAAGGATGCCCCACACCGAGTAAGCCACCGCCGAAATCAGCGCCATATAAAGCAGCAGCAGGTAGGCGGAGGGATCGGAAACCAGGTCCACCCGGCCTCCGCAGGCAAAGCCTACCACCATCATGATGATTCCGCCCAGCACGAACTGCCAGCCGCTGAGCATCACCACGTCGAACCTGGAGGAAAAGCGCTTGACCAAGATGCCGGACAGGGCATAGGAAAGCTGGGAAAACAAAACAAAGCCTTCTCCCAGCAGGGAAACCTGGAAAAAGCCCTCGCTGCTTGAACCCGACAGGTTCATCACCACAATTCCGGCAAAGCCGATGACACAGCCGAAAATTTTTGCTCCCGTAAGCTTTTCGTACCGAAATAAAAGGCTCGCCATAAGAATGGAGAAAAAGCCGCCTGTGCCCGAAATGATGGTGCCATGGACGCCGCTTGTATGGGCAAGGCCGATGTAAAAGAACAGGTACTGCACCGCGGTCTGGGCCAGAGACAGGGAAAAGATGGCGGGGAGTGCCTTGATCTGCGGTTTTAAGAACCGCCTTTGCATCAGGCTCTGAAACAAAATCACCAGTATTCCCGCCAGGAAAAACCGGATTCCCGCGAATAGAATGATGCTGGTGGTATCTGAATTTTCAATGTGAAACATCTGATAGCCGATTTTGATGGCGGGCGTGGCGCTTCCCCACAGAAAGCAGCACAGCATCGCCAGCAAAAAGACAACTTTGGGATCGGTCATGTTCCATTTGCGCTTCATATTCTCTCTCCTGTATTGCGTGATCTGGATAAAACGGCAATTGTATTAGTATAGCGGAAAAGATAGACAATGGCAATGTGAAAACCAGCCGAATTCGGTTTTTTCTTTCTTTTTTCGGCATCCACCCTATTTGCCTGCTACTTTTTTCTTCACAGACCAATCAAATATCCTCATCTACTCATCTGGAATATCGGGCCATTTGCACCTTGCTGCAAATTCTTTATTGAACTTTAGCGCTTTTTGTGGCAAAATAGTAGATATTGTAGAAAGTGTGTTCATTTTCAAACCATTTACTGAAGAGGTGCTGTCATGTTCTGGCAAAAGGAAATCGAAACCATGCCCCGCAAGGAGCTGGAAGCGCTCCAGCTGGAGCGGCTGAAATGGATTGTGGATTATTCCATCCGCAACGTTCCGTTTTACGCCAAGCGGCTGGGAGAAGCGGGTGTCACAGCTGAAAAGATCAAGTCCTTATCGGACGTCAAGTACATACCGTTCACCACCAAGGCGGACATCCGGGACAATTATCCCACGGGCCTGTTCGGCGCGGACATGAAAAAGATCGTTCGGGTGCATGCTTCCTCGGGCACCACCGGCAAACCCACCATCGTCGGCTATACCAGAAACGACTTGAACAATTGGGCCGACCAGGTGGCCCGCATCGCGGTGGCCGTGGGTGTCACCGACGAGGATATTTTCCAGATTTCCTTCGGTTACGGCCTCTTTACCGGCGCACTCGGGCTGCATTACGGCCTGGAACGCATCGGCTGCACGGTCATCCCCGCCTCTTCCGGCAACACCGAAAAGCAGCTGATGCTTCTTAGGGACATGAAGGTGACCGGCCTGGTGGCCACCCCGTCCTATGCCCTGTATATGGGCGAATCGGCCAAGGAAAGCGGCTATCCCATGAGCGACTATAAAATCCGCATCGGCCTGTTCGGCTCGGAAGGGTGTACCCCCGAGATGCGCGCGCAGATTGAGAAGGTCTGGGGTCTCTTCGCTACCGACAACTACGGCCTTTCCGAGATTATGGGCCCGGGTGTGTCCGGCGAGTGCATAAAGCGCTGCGGGCTGCACATTGCAGAGGACCATTACCTGCCGGAAATCATCGACCCGGTTACGGGGGAAAACAAGGCGGAAGGCGAGTCGGGCGAGCTGGTGATGACCACTCTGACCAAGGAAGGCATCCCCATGCTTCGCTACCGCACCAAGGACATTTCCCGTCTTAACTACGAGCCCTGCGCATGCGGCCGCACCAGTGCCCGTATGGACAAGGTTACCGGCCGCACCGACGATATGCTCAAAATCCGCGGCGTCAACGTCTTCCCCACCCAGATTGAAAGCGTCCTCGTGGGTATGGACCACATCGGCCCTCACTACCAGCTGGTGGTGCGCAGGGAAGGCTTTGCGGACACTCTGGAAGTCAAGGTAGAGCTTACAAGCGGCGAGGTGCTCGACAGCTACAGCGAGCTCGAACGGCTCCAGCGCAAGATTCACGACAAGCTCAAGAGCGTCCTGGGCATTGAAACCAAAATCAGCCTTGTGGAGCCGAAAACTTTGGAACGGTTCCAGGGCAAGGCCAAGCGCATTTTGGATCTGCGCCAGGTCGACAGCAACAAATAAAGAATCAACACAATGGATTTGGAGGTTCTATCTTTGAAAAAACTATTTCTGGGGAATGAGGCGGTTGCCCGCGGCCTGTATGAGGCCGGATGCCGCGTCATTTCCAGCTATCCCGGCACCCCCAGCACCGAAATCACCGAATACGCCGCCACCTATGACGCGATGTACTCCGAGTGGGCGCCAAACGAAAAGGTAGCCTGCGAGGTAGCCGTCGGCGCGTCCATGGGCGGCGCCCGTGCCTTCTCAGCCATGAAGCACGTGGGGCTCAATGTGGCGGCCGACCCCCTTTACACCGCGTCTTACACCGGTGTTAACGGCGGCCTGGTCATCGCCGTGGCGGACGACCCGGGTATGCATTCCTCTCAAAACGAGCAGGATTCCCGCCACCATGCCATCGCGTCGAAAATCCCCATGCTCGAGCCGGCCGACTCGGCGGAATGTCTCGCCTTTACCAAGCGTGCCTTCGAGCTCTCGGAGGAGTACGACACGCCGTTTTTCATCCGGCTGTGCACCCGCATTTCCCATTCCCGCAGCCTGGTGGAAACCACCGACCGGGTGGAGCAGCCGCTGAAGGAATACGTGAAAAACCCGGCGAAAAACGTGATGATGCCCGCCATGGCACGGGGACGCCACGTGTTTGTGGAAAAGCGGATGAAGGCGCTCGCGGAGTTTGCGGAAACCTGCGATTTAAACCGCACGGAATATCACGATACGTCCATCGGTATCATTGCTTCGGGCGCCTCTTACCAGTACGCCAAGGAAGCGCTGGGAGAAAACGCCTCTTACTTAAAGCTCGGGATGGTCAATCCCCTGCCGGTCAAGCTGATTGAGGACTTTGCCGCCAAGTGCGACAAGGTTTATGTGGTCGAGGAGCTTGACGATATCATTGAAACCCACTGCCGCAAGTTCGGCATTTCGGTCATCGGCAAGGAATTGTTCCCCTTGACGGGCGAACTGTCCCAAGCAATTGTGGCAAAGAAGATCCTGGGCGAAGAAAAGAAAACCCTCTCGCTCAAAGACGAGATTCCGGTGCGCCCGCCCGTCATGTGCTGCGGCTGCCCCCACCGTGGTCTTTTCTACGCCTTAAAGCGGGAGAACGTGTTCGTCAGCGGTGACATCGGCTGCTACACCTTAGGCTCCCAGCCCCCTCTCTCCGCGATTGACACCTGCGTATGCATGGGCGCGTCGGTTTCCGGGCTGCATGGGTTTAATACCGCTAGGGGCACCGATCAGGCGAAGAAGGCGGTGGCTGTCATTGGCGACTCCACCTTTATCCATTCCGGTATTACCAGCTTGATCGACATTGCTTATAACAAAGGCATTTCCACCATTGTGATCTTAGATAACTCTATCACCGGCATGACCGGCCATCAGCAAAACCCCACCACCGGCTACACCATCAAGGGAGATCCCACCGCGGCGGTGAGCCTGGAAAAGCTGGTGCAGGCGGTTGGCATTCACCGGGTGCGGGTGGTAGATCCCTATGATCTCAAGGAAACCCAGAAAGCCCTCAAAGAGGAGCTGGCGGTGGAGGAGCCGTCGGTCATCATTGCCCGGCGTCCCTGCGCGCTGCTCAAATACGTCAAGCATAAGCCTTCTTTGAAGGTGGACCGGGAGAAGTGCAGAAGCTGCAAGGCCTGCCTGCGCATCGGCTGCCCGGCCATCTCCATGAAGGACGGCAAGGCGGTTATCGACCATACCCAGTGCGTGGGCTGCGGCCTGTGTGAGGACCTGTGTAAATTTGGCGCCATTGTGGGCGGGGAGGCAGACAAATGAGTGTGACAAGTGTAATGATCGTCGGCGTCGGCGGCCAGGGCACGCTGCTGGCAAGCCGCCTGCTGGGAAACGCCATGCTTTCCAAAGGTCTGGACGTGAAGGTTTCGGAAGTCCACGGTATGAGCCAGCGGGGCGGCTCGGTGGTGACTTATGTGCGCTACGGAGACGAGGTGCATTCTCCGGTCATCGAGAAGGGCGAGGCCGACTATATCTTGGCCTTTGAGCAGCTGGAAGCCGCCCGGTGGCTTCCGTTTTTGAAAAAGGGCGGCAAGCTGGTGGTCAACACCCAGTGCATCGACCCGATGCCGGTGATCACGGGCGCGGCGTCTTATCCGGAGAACCTGATTGAAAAGCTGCAGGCTTCCGGCGTGGACGTGACCGCCATCGACGCACTGCCCTTAGCCGAGGAGGCCGGTTCCTCCAAAGCGGTCAACGTGGTGCTGATGGGGGTGCTGGCCCGGTACATGGATGTGGACAAGGACCACTGGATCGAGACCATCAAGACGACGGTTCCGCCCAAGTTCATCGACATGAACCTGGCGGCCTTCGAATTGGGATATAAAATGTAAGGATAAGGGATGTGAATCCGATGGAAAACCGCTATTTCAGCAAAGAAGAAACCTATTCCCTGGAGCAGATGCGGGCGCTGCAAACCTTCCGTTTGATCGACACCGTTTACCGGGTCTACAACAACGTCCCCTTCTACCGCAAAAAATTTGATGAAATGGGTGTCAAGCCCAGCGACATCAAGTCCCTCGACGATCTTTCCCGTCTTCCCTTCACCACCAAGCAGGACCTGCGGGACACCTTCCCTTACGGCCTGTTTGCCGCGCCTAAGTCGGAGCTTGCCCGTATTCACGCGTCCTCCGGCACCACCGGCAAGCAGACGGTGGTGGGGTACACCAGACGGGACCTGGACGCCTGGGGTACGGATGCGGCCCGCGCCATCGTGGCGGCAGGCGGTACCAAGGAGGATTACATCCACGTCTCTTACGGCTACGGCCTCTTTACCGGCGGCCTAGGACTGCACGCGGGCGGCGAAGCTTTGGGCGCCACCGTTATCCCGGTTTCCTCCGGCAATACCAAGCGCCAGATTCAGATTATTCAGGACTTTGGCTCCAACATCATCGCCTGTACCCCGTCTTACGCCTTATACATCGGTGAAACCATGCGGGACATGGGCGTAGACCCCAAGTCCACCCATCTGCGGGCGGGCATCTTCGGCGCGGAACCCTGGACCGACCATATGCGCCGGGAAATCGAAAAGCTTTTGAACATCAAGGCATATGACATCTACGGCCTCTCGGAAATCATGGGCCCGGGCGTGTCCTTCGAATGCCAGGAGCAGAGCGGCATGCACATCAACGAGGACCAGTTCCTTCCCGAGATCATCGATCCCGATACCGGCGAGGTTCTGCCGGAGGGCGCGACGGGCGAGCTGGTGTTCACCTGCATCTTCAAGGAAGCGCTGCCTCTCATTCGGTACCGTACCCGGGATATCTGCTCGCTGTCGCGGGCAAAATGCTCTTGTGGACGTACCCTGGTCAAGATGTCCAAGGTCACCGGCCGCACCGACGACATGCTCATCATCCGCGGCGTCAACGTGTTCCCGTCCCAGGTGGAGCACCTGCTCATGGAGCTGGGCCTGACCGCGCCTCACTATCTGATGGTGGTAGACCGGGTCAACAACCTGGACACCCTGCAAATTCAAGTGGAAATGTCCGACGCCATGTTCTCCGACCAGGTGCGCAAGCTGGAGGAGACCCAGCGGGTCATCAAGAACGCGGTACTCTCCAAGCTCGGCATCGCCGCCGACATTAAGCTGGTGGAACCCAAGGCCATCGCCCGCAGCGAAGGCAAGTCCAAGCACGTCATTGACAACCGGAAACTAGATTTTTAAGGAGGGTGTTCCATGCAAATCAAGCAGCTTTCGATCTTTGTGGAGAATAAAGAGGGCCGTCTGGCGGAAATCACCCAGATTTTAGCGGAAAATGAGGTGGACATCCGCGCCCTGTCTTTGGCGGACACCACCGATTTCGGCATTCTGCGCATCATTGTCAACAACCCCGACGTGGCGGTGAAGGCCCTGCGGGACAAGGGGATGACCGTGTCCCTGACGAACGTCATCGCCATCGGCATCGCCGACAAGCCCGGCGGATTCGCCGAGGCGGTAAAGGTCCTTTCCGGGGCGGACATCAGCATCGAATACCTGTACGCCTTTGTCAGCCGCAGCGGCAGCACGGCTTATGTCATCCTCCGGGTGGAGAACAACGAAAAGGCCATCGAGGTGCTTAAAAACGCTGACTTTACGATTTTGACCCAGTCGGACATTTACGACCTGTAACGGCAGATAAAAGAAGGCCCCCAAGCAAAAGCGTGATGTCCTTAACGGAGAAAACGAAAACCGAATAGGATAACAGAAAAAGGCAGCATAGTCTATGATGGCTATGCTGTCTTTTGCATTGTTTGATTATAAAAAAGTGAACTCGATTGAAAGTGTCGCAGAAATGCGGTGCTTTTTTGAATTTTATTTCGAAAATCGCTGGACTTGTGAAAAGTGTTGTGGTATGTGTTTGTGTTGCAAAAAGGAGGTGCAACTCACATGACAACACTTGAAGATTTATACTACGGCAACATCAGTCCGCACGAAAGGTACATAAAACGCGGTTCGAGAGTCAATCAACTCGTAAAGTTCATATGCAAAAACGAGGAAAGCCTAACGGCAACGTTCACTGAGCAGCAGAAAGAAACCTTTGAAAAGTTTAAAGACTGCCAAAGCGAACTTGCAGGACTGACCGAACGAGATGCATTCAAAGATGGCTTAATCCTTGCGGTTAGAATAATGGTTGAAGCGATGGAAGGGTTAGAAACGGTGGATGATATATGAAAAAACTAATAATCCTTCTTCTCTGCTGTGGGGTGCTCGTGAGCATGGTAGGATGCGGTGGCAACACCGCACCGCTTCCTACAGAAAGTCCGCCGACCACGATATCGGAAACGGTAATAACAGAAACACCACTCGAAACAATACCGCCTGTGACGGTGGTACAGCCGGCAGAGAAAGAAAAAGCGCCTGTCACAACCGAGAGTGAGGATCAGGCAACCGAGCTGACAGTGGCGAACACGGAGTCTACAACAACGACACAGCCAACAGAAGAAACAACGACGATTGCAACAAGCACCGCTAAAGAAAAGGTTACTCATCCGATTGAGGAAACGGTAGCAAGCACAACACCGCAGCTTACGGAAAAAGAAACAACGGAAACTGAACCGCCCAAGGATGAATCAAAAGCCGAAACGGAATCTCCGAAGGTAACTGAGCCAGAGCCTACAGAAAATCTTGCTCCCTTCGACATTAACCACTGGATCGCTTATGCAAGGAACTATGCCGAAAGCAAGGGACTCGTACTGAGCGATACAGCAGTGGACTGTTGGGACAACCCTATCCGAGCAGGCGCACACTGCATTTACCTCGAAAGAGATATCCAAAGCCGACTTGAACGCTATGCAAAGGATGAGGACATCACTGATGTGTGGATCTGGGCAGAAACTACAGGTAACGACTGCTACGCTATTTACATCGGCTACGCTTAAAAACAGTATAAGTTTTAGCTTAAAACACCCATCAGATATAGCGGTTCGATGCAGAGGTTCGCCATTAGGATAAGCAAAATGACAGTATGGTGTAAAGACTGTACTGTCATTTTTTATTGAGAATTCTGAAAAAACAATTAATGTCTTGTAATTAGTTGAAATATGTGCTATACTGATTATAATTCAGCGTTCACTGAAATTATTTCATCGATTTTTGATTTTTTAGAAGCGATTACACAAACGTAGTTGAGGTGTTGAAAATGGCTGTAAGTTATAAAAAGTTATGGAAATTGTTGATTGATAAAGACATGAAGAAGAAAGACCTTTGTGTCGCAGCAGGTATAAGTCATGCCTCAATGGCGAAGCTTGGAAAAAATGAGAATGTCACAACAGATGTTCTTGTTAAGATTTGTACTGCATTGCAGTGTGATATAAGCGACATTATGGAGCTCACAGTTGAGGCAAAACAATGAAAGGATGCAGAACGATGTTGAACAATTCAGCTAAGCCAATTTTGAAATGGGCAGGCGGCAAAACCCAAATGCTTGCTGATCTGCTTCCGAAGGTTCCGCAATCTTATGGAAGATACATTGAACCTTTCTTTGGCGGCGGTGCAATGTTTTTTGCTCTGCAACCCGAAAATGCTATTATAGCAGATAGCAATCCCGAACTTATCAATATGTATCGGGAAGTAGCTATGAATGTTGATGAAGTCATTCAGTATTTGAAAAAATACGAAAACACTTCGGAAATGTTTTATGCTGTAAGAGAACAGGAATGGACTCATTTGCCCAACGCTGAAGCAGCAGCACGTACTATCTTTCTGAACAGAACGTGCTTCAATGGTCTGTACCGCGTCAATAAGCAGGGCAAGTTTAATGTTCCGTATGGAAAGTATGCCAATCCCAAGATTTGTGATGAAGATGGCTTGAAAGCAGCATCTGAAGCATTGAAAAAGGCTGAAATCATTTGTGGGGATTATCTTCTTGTGTTAGATCATTATGCACAACCGGGAGACTTTGTGTTTCTTGACCCCCCGTATCTTCCGATCTCGGAATATGCTGATTTCAAACGATATACAAAAGAACAGTTCTATGAAGAAGATCACATTGAATTAGCAAAGATCATTATGCGCTTGCAGGAGCGTGGTTGTCATATCATTTTGACAAATTCAAATCATCCGTTGGTTCACGAGTTGTATGCTCCGTTTACCATTGATGTTATCCAAACAAAGCGGCATATTTCCTGCAATGGTAGCACAAGAAAAGGTGAAGATGTCATTGTAACAATTCCACCTAAGCAACAGACTTTGGTGAAACTTGACCCTCAGCCAATGCCTCAACAGGTATCCGCATATCCTCCCACTCGTTTTATGGGTTCAAAAAGCAAACTGCTTTCTGAAATATGGTCTGTTGTTTCCCAGTTTAATGTAAATACCATTGTTGATTTGTTCTCCGGTTCCGGCGTTGTTGGTTATATGCTCAAAGCACAAGGTAAAGCAGTTATCAGCAATGACTATATGGCAATGTCTGCAACATTTACTAAGGCAATGGTGGAAAACAATAACGTTACGTTGCCGTTGGATGAAGCTAATGCTTTGCTCGTTGCCCATAAAGAATCCGATCACTTTGTTGCGGATACTTTCAAGGGATTATACTACTCTGACGAAGAAAACGATCTGATTGACACTCTCCGCACGAATATTGCGGCAATGAAAGACCCGTATAAGCAGGCTATCGCTATGACGGCTCTCATCAGAGCTTGCACTAAAAAGCGTCCTCGTGGCATTTTCACCTATACGGGGCACAGATATGATGATGGACGTCGAGATTTGAAGAAATCTCTTTCCCAGCAATTCCTTGAAGCTGTTGAGGCAGTAAATAAAGCTGTGTTTGATAATGGAAAAACTAATTATTCAAAACACGGTGATGCAATGGATCTAAAAGTAGAAGATGCGGATTTGGTATATATTGACCCTCCGTATTACTCCCCCTTGTCTGATAACGAGTACGTCCGCAGATACCACTTTGTTGAGGGACTTGCTCGTGATTGGAAAGGTGTAGAAATCCAGGAACATACTCAAACGAAGAAATTCAAATCTTATCCCACACCGTTTTCCACCCGAAAAGGTGCTGCAGATGCGTTTGATAAGTTGTTCAAGAAATTCGCAAATAGCATATTAGTTGTTTCATATTCGTCTAATAGCCAGCCCACGCAGGATGAAATGGTTGCTATTATGGCAAAGTATAAAGAACACGTAGAAGTTATTCCGATTGACTATAAATACTCTTTCGGAAATCAAAGTGAAGCAAAGACCCACCGGAACTCTGTACAAGAGTATCTGTTTGTTGGGTATTGATTGGAGGCAATGAAATGGGCTTTTGGCAACTCGGCAATACTTCTGTGAGAAGTGCTATGAGAATAAGAGACGGTCTCGTTGCTTACTCAACCTCTGGAATACAAGGTAATATACGAAAAGGCGAAGGGGATATCGCATTTCGTAAATTGCTGGGGAATAGCGGTGTAGTGTCGCTTGGAGAAGATGCCACAAACAGTGTTGGACGAAAATGGCGTTCTGCAATGGGAAAACTCGGTTTTATTTATCCCGATTTGCGCAGAACATTAGGTGTTGCTCAAAATATTATTGAACAAGTGGATTTTATTACTCCTGCTGGATGGGATTTAATTCGTGCTGAAACAGTTGCTGCGATGCAAGAGTGCTACCTCAGAGCCATGGCAACCCCCTTAGAAGAAGCTGATTATCATACTTTTTCTCCGCTGTGCTGGACATTAGCTCTTCTATTAGAACTCGAACAAAGGGGCGAAGAAGCAGCAGTCAGTTTCATCGAAATGGCTGTTATTGTTCAAACCACAACCCCATTAGACGGTCTTTCAGAAACTGTTGATCGCATTCTTGATTTGAGAAGACGTCGAAACAATGCAGAACGAAAACGTCTTTTTGATCGTTCTGTGTACGATCAAGGAGCAGAAGATCTTGGATGCAAACCGCACACCTTTATTGATTATGCGGACATGAATATCCGGTACTTAAAAGCAACAGGCATGGTGCATTCTAAGGGGAAAGGAATAGCACTTGTTCCGGAAAAACACACTTTGGCAATTGCGTTGACACAAGAACTTTTGTCGAATAAACCTACAATTGAGTTGTATCAATCTCTTTGTAACGGGACAGAATTACCGACAGACAATGCAACCGTTGCCTATCAAGTTCTTGAGGATTTGTTGAATCAAGCGCACCATTATGGGATTGCCTATTCCGTATTTGGGAAACCTCTTGATACTCCGGCGCAAATCAATCAAATTCGCTATGAAGTCGAAGAACTTATAGCTGAGAAAAAAGAAGAACAGTATGCATTGGAACAAGCAGATAATTGGCAAGAAATTGCAGCGTATATGGATTTGATTGCATCTCGCAAAGATCGAATGAAACTAAACGACGAGGTTGAAATTAAAATCCCCCGTGCAGAAGCACCAGCTTATTTAGAATGGAGTTTGTGGAGAGCTTTCTTGGCAATTGACACATTGGCTAACAAACCATACGAAGTTCGTCGTTTTAAGATTGACCAGGACTTTATGCCTGTAAGCACCGCTCCGGGTAACGGCCCTGATTTGATTGCAGAATTTGAGGATTGCGTGATCGTAATTGAGGTTACTTTATCCGAAAGTTCTCGTCAAGAAGCAATGGAGGGTGAGCCAGTTCGTCGGCATGTTGCCGATTTAATGCAACAATATAACAAACCTGTTTATGGATTGTTTGTTGCTAACCGGATTGATTCTAACACCGCTGAGACTTTTCGTATTGGCGTATGGTACACGAGAGAAGATGAGCGTATGGAACTACATATAGTGCCTTTCACTCTGGCACAATTTAGTTCATTCTTTAAAGCAATTTTCTCTTCTGGAAACGCTACACCAAGACAAGTAATCGATCTTATGACCGAGTGTGAAAAATATCGTCATACCTGCGAAGCTCCCGCTTGGAAAAACGCTATCTCGCAGGTTGTTGCATCACGATGCTAATTGTAGAAAAGGTGAGAATATGAATTATTTAGCTGATTTTCAAGCACGAACAGATCTAACTTCTCGATATGGGAATAACGCGCTGATGTTATATGCATTACAACTAAGATTTGAACTTTCAGATATAGTTGCTACGGCAAGTGATGCTTTAACAGATGGCGGAGATGATAAAAAATGCGATTTGATTTATGTGGATCAGGATACAGGGGTTGCCGTTATAGCACAAGGTTATATGCGGCAGAATCCCCAAGATAGTGATCTCGCACCTGGCAATAAAGCAAGTGATTTAAACACTGCCTCTGCATGGGTGTTTTCTCAAGTTCCTGATGATGTACCTGAACAAATTAGAGAGCAGGTTAGATTGCTTCAAACATCCATCGAGAATAACTCCGTTAGTACAATTTATTTTTGGTATGTTCATAACTTAAATGAATGTAACAATCCTAACATCAAAGAAGAACTCATCACAATGCAGACGAGTGCTCGCGCATTGGTAAAATCGACTTTTCCTAATCATGAAGTAGATGTTTTTGCTGTTGAAGTTGGAAACGAAACCATAGAAAAATGGTATAATGCTGCAAGCAAGCAGATTACAATAACTGATACTTTTGCTGTAGAAACCCCTAAGGTTGGATTTGAATTAGTTGGAGAAAAATGGAAGGCATTTGTAACAGCTGTCTCTGCAAAATGGTTGAAGCAAATCTACACTACATACAGTGATGATCTGTTTTCCGGAAACCCAAGAACTTATTTAGGTTCTGGCAAAAAGAAGAATAAGATTAACCTTGGCATCAAGGAAACTGTAGATCAACAGCCGAATAATTTTTGGGCGTACAATAATGGGATTACCGCTTTAGTAAATAACTATGTGGTAAACGAAACTGCCGGCGAGAAAACATTATCAATCTCTGGAATTACGATTATTAACGGCGCACAAACAACAGGTGCTATAAGCACCGTTGAAACATTAAAAGATGCTTGGGTGCCTATTCGATTCATTGTTTGTAATCAAGCAGACATCATTGATGATATTATAAATAACAATAACAAGCAAAATGAAATTTTGCCTGCCGATCTGCGTAGCAATGACACAACTCAAAATAGACTGCGTACTGAATTTGAACCTTACACAAAACTTTATTATAGTGGT
>CATONX010000023.1 GCA_951801675.1 uncultured Eubacteriales bacterium | reverse complement strand
GATGTCACTAAAGTACTTGAGGTTATACTCCACCTCCCGCAGAGACACCATACCTAACGCCACCGCCGCGATTCCGGGGATGTTTCTGGCGTAGCGCATGCAGTCGTCAAACTCGTTGATGTGCAGCCCGCCGGACAGCGCCTTCATCAAATAGACGCCCTTGCCGGCATCCACCGCCGTTTGCACGGCCTGCTCCATGTCCGCCCGGGTTCCTTCCAGAATGCCGGTGCCGTGGAGATTTAGGATGGGGAACACCACGTCCAGCTCCTCCATCCCGGCTGCCCGCTCCACTACCTTAACGTTGTGGGTGGAAATGCCGACGGCACGCAGGATACCCTTCTCCTTATAATCGAGCATACATTGCAAGGCGCCCGCTCGCTCCTCGAACACGGAGGTTCCCGCCCGGGCGGCGTGGAGCAGCATAATGTCGATCACGTCGATGTCCAGCTCCCGGCGTGCTTCCTCAATGGCCGCCTGCATCCCCTCATAATCGGCAGCGGCCGACTTGGTGGCGATCACCGGGCGGATACCGGCGCGCTTGATTCCTAAGCGGATGGGCGCGTAGGTGTGGTACATCTGGGCGGTATCGATAAAGTTGATCCCGCCCAAAAGCGCCGCTTCCACCAGCTTGGATGACTCTTCCACCGGCATATCCTTCTGTGCAGGGCCCATGGGCAGCGCGCCGAAGCACAGCTCGGTCACTTCAATCCCTGTGCGTCCCAATATGTTCGTTTTCATAGAAGTACCGCCTCTTTCCTTCGATTTTTCCGTTTTCAGCGGTTGCCTTTGTTCAACAAAAGCAGCCTCCCGCTCATCAAAGCATCCATACACGGCGCGTTCTCAGCCGAAGCCGAAGGGTGATTCCGCCCCATTTTGGACGGCGGGACTTATTTTCTTTTATTTTATCACAGATTTTCCGTCTTTTCTACCGAAACTCCTCTTTATCCCGCCAGGTGTATCTGGGAGGAATACAGCTGATAGTAAAGCCCGCCCTTTGCCATGAGCTCTTCATGAGAACCCTCCTCGGCAATGCGGCCTTGGTCGATGTACAAAATCCGGTCGCAGCGTTCGATGGTGGAAAGGCGGTGGGCAATGATGAAGGAGGTGCGGCCTTTGAGCAGCAGAGCGATTCCCTCCTGCACCAGCCGTTCGGTAGCGGTATCAATGGAGGAGGTGGCTTCGTCGAGCACCAGGATTTTCGGGTCACCCAACAGCGTTCTCGCAAAGGCGATGAGCTGCTTTTGCCCCTGGGACAGGCCTCCTCCCCGCTCCTTGACCACCGTATCGTATCCATGTTCCATCTGGACAATAAACGCATGGGCATGAACCGCCTTGGCTGCGGCGATCACCTCCTCGTCCGTAGCGTCCAGCCGGCCGTAGCGGATGTTATCCATCAAGGTTCCGGAGAAGATAAAGCTGTCCTGAAGCATGATGCCCATCTGGCTGCGCAGGGAATGGAGGGTTACGTCCATGACGCTGTTTTGGTCAATGCGCACCTGGCCGAGCTCAATGTTATAAAACCGGCTGATTAGGTTGACAATGGTGGTTTTGCCCGCGCCGGTAGGGCCTACGAGGGCAATGCTTTCGCCGGGCCGGGCAGTGAAACTCACGTCGTTTAAAATCCGCACCCCTGGCTCATATTCGAAGGACACGTGGTCAAACTCGACTTCTCCCGTGATGGGAGGCAGCTCATATGCCCCTTCCTTGTCTTCGATGACACTGGGCTCGTCGATGAGCTCGAAGATGCGCTCTAGATACGCCACGCAGTTGATAAACTGGTTGTAGATTTGGGCTAGGTTGGTAATGGGCTGCCAGAACCGGGAGGCATAGGTGCCCATGGCCAGCAGCACACCAAAGGAAACCATCGGGTCAAACCAGTAAACCCCGGCGATGTACACCAGCGTCAGCACCACCTGGGAGACGATTTCCACCGTGGGCGGCACCGCGTTAAAGAGAACCTCCATTTTCAGCCACGCCTTGCGGTACCCTTCCGACAGCTTCTCAAAGATGCCCTCATTTGTCTCTTGGCGGTTGAACATCTGGGTCACGCCGGCCCCGTCGATGGATTCCTGCACGTAGGCGTTTAAGTTGGAGGTTTTGTTGGAGACGTTCTGCCAGGCCCTGTGCTGCTTGTGCTTAATCAGGAAGATAAAGACGCCCAGCACCGGAAGGCCCGCCATGGTGATCAGGGCCAGCGGCACCGATACCTGCAGCATGAAGACGCAGATAAACACGATGTTGATGATTTCCACGATGAAGTTGATGATGCCGTTGGAAAACATCTCGGAGATGGAGTTGATGTAGTGGACCACCCGCACGAGAATTTTGCCGTGGGGGCGGTTGTCAAAATAGGAAAAGGGCAGGGTCTGCAGATGGTCGAACAGGTCCTTGCGGATGTCGTGGACGATGCCGTGGCCCACCCGGGCCATGAGTACGCCGCGGATATAGTTGGCCGCCACGCTTACAAGGACGGTCAGCAGCAAAAGCCCGCCTAAAAACAAAAGCTGCTTTACGTCCTTGTTTGGCACCGCAACGTCCAGCGCCTGCTGCATGAAAAGCGGCCCGGTCAGCGCCACCACCGCTCCCACGAAGGAGACCAGCAAAGCGATAATCATCCGCTTTTTGTAGCGGGACACGTAGACAAAGCTGCGCTTGAAATGCTCCCATCGAAACGGGGATTCCAGCTCTTCGTCCACATCATACCGGTTGCGCGCCATACGCACTCGCCTCCTTTTCGGTCTCGATGTTGTTTTGCAGCGCCCAGATGCTGTAGTAATACCCCCGCCTTTGCATCAGCTCTTCGTGGGTGCCTTGCTCGGTGATGCGCCCCTCCTGGAGCACATAGATACGCTGGGCGTTTCGCACCGAGGATACCCGCTGGGCAATGATGATCTTGGTGCAGGAGAAGGGTAAGTCCTTCAAATTGGCCTGTATGGCCTTTTCCGTCTCCATGTCCACCGCGGAGGTGGTATCGTCGAGAATAAGGATGGGCGGCTTTACCGCCAGGGCCCGGGCCAAGGCAATGCGCTGCTTCTGGCCGCCGGACAGGCCCACGCCCCGTTCTCCCACCAGAGTCTCGTACCCTTCGGGCATGGCTTTGATAAACCCGTCCGCCTGGGCGAGGGCGGCAAACCGGCGCACCTCCCTATCGGAAAGCTCCGGCGCGCCGTGGCGGATGTTCCCGGCAATGGTATCGGAAAAGAGGAACACCTCCTGGGTAGCCATGCCGATGGAGGTGCGCAGGGAGGCAAGGGTCCATTCCCTCGTGTCCCGCCCGTCCACCAGTATCTGGCCCGAGGACGGGTCGTAAAGCCGGGTAATCAGGTTGGCGATGGAGGTTTTCCCCGACCCGGTGGGGCCCATGATGCCGATGGTGCTCCCGGGTGGCGCCCGGAAGCTTACGTCTTTGAGCACTTCCTTCTGGTCGAGATGCAAAGAGACATGGGAGAATTCCACCGCTCCCTGCATCCGGTCCTCCCGCTTCACCGCCCGCTTTTTGTCCGCAATGGAGGGCTTCGCATAGTAAATCTCGATGATCTTGCTGCAGGAAACGAGAAAGCGCTGAATGTCGTTTAAGAGCATTCCCAGGTTTTTGAGAGGGTTTGCCAGGGCCCAAACCAGGGTGGAAAAAGCCAAAAGATCCCCGGCGGTCAGCCGTCCCCCGATCAGGAATAGGCCTCCGACCACCACCACGATGATGGTAAGCGACTGGGAGAGAAAGTCGATAAAGGGCTGAAACTTGAGCCACGTCAGCGACGCTTTCAGGTTGATGTCCCGGAAGGCCGCGTTTTTCTTCTCAAACCGCTCCTTTTCAAATTCCTCCCGGGCAAAGGCCCGCACCACCCGGTTGCCCGCGATGTTCTCCTGGGCGTTGGTGTTGAGCTTGGAGAGCCGCTCGCGAACCTCTACGAAAATCGGCTGGATCTTCTTTGAGAACAACAGGCTCACGATCGCGATGCAGGGCGCGACCATCAGCATCACCAGGGTAAAGAGAGCATCCACCGTGAAAAAGTAGATCAGGGTGGCAGTCAGCAGCACCACCGTGTCCACCACCACGAAGCTGATCCAGGCGGTGGTGTGGCGGATGAGCTCTAGGTCGCCGGTCATGCGGGTCATCAGATCACCGGTGGTATAGCTGCCGAAAAAGCGGGTGTCCTCGTTTTCGATCACATGGTAGAGCCTTCGGCGCACGTTCTTAATCAGGTGCTGGGAGGAACACTCCAGCGACATGTTCATACCATAGCGCAAAAGCAGGCGCACCAGCTGGGTGAGCAGCATGGCGCCCAGAAACCAGGGCAGCAAATCCGGCTTTTGCGGGGTGATAACCTCGTCGATCATCATCTGGGAAAGCTTGGGGTTGATCATCATCATCATGGAGGTGACGGCAGACAAAAAAAGGCCGAGCACCCACAGCCCCTTGCGCTTTCCAAGATTCTTCCAAATCCATTTGAGCTGGAACATGGCATCTCCTTCTTCAAAAAAATAAGCGCCTCTTTTTCACAAAGAGGCGCTAGCAGACCCGGTTACCCGCATCTCCCACGGGATCCGGCGGCCTCTTTTTTCGTGCGGCATTCTGGTTCTTCACGGCAATCCCTCCCTTTTCTCAGTTAGAATATAGTACCGCGAAGTTTTCCTATTTGCAACCAAAAAATAGGTGTTTTTTCGCTTTTTTCGGTCAAAAACTGCGAATTTTTCTGGGCAAACTTCCCGGTTTCCCCTCTTGCATTTTGTTGTGCCCTTTTGTATGATGAAGATAACCGTGCGTATGTTTTGCGCCGGGCTTGATTTTTTTCGGAAAGAAGTGCAGCCGATGAAAGCCATGGTCATTCACGAAATGTTCGAATACACCTACGGGCAGGAAGGCATTGCAAAAATCGGGACGCTGTGCGACCTGGTAGCAAAGCCTATGTCCTTTGACGAAGCGAGAAACCACCCGGACGCCCTCGCACAGGTGGAGGCCATCTTCAGCGGCTGGGGGTACCGGCAGATGGATGCATCCTTTCTGGACCTGTGCCCGAATCTGAAGATCGTCTTTTACGCCGGCGGCACCATCCACCGGCTGGTGTCCGACGCGTTCTGGGAGCGGGGCATCCGCATCTGCAGCGCTTGGCGTGCCAACGCCGTCCCGGTATCGGAATTCGCCCTGTCCCAAATCCTGTTCACCCTTAAGCGGGGCTATTACGGCATCCGCCGGTATTTGCAGGACCGGGAAATTGATCCCTCTTTCGATCTGATGACCCAGACCATCCCCGGGGCATACGAAAGCACGGTGGGCCTTGTTTCTCTGGGAGCTATCGGCGCGAGGGTAGCCGAACTTCTCAAAGCCTTCGACGTACAGGTTCTCGCTTATGACCCGTATGTGTCCGAAGAACGGGCAAAAGCACTGGGGGTTACCCTTTGCCCGTTGGAGGAACTTTTCGCCCGGTCGAACGTGGTATCTCTCCACGCGCCCTGGCTGCCGGAAACGGAAGGGATGATTACCGGCAAGCTGATTGCCTCCATGAAGCCGTACGCGGCCCTTATCAACACCTCCCGGGGCGCAGTCGTCAACGAGCCGGAGATGATCGAAGTACTCACACGCCGCCCGGATTTGCAGGCCATGCTGGACGTGACCCATCCCGAGCCGCCTGCGCCCGACTCTCCTCTGTTCACTTTGCAAAATGTGGTGCTCACGCCTCACATCGCCGGGTCCTTCGGCCACGAGGTACGCCGCCACGCCCGGTACATGTTCGAGGAATGCCGCCGGTATCAAAGGGGCGAGCCTCTTCTCCATGAAATTACCAAGGAAATGGCCGAACGCATGGCGTAACTTTCTTTTGAAAGGCGGACGAAGATGCAAGCGTATGAAATTCTTTTGCTAATTGGCGGGGGGATCGTGCTGCTGGTGCTCCTTCTCGCGGCCCGGAACGCGGTGCATTTCTACCGCCATGAGCAGTTTGTTTGTCCAACGTGTTCCTACCCTTTCCGGCCCCGGCTGCGCAAATACCTGTTTGCCCCAAACGCGGCAGGAGGAAAAATTCTCACCTGTCCCAACTGTGGGGCAAAGGAATACATGGAGCCACAAAAGCGAGACAATACCCGGTAGACAGGGTTCCGCCGTTGCGTTTTCAAAAGACGCACGCACGGCCCTGCTTGGAAATCAAAAGAGAGAGCCCTGGGTTTTCACCCGGGGTTCTCTCTTTGTCTTGCGGTATTTTTAAAACGGACCGCTTTTGTTACGATTCATTGGTCAGGCCGTGCATAAAGCCGTCCAGCGCCAAGGCGCTGATGTCGGCCCCGATTACCTGATTGTCGTAAATAAGCAGGTTCGCCTGGACCGCCCCGTCGTAGGCGGGGTAGTTCAAAACCGTATAGCTGTATTTCTTGGCGATTTTTCCTTTGTAGGCTTCCAGATCCATGCCCTGTTTTTTCTGCACCACGTTGTACTTTTCGTACACCGCGTCAAAGGTCTTGGGAATGGTCACGTCCGCGCTGGAAACCGGCACGGGATTAACCTCCCAGCCGAAGCTTTTGAGGTAATTGACCCGTTCCTCATTGGTGGATATCTTGGTCGGGGCCGCGGTTTCCTGGGCCTGGCCCTGCGCCGCCGCGTCGCCGCCTCCCGTCCCGGTCAGCACCACGATGAGAATCGCCGCAACCAGCCCGATCAGAACCAGAATTCCCAAACGCATCTTCTTTTTGGATGCCTTGAATGAATAGACAAACATATCTCCCGCCTCCAGCACAATAGTCCTAGTCACTCATTGATATGCCGTGCCAAAGGCGGATATGCCTGCCCCTTTATCGCCCGTAAAATTCTCGGACCGCGTCAAAGAAGGCGTCAATGTTCTCCCAGCTTGACAGGGGCGGAATGTCGCACCCGGAGGAGATGACGAAGTTTTTATGCTTGGCGCAGGTTTGAAGCAGCGCGAGCGTGCTTTCCCGCACCGACTGAGGGGTGCCGTTGCGGAATTGGCCGGCCGGATCAATGTTTCCCATCACCAGGGTATCGTCAGGCATGAGGGCGAGGATGCTCGCCATATCCACGGCGTTGCCGAAATGGTAGGCGGCGGCGCCGGTGGACAGAATTCCGTCCACAAGCGGCAGAGTGTTGCCGCAGTTATGATAAATGACCAGGAAGTGTTCGTCCTGCACCGCGTCTACAATCCGCTTGACAAAGGGCACGGAAAAGGCATCATTGAGCTCAGGAGACAAAAGCCCAGCCGCCGGCTCCGCCATTACCACGCCGTGGGCGCCCGCCGCCTTATAGCCGCGGATGTAATCGATGAGGAACTGGGTGGTCTTCTCCAGGGTCTGCGTCACCATATCCGGCTCCATATAGCAGTTGACCATGATTTCGCTCATGTCCATCAGCCGGCCGGCCAGCGAGAAGGGACCGATTACCCCAGCAAAAACGGGACGGTCGGTGATTTGTTTCACCGCCTGGCCGATGGCCTCGATGTAAAGCCCGGTGCGCCCTGCGCCCACCTGGGGAACCTCCAATGCGTCCGCATCCGCCTCGTCCTCCAGAATCCGTCCCACCACTGTGGGCACCTCATCGTCGCTGACGCGGATTTGAGAGCCGAAAGCCTGGGCTTCCACCGACAAGTCCATCATGCTCACCGCGGCGGCCGTATCGCACCGGTCGGCGATGCGTTTCATTCCCGCCGCCTGGCGGTTGGGGTCAAAAATCAGCTCCTTTACGCTGCAGGCAAGCAGCTGCACACAGGGAAAGGAGAGGACCGGCATCGGTTTCTTTACCTCCGCCGTCTTCATTTGCTCAAGCCAGGTTGTCATGGTGCCATCCATTGCAGGTTCCCCCAGTTTCGTTTTTTGTTTGCTGTCTGCTTCTATTGTACCGTCTCAAAGAGCCTTGGGAAAGAGCGGCCTGTTTTCCGATTGTGGCGGGTTGTTTTTATTTCTTGCTGTATCAGGGAAATACATACGTCAAACCTTCCTGTAAAAGAAAACGCCCGCCGTGTCGTTAGACACAGCGGGCAGAATGGTTTGCAAAAACGCGTTAGTTGAGCTTCGCCTTGAGGGTGTTGAGCTGGTTGCGCAGCTCCTGGGGCAGCTTATCGCCAAACTTGCCGTAGAACTCCTCAATGCCCTGGGTCTCCGTCTTCCACAGCTCCTTATCCACGCTCAGGATATCTTTGAGCTGCTCGACCGAGAAATCCAGGCCCTCCAGGTTGATATCCTGGGCCTTAGGCACAAAGCCGATGGGCGTCTCGTCGGCGTCCGCCTTGCCCTCGCAGCGCTTGATGATCCAGTCGAGGACACGCATGTTGTCGCCGAAGCCCGGCCAGATGAAGTGGCCTTCGTCGTCGGTGCGGAACCAGTTGACGTTGAAGATCTTGGGAGCCTTGTCGCCCAGCTTCTTGCCCATCTCGATCCAGTGAGCCCAGTAGTCGCCCATGTGATAGCCGCAGAAGGGCAGCATGGCCATGGGGTCACGACGGACAACACCGACGGCACCGGTGGCGGCGGCAGTGGTCTCAGAAGCCATAATGGAGCCGACGAACACGCCGTTCTCCCAGTCGCGGGATTGGTACACCAGCGGCGCGGTCTTGGCGCGGCGGCCGCCGAACACGATGGCGGAAATCGGCACGCCCTCGGAAGAATCAAACTTCGGGCTGATGCACGGGCAGTTCTTAGCCGGGGCAGTGAAGCGGCTGTTGGGATGAGCGCCCTTTTCGCCGCAAGCCGGATCCCACTTTTCGCCCTTCCAGTTGAGCGCGTTCTGGGGCGGATTCTTGTCAAGGCCTTCCCACCAGACGGTGTTATCTTCCAGATTGTGGACTACATTGGTAAAGATGGTGCCCTGGCGGGTAGAAGCCAGCGCGTTGGGGTTGCTCTTCGCGTTGGTGCCGGGAGCCACGCCGAAGAAGCCGTTCTCGGGGTTTACGGCCCACAGGCGGCCGTCCGGGCCGATGCGCAGCCAGGCGATATCGTCGCCCACGCACCAAACCTTATAGCCCTGCTTTTTATAGACCTCCGGCGGGATGAGCATGGCCAGATTGGTCTTGCCGCAGGCAGACGGGAAGGCGGCGGCGATGTACTTGACCTCGCCCTGGGGGTTCTCTAAGCCGAGAATGAGCATATGCTCGGCCATCCAGCCCTCCTGCTTGCCCTGGTAGGAAGCGATGCGAAGGGCGAAGCACTTCTTGCCCAAAAGCACGTTTCCGCCGTAGCCGGAGTTGATGGACCAGATGGTGTTGTCCTCGGGGAAGTGGCAGATATAGCGGTTCTCTTCGTCCAGCTGGGCCTTGGAATGCAGGCCGCGGACAAAGTCGTTGCTGTCGCCCAGCGCGGTGAAGACCTCTTTGCCCATACGGGTCATGATGGCCATGTTGAGCACCACGTAGATGGAATCGGTGATTTCCACGCCCGCTTTGGAGAACGGAGAGCCGATGGGGCCCATGGAATAGGGGATGATATATGCCGTACGGCCCTTCATGGAGCCATCGAACAGTTTGCCCAGCTTCTCATAGGCTTCCTTGGGATCCATCCAGTTGTTGGTGGGGCCCGCGTTCTCTTCTTTTCTCGAGCAGATAAAGGTGCGGTGCTCCACGCGCGCCACGTCGTTGACCGCGGTGCGGTGCAGGTAGCAGCCCGGAAGCTTCTCTTCGTTGAGCTTAATCATTTCCTTGGTTTCCTCCGCCTGGCGGCGCAGGTCATCAAGCTGCTCCTCGGAACCGTCAATCCAGACAACCTGGTCCGGCTTCGTCAGAGCGATCATTTCGTCGACCCAGTCGAGAACATGCTTGTTGTTCGTCAGTGCCATGATCATTCTCCTCTCAGTCACACAATTTTGCAATGTTTTCCTTCTAATTGCGCATGGTGTTATTATAGTATTTTTTCGGCATTTTAGCAATGAATAATGTGTTAAAACCCTGTCAAGCAGACGATTTGGCGCATTATTTGCAATTTTCGAGCCTTTCGCCTGCACGATTTGTGTATTTTACCAACAAATTATTGGTCGATTGGCCGGGATGCGTAAGCATTTAACGTGAAATCCGCCCGGTTTCCCGCAAGGAACTCGTAAAACCCCTGCGCGCCTACCATAGCGCCGTTGTCCCCGCACAGGGACAGAGGCGGCATAAAAAGGCGGATTCCCTTTTCCCCGCACTGCTGTGAGAGGGTTTCGCGCAGGCAGGAGTTGGCGGATACGCCGCCGGCCAGCGCTACCGTTTTGTAGCCGAACTCTTCGGCCGCCATCATCACCCGGTCGGACAAGGCCCGCACCACCGCCGCCTGGAAAGACGCCGCCAGGTCGGGGACCGGCAGGGTCTCCCCCTTCTGCTGGGCGTTGTGAATCAGATTGATGACCGCGGTTTTTAGCCCGGAAAAGGAAAAGTCATATGGCGCACCCTCCACCTTGGGGTTGGGAAGCTTGAACGCATGAGGGTCTCCCCCCTGGGCCGCCTTGTTGAGATACACCCCGCCCGGATAGGGCAGGCCCATGGACCGGGCCGCCTTGTCGAAAGCTTCCCCCGCCGCGTCGTCCCGGGTGCGGCCGATCACCTTAAAGCGCGTGTAGTCCTCCACCGCCACGATGTGGCTGTGCCCGCCCGACGCCACCAGGCACAAAAAGGGCGGTTCCAGCTCCGGGTGAGCCAGGTAGTTGGCGGCGATGTGAGAGCGCAGATGGTGCACCGGCACGAGGGGCTTGCCTGCCGAAAAGGAAAGGCCCTTGGCAAAGTTGACCCCCACCAGCAGCGCGCCGATCAGGCCGGGGGCGTAGGTCACCGCTACCGCGTCGATGTCCGAAAGCGCAGCGCCTGCTTGCTCGAGCGCTTCGCGCACCACGCCCACCACGTTTTCCGCGTGGCGGCGGGAGGCGATTTCCGGCACCACCCCGCCGTAGAGCCGGTGCTCGTCCACTTGGGATGCCACCACATTGGACAACACCTTTCGACCGTCCTCCACTACAGCCGCCGCCGTCTCGTCACAGGACGACTCCAATCCTAAAACCAACATAATCCTAGTATTCCTCCAAATTGCCGGGCCCATTCGGCCCGAGCCGTGTTCTGTTAGAGCTTTTTGACCATCACAAGCCCGTCTTCCGGCGGCTTTGAATAAAAGCCGCGCCGGCGCCCCACCTGCTCAAAGCCGAAGCTTTCGTAGAGGGCCACCGCCCCTAAGTTGGATGGGCGCACCTCCAAGGTCAGCCGGGCAAGGCCATTTTCAATCCCGTAGCGCACCAGGGAAAAAAGCAGGCCGCTTGCCACCCCTTTTCGCCGGTGCTCCGGGAAAACGGCCACGTTGATGATGTTTCCTTCGTCGAGCAGATGGTGCATTCCCGCGTACCCGAGGACCTCTCCCTCCCGCTGGGCCACTAAGAAAACGGCTACAGGGTTTAAAAGCTCCTCGGAAAGGCCCGCTTCGCTCCAGGGGACCGAAAAGCAGCACTTTTCCAGCTTCGCCAGCGTCGGGATGTGTGCCGGGGACATGGGGACGATTCGAACGTCCGGGTTCATGAGGCGTCATCCCTCCCGGTTTCCTTGAGAAGCCCGGTTAAGAACGTCTCCACCGCTTCCTTGAGCTGGTCCCGGCAGGCTCGGTAAACCTGCACGTCCCCGCCGAAGGGGTCGGACACGCCGCCCCCGAGCACCACGATTTTCTCCATGGGCACGCCCGCTTCGTTGAGCGCGGCGGCGTGGGAAAGGCTCATGACGGCGAACCGGTCGGTTTCGGTAAGCTCGTACCGGGAAAGGGAGCGGGACCGGTGGCCGCTCAAATCAATCCCGACCTCCCCCATCACCCGAACGGCGTTCTCGGCCGCCGGCTCCCCGGTAAAGGCGGCAAGACCGGCGCTTTCCACCTCCACGTCCGGCCGTCCGGCCTTTTGCAAAAAGTCCTTCGCCAGTGCCTCGGCCATGGGGCTGCGGCAGGTGTTCCCTGTGCAGACAAATAAAATCTTCATTGCCTTTGCTCCTTATATTAATGGGCGTCGTACCAGGTCTTCCCGGTGTTTACGTCCACGCTTAAGCATACGTCCATTTGGGCGGCCCCTTCCATCTCTTCCTTGAGAATGCGGGCCGCTTTTTGGGCTTCGTCCTCGGGCGCTTCCACAATGAGCTCATCGTGCACCTGCAAAATCAGGCGTGCTTTGAGCCCTTCCTCCCGCAAGCGCCGGCTGACCCGGATCATGGCGATCTTAATGATGTCCGCCGCCGCGCCCTGGATGGGCATATTGCGGGCCACCCGTTCGCCAAAGGCGCGCAGGTTGGCGTTACTGGAGGTCAGCTCCGGCAGGTACCGGCGGCGCCCGAAGATGGTTTCCACGAATCCGTCCTCTTTCGCCTTATTAACCACCCGGTCCATATAATCGCGCACGCCGGAATAGGTGTTAAGATAGTTCTTGATATACTGGGAGGCCTCGTACCGGCTGACGTGGATGTTCTTCGCCAGGGAGAAGGCCCCGATGCCGTAGACGATGCCGAAGTTGACCGCTTTGGCCCGGCTGCGCATGAGGGGCGTCACCAGCTCCTGAGGCACGCCGAACACCTGGGAGGCGGTGACGGTATGAATGTCCGTCCCGGAGCGGAAGGCCTCGATCATGGTCTTGTCTCCCGCGATGTGGGCCAGCACCCGCAGCTCGATCTGAGAATAGTCCGCGTCCACCAGCACCCAGCCCTCTTTCGCCAGGAAGAACCGGCGCATTTCCCGCCCGAGCTCGGTACGGATGGGGATGTTTTGTAGGTTCGGTTCGGTGGAGCTGATGCGGCCGGTGCGGGTTTCGGTCTGATTGAGGGTAGAATTGACCCGGCCGTTCTCCTCCACCACCTTCAAAAGCCCGTCGCAGTAGGTGGACTTGAGCTTGGCCAAATGCCGGTAATCTAAAAGCTTTTGCACCGCCGGATGCTCCTCGGCCAGCTCTTCGAGCACGTCGGCGGAGGTGGAATAGCCGCTTTTGGTTTTCTTTTTCGCGGGCAGGCCCAATTTGATGAACAGGGCCTCTCCCAGCTGCTTGGGGGAATTGAGGTTAAACTCATACCCCACCAGTTCGTAAATGTCCCGCTGTAAGGTGTCGATCTCCTTTTGCAGCTTGTCGCCGAATTCCTCGATGCCTTTTACGTCCACCCGGAAGCCGGTAAGCTCCATGTCCGCCAGCACTTCGGAAAGAGGCTGCTCGATGTCCGTCAGGAGGGATTCCTGCTTATTCTCCACGATGTGCTCCGCCAGCGCCCCGGAAAGGCCCGGCAGCAGGGCGGCGGCCTTGGCCGCCGCCTCGTAAGGCTCGGAGGCCTTCACGGCGGGAACCGGCACGGCGTATTCCTGGGCGAGACGGTCCATGTCATACCCGGACGCGGAGGGGTTTAGCAGGTAGGCCGCCAGCATCACGTCCATCTTTTCATTTTCTATAGTGGCGCCTTTTCTCTTTAAGGCCTTAAAGATGGGCTTGCCGTCGTGACAAACCACCGGGATCTTGGAATCGGTAAACAGGCTTTGGGCGCTCTCTTTGAGCAGAAAGAGGGCGTTGCCGTCGGACGCGACGGCGGCGGTCAGATTTCCGTCCCCGTCGAACACGGGGGCGGCGTAAGCGGCCTTTCCCGCCCGCAAGGCGGCAAGGGCGGCGCTTTCCTCCGTTTCCTCCAGGCACAGGGCTTTTTCCTTTGCCTGTTCGGCCTCCTTGGGGGCTGAGCCGTCCTCTCCCGCGAGGCCCAGGCGCTCGATAAGGGAAAAAAGCTCGTATTTCGCCAGCAGCCGGGCCGCGGCCCCTTTGTCCCCCGGGCCCACCACATAGGAGGGAATCTTGGTTTCAATGGGGGCATGGGTGTTGATCTCGCCTAAGAACCGGCTTAGCTTAGCAGACTCCCGGCCCGCTTCCAGCTTCTTTTTCACGGCGGGCTTTACGTCGAGCGTATCCAGGTCCCGGTAGATGGCCTCCACCGAGCCGAACTTCTGGATGAGGTCCCCGGCGGTCTTGGGCCCGATGCCGGCGACGCCCGGGATATTGTCGGACGTGTCCCCCTGCAGGGCCTTGATTTCGATGAGCTGCTTCGGGGTAACCCCATAGTCCTCCAGAATCTTCGCTTCGTCGTAATAGGTGACCTCCGGGCGGCCCTGCTTGGTGGCGGTAAGGCGCACCGTCACCCCGTCGCCCACCAGCTGCAAGGCGTCCCGGTCCCCGGTGGCGATGATGCAGGTATCCCCGTTCTCCTTGGCGGCCTGGGCAAGGGTACCGAGAATGTCGTCCGCCTCGAAGCCCTCGCATTCCACTAGGGTATACCCCATGGCCCGCAGAATCTCCTTTAACGGCTCCATCTGGGCGAACAGCTCGGGCGGCATGCCCTTGCGCCCGGCCTTATAGCCGTCGTACTCCTTGTGCCGGAAGGTGGGGGCGTGCATGTCAAAGGCGATGGCCACCGCGTCGGGAGCCACGTCTTCGTTGAGCTTATTGAGAACGGTGAGAAAGCCGTAGATGGCGTTGGTGTACTCGCCGGACTTGGTGGTGAGCAGCCGGATGCCGTAGAAGGACCGGTTTAAAATGGAGTTGCCGTCGAGGGCCAGCAGCTTCATGGGTATCAACTCCTAACACGAATTTCATCGGAATTTCCATCGAATATCCCGCTATTTTACCCCTATTTAACCGGGAATTCACGCGGTTTTTGCGGGGGTCGCATTTCTACAATGGATTCTATTATAGCATTTGCAAGAATCCTTTTACAATGCTATAATGAGTACTTCATAAATGAATTTCACCGGCGGGCTCGAAAACGGCCCGCCGGTTTGGAAGGAAACCGGGAGGCCAGGTATGAAAATCGGCAAGGTAACCATAGAAGGCCCGGCGGTGGCGGCGCCTATGGCGGGCGTGTCCGACCGGGCGTTTCGCGAGCTGTGCCGGGGGTACGGGGCAGCGATGACCTATGGGGAAATGGTCAGCTGCAAGGGGTTATTGTACCACGACCGCAAGTCAAAGGAGCTTTTGGCCTTCGGCGAAGGGGAACGGCCGATTGCCTTGCAGCTTTTTGGCGACGACCCAAAGCTCATGGGCGAGGCGGCGGCCATGGTGATGGAGCAGCGCCCGGAACTCCTGGACATCAACATGGGCTGCCCGGCCCCCAAGATCGCGGGAAACGGGTGCGGCAGCGCGCTGATGAAGGACCCGGAGCTTTGCGGGCGGATTGTGGAAGCGGTGGTGAAGGCGGCGGACGTGCCGGTAACGGTGAAAATCCGCAAGGGATGGGACGAGGAAACGGTGACGGCGGTGGAGGTGGCCAGAATCTGCGAGCAGGCGGGGGCGGCGGCCATCACGGTTCACGGCCGGACCCGGACGCAGATGTACGCCCCGCCGGCGGACCTAGACATCATCCGGCAGGTGAAGGCGGCGGTGAAGGTCCCGGTGATCGGGAACGGGGACATCTACACCCCGGCGGACGCGGCGCGGATGCTGGAGGAAACGGGCTGCGACGGGGTGATGGTAGGCCGGGGGGCGCTGGGTGCGCCGTGGGTGTTCCGGGAAATCAACGCCTGGCTTTTACATGAGACGGTGGTTCCCTACCCGTCGGTCACCGAACGGATGATGGTGATGCTAAAGCAAGGAAAGCTCGCCTGCGGCTACAAGGGCGAACGGGTGGCCATGCGGGAGATGCGAAAGCACGCGGGCTGGTACATGCGGGGGCTGCACGGGGCCCCGGCCTTTCGGGCGCAGGCGGGGACGCTGACTGTGTACGCCGATCTGGAACGGCTGGCGGCGGAGGTCATCCAGGCGAATACATTATAAATATATATGTATTTAAGAAGGCCGGGAGCGAGATGCTCCCGGCCTTCTTCTGGTTCTGGACGGGGGACGCGGTGAGCCCGCTCGCTCTTTGGGTGAGCGGGGATTGGAGCCTTACCACGGGCAAGAGGTGAAAGCGGCCTTTCTTCCCTTCTGGACGAGGCTGAACGGAACCCGCCCGGCCTTTTGGCGCAGCGCGGATAGACAGGCGGAGAATTGGGCCTTTACCATGAAAGGAGCCGGGAGCAAGATGCTCCCGGCTCTTTTTTTATTCCTCCAACAGAGCTTGAATCAGCCTGCCCCCGATTCTGGCCCCCTCGGCGAACCGCTCCACGGAGACAATGGCCAGCACCTCGGAGAAGGCGTCGGCCATTTGCACAAGGAGGCGCCCGCTTTCCTCGTCAATATGCTCCATCAACAGCTCCTGGTTAGCCTGGATAGTCTCCATAGCCTGTGTATAGGGCTCATTGTCTTTAAACTGCTCTAAATTAGGGTTAATCATGCCGAAAAACAGCTCTTCTAAAATCGAACGCATAAATTTCCCCTCCTTGCGCAAATAGATCTATGTGATCTACCCAATAATAGATCAATCCGATCTATTTGTCAATCGAAAATATGTCAGAATGACCTATATGGAAGGAGGGATCGCCGTTGAACCGCTTCAAAGAAGCTCGCAAGAGAATGAGACTTACGCAGGTAGCCGTACAGATGAGAACTGGTATTGAACAGACGAATCTCTCCAAATATGAACTGGGCAAACGAATTCCAACTGTAGATAATCTCGTGATTCTCGCGAGACTTTATAACGTCAACATGGAATACCTGCTGGATTTGACCGACGATCCCAAACCTTTGTGGAGGAAAGGCCCGAAAAAGCAGGATACGGAATAGAGCACCTTTCAGGGCCGGACGGGGATTCCCGTCCGGCCCTTTTGCTTGCCTGGCCTGAGCCCGGTTCTTTCTCTGTACCGGATTCAGGCGCGCGGGGCTCCCCTTCCCTACCGGGAACGGGGGCTTTATCCATGCAGCATCGACTACCTGCTCGGGCGCACGGAGATCCGTGAGGTCCTTCCTTAACAAAGAACCGGGCGGAAAATTCCGCCCGGTTCTTTGTTTGTCCGTTCACAAATCGTCCATACTCTTTTCAAAGATTCTTCCTTGACATTAAAAATTAAGAAGCATAATATATTAACATCCAAATAATTAGGAACCTTAACTATCGAAAGCGGTGATACCATGCTAGACCAGGAGACCACGGCGGCCAGGCTGATGGAGCTGTTCATGCTCTTCAGCAAGACCCATTGGGCGCCGCCGCGGGTCGGGGACCTGACGCCGGGCGAGGGCTCCATGCTCATGCACCTGCACATGATTCAGGCGGGCCATTGCCACGGCATCCATTCTGTCCACGGGGCGCGGGTGAAGGAAATCAGCCGGATGCTGCGAGTGGCGCCCCCATCGGTTACCCAGCAGGTGAACGCTCTGGAAACCAGGGGGTACCTGGTAAGACAGATGGACCCACGGGACCGGCGGGCGGTGCGGGTACTCCTCACGGACAAGGGCGAGCAGGCGGTGCAGGACACGGTGGCGGCTTTCCAGGGGAAGGTCGACAACCTGATTTCGTACTTAGGCGAGGAAAAAAGCGAACAGCTCATCGAGCTCTTGCGGGAAGTGTACGAATATTTCAAGTTTCGCTCCGGGGATGCCCCGGAGGCATCACAAGAAAGGAAGGATGATGCAGATGATAAAGCTCTTTAAGCGCATCGACAAACGGTATATCCCGTCGCTTGTGGCCATCCTGCTTCTGACCTTCGGGCAGAGCGTGGCACAGCTTTACATGCCAAACCTCAACGGCGACATCATCGACAAGGGCGTTATGGCCGGGGATACCGACTATATCCTGCGCGCCGGCGGGCTGATGCTGCTGGTGTCTTTGGGGGGAATGGTGTGCGCGATTCTCGGGTCGTTCTTGGCGGCGAAGGTATCCATGGGGTTCGGCCGGGACCTGCGCCGGGGCATTTTCACCCGGGCCTCCAGCTATTCCTTAAAGGAATTTGACAAGCTTGGCACAGCGACCCTCATTACCCGAAACACCAACGACGTCACCCAGATTCAAAACTTAGGGTTCATGCTGCTGCGCATGATGCTGATGGCGCCGATGATGCTCATCGGCGGAATCGTGCTGGCGGTGAGCAAGGACGCGGTGCTGTCCCTGATTATCGTGGCGGTGATCCCGGTGCTGGCGCTGATCATCTGGCTGGTGGGGCGCTCGACGATCCCGCTGTTCCAGGCCATGCAGAAGAAGATCGACAAGCTAAACCAGGTGCTGCGGGAAAAGCTCATGGGCATCCGGGTGATCCGGGCGTTTAACCGGGACGACGCGGAAAAGGAGCGGTTTGACGGGGCGAACACGGACCTGACGAAAACCGCCATCAAGGTCAACCGCATTATGGCCATCTTTATGCCGCTGGTCATGCTGATCTTTAACCTGATCATGCTGGGCGTGGTGTGGTTCGGCGCAGTGCGCATCGACGCGGGCGCCATGGAGGTGGGGCAATTGCAGGCTTTCCTCCAGTACATCATGCAGATCATGTTCTCGGTGATGATGGTGGCGATGATGTTCATCATGCTGCCCAGGGCCCAGGCGTCCGCAGACCGAATCAACGAAGTGTTCGAGCTGAACACGGAGCTTCTCGATCCGGACGCCCCCAAGGTTCCGGAAAAGACCGGAAAGGTGACATTCGACCATGTGTCCTTCGGGTACACGAACGCGGAGGAACTGGCGCTGACCGACATTTCCTTTGAAGCAGCCCCCGGCGAAACGGTGGCCATCATCGGGTCCACGGGGTCGGGCAAGTCCACTCTGGCGAACCTGATTCCCCGGTTTTACGACGTGACCGGCGGGCGCATTTCGGTGGACGGGGTAGACGTGCGGGAGTTTGAAAAAGAGGAGCTTCGAAAGCGGATTTCCTTTGTCCCGCAAAAGGCCCTTCTGTTCACCGGCACCATCGCCGACAACATCCGCTACGGCAAGGAGGACGCAACCGACGAGGAGATTCAGAACGCGGCGCGCATCGCCCAGGCTTCCGATTTCATCGACGAGATGACCGACGGTTACAACTCCATGATCTCTCAGGGCGGTTCCAACCTGTCGGGCGGGCAGAAGCAGCGCCTGACCATTGCGCGGGCTTTGGTGCGCCGTCCGGAAATCTACATTTTCGACGACAACTTCTCCGCGCTGGACTTTAAGACCGACGCGAAGCTGCGCGCGGCTTTGAAGAATGAGGTCAAGGGCGCCACCGTGTTCATGGTGGCTCAGCGGGTGAGCACCGTTATGGACGCGGATAAAATTATTGTGCTCGACGAGGGCCGGGTGGCCGGGATGGGCACCCACCGGGAACTGCTCAAATCCTGCGACATCTACCGCGAAATCGTCGCGTCGCAGCTGTCAGAGGAGGAATTGGCATGAAACATGGACCTGGAGCCGGACGCGGGCCGGGCGGCGGCATGCATGTGGCACAAAAGGCGAAGAACTTCAAAGGTACCTCCAAGCGGCTGCTGGGCTACTTAAAGCCCCACTGGGCCAAGCTGCTGACCGTGTTCTTCGCGGCGATTCTTTCCACAGCCTTTATGATTATCGGCCCGAACATCTTAAAAAACGCCACCAACCTTCTGGTGGAAGGGGTAATGCCCCATATGGCCGCGGTGTTAAACGGCGTGCCGGCGGAGCTTGCCCCGCCTATCAACATCGACTTTAACGGCATTGCCGGAGTGCTTCTGACCTTAGTGGGGATTTACTTTGTCAGCTCTGTGTTCAGCTGGATTCAGCAGTTCGTCATGGCCGGGGTTTCCCAGAAGGTCGTGTACGACATGCGCAAACAGGTGGACGATAAGCTTTCCAAGCTCCCGCTCAAGTACTTTGACGGGCGCACCCACGGCGAAATCCTCAGCCGCATCACCAACGACGTGGACACGGTAGCTCAGACGCTGCAGCAATCCTTGACCCAGCTGATTACCTCGGTGGTCACCATTGTGGGCGTGCTCATCATGATGCTCACCATCAGTCCCCTGCTGACCCTGGTGACCTTCATCACCATCCCGCTTTGCCTTGTGATTACCATTTTCGTGGTCAAGAGAAGCCAGAAATACTTCGTGGGCCAGCAGCGGGTGCTGGGGGAGTTAAACGGGCATGTGGAGGAAATGTACACCGGGCACAAGGAGGTCAAGGCCTACGGCCATGAGCAGAAGGCGGTGGACGAATTCAACACCGTCAACGAAGAGCTCTACGAGTATAACCGCAAGGCCCAGTTCATCTCCGGCATTATTATGCCGCTGATGACCTTTGTCAACAACTTAGGGTATGTGTTCGTGGCTGTCATCGGCGGGCTGCGGGTGGCAAACGGCCAGCTGACGGTGGGCGACGTACAGGCTTTCATCCAGTACTCGAACCAGTTTACCCAGCCCATCAACCAGACCGCCAACATTGCGAACATTCTCCAGTCCACGGTGGCGGCGGCGGAGCGGGTATTCGAGGTGCTCGACGAGGAAGAGCAGATTCCCGAAGCCCTGAATCCCAAGCGCATCGAGGCAAAGGCGCTGCGCGGGGCGGTAGAGTTCGACCATGTGGACTTCCGCTATAACCCGGCCGAGCCGCTCATTGAGGATATGAATGTAAAGGTGAGCCCCGGACAGACGGTGGCCATCGTCGGGCCCACGGGCGCCGGAAAGACCACCCTTGTCAATCTGCTCATGCGCTTTTACGAAATCGACGGCGGCGCCATCCGGGTGGACGGAATGGACATCCGGGATATGACCCGGGAAGGGCTGCGCTCCATTTTCGGCATGGTACTGCAGGACACCTGGCTCTTTAACGGCACCATCCGGGAAAACATCGCCTATTCCCGCCCGGACGCCACGCTGGAGCAGGTGATGGCAGCGGCCAAGGCGGCAAGGGTGGATCACTACATCCGCACGCTGCCCGACGGCTACGACACGGTGCTCAACGAGGAAGCGTCCAACATTTCCCAGGGTCAGAAACAGCTTCTGACCATCGCCCGGGTCATCCTGGCCGACCCGGCCATCCTGATTCTCGACGAGGCTACCTCCAACGTTGATACCCGCACTGAGATTCAGATTCAAAAGGCCATGAATGCGCTGATGCAGGGACGGACCTCCTTTGTCATCGCTCACCGGCTGTCCACCATCCGGGATGCGGACATCATCCTGGTGATGAACAACGGCAGGATCATCGAAACGGGCAACCACAGACAACTGCTTGAGCAGGGCGGGTTCTATGCGGACCTGTATAACAGCCAGTTTGCTGCGAAGCCCTCCGCATAAGGGTTTTGGAAAGGGCCGCCGGGTTATTCCGGCGGCCCTTCTCGGTATAAAACAGGCGTGCTAAAGCACAGGGTATGTTTTCCCGCGTCCCGCTCTATAATAGGAAACGACTGCGGGCATCTGTTTTGCGCTGCTCCGAAAGAACGGTCGTGTTTCCGTGCCGGTTTGATTTTCTCCATTGCATTTTTCTTTTTCCCGTGGGGGCCTTTGCGGCAAGGCGGTTGCTTACTCATAAAATTTGGCAGATCGGCTCGAAAAATCCTTGACAAGCCTCATCCGGTGTGGTATTATAGTCGAGCATCCTCACGATGCTTTTACAAATGTGCGCTCGTAGCTCAGCTGGATAGAGTGTTTGGCTACGAACCAAAAGGTCGGGGGTTCGAGTCCCTCCGGGCGCACCAAGCCGGAGCAAAGTTCGCTTTGCTCCGGCTTATTTTTTGTCTGCGACAGAAAATAAGCCATCCGCCCGCTCCCTTGCTCCTCCTTTTCGCAAAAAGTCACGCTCGGCTCACCTGTTCGGTTGTAAACGCCCTCACGACGGTTCGCTGTCGCTACCAACTTTTTGCGAGTTCGAGAGAGTTCAACTCCCACCGCCGATCTGTTTTGTATGCCTCTCACATCGGGAAGCCTGCTTAAATACTGGTAAATCCAGTGTTCAAGCGGGCTTTTTGTTTTTCGCTGCCTTTAAAAGCAGGAAAATCTGTGTGAGTACATCCAGCTAAAGGCAGAATTGACCCTACAAGACAGTACCGGTAGGCCAATCCGCCTGCATATCGCTTTGTTTGAAGAAGTTTCCTGTATTCTATTTGTATCTTCTATGAGAAAATATCGCTTCAGGATGTCACACGGCGGAAATTATCGTGTCTAATAAAAAGAGGCAGGAAGGACAAGCCCAACAATTGCCTCGGCGAAAGGAGATTACATATGAACGCTCAACTGGAACGACAACGGATTGAACAGGCCGTTTGCGGAGACAAAGAAGCACTGGAAGCCCTGCTTGGCAGTGTACAGGACCTGGTATTCAACCTGTCCCTTCGGATGCTGGGGATGGTTGCAGATGCTGAGGACGCTACTCAGGAAATCCTAATTAAAGTGATGACCCATCTATCCTCTTTCCGACAGGAAAGCAGCTTGTCTACCTGGGTGTTTTGCATTGCGGTCAACCACCTCAAAGACTACCGAAAAGGGATGTTCGCCCAGCATCCGCTCAGCTTTGAAATGTACGGAGAAGATATCGCCTGCGGCCGGGAACGCGATGTGGCGGATCTGAGCGGAGGCGTGGACAAGGCTCTGCTGGAACGAGAACTGAAGCTTTCGTGTTCCAATGTTATGCTGCAGTGCCTTTCTCCGGAGGAACGCGCGGTATATATCCTGGGGACCATGTTCCGTTTGGACAGCCGGATTGCAGCCCAGATCCTGGAGACAACCCCGGAGGCTTACCGGAAAAGGCTGTCCCGTATCCGTGCAAGGATGGCTGATTTCCTTCGCGAATACTGCGGCCTCAGCGGCACGGGAATGTGCTCCTGCAAACGGCGGATAAACTATGCGGTTGCCACCCACAGGCTCAATCCGGCCAGTCTTGATTTTTCTAACATGGAGCCATGCCGCTATGAGGAGCTTATTGGCTATATTGAGGCAATGGATGAGCTTGATGACCTGTCTCAGATTTTCGCGGGCTTTCCGGCTTATCGCTCACCAAAGCACATATCCGATTGGATCCGCAATATGATGGCCGGAGAGGCGTTTTCCACCCTGGTCTGCAAGGAGGAAACCAAATGAGCAGGCACTCTATGCTTACCTACCTGTCGGATCTTAGCGAACACAATGAGCGGGAATGGTTTCATGAAAACAAAGCCCGCTATACAGAGGCCAGCCAGGAGTTCGAAGCATTGGTATCGCAGCTGATGCAGGAGCTTTGCCGGATAGATGAGAGCATTTCTCCGGCCGCTCCGAAAGAGCTGACTTTTAAGCTGATGCGGGATACCCGGTTTTCTCATGACAAATCACCCTATCACCCAGCCTTTCGTGCCCATATCGGGCCAAAAGGCAAACTGCCCATCCCGGTGGGGTATTATATCATGGTGAAACCCGGCGGGCAGTCCTTTCTGGGAGGCGGGTTGTTTACGGACCAATTCAAAGACGCGACCACCATGGTGCGGGATGCAATCACATCCAACGGCGAGGATTGGGAACGAATCATAACGGCGCCCGCTTTTGCAGAATGCTTCACCGTAAAGGGGACGTCTCTGAAAAAGGTACCGCAGGGGTACGACCCGTGCCATCCGCAGGCGGCACATCTCAAGAACAAGAGCTGGTATCTGGAATACCCCGTCACCGATGAACGTGTTACGGATGTGGACTTTGTGGGCTTTGCCGTTCGCATCTTCGCAAAAATGAAAGAGTTCAACGGGTTTCTCAATCGGGCTTTGGCGGATTTCCAGATGCCCAGACGGTAATGCTTGGGTGTACTGCCTAGGAAGAACGCCTTTTACAGCCCGCCCTTGGCCATGCGAACAGGCCCCTTTCGAGAATGAATATCACGACTTGTGTTCCTTCTGGTAAAAAACTTCATAGTCCCCGGATGCCCTATATATTATATAATGTATAGGGCATCCGTATATATTGCCGCATTACACAAAAAAGAAACCATGTACATGATAATTAGCCAAATTTCATTTTATCGGAAAAATATAGAAATGTATTGAAAACAATGGAAAATCAACCCGGAAAATTATACAATAATACCTCAAATAATATAGATAGCATATACAAAATATAAGTAAATTTTCATCCTTCCGACGTGATTTCGCCTTGACATTCCAGTTATAAGTAAAATAATGTGCAAAAAGTGCTGTTTAATATCAAAAATATTATATATTTTCGCTTGACTTACATGCATAACAAGATTATAATAGGGTCGTCGGTTAATTGGTCCATATCTTCGGTTTTTTGCTCCATATTTGGGGTGAAAAACGAACGATTGGGCCGAGGAACCAAACAAAATCAGTAGGAGGAAGAAGAATGAAAAAACGCATGGCAAAACGCGTTTGCTCATTGGTGCTGACGTTCGCAATGATCGCCTCGTCGGCAGTAATGGCAACGAGCGTGGCAGCAGCTGGCGACGCGAACAATGGACTCCGCCCTGTGGAGTACCTGGATCGCGGTCTGGTCGCGGCCGAGACTTCCGACGGCATTTTCCTGAGCTGGCGTTTCCTCGGAAACGAGCCGGACGGCATTTCCTGGAACGTCTACCGCGATGGCGCGAAGATCGCCACCATCGAACCCCGTGATGTTGCTCCCGAGAGCAACTACGAGACCAATCCTGGTGTCGTAAAGGAAAACACCACTCCCACCAACTATACCGATAAGGACGGCTCGATCGATTCCGAGTATGAAGTAGCTCCGGTGATCGACGGCGTGGAAGGCCGCAAGGAAGGCCTGACCGTCGCGATGCTTTCTTCCATCGGTTCTGGCAGCCAGGCTGATAAAGCTGCGGTTCACTACATCCAGATGAAGCCCGCTCCCGAGCGTATGCCTCTGGCGAACTTCATGTATCGTGGAAACATCGTCGGCCCCGGCAGCAAAATCGGCGGCAACGATGCGAAAACCTGGGCGATCTCGGAAGAGAATCAGGAGAGCTGGTACCGTGTGGACATGGATCTCCTCCGTGCGTTCCGTGAGCCCCACGACACCAAGACTCCGGTTACGGCTGATCAGCTGAATGCCTGGGTTGCACAGCTCAACGATTACAACAGCGAAAGCTGGAAGCCGGCCAATGTTCTCGGCACCGACGGCATCATCAGCGATGCGCTGTACTACGAGCTGGAAGCCAAGTTCATCAAGTACGTGGAGGAACTGGACGTGGGTACCAGCCTTCCCTACGCGCACAATGAAGATGGTTCCATCATGACCACCATGAGCGGCAGCTACTCTCCCCAGGATATGTCCCTGGGTGATTTCGACGGCGACGGCCAGTACGAAATCGTTATGAAGTGGCGCTCTGGCAGCACCGACCCGATGTATTCCGATCCGATTTACAACGCCAAGAGCCTCAACACTGGCGTGGAATACGTTGACGTTTACAAGATGGACGGCACCATGCTGTTCCGCGTGGAAATGGGCTACAACGTAGCTTGCTCCAACGACCACGAAAACAACCTGTATGTGCAGGACTTCGATGGCGACGGCAAGAGCGAACTGATCCTGAAGACCGCTCTGGGCACCCAGATCGGTAACTGGGACGAAGAGGCCCAGACCGTTGTGTATCCGGAAACCCTTGACACTGTAGTCGGCGGCGAGGACGGCCTTGCTTCCACCACTACCGCGTTCAAGCAGTATTTCGCGGAAGGCAACGACGAAGCCCTCGATACTTACTGGGGCGTTCTCAACAGCTTTGACATCTGCTACCGCAGCCCCACGGCCGGCGGCGGCAATGACGGCCCGAACGATCCTTCTAAGAAAGCCTGGATCAAGTCTTACCATGTTGGCCGTATGGGCACCATGAAGGACAACCAGGAATTCGTCACCGCGTTCGAGTATGACGAAGATGCCGGCAAGGGCGTCATCGTGGATACCATCGATTACAGATTCCCCTACACCGCGGGCAGCGTGGACGGCGAGCAGTGGGCCCTGGACACCATGACCCAGCGCGGCAACTTCTGCTACATCACCGAGCCGGCTCCCGGCACCGATACCCTGGACAGTTACAAGACCCAGGTTATGCAGAAGAAGGAAGAATACTGGCTGAGAAATCCCTGGAAGAAGTCTGTTTGGGGCGACTCTCAGGGCAACCGCGCCAACCGCTATGCGGGCGCTACCGGTTCTCTCGACGGTGAGAACTACTACGCCATCGTGCAGCGCGGCTACTATCAGAGAACCACCGCTGCCGCTTACTACCTTGTGGACGGCAAGCTGGTTGAGAAGGCTTACTTTGATTCTGAAGATGCGGCCTGCCGCGTCCTCGGCGACGATCCGGAACTCTACTACACCCGCGGCAACCACTTTGCTGAGGCTGCTGATCTGGACGGCGACGGCAAAGACGAGTTTGTCCTGAAGTCCATGAAGCTCAAGCTGGACGAAGAGAAGGGCCTGCTCCTCCCCTACGTCATCAACGGCGACGTGTTCATGACTGTTGAGGCCATGGCCGGCGAACTGATGGCTCCTGGCTTTGAGATCATCAGCGATTCTACCCGCAACAACCCGCTCAACAGATGGGCTCCTCTGAACCACGGTGACCGTTCTGCTCTCCTGCCGGTCGACAAGACCAACAAGATCATGCAGTTCACCGGTATCGAAGAGTACATCTGGGACGACAAGAACACTGGTAAGCAGTACGGCTGGCTGCCCGGCCCGCACGTCTTTGATCCGGAAAAGGGTCTGCGCCTCAACGAAAAGGGCGAGGTCTACACCGAAAATGCTTGCCTCTACGGTTCCTTCACCGGTAACGACGATGAAGGTTCTGTGGCCGGTAACTTCTCCAACAAGTTCCCGGGCGCTCAGGCTGGCGATTCCTCTGCCACCAAGAACGTCAGAAGCGCTGTGACCGGCGAAATCCTGGCTACCACCAATACCGCCCGCGGTATTGCCCAGGGCCAGAACGCTATCTGGTTCGGCAGCGGCCTGACCCATATGGCTGCTAACGGCGCCAACATCAATGACATTGACGACGAGACCTTTGCTGCTACCGCTTACCTGCAGACCGGCCTCAACTCCACTGGTTCCAAGAGCACCCCGACCCTGAAGGCCGACTTCTGGGGCGACTGGCGTGAAGAAGTTCTCCTTTATAAGAACAGCGCCAATCAGATCGCGATCGTTACCTCTCTGGCTCCCACCGAATACGGCATCCGCACTCTGATGCATGACCCGATGTACCGCAACGGTGTTGCAAACCAGAACATCTCCTACAACCAGGTTGGTTTCGCCAGCTTCTACCTCGGCGACGAGGCTGAACTGCCGGCGCAGAGAACCGACATCGCGGTTCCCTCCAACCCGCTCAACAACGTGGAAGCTTCCGCCGATAAGGCTGTCTACAACGTGAACGATACCATTACCGTTACCGTTAAGACTTCCGACATCGTGACCAGAGTTGGCCTGAACAACGAAGCTGGCAACGCTCTGGCGGTTGAGAACTCCTACAACGGCGTTGACAATGGCGACGGCACCAAGACCTTCACCATTACCTTCGCTCTGGGTTCCATCGGCGATCGCACCATGATGGTTACCACCGCTGGTGATGACGGCGTGCTCGGTTCCACCGGCGCGACCATCTCCTTCACCGTGAGCAACTCTTCCGCTCCCACCGAAGGCGAGAACGCGAAGGTTATCTCCGCGAAGCTGGTTTCCGGCGCGATGAAGGTCAACACCCCGATCACCTTCGAGGTGAAGACCAGCACGGCTGTGGCGAAGGTTGCGTTCTTCAACGAGAACGGCACCGGCCTGGCTGGCGGCCGCACCTACGTGGACAATGACGGTGTCCGTACCTGGACTCTGACCCTGTCCATCGGTTCTGCCGGCAAGCGCACCCTTGACCTGAAGTATCAGGGCAATGACGGTGTGTGGGTGGATTCTGGTAAGACCATCACCTTCACCCTCGGCAGATAAGCAAAATCTTTTCTCTCGATAGCACCCGGCGCCCCGTACCTTAAATGGTACGGGGCGCCGTTTTTTTACGGCAGACTTTTGAGGATCGTGCGGGCTTGGATGGTATTCCCGAATGGACGGGCTCGATGACCTATGATATAATCGAGACAGTTGGCCGGGGCGTGCCCTCACGTCTCAGGCTCCGCCATTTTTGAGAAAGGCCAGTGCGGACGGCCGTAATACTCAGCGCTTTGCGGCCCATGCAGGTGACGATCATGTACTACCCCTTACAGATTCCTTATCAATTAAATCGATCGTTCGCTCAGAATATAACCTACACGGAAACGTCTGCGGTGGAATGCGGCGGTTTTGTCCTTTGCTTTTGGGCGATGCAGCCGGTCACATCCCGTAACTTGACGGTTCGAAATATCATCGTCACCGACGGCTGCATCGACTTAATTGCAAACTTTGAAGAGCGGCAAGTTGGGTTTGCGGGCATGAGCCGCACCGACTTTCACTTTGATATAACACTGCCAGCGCATTTTATCGGTGCACGGCTGGCACCAGGCGCATTCTATCAATTGACCGGACTTGATGCAACCGAGGCGATGGATACCTTCCTTCCAATCGAAAACGTCTTTAGAGATTTTGATGAGGCCCATTTTTTCTCTCTTTCTTTCGATGAGGCGAACATGTATTTTAAACGATTCCTATTTGAAAAAACAAAAACAAAAACGCCGGATTTGTTTACGACGTTGTTTCACACTCTTTCCGATCAGGAATGCTTTACCACAAAAGAACTGTATTGTCTGCTTCATTTTAGTCCCCGGCAATGCCAACGGCTCTTTATCAAGCACTTTGGCATTGGACCTAAAATGGCGTTGAGCGTTGTGCGTTTCCAAAAGTGCCTGGAAATTCTTACTTCACCAGAAACAACGCCGGCCGATTTAGTAAACGTCGCCGGTTACTACGATCAGCCCCATTTGATTAAGGATTTCAAACGCAACATTGGAATTACCCCATTGGAACTGATTCGCATCTACCAGACCTGACAGGGAGTGACAAGAGTCTCCCTTTTTTTATAGCTCTCACGATTCTTTCATAAATACTATATGGAAAATAGGACTGGCCCGCCGCTTATATTTGCGGCGGGCCGGTTCATTTTATGAGAAAGTCGTCAGCTTTCCTGTGGGCCTTCGAACGTCAGGGTACCGTTCAGATTCAGGCCGGCATAGTTCGCATCGGCAAAGGTGAACGACTGGAGGGCGGCGGGAGTATTCTGCACATATTGGGTTTGATTCGGTTCACTCATACTGACGGTAACCACGCCTGGATGAACGTTATGGGTTTCGTCCGATGTCAACTGCTTGACGTATACATCGATCGGAGCTTCAGAGGTTCCAAAGGGAACGAAATCAAAGGTACAAGCGCCCATCGCGTCGATGGGTTTCGCGGTACCGTAGGTTTCAGTCCCGTCGCTGTTGCAGCGGATAAAGCTCCCGGAGGTTACGGGGGTTCCGCCGGAGGCACCGGTATCATTGACATGGAGGGTGATGGTTCCGGTTGCCGCAATGGTAAAGGATTGGTTTCCTTCCAACTCAGAAGCGGTGAAAGTCGAGGGGTCAAGCGTTCCGGCATAGCCGGGGACGGATGCGGTGACATCATATTTGCCCTTGGGCAAAACTTGGCTTCCTGTGCCGTTTGTGATGGTTACAACGTATTGGGCCATAGAAACAGGGTTCCTCCTTCAATCGGCAGGTCCGGATAGGCGGCGTCCTTGAGGGTGAAGCGAACTTGCATACACACGGATGGATGCCGGCTGAAAACAAAATGCTCGATGACTGGCGCAGACCTCGCTACATGCACCCAGCGGTATGCGCACAGCGGGTTCACTTGGCCATACGGACCGGCGCTGACGCGGATTTTATATTCTCCTGGTATCGGAACCGTCAGCCATTGCGTACCAGAAGAGGGGCAGCAGCATTGGCACAGGCATTGGCCGCGGCAATCGTAGACCTGCGCGCAAAACCATTCAAAACCACCGCCCCGTATCTCACAGACGATGCCAAGACGGCACGGTCCTATATCCTGCATGTCTGCATTCTCCTTGTCTGGGTGAAGAGTACTACCAGTGTATGCACAAAACCGGGAGGCGGTACTGTTTTCTATGAGAGCAACCTGCCGGTTAAGAAGCACGGAGCTTTCCTGTGGATTTTAAGTCTCGTTTTTGCCGAAATGAGAAGGCTTTTTCTAGAATTTTACGCGTTGCAGGCTTTGTGCAAAGAAAGGCCAAATCCATAGTCAAAAGCGAGGAAACGCGATATAGTAAAAAAGCAAAAGAATTCCTGTAATCATGTGCTTTTCGGTGGGAAACGAGCGGCTCATCGATATATGGCAAACGAAGAGGAACCGATACGAAAGGAGATTAGATAAAATGACGGTCAAGGATCTATCCCAGCTTAGCTATCTAAAGTTGGAACTGGAAGAAGAAAAAAGACGGCTGGCTGAATTAACAGCAGCTGCCACCGGCTGCACTGCCACGCTGACCGGGCTTCCGCCGTCAAGCAAAATGACAGATAAGACGGCGTTGGCAGCGGAAATTGCGGATATTAAAAACGCGCTTTTGGAAAAATCCAGACAAGTCGCAGCAGAATATGCCAGACTTACGCGGTTTATTGCATCGGTGGACGACAGTCTGACACGGTTGGTGCTGTCTCTGCGATTTTTGGACGGATTCCTTTGGAGCGAGGTGGCGGCCCGTATTCCCGGCAATTCGGAAGACAGCGTGAAAAAAATCTGCTACCGCTATCTAAAAAATCGCAGCAATTGTCCCCTTTGTCACGAACATATGTGCGATAATCATAGCAGTGGGATTGGTTAAGGCACCACCCACTCCCCGCCAACCGCGCCGGGGCGGGCCGCTGCGGACAATACCGGCGCTGACTGCTTCTCCTTTTTTAGGACGGGTCGTTCTCATGAAAAAGGCGGCCCGTCTGCAAGGATGTTGCCGCGGGTTTGGACGCACGATTGCCTTTTTATCAGGGCCCTGCTAAATCCATATGCAGTCATTGTCAGCATTTGACGCAAACCAACGCCGATGGGCCTTCCATGCAAGCAGGCGTATCGGCAATTCTCCAAAGGAGGTGCTCCGTGCTCACCAATTTGAACTGGCTTTCACCGGGGCAGGCGTATCCGCCGGCCTCAGAAGCCGACCGACTCAATCAATACCACACCAATGAGCAGTTGTTTCTTTGCGTACTTCCCGATTCTTGGAGGGAAGACTTTCAGCATCTGGCGCAGGCGCGCCGAATCCGAGACGAACAGGTAGATCTGTTTTTGTGCTATCACCAAGCTCTGTCTGCGAAAATGGCGGACCTGGTCTGCGGGAGCGGGCCTGTAGCGGAATCCGAAACAGCTGCGGATACAATGGCCCGTCTGCTGGAGCAAAAAGAAATCGGTGTATGTCTCTACGAAGCGTTTTTGGATGTCTCCCGGTTCGGCAACGCCGTATGCAAGCTGACTGGAGAGACCATTACCCTGATTCCACCCAAATACTGGTTTCCCATTCTTGATCCAGAGGATGGCAGGACCGTGACCGCCCAGGTACTGGCCTGGCCGGCCGACCCGGATGAGAATGGACGAAATACCGCGCTTTTGGTGGAAATCCATACGGCCGGACAGGTAGAAAAGCGGCGGTATGCGTTCGAGGAAGAAAGCGGCCGGATTGGTACGCTCGACGGCGATCCGCAGATCGTGGAAACCGGGTTTTCCGAACAGGCTGTACAGGTACTGACCAACCTGACTCATTCGGGTGATCTCTTTGGGGTGGACGATTATGCCCCTATCCATTCTCTGGTGCAAAAGCTGCTGTGGAGATTTGCCTGCGTAGATCGTGTTCTCGACCGGCACTCCTCCCCTTCCCTGACGGGTCCTTCCGACTGTCTGGAGTTCGACGAGGCGGCGGGCGAATACGTGTACAAGTCCGGCAGCTATTTTTCCAGAGACGAAGGCGCAACGCCGCAAATGCAATACCTGACCTGGGATGGGAAACTAGAGGAAAGCTTCGCAGAAATCGACGCACTGCTCAAGCAATTGTCCCTTCTGTCCGGTCTTAGCCCTTGCATCCAGACAGGCGGCGAAGCAACGGCTGCAAGCACGCAGATGCAGGAAAAGGCCAGGCGGATTCTCAATCGAAACAATTCCGCGGTCAAGAAAATCCTGTGTATGTTGGCGCAGAAAAACGGAATTTCCCTGACGGCCGACGACTTTTCTCTCCGGTGGCCTTTGGACGGGAGCGTTACCGGCCTCGTCTGAGTAATGCAAGGCTGCGCAGGAGAGCATTGATTCTGGCGTAAGAGTTCTCGTTCAGGCAGATCTGTGTTTTGCGAAATGCCCGGCGGTCCTTTCCGCCGGACGAAAGGATGTGGAACATGCAAACCAATAAAAAAAGCTATGTCTCTTTGGAAGAGGCACAGCAGATTCTTCTCAATCAGGTGGGAATGGAGGAATGGCTGGCGCGGCCCCAAATGGAACGCCTGCGTCTGCTTATAACCGCAGCGGGTCGCATTGATCTGCTGCCCTTACGGGGACGTCCGGCACAGGAAGGGCAGGCACTGGCTTTCCCCCGGGCGGGACAGGAACAGGTGCCGACGGCAGTAAAGGAAGCGCAGGTGTTTGAGGCGCTGGCCCTGGCAGATTCCTCTTTCGCCCCGCGGGAACGCCTGGAACAGCAGGGTGTTTCGGCGGCGGCCGTCGCCGATGCCTCAGAAACCTATCTGGGACGGCGGGGACGCCTGATTTCCAGGCGGGCCGAACAGCTGATGCGTCCCTATCTGAGAGGGGGCGCGGGCGTGATATGAGTTTATTCCAGTCTGGTTTTTCTAGTTATGCGGCCCTCAGACGGCTGAAAAAGGTGGATGTGTGCGGAGATCCGGTCTACGCATCTCCCCTGCCGGTTGCCGGCCGGTTTCGGCCCGGGGCAGCCCGCGCCGTAACCGAAACCGGTGAAGAAATCACCTCATCGGCTGTTTTTCTTTCTCCGGTTTTGCTTTGTCCCGGCGATGTTTTGACGCTGGGAGGGCGCGACCGGACGGTACGCGCAGTCACCCCTGTTCTTTCCCTCTTCGGTGGAATCGATCACTGGGAGGCGGCGTTATGAGCGAATTTTCCACCAGGCTGGCCGAACTGGAAGAGGAGCTCGCCTGTATCGCGGACGAGTTGGAAACCGGCTGTGAGGAGGCGCTTCTTTCGGCCGCTCTCCAGATCGGCGCTGATGCGGTTTCCCGTGCGCCGGCAAAAACCGGCGCCTTGCGGGAAAGCGCACAGCTGACGGCGGACGGTGTTCCCTTTGCCGTGGGCCAGAAGGACGGCTCAATGAAAGTGCTCAATGGGGCTGCTCCCAGGGGCGCAAGGCAAGTTACCCTGTCCTTTGCCGCTCCTTATGCGGCAAAGGTTCATGAGCACACGGATGTTGCTCACGCGGTGGGAGAATCCAAGTTTTTGGAACGGGCCGCATTGTCCGGCCGGGAACATCTCATCCGGGAAATCAAGCGAGCGATCCACACAGAAAGGGAGGACGATTGATGCTGGAGGCGATTCGCACATTTCTGGCCGATCAGGGCTATCACCATGTCTATCTTGATTATCTGCCTGACCCAACGGTCCAGCGGGACGCAATTTATTTGAAAAAGTGGGAACATATGTTGGCGGAAATCAATGATGGGACCGGCGTACAGTTTGTTCAGGTTCAGGTGCGCCGGGGCACCTATAAGGAAGCGAATCAGGTCTGCCGGGAGCTCTTTCTCCTGCTCGACAGCGGGACGGAGGAGTCCCTCCTGGCTTTGACCGACGACGTTTTCTGCATTGCGCGCCCCCGCAGGGGGCCGCTGCTTCTGGAACGCGGCGCTACGCCGCATGTCACATTCTATTTTGAATTGGCCCTATGGGGCGAAAATTAGGAGGTAATGTTTATGGCAAATGCAAAGAAATTTTTGAAGGGTTTTGCAAATCTCAATGTCTTTACCGATGTGCAGGACGAGGTGGAGGCTTACGGCCTGCTGTCTGAGGATTCCCGCTATGCACTGACCGGCGCGGTTTCCTGCACCGTCACCGACAATAAGACGGCGGCGGCCATTTCCGGCGACGACGATCCCAACTGGTACACCGAAAACGTATGGGCTACCACCGATCTGGAGGTCACGGTGCATGAGATGGACCTCAACACCTTGTCTGAAATTCTGGGTCTGAGCATCGGCGAAGACGGCGTTCTGGAGGAAGGCGCACTGGATGAAACCAACACCTTCGCCCTGACCTTCAGCGCTCTCAAGAGCGATATGGGCTACCGCCTTTACCGCTATCACAGCTGCCAGCTGATGAGCTACTCGGTTTCCCACAAGACTCGTGCGTCCTCCACGGAAGCCCAGGACTATGTGCTCAAGATTCAGGCGCGGCCCCGCCGCATCGACGGCAAAATTCGCGCTACCAAGGATGTGGCCAAAGGCGAGGCTCTGACCTGGCTGGAGTCCATCGACAAGCTGCCGGCAAACCAGGGCGCCTAATTATGTCCCGGCCAAGGGCGGATGGCGGCGCTGAGAATACACAGCGCCCCTTCGGCTTTGGACACAGAAAGCTCAAACACGCTGCCGCCCGGCTGATGAAAAAGCCGGGCGGTTTTCCAATCAAAAAGGAGGATGAATATGTTATTTCGAACGGATAAAAGCCTGAAAACCAGTTTACCGCTTCAGAAAACCATGTATGGGGTGGCGGTTACCAAGCTCAATGTGGGGCGTTTTTTGCAGGTGCTGCAGGCGGCGGAAAGTCTGCCGTCGATGCTGCTTGAAAAGCTGTTTCCGGAACAGTCGGCCGAGGAAATCCTCGGGTATTTCAAAACCATCAACAAAAAGGGGCTGCTGGACCTGATTACCCGGCTGCTGGTGATCGCGCCCAAGGAGCTGTGCGTCCTGCTGAGTTCCTTCCTCTCCATTCCGGAGGAACGGCTTTTGGACCCGGAATGTGAGGATGGGCTGACGCCTAAGGAACTCACCGATCTGCTGATTGCGTTTTATGAGGTGAACGATCTGTCGGATTTTTTCGGCAACGTGCGCCGGCTGAAAAGTCTGGGCGCACAGAATTTTGGTTTCAGCGCTGGCTCGCCATCGGAAAAAGCATAGGGATGTCCAAGTCGGAAATGCTCAACGACTATTACTTCGATGAGCTGCTGGCTATGTTCGACGAATACGGCGACATCAACGACCCGACAAAGGAACGGGTGGAAGAGGTTTACGCCGATGAGATCGAAGAGGAATAACCCAAATATGCCGCCTTCCTTTTCCGAAGGGCGCCGCGTTCCTGCGGTTTTCGGCAAAGGAAGGCGGAAGGCAGACATGGAACCGCCGGGGCTGCGCGCCCAGGCTCCTGATTTTTCTGGCTTTTGGATGCTGTCATGAAACGCTCCTTCGCGTACGGTGGGATTCAGTTACAGCTTGTCTGCGACTTGTAATCACATGGAAATTGTGGTAAATTAGGAGGTGAAGGAGCGTGAGGGTATGAAGAAAACGATGGCGTTGATTTTGGCGGTCTTATTTGTAGCGATGAGTTTTTCCGGGTG
>CATONX010000022.1 GCA_951801675.1 uncultured Eubacteriales bacterium | reverse complement strand
AGGGCAAGGATGTCTGCATCTGCATTTACCCCATGGAAGAATGGTCCCGGCAGGAAGCGAAGCTTCTGGCTCTGCCGTCGAAGTACAGTGACCTGCAGCGGTTTTACTTTTCAAACGCCGCGGAGCTCGAGCCGGATAAGCAGGGGCGTGTCTTGCTGCCCGCTGACCTGCGGGAATACGCCGGGCTCGAGAACGACGTGGTCATCATGGGCGTGGGCAACCGGGTGGAAATCTGGAACGCCGCCGACCGCCAAGCGAACACCAGCGAGTTAACGCCCCAGAGCGCCGCCATGCTCATGGACGAGCTGGGCATTTAAAGGACACGATCCGAGTCAGAAAGGGTGGTATTGCGTGGAATTTTCCCATCGTCCGGTGCTGCTTGACGAATGCATCGACGCGCTTGCCATCCGGGAGGACGGCGTCTATGTGGACGGGACCGCCGGGGGCGGGGGGCACTCCCAGGAGATTGCCAAGCGCCTTATTACCGGGCGGCTTATCGCCATCGACCAGGACCCGGACGCCATTTTAGCGGCGGGTACCCGGCTTTCTCCCTATCCGCAAGCGAAGCTGGTCCGCTCCAACTTTTCGAGAATGGCTCAGGTGCTTCAGGAACTGGGCATTTCCAAGGTGGACGGAGTGCTTTTGGACATCGGCGTTTCCTCCCATCAGCTGGATACCCCCGAGCGGGGATTTTCCTACCATGCCGATGCGCCGCTTGACATGCGTATGTCTCAGGAAGGGCCTTCGGCCAAGGATTTGGTAAACGGGCTCCCCGAGCGGGAGCTTTCGAGGATTCTGTTCGAATACGGAGAGGAGCGCTACGCCAGGGGAATCGCCCGGGCCATCGTGCGCCGGCGGGAAGAGGGGCCCATCGAAACCACCGGGGAACTGGTGGATGCGATCAAAAGCGGGATGCCCGCGGCCGCCAAACGCGAGCAGGGCCACCCGGCCCGCAGGACCTTTCAGGCCCTGCGCATCGAGGTAAACGGCGAGCTCGACCGGCTCAAGGAAGGGCTTGCGGCCGCGTTTTTATCGTTAAAGGTAGGCGGGCGGCTGGCGGTTATCACCTTTCACTCGCTGGAAGACCGGATCGTCAAGCGTCAATACGCCGCCTGGTGCAAGGGCTGCACCTGCCCGCCGGATTTCCCGGTGTGCGTCTGCGGCAAGACGCCCCAGGGGAAGCTCTATACGCGAAAGCCCATCGAAGCGGGGGAACAGGAACTGAAAGAAAATCCCCGCAGCCGCAGCGCCAAGCTGCGGGTCATTGAGAAGATCAAGGATGAATGAGGAGGAAATTCCTCCCGTATTAATAGAAAGGAGGCAGCGAAGTGGCCGCCAGTCAGAGAAACGAAGCCTACGACTTTTCCCTGTTTGAAGAGCGGGAGAGCCGGGTCGTACGGTTGCCGGAAAAGAAAAAGGAAAAAAAGGTGCAAAAGGCCAGCGCCGTGGAAGGATACCTGCGGGCGTTTTTACTGATGGTCGCCGCCGCCGTCGCCCTTTCGGTGGTGGGCTACATGGTCTACTGCAAGATGACCCTGTCCGAACTGGGAGACCAGCTGGTGAGCGCCAAGGCGGAGCTTACCTTAGCGGACAGCGAGTTTATCCGTCTGCAAACCGATTTGCAGGAAAAAATGGCCACCCGCAACATTGAGGAGCAGGCCAAGACTCTGGGAATGGAGCGGCCCCAAGCAAACCAGATCGAATACGTTGTCATCAACGACACCGATAAAGTAGAGGTTACACAGCCGTCTCAGGAGAAGGGATTCTTCGAATCCATCTTCGACACGATCGCCGGCTGGCTGTCATAATAAGAGCAAAGGCGAAATATGTATGATGTGGAGCGCCGCGTCCGGGAAAGGGACGGCGCGGACACAATAAAAAACGGAGAGTTGAGAGAAAATCTTGACTCTCGTTTTTTCAAAGGGAGGAAAGAGGAATGTCGAAAGGCCCGACGAGGAAGATGGTCGTGAAAATGACGGTGCTCATGGTGCTCATGGTCTTTGTCGCTTTTGGAACAGTGCTTGGACAGTTAATAAACATCCAGTTTGTCAACGGCGACTACTATCAGGAAAAAGCCATCAACCAGCAGCTGCGCACCTCGACCATCAACGCGGCCCGCGGCACCATATACGACTGCAATATGAAGGCAATGGTCACCAGCGGCACCGTCTGGACGGTGGTGCTTTCTCCGGCCGACATCGATTCGGACGAGAAGCTTGGCAAAATCGCCGACGGACTGGCGCCGATTTTGGGCATTGACCGGGCCACCATCATGGAAAAGGGACAGAACAAAAAGTCTCAGTTTCAGATCATCGCCCGCAAGGTGGAGAAGCCGGTGTTCGATGCCATTTCCACTTTTGTGGTGGACAATGAGATCGGAAACGCCGTGGTCATGATCGAAGATTCCAAACGCTACTATTCCTACGGCGACCTGGGCGCTTCCATCATCGGCTTTACCGGCACCGACAACCAGGGCCTCCAGGGCATCGAAGCCGCTTACGACAACGTGCTTCAAGGCGTGCCCGGCAAGGTGGTGGTGGCGAAAAACGCCTACCAGACCGACATGCCCTTTGACTATGAAACCCAGATCGAACCCCAGGACGGCAGCAGCCTGGTTCTGACCATCGACGAGAGCATCCAGGCTTTTGTGGAACGCAGCCTGGAAACAGCGGTGCAGGAAAATGACGTGGGCAACCGTGCCGCCGCCATTGTCATGAACGTGAAAACCGGCGAGATTCTGGCCATGGCCACCGAGCCGGACTACGACCTGACAAAGCCCTTCGAACTCTACGACCCGAGTCTGCAGGCCATCATCGACGCGGCGTCGGAGGAGGACAAAGAAAAGACCACCAAAGACGTGTTCGACTATCAATGGAGCAACAAGGCCATCACCGAGCCCTATGAGCCGGGTTCTGTTTTCAAGACCTTTACCTCCGCCATGGCGCTGGAGGAAAAGAAGGTCTCCGCAGCGGACACCTTCTTCTGCCCGGGCTATCAAATTGTGGGCGGTATCCGCATCAACTGCGCGAAAACCACCGGCCACGGCTCCTTGGATTTCTGGGGTGCGCTGCAAAAGTCCTGCAACCCCTCCTTTATGCAAATCGGCGAGCGGGTGGGGCCCCACCTGTTCTTCCAGTACTTCAAGTCCTTCGGCTTTACCGAGAAAACCGGCGTGGACCTGCTGGGCGAGGCGGCCAACACCGGCCTTTACCACAAGGAGGCGGACTTAAAGCCCGTCGAGCTTGCCACCTCTTCCTTCGGCCAGACCTTCAAAGTCACGCCCATCCAGATGATCACCGCTTTCTGCGCGGCGGTCAACGGCGGCAACCTGATGGAACCTTATATCGTCAGCAAGGTGCTTGACAGCGACGGCAACATCATTGAGAGCAACCAGCCCACCGTGCGCCGACAGGTAGTGTCCGCCGAAACCTCCGCGGAGCTTTGCAAGATGCTCGAATCGGTAGTATCCATCAGCGGCGGGCGAAACGCATACATCCCCGGCTACCGGGTGGGCGGCAAGACCGGTACCTCCCAGAAGCAGGACAAATACGCCGAGGACGGCACCCGTCCTTACCGCATCGCTTCCTTCTGCGGCTTCGCCCCGGCGGATGACCCGCAGATCGCCATGCTGGTCCTTCTCGATGAACCTCACGGCGACAACGTAAACGGCGGCGCCATCGCTGCCCCCGTGCTGCGCGAGGTCTTCGAGGACGCCCTGCCTCACCTTGGCATCCAGCCGGTCTACAGCGAAAGCGAGATGGAGAACGCCGACACCAGCGCCCCGGCTCTGGTGGGGCTGACCACCTCACAGGCCCAGACCAAGCTTACCCAGTCCGGCTTTAAGACCAAGATCATCGGCTCAGGCGACACGGTGCTCAAACAGGTGCCGTCTCAATACAGTACCATGCCCCGCGGCGGTACCGTGGTGCTCTATACCTCCGCCGATACCGGCCAGGAAGGGGACGTGGTGGTGCCCGACTTTGCCAGCATGACCCTATCCCAGGCAAACGCGGCGGCGGTGGGCGCTGGGCTTAACGTGCGCATCACCGGCATCGGGCTGGAAAGCGCCGACGCATATTGTTCCAAGCAAAGCATCGCCGCAGATACCACGGTGCTGCGCGGAACCGTTATCGAACTGGAATTCCTGCACAAGGTGGATGAAAATGTCGATAACCTGATTGAATAGCAAGAAAGCAAACCACAATAGAAGAAGGAGGCCCTGCCATGACGCTCGGCGAGCTGCTGGCGCCCCAAAGGGTACCGCAGAGCTTGACCGACGTGAAAATCAGCGCCATCGCCCGCAACATCGAGCGGGTGACGCAGGGAAGTCTATTTGTTATCACCAAAAAGCATCTCCATGAAGGAACACAGCTGGCCCATCAGGCGCTCAAGGCCGGGGCTGTGGCCGTGGTCACCCAGGAGGACTTGCAGCTTAAGCAGCAGATCCTGGTGGAGGACACCGCCGAAAGCTACGCCGAGCTCTGTTCCGCCTGGTTCGGCCGTCCCGCCCAGAAGCTCAAGCTCCTGGGCGTCACCGGTACCAACGGGAAAACCACCGTCACCCACATGCTCAAGGAAATCCTGGAGCGGGCGGGGCACCGGTGCGGCCTGGTGGGAACCATCGGCAACGAAACCGGCAAAAGCGCTCTGGAAGCCCACAACACCACCCCCGACGCCTTCGAGCTCCATTCCCTGTTTGCCAGGATGGTGGAGGAAGGGTGCGAGTACGCGGTGATGGAGGTTTCCTCCCACGCCCTCGACCAGGGCCGGGTAGCCGGTCTGACCTTTGAAGCGGGCGTGTTTACAAACCTCACCCAAGATCATCTGGATTACCACAAAACCATGCAAAACTACCTGCTTGCCAAACGCAAGCTGTTCGAGCAGTCCAAGCAGGCGGTGCTCAACCTGGACGATCCATACGGGCTCAAGATCGCCGACGGCCTTTCCTGCCGGAAGGTCACCTTTTCCATCCGTTCCGGCAATGCCGATTATTTCGCCGATTCCTTCACTCCCCACCCGGCGGGGATTGACTTTAACCTGATCGCTCCTCAGGGAAAAAGCCGGGTGAATCTGAAGGTGCCCGGGGAGTTTTCCGCGTCGAACGCCCTTGCGGCTGCCGCCTGCGCTTTGGCGGTGGGCATCCCGTTTCTGACGGTGACGGCAGGGCTCAATGCTTTTCCGGGGGTCAAGGGCAGGCTGGAGCTTGTGGAAACCGGGCGGCCCTTTACCGTGGCCATTGATTACGCCCATACGCCAGACGGGCTTCGCAAGGTCATTGAAGCGGTGAAAATCTCCGCAAAAGGGCGGGTGGTGGTCCTCTTCGGCTGCGGCGGAGACCGGGACCGCACCAAGCGTCCCCTCATGGGGCGGGTGGTTGCGTCCATGGCCGATTATGCTATAATAACCAGTGACAATCCCCGCACGGAGGACCCCAAGAAGATCATCGATGAAATCCTGGAAGGGATGGAAGGCGGGCAGACGTCCTATACCGTGATCGTCAACCGGGCCCAGGCCATCCGTTTTGCGATCCAAAACGCAAGGCCGGACGATTTTATCCTGCTGGCAGGAAAGGGCCACGAGACCTACCAGGTGCTGCGCGAAGGGGTCATTCCATTCGATGAACGGGAGATCATAGCAGAAGCGCTCAAAGAGCCGCTTTCCTAAGAGCGGGGAATCAGGAGAAAAGGAGAACCCAGATGAGAATGTCGGTAGCCGAGGCGGCCATGGCCGTCGGTGGAAAATGGGAAACGGACGCGGTTTTTTCCAGCGTCTGCACGGACAGCCGCAAGCTCAAACCCGGATGTTTGTTTGTGGCCATGGAAGGGGAAAACTTTGACGGCCACGCCTTCATCCGCGCCGCCGAAGAACAAGGCGCGGCAGCGGTTTTGTGCCACAAGCGGGTGAAGTCCGGCCTGCCGGCCATTCTCGTGAAAAATACCCAGACGGCCCTTTTACGGCTCGCCGCCTATTACCGGTCGAAGTTTGACATCCCGGTGGTAGGCCTGACCGGCAGCGTAGGCAAGACCACCACCAAGGATATGACCGCCTGCGTTCTCGGGAGTAAATATCACACGCACAAAACCCAGGGCAATTTCAACAATGAAATCGGCCTGCCGCTGACCGTGTTCCAAATGGATGAACAGACCCAGGCGGCGGTGCTGGAAATGGGAATGAGCAATTTCGGGGAGATTTCCCGCCTGTCCCAGGCGGCGGCCCCCACTCTGGGAATCATCACGAAAATCGGCGTGTCCCACATGGAGACGCTGGGCTCCCAGGAAGGAATCCTCAAAGCAAAGCTAGAGCTGCTCGATGGGTTAAAGCCTGGAGCGCCCCTCTTACTCAATGGGGACGATCCGTTTTTAAAGGACATTACTTATACAAACCGCCCGGTGCTATTTTTTGGCATGGAAAACCAGGCGTGCGATTTTCGAGCAGAGAATATCGAGCAAGGGGAGGTCAGCACTCGATTTGTGCTGTGCCATAAAGGAAAGCGGTATCCGGTTACCCTGCCCACCATCGGGCTTCACAACGTCTACGACGCGCTGGCTGCCTTCGGGGCGGGGGTCACCCTGGGCGTGCCGCCCGAGGCGGCGGCCAAGGCGCTGTCGCAATACCTGCCCTCCGGCATGCGCCAGAGAGTGGTGCGCTGCGAGGGCCTGACCGTGATTGAGGACTGTTATAACGCCAGCCCCGACTCGGTCAAAGCCGCCCTGACCGCCCTTGGGGAAATGCCCTGCAAGGGGCGGCGGGTCGCGGTGCTGGGCGATATGCTGGAACTGGGCGGTATTTCCGAAGAAGCCCATCTTTCCTGCGGCATGCAGGCGGCCAAGAGTGCCGACCTTTTGTTTGCGTTCGGCCCTTTGGCAAGCGGCTATGCGAAAGGGGCGCGTAAGGCCGGCATGCAGGCGGTATGGGAGTTTGACGGCGGGGCGGGCAAAGAACCTTTGATTGACGCGCTGCTTGAAGCATTACAGGACGGGGACGCGGTTCTTTTTAAGGCGAGCCGAGGGATGAAGCTGGAAGAGGCCATCGCCCCGCTTTATGAGAGGTGGAAAAAACAGTGTTAGGTGCGGCGACAGGGATAGCGGCCTTGGTGGCGTTTGCGGTAACGGTGCTGCTGGGCTTTGTGGCAATTCCGTTTTTAAAACGGCTCAAATTCGGGCAAAGTATTCTGGAGGACGGCCCGACCTGGCATATGAAAAAGCAGGGAACCCCCACCATGGGCGGCATCATGCCCATCGCGGGGGTGGTCTGTGCGGTGGCGTTGACCTTCCTGGTCTTTACCATCGCCTGGCCTACCGTGCTGCCGGGTGAGACCTCCCTGCAGAAAACCAGGCTCTGGTTTGGGCTTTTGATGGCCCTGTGCATGGGCCTGATCGGGTTTCTTGACGATTACATCAAGGTGGTCAAAAAGCGCAACCTAGGCCTTACTTCCAAGCAAAAGCTTTTTTTGCAGATTCTCGCCGCCTTGGTGTACGCCATCCCGGTGTACCTGGCGGGGGAACACGGCATGTACATCCCCTTTTACGGGGACTTTGAGATGGGAATCTGGTACATTCCCGTCATGGTGTTCATCATCGCCGCGGTGGTCAACGCCGTCAACCTGACCGACGGCCTGGACGGCTTGGCGTCGAGCATTACCTTCTTCGTCTCGGTGACCTTCATGGTCACGGCAGGGCTTTTGAGCATGCTGGGAGTGGCCATTGCGGGCGCTGCCATGGCAGGCGCCTGCCTGGGCTTTCTGGTGTGGAACTTTTATCCGGCCAAGGTGTTCATGGGGGACACCGGCTCCCTTTTCATGGGCGGAATGGTCTGCGCGCTGATTTTCGGCGTGGATATGCCGCTTTTGTTCCTGCCGGCGGGCATCATTTTCCTGGCGGAAACCCTGTCGGTCTCCATGCAGGTGATTTTCTTCAAGCTCACCCACGGAAAACGCCTCTTTAAAATGGCGCCGCTGCACCATCATTTTGAAATGAGCGGCTGGCGGGAGGTCAAGGTGACCACCGTCTTCTCGATTGTGACGATTGTCGGCTGTGTCGCAACGCTGTTGCTTGTGATTTACGACCGTATTTTATAACCATACCTGCGCACCCTAACCGATATGGGAATTTATTTTGTGGGACCTTCGTTTATACGCATGTATACACGCGCCCCGGGAGGAGGAATATGCAGATGCAGTCGCAGCAGGGCAAGAGAACCGTCTCATCGGGGCATCCGAAAAAGCGCCGGCCGGCCGCAAAGCCGCGTCCGACGGTCAGCCACCCGGCAACCGAGAAGGCAAAGCATCAGCACAGGATGAAAAAACGTCCGGTTCCCGCCGCCGAAGCTCAGACGGCCAGCCTGACCCGCGCAGGCGAATCGCCGCTTAAGCGGCGCAACAAGCTTTTTTCCGCCGGTGGGTCCTTTGACATTCCGTTTTTCATCATCGTCATGGCGCTGCTCATCATCGGTGTGCTGATGATGTTTTCCGCCAGCTACGCCTATGCCTATTATTCATCCAAGTTCGGCAACGACGGCTTGTTCTTTGTCAAGCAGCAGGTGCTGTTCGCCGTCATCGGCGTGGCGGCCATGCTCTTTATTTCCGCTATCAACTACCGGATTCTCCACTTCTGGTCGCTGATTCTCTTCGGCGTCAGCGTGCTGCTGCTGATTGCGGTGCTCTTTTTCGACGACCGCAACGGCGCCCACCGGTGGATCCCATACCCGATCAACTTTCAGCCCTCGGAAATCGCCAAATTCGCCGTCATCGCCATTTTTGCGCACTTTATGAGCCTCAACCAGAAACGGATGAACACCCTTCGCCACGGAGTTTTGCCCTATGTGTCCATCCTGATTGTGGTGAGCGCCCTTCTGATTGTGGAGCCTCACCTGTCCGCCACCATCCTGGTGTGCGCCATCGGCGGCATCATGATGATTGTGGGCGGCACGCCGCTGAAATACTTCGGCATCGCCGCGGGCGCGGCGGTGGCCTGTTTCGTGGTGGTCTTCTTCTTTCCGAACCTGCTCCCCGGCGGCGTCGGAGAAATGGTGCAGGAGAAGCTCGCCCACGCCTACCAGCGCATTGAGGTGTGGCAGGACCCCTTTGTAGACCTGCGGGGGGACGGCTGGCAGACGGTCCAGTCCCTCTACGCCATCGCGTCCGGCGGCTTCATGGGCGTGGGGCTTGGAAACTCCAGACAGAAATACATGTATATCTCCGAGCCGCAGAACGACTTTGTTTTTGCCGTGGTGTGTGAAGAGCTGGGCTTTGTGGGCGCGGCGGTCATCATCATCCTGTTCGCGCTGCTGGTCTGGCGCGGGTTTGTTATCGCCATGCGGGCGGAGGATAAATTCGGCGCGCTTCTGGCGGTGGGCCTCACCGTGCAGGTGGGCTTGCAGGCCTTTTTGAACATCGCCGTGGTCACCAACACCATCCCCAACACCGGCATCAGCCTGCCCTTCTTCAGTTACGGCGGCTCGTCGCTGATTATGCTGCTGGCACAGATGGGGGTGATCCTCTCGGTATCCCGAGGGTCAAAGCTGCGAAAATCGGTCTAGAGAAGTCTAAGAGGAGGAGGGGATTTTGATGCGGGTGCTGCTGGCCGGCGGGGGAACCGCCGGGCACATCAATCCGGCCCTGGCCATCGCGGGAGAAATCCGCAAAAAGGAGCCGGACGCACAGATCCTGTTTGTTGGCAATCCCAAGGGAATCGAGGCGAAGCTGGTGGCGAAGGCGGGGTACGACTTTCGCCCGGTGGACGCGCGGGGTTTTTCGCGCAGTCTGTCGCCCAAAGGCATCGTCTATAACTTAGGCGCCCTTCGCCGGGTGATGACCGCAACCGGCCAGGCGAAAAAGATCATCGAGGAGTTTAAGCCCGATATCGCCGTGGGCACCGGCGGCTACGTCAGCGGCCCGGCCCTGCGCAAGGCGGCCAAGATGGGAGTCCCCATCGTTGTTCACGAGCAAAACGCCTATCCGGGCGTGACCAATAAAATGCTGGCAAAGTCCGCTCAGTGCGTCATGCTCGCCGTGGCGGACGCGCGCAAGCATTTCGAGGGGGACGCCACCTTTGAGGTGACCGGCAATCCCCTTCGCCAGGAAATTTTGCAATATACCAGGGAACAGGCGAGGGAGGAACTGGGCATCCCAAAGGATGACCTTTTGATTCTCTCCTTCGGCGGAAGCCTGGGGGCGGACCGGATCAACCGTGCCATGGCTGACCTGATCGCCTGGTGCTATCCGCTCAAAAACGTGCGGGTCATCCACGGGACCGGCCGGGCCGGGTATTCCTGGACGCCCGCTCTCATCGAGCAAAAAGGCGTGCCCCTAAACCGGGCGAAGAACATCGACGTGCGCGAGTACATCGACGATATGGCCCGCTGCATGGCGGCGGCGGACCTTTGCATTTGCCGCTGCGGGGCGATCACCTTGAGTGAGCTGCAGGCCATGGGCAAAGCCTCCATCCTGATTCCGTCCCCCAACGTCACCGCGAACCATCAGTACCACAACGCCATGACCCTGGTCAAGCGGGACGCGGCCTGCCTGATTGAGGACGACAAGCTCACCGGCGAGACCCTGGTGCATACCGTAAAGGATATTCTCGCCACCCCCGACCGGCTCAAAAAGATGGGCGAACGGGCCAAGGAAACCGCCATTTTAGACGCAGGCGAACGCATCTACCGGGTGATCACCCGGGTCTTAAAGCAGAAGAAGTAAACCCTGTCTTGCACCCAAAAGCACGTACCGGCATACGATAGGTTGCAGGGGAATTTGATTCCTCGGTTGTGCTTTTTATAGGAAAGGGTGCTGAAAATATGTCAAAACTGATGGTACAGGGCGGAAAGCGCCTTTGCGGCGAACTGACGGTGCATGGCGCGAAAAACAGCGCGCTGCCTCTTTTGGCGGCGTCCCTCCTCGGCGACACTCCCAGCATCATACATAATTGCCCGGAGTTGTCCGATGTGGACTCGTCTATTCATATTCTGGAGTGGCTGGGTTGTCGGGTGAAGAGGGAAGGGAGCACCATCATCGTCGATTCCTCCAGCATCGACCGGTGCGACATTCCGGATAACCTCATGCGCGAAATGCGTTCCTCCGTGGTGTTTTTGGGCGCCATCGCCGCCAAATGCGGCAAGGCGCGCATCAGCTTTCCCGGCGGGTGCGAGCTGGGACCCCGTCCCATCGACCTGCACCTGACCGCGCTGCGGCAGATGGGCCTTACCATCGACGAGGGCCACGGGGAACTGGATTGCTATGCCCAAAACGGCCTTGTGGGTACCGAGATTACCCTGTCTTTCCCCAGCGTGGGCGCAACGGAGAACATCATCCTGGCCGCCGCCACAGCGAAGGGGACCACCCGGATTCTCAACGCCGCCAGGGAACCGGAAATCAGCGATCTGGCCGATTTTCTAAACGGCTGCGGCGCGCGCATCTACGGGGCCGGGGAAGGAACCATCCGCATTGAAGGGGTTTCCCGCTTGAGCGGGACCGAGCACACCGTTATTCCCGACCGCATTTGTGCGGCTACCTATATGGCCGCCGCTGCGGTCACCCAGGGAAACATCTGCCTGCGGGGCATCATCCCCGCCCACTTAGGCCCGGTTCTCTCCCTGTTTTCCGAGGCCGGGTGTGACCTGTCCCTCAACGGTAGGGACCTGCGCATTACCGCTCCGCCCCGGCTGCATTCGCTAAAAACCGTGCGTACTATGCCCTATCCGGGCTTTCCCACCGATGCCCAGGCGCCGGTCATGTCCATGGCAGCCCTGGCCGACGGGACCAGCGTCTTTGTGGAGAACATCTTTGAAAGCCGCTATAAGCACGTGGGAGAACTGATGCGCTTGGGCGCCCACATCAAGGTGGAAGGAAAGGTTGCCGTGGTGGAAGGGGTGCCGCGCCTGTCCGGCGCGCCGGTGGAGGCCACCGACCTGCGGGGCGGCGCCGCGCTGGTGGTGGCGGGCCTGGCGGCCGAGGGCGTCACCGAGATCACCGGCCTTCACCATATCGACCGGGGCTATGAACATATGGAAGACACGCTTCGCGCCGTGGGCGCGGTGCTTGAGAGAGTATAAAGAGCCAGACTGGCACAGTGAGGATGTAGACATGAGCGAACGTAAACCAGTTTCCAAAAAGAAGCGCAGGACCCGGGGAACCGGGTCTTTGCGCACGCCTGCCGCCGCCCCGGCTCGGGCTTCGTCCCAAAGCGGCGGCAAGCGGCGGGTCCAGGTGCCCGACGAACGCCGTCCGGTACGGCGCAAACGGCGGCGTATGTCGGTGAAGCTCTACGCCGCCATCATGGCCGTTTTGGTGCTGGGCGTGGCCGTCACGCTGTGCTTTACCGTATTTTTCAACATTCAGACCATCACCGTTTTGGGCGACAGCCGGTACGATTCGGGGCAGATCATCGAAACCGCCGGCATCCTGGAAGGGGACAACCTCCTTCTGGCCGACTTGCAGGCCGCCCAGGAAAAACTATTGACCGAACTTCCCTATCTGGAAACGGCCCATATCCGCCGCAAGCTTCCCACCGGCCTTTCCATCGAAGTGACCCAGGCCCAGCCGGAATTCACCTTTGCCATCGACGGGAAATACGCGGTGGTCAACCATGCCGGCAAGGTGCTGGAGCTGACCGATACCCCCATGCAGTCCATCCCCCTGGTGCAAGGTTTGTCGTTTTTGGAGGCAAAAGAGGGGCAGCATTTCAAATTGGAAAAAAAAGACAAAGAAAGTGTCCTTTCCGACTTGACAAACGCTCTGCGTGAGAATACCCTATTAGACAAGACTTCTGAAATCGACTTTTCCGACCCGGTGGACATCCGGGTGGAATACGGCGGGAACGTTACCATGCTGCTGGGTTCCGGCAGTGAAATCGACGCGAAGATCGCCGTGGGCAAGGCGGCCATGGAAAAGAAGGCGGAGGAAGCGGCGGGCAAGAAGATGACCTTGATTCTGACGGCCACCCAGGCCACGGTTAAAATCGAGGAATTGTCCGAATAAAGGGGACAGCTCTTCGCCCCCAAAAGGCGGTGCTAGACAAGGTGCAAGAGGAAAAAGAAGTCTCTGCCCAGGCGAAGACGACAGGAAAAAAGGACAAGCATTGGGGCGGCGGCAAAGCGTCTGGAATCGCGGTCGTCACCGTGATCTTTCTTCTGATTGGGTTTGGCATCACGCTGCAAATCCGCAGTGTCAGCCAAAACGAGGCGCAGGCCCAAAGCCCGGAGATTCTGCGGGCCGAGACCCTGCAAAAGGACGTCAACGCCTTGCAGGAGCAAAATAAGGACTTGGAAACCCAGCTGGCCCGGGCCCGGGCGGATTTGGATGAAATCCGCCACGCGGCGGGCAATACCGATAAAACCGCGGAGATTTTGCGCCAGCAGCTCGAGCAGACCGAACGGTTCGCAGGCCTTACGGAGCTGAGCGGCCCGGGCGTGGTGGTCACGGTGCACGATAAGCAGAACCCCGGCGCCGATGCCGGCGTAAGCCCGGAAAAATACATGGTCCATGAAGAAGACCTGATGAAGATCATCAATGAACTGCGCGACGCGGGCGCCGAGGCCATTTCGATCAATGGGGAACGAGTGGTGGCCATGTCGGAAATCCGCTGCGCAGGCAGCACGGTGAGCATCAACAACAACCGCTACAATGCCCCTTTCGTCATTACCGCCGTGGGCAAGGCGGAGGATCTCAACTACGCGCTGACCATGCGCAAGGGGGTCGTGGACCTGCTCACCCCGTACATTGACGTAAAGGTACAGGTACAGACAAAAGTCACGGTGCCGGCCTATGTGGGCTCCACCGATTTTCGCGTTGCAGACTGAGAAAGAAGGAACGTAGGATGACCGCAGTGTTTTCCATATTGGGATTGGCGGTTGGAATCGTGCTGGGCCTCTTTTTCCCCATGTACATTCCACCTGAATATACCACCTATGTGGCAGTGGCCCTTCTCGCCGCACTCGACTCGCTGTTGGGCGCTCTTCATGCCCAGGCAAAGCAGACCTTTCAGTTTAACATCTTCGTCACCGGCTTTTTTTTCAATATGCTGATGGCGGTGGTGCTTACCTATTTTGGCAATTTGCTCAGTTTGGACCTCTATTTGGCTGCGGTAGTGGTATTTGGCACGCGAATTTTTCAAAATATCGCGGGTTTGCGCAGAATTTTATTAAATTGGAATTCAAAAACGAAGAAAGATGATGTATAATAGAGAACAAATCCATAAGGTTTGTTTTCATACAGGATGAAATACGGCTCGCCGGCTTCGCGCGCGGCGGGATGGCGCCGGTAGAAGATACCGGGAAATGAGAAGAACAGTTCGGTGGGAGGATTTGTAAAATGGCCTTTGAGTTTGCCAATGACTTTGAAATGACACAGATTAAAGTGGTCGGCGTGGGCGGCGGCGGCGGAAACGCTGTCAACCGTATGGTGGGTTCCAATATGCAGGGCGTGGAATTTGTGTCGGTCAACACCGACCGCCAGGCGCTGTCCATTTCCCAGGCGACCCACAAAATCCAGATCGGCGTCAAGCTGACCGGCGGCAAGGGCGCCGGCTCCAACCCCGACAAGGGGCAGCGGGCGGCGGAGGAAAGCCGCGACGAAATCGCCAACGCCTTAAAGGGTACTCATATGGTGTTCATCACTGCCGGCATGGGCGGCGGCACCGGTACGGGCGCGGCTCCGGTCATCGCGGAGGTGGCCAGAGAGCAGGGCATCCTGACGGTGGGCATTGTAACCAAACCCTTCGCCTTTGAAGGCAAGCGCCGCATGGAGCAGGCCGAGCAGGGCATCACCGCTCTGCGCGAGCATGTGGATTCGCTGGTGGTCATCCCCAATGAGCGGCTCAAAACCGTTACCGATACCAAGATCACCATGGTCAACGCTTTCACCATGGCTGACGACGTGCTTCAGCACGGCGTGCAGAGCATTTCCGACTTAATCAAGGTTCCCGGCTTTATCAACCTGGACTTTGCCGACGTGACCGCGGTTATGAAGGACGCGGGCTACGCTCACATGGGTGTCGGCGAAGCCAGCGGCAAGGACAAGGCGGAGCTGGCAGCCCAGGCGGCCGTGGCCAGCCCCCTGCTGGAAACCTCCATCAACGGGGCCAAGGGCGTCATCATCAACATCACCTCTTCGCCGGACATCGGGCTCGACGACATTGACCTTGCCTCCAGCATGATCACCAAGGCCGCTCACCCGGATGCCAACATCATCTGGGGCGTGGCGTTTGACGACAACATGCAGGACACCATGCGCATCACCGTCATTGCCACCGGTTTTGACAAGGCGGAGCAGGAAAAGGTCCAGCAGCAGGCGGTTTCGTCTGCCGCAGCGTCAGGCGCAGGGGAACCGGCTAAGACCGAATCCCAGGCGAACACCGACGATCCGGATTTTTTTGACATCATGTCCCTGTTTAATAAGCGCCAGAACTAAGGCGGAAAAAGTCCCGCGGCGGAGAAAACGTGTTTTTTCCGTGATTTGGTTCTAAGTGTGCAAAAACCTGCATAGAAATAGTGGTTTGGGTCCAGAATGTGACAGAATTCGTTGATTCTGTTCCATATAATGGAAACACCGGCCGTCCGATTCGTCGGGCGGCCTACTTTTTTAGGCAGGCGGTGAGTCACAGTGAAAGAACAGTCCCTCGGTACGCAAGGGGTGAAAAAGCGCGGCGTGTCGGACAAGGCGCTGCGTTTCGCGAGGACGGCGGGTTTGGCGCTGTTGGGCGTGCTTCTCTCCCAGGCGACGGTGTTCGAGAATCTGGCGCCATTTGGAGTGGCGTTTGCAGCGGCGGTACCCTTCCCCAGTGGTTTGGTGGTCGCTATGGGCGCGGCGCTGGGATACCTGCTGCCCGGCGCGGGGTTCACCGCCATGCGATATGTGGCGGCCCTGTTCGCCGTGACCTCCATCCGTTGGGCTATGGCGGGCGCGGGAAAGGTATCCCGTCATCCGGCTTTTGCTCCCATCGTGGCCTTTTTGGCCACGCTGCTGACCGGCTCCGTCCCGCTTGTGGTGCAGGGAATGACTCTCAACGCCGCCGTGACCGGTGTCGCCGAAGCATTGCTTGCCGGAGGAGCCGCCTATTTCTTTCACATCAGTGTGGGGCTTCTCTATTCGTCCCGGTCCACCTCTTCGCTGAGCCGCCAGGAGCTTTGCAGCCTGGTCATCTCGGTGGGGGCCGCCCTGGTGGGCCTGACCGGAATCGACTATATGGGCGTTTCCCCCGGCCGGATCGTGGCGGTCGCCTTGGTCCTCTGCGCCGCCCGGTACGGGCACGAGGCCGCGGGTGCCATCGCCGGGGTTGCCGCCGGGCTCATCATGGGCCTGAGCGGCACCGGTATGCAGCACTTGGGTACCGCCTATGCCTTCGGCGGGCTGATGGGCGGCGTGTTCGCCCCCATGGGAAAGCTGGCCACCGCCCTGTCTTTTCTCCTGGCTAACGGTATCGTGGCCGTAGCCGTGGGCGGCTCGCCCGGCGTGTACGCGGGCATCTATGAAGCGCTGATCGGCGCTCTCGTGTTCGTGCTGATTCCCAAAAGTTTGGGTGCGGATCTGTCTAAAGCGCTAAACCCGAAAAGCGACGTTCCCTCGGCGGAAGGGCTGCGCCGGGCCATCGTCATGCGGCTGGGCTTTGCCTCTAAGGCACTGGGGGAAATCTCCCAGGCGGTAGGCGTCGTCACCGATAAGCTGCGTAAAATTAGCGCCCCGAACATTTCCGCCGTCTACCAGCATGCCAGCGACGACGTCTGTAAGGACTGCGGCCTGCGTATGTTCTGCTGGGGCCCGGCCTATAACGATACCCAGAGTGCCCTCAACGATATGACCGATGCCCTTCGGGAGAAGGGAACCATCACCCTCGACGATGCGCCCTCCCAGTTCAAACGCCGCTGCTGCCGGCCGGAGGACATGGTCAAGGAAATCAATCACAACTACCAGAATTTCAGCATCCGTGAAGGCGCCGAACGCCGCGCCGCGGAAATCCGCGCGGTTATGGCCGACCAGTTTGAAGGAATGTCCCGAATGCTGTCGGAGCTGACCGAAGAATTCGAGGAAGCGGAATGCTACGATACCGAAGCCGCCTCCCGGGTGCGGGAGGCCCTCGAGCAAAACGGGCTGCTTCCCCTGGAGGTCAGCTGCGTGGTGGACCGGTACCGCCGCATGGAGGTCACCGCCTCGGTGGCGGGCCACGCGGGCATCCGTGTCAACAAAGCGGAGCTCACTGACGACGTGTCGCACGCCTGTGACCGGGATTTCTCCCATCCCACTGTGGATTGGGCCGGGGATGAAGCACGTCTGGTCTTTAAAGAGCGGGCGGCTCTGTCCATCCGCGTCGGGGAAGCCCAGCATGCAAGCGGGGATGCACCTTTGTGCGGGGACTCCTATGAAACCTTCTCCGACGGCCGGGGGCACGAAGTCCTGGTCATCAGCGACGGCATGGGCCGGGGCGGCCGGGCCGCTGTGGAAGGAGCGATGGCTTCGGGTCTGCTCGAGCGGCTGGTCTGCGCCGGGTTCGGCTATGACAACGCTCTGAATATCGTCAATTCCGCCCTGCTCGTAAAATCCGCAGACGAAGCCCTGGCCACCCTGGACGTGGCAAGCCTCGACCTTTACACCGGCAAGCTCATCGTGCGCAAGGCGGGTGCGCCCATCACGCTCCTGCGGCGAAACGGCCGGATACTCAAGTGTGACACCGCTTCCCTGCCGGTAGGCATTCTGCGGGACGTGCGCTTTGAGCAGTCGGAATACAAAGTGGCGCCGGGTGATGTGGTCCTGATGATGTCCGACGGGGTAGACACCGATGAAATCGGCTGGATTGAGGACGAGCTGATCGGCTTTGATGGAGAAGACGCCCAGGAGTTCGCCGATCATCTGCTTAAGCTGGCCCTGGAGCGGGCAGGCGATCACGAGGACGACATGACCGTTCTGGTGGGTGCGGTGCGAAAGGGCGCATAAAAAAGACTTATCCTTGCATCCGATGCGGAAAACGAGTAGAATGAGGAAAAAGGAGGGAGCGGTCATGGAAAAAAAGAAACATCGTTTTCTGCCCGGATTGTGTATGCTTTTGTTGGGGATTGTGATTGGCATTTTTCTTTCTCCCGTAAAAAGAGGGATGATCGTCGGCAGCTATAACGGCAATGGAGTCAAATTGCCGCAGGAAGAAGAAGGGAATACGCAGAGTGGCTGCTGAACAAAAGAGTCCCCGGCGGACATGTCCGCCGGGGACTTTTTGTATATCCATACGGGGAGGGGCCGCCGGAGGGCAGCCTGTCAAACCTTCCCTCGAACCCTGCGATTCTTCCCAGGGAGTGAAGGCCTGTAATGTTCGGAAATTTTATGACCATGCAAAAGCCTTTTCTCCGCCTATGCCGAAGGAAAAAACAGCGCAGCCATGGCTTTATCAGATTACCTGGGACTTGCAACCACTTCTCTTTTCAGGTACCGGGTGCGGTTTATCGCCTTCCTGTCCGTCCTCATACGAGGTAAAATAGCGTTTCACGCTTTTTTACGCGCATACGGTCTCTCCGAGACCATGTGCTGCGTTTTTATGTCCAGAATACGTCCTGAAAATAAAAAAGCCCCGGCTCTAGCCGGGACTTTTTGAAGCAAAGTCTTAGTCGCTGATGAAGGGCAGCAGAGCGATGTGACGGGCGCGTTTGATGGCGACGGTCAGCTCGCGCTGATGTCTTGCACAGGTGCCGGTAACACGGCGGGGCAGAATCTTCGCGCGCTCCGAAATGAAGCGGCGCAGACGGTTGACGTCTTTGTAGTCGATATTCTGAACCCGGTCGACGCAGAAGCTGCAAACCTTCTTGCGGCCTTTGCGTCCACGGGGACGGTCAGAGCGGTCATAAGCCATGAGTCAGTTCCTCCTTGTAGTCTCGTTCAAATTCATTAGAACGGCAGATCGTCGTCCTCGATTTCCTGGAAATCTCCCGCGTCACCGCTTTGATAGGACGTGGGCGCGGCAGGTGCCGGAGCCGGGTCATAGGAAGGCGCCGAAGCGGAATCCCGTTTTGGCTCGGCGAAATACACATTGTCCGCCACGATCTCAAACGCCTTGCGTTTGATGCCTTGGTTGTCGGTGTAGCTGCGGGTCTGAATGGAGCCCTGCACCGCTACCAGCATGCCCTTGTGAAAATAGCGGGAGACGAACTCCGCCGTTTTCCGCCATGCGGTGATGTCGATGAAATCCGTCTGGCGCTCGCCGCTTTGGGACGAGAAATTGCGGTCCACCGCCAAGGTAAAGCGGGTGACCGGGATGCTGTTTGGCGTGTGCCTAAGTTCGGGGTCGGCCACCAGCCGGCCCATCAAAACTGCATGATTGAGCATAGCGGCCTCCTTACGCTTCCTTGCGTACGATGATGGAACGAAGCACGCCGTCGGTGATCTTGTAGATCCGGTCCAGCTCCGCGATGAAGGCAGGAGCGCTCTCAAAATTGTAGAGAACGTAATAACCGTCGGTCTCATCGTTGATGGGGTAAGCCAGGCGGCGTTTGCCCCACTCGTCCACGCTTTCGAGGGTCGCGTTCTGCTCGATGAGGGTCTTGAACTTCTCCACCGTCGCCGCGACCGCTTCCTCGCCGTTCTTCAACGAAACGATGAGGACGGACTCATACTTGCCAGTTACATTTGCCATGTCGTTTGCACCTCCTTTTGGACTATGGCCCCCGCCTTTTTCGGCAGGAGCAAGGATGAAACGCGCAAAATAAGCGCGCTAACAGATAAATTATAGCAGAAAGCACCCAAGCAGTCAAGAAAAATCTGCTTGGATGCCCCAAAATTTGCTTTTTCTCAGTCATCGCCTCAAAGCGTCTTGCACAGCTCCTTGAGATACGCTTTGAACGCTTCGCCTACCTCCGGATGGGTGAGCGCCACCTCGCAGGTCGCTTGAAGAATGCCCAGCTTGTTGCCCATATCGTACCGTTTGCCGGTAAAGTCCACCGCGGTCATATGCTTGGTGCGGCAGAGCACCTTCATGGCGTCGGTCAGCTGGATTTCCCCGCCAGCGCCCGGCTTCGTGTTTTCCAAAAGCGAAAAGATTTCCGGCGGCAGCACGCAGCGGCCTAAAATCGCGTAATGGGATAAAATCTCCTCCGGCTTTGGCTTTTCCACCATGTCGGTAACGGTAAAGAGGTTATCCCGGATGGGCTCCACTGCCAAAGACGAATATTTGAGGATCGCTTCGGTGCTGACCTCCTTGACGCCCACCACGCCCAAGCCGAATTCCTCATAGGCCCGGCAGAGCTGGCCGCAGGCGGGGTCTTCGCCGATGATGACGTCGTCGCCGTAAAGAACCGCGAAGGGCTCGTTCCCCACAAAGCTTCTCGCTTCATACACCGCGTGCCCGAGCCCTTTGAGCTCTCGCTGGCGCAGGTAGGTGATGTTGGCAAGCTCGGAAATGGCTTTGACCTCTGCGAGCATCTCTTCCTTTCCGGTGGTGGACAAACGCTCCTCCAGCTCCGGACTGCGGTCAAAATGGTCCTCCACAATGCTTTTGCCCCGGCTTAAAATAATCAGAATGTCCTCGATGCCGGCGGCCACCGCCTCTTCCACAATGTACTGGATGGAAGGCTTGTCCACAATGGGGAGCATCTCTTTTGGCATCGCCTTGGTGATGGGAAGGACCCGGGTACCGAGGCCAGCGGCCGGAATGACAGCTTTTTTGATTTTCATTTTCTTTTTCTCTCCATTCTGCGAAAGAGAAAGGCGCCGGCCGTTCTCTTTCCATATTGGGGACGGACCAAAAAGCCCGCACTAAATGACATAGAGCAAAAGCATGGCCAGGACCGCAGCCACCGCCACATTGAGCCCAATGACGATCAAAATGTTGACCGCCTTGGTGCCGCCCTTTTTCATCAGCGCCTCCTGGTAGGCCAGCGGGTCCAGATTTCGTGCCCGGATGCGCTTGATGCTGCGCAGCACATAGGCCATGTAAAGCCGGTTGCTGAAGACCAGCAGCAGCAGACGCACAGCAAGGCTTACATAACTGAAAATGGTGCCCAGGACGGTAAGCGTCTGGGAAGGCTCAAAAGTCTGCGCGCCGGAGGCCAGAGCAATGGTGTACTGTGCGTAAACAATCATCGACGGAAGGGACAGGATGGTGGTCACCGCAAACAGAAGGGCGAAGAATCCGCTCATCCGGCGAAACAGCACCCAAAACCGGTCGAGAAGGCCAGCGGCGAAATTCAGGCTGATGGGAGACTTGTTCTTCTGCATCTGGTAAAACCGGGGCAGATAGTAAGAAGCATTCTCTCCCACAAAGGAGGCGATTTCCGGCACCGGGATGCCGCCGATGGAGTGCCCCGGGTCTACGCCGCCGTAGGGGTCGAGCATGATGGGGCCGAAAGGGGAGAAGGGCTGGTCCCCCGGTTGGGGACGGGGCGGGCGCTCTTCCTCTCCATTAAAACGGGCGGATGGATTGCCGTCCTTGAGGGAGAGGCTGCATTTGACGCAGAATAAGGTGCCCGGCGGGTTTTTGTAGCCGCACCGGGGGCATACTCCCGCCAGCGGGTCCTCTCCATCCGGTTCTTCCGTCTGCTGCGCAGGGCGCTGCCATTGCTGCTCGGTGCCGTGAGTATCCGCATAGGCGCAGCGGCCTTCCTGCCGGTAGCATTCCCGGTGATGCGGTGCGCCGCAGACCGGGCAGACCACCACATCATCCTCGGCCTTGAAAGGCTGGTGGCAGACCGGACAGCTCAGGTCGGTATAGGAAATCATAGAAGAACCTCCTGTGTTCAAAAGGACAAAATCGCTTGTCAAATTTTCCGCTTTTCTTTACTATTATAACCAAACCTCTTCGTTTGTTCAATCCTTCTTTGCGAAAAGATTGTTTTGTCCGCCGCGTTTTCCTTTACTTTACTGCGTTTTCGCACTATAATACATCTGTTATGGCAATGCTGTCTGCGCACAAAAGGCGCTTGAATCTGCAAAAAAGGATGAAGAGAACGTGATACAGTACGAAGAACTAAAATTAAAGCTGGAAGGCATGCAGCCCGACCTGATGGAACTGGCCGAGGCTATGGGCCTCAACGCATTGAAGGAAGAGCAGGCGAAGCTGGAGGAGCAGTCCGCCCAGCCGAACTTCTGGGACGATATGGACAATTCCCAAAAGGTGCTTCGCAAGATCAGCGGCATCAAAAATAAGATCGCCGCCTATCAGTCCTTGTCCGACGACTTCGAGGAAACCCTCATGCTCATCGAAATCGCCGACGAGGAAGGGGATCTTTCTCATTTCGAAGAAGCCAAGGAAAACGTGGAGCGGGTGCAAAACGAGCTGGAAACCCAGAAGCTGTCCACGCTGCTGACCGGTGAATACGACCAGAACAATGCCATCCTCACCTTTCACGCGGGCGCCGGCGGCACCGAGGCCCAGGACTGGGCGGAGATGCTCTACCGGATGTATACCCGCTGGGCCGAGCGCCACGGCTTCAAGTATAAGATTCTCGACTATCTCGACGGGGAAGAAGCGGGAATCAAAAGCGCCTCCATCCTGGTGGAAGGGCTCAACGCTTACGGCTATTTAAAGAGCGAGGTGGGGGTGCATCGGCTGGTGCGGGTATCTCCCTTCGACGCGTCGGGCCGGCGGCATACTTCTTTTGCAAGCCTGGAGATTATCCCGGAGATCAACGACGAGATCCAGATCGACATTAAGGACGAAGACCTGAAGGTGGATACCTACCGTTCCTCGGGCGCGGGAGGCCAGAAGGTCAATAAGACCTCTTCGGCGGTTCGCATCACCCATCTTCCCACCGGCATCGTGGTGGCTTGCCAGAATGAGCGCAGCCAGCATCAGAACCGGGCGGTTTGTATGACTATGCTCAAGTCGAAGCTGGTGGAAATCAAGGAGCGCGAGCATCTCGACCGCATCGAGGACATCAAGGGAGAGCAGAAGGAAATCGGCTGGGGCTCTCAGATTCGTTCCTATGTGTTCATGCCCTATACCCTCGTGAAGGACCATCGCACCGGCTATGAAATGGGCAACATCAATGCCGTCATGGACGGGGACCTGGACGGGTTTATCAATGCGTATTTAAAAGCCCAGAGCCTGGGTCAGCTCCAGGAAAACCTGGATCTGTAACTGCAGGAATTCGCTGGGATTCATTGTGAGAATATCTTACCTTTTCCGTGGAAATTTAGTTGAAAAAAGTCACTTTTTCTGCTAGAATAAATGAGATAATAGGAAGGGCCCAGCCCTCCTATCGTCTCATTTTTTCTTTTATCGGCGAAACTGGGACGAGACTCCAAAAGTGCAAATTTGTTGCAGAGATAAGGGATGGGATGCAGCCTGGGAAACGCAAGCCCGGTGCTGCAGGACGGAGGTTACGATGAAAAGATCCAAGCGAATGATTGCGTCGGCCTTGTTTATGGCAATGGTCCTTTGCGGCGCGCAGTCGGTGTCGGCGGCGCCAACCTATTCGGAGCTTGCTACGGTGGCGGACACGTTGTATGCGGTTAAGGCGGAGCCTGGCACCATCCATGTGGGTGATTCGGTGCAGCTTCAGGTGGTAACCGGGCGCAGCACCACCCATGTGCAGGTGTATGACCAAAATGGCGGCTTGGTTGCCCAGGCGTCGGACGGCGCGGTGGACAAGAGCGGCCGGCTTTACTGGACGGTTTCTTTCTCCATTGCGCAGGTAGGGGAGAAGACCTATCAGGTAGTGGCGGGCAACCAGTATGTGGATTCCGCCAACCGGGAGATTACCATTTCCGTGCTTTCCAATGTACCGAAGCCGGTGGTTGCGGCGGTGGAGCTGAAAAACACCTCCGCTTACTGCACGGTGGAGAATTACCCTGACCTTGCCAAAGTTCGCCTGGAGCTGCGGGATACGGCGGGAAACGTGGTTTATGAAGACTATCAGAATGAAAAGCTCCAAGCCGGGACCTATACGGTGACGGCCTATGTTCGGGACGACCCTTACGGCACGGCGTCCGAGCCTTACGCGTTCCAGGTAACCCAGAGCGAGGTGGATGCCTATCGTCTGCTGCGGGACGCGCGGGTGGTCATCGTGGCCAACGAAGGAACTTATACCACTGTCATCCCGGATGACAACAAGGCGCTGAGCATCGGCTGCCTGGGATGGCACGCCACCCGTGCTCACGACCTGGTGAAAAACATGCTCATTCAGGACCCGAAGACGGTGGAAAGCCACCTGACCGGTTCCTCCATGCTCGACGAGCTGCATCAGACCAATTACATCTGGAATGAACGCATTCTGACCTCGTCGGAAGCGTCCATCATGCGCGGGCTTCTGGCTACCGACGTGAGCAAAACCGTGCAGGACTCCACAGCGGAGGAAGACATTTCCGAGTACCTGCGCTTCGGCCGCAACCGGGGGATTACCGAAGAAGGAGCGCTTATCTACTATGCGGACCTTTATAATCAGAGCCCCAAGCGTGCCCGCGAGATTCTCGATACCATCGAGAAGGCAGGCAAAGCCCTGAACCTGGATAATTTCCACGCTTACGCGCTGGAAAACCCGGTCATGGGAAAGTACACCTACCGGCGTAACCTCACCTATAACACGCTTAAGAAGCTGGGATACGTATAATAGCATCTCTTTTCCAGTTAGCAGTTGATTTCTTCTGTTCGCTTATGGTATAATAAACCGAAAAGTGTATATATAAGGAGATGCATGTCGTGAAAAAGATTTTGGTTGAAACCTCTGCCCGCCATGTCCATCTGTCCGCCGCCGACCTGGCGACGCTGTTTGGCGAGGGCGCGCAGCTTACCGTTAAGAAGATGCTGTCCCAGCCGGGCCAGTTTGCCTGTGAAGAGCGGGTGACGGTGGTCGGCCCCAAGAAGGAACTCAAAAACGTTTCCATCTTAGGCCCGGTGCGTCCCAGCTCTCAGGTGGAAATTTCGTTGACCGACGCCCGTTCCATCGGTATTGCCGCTCCGGTGCGTGAGTCCGGTGATATCGAAGGTACCCCGGGATGTAAAATTGTCGGCCCCTGCGGCGAGGTGGAGATCCCCTGCGGCGTCATCGCCGCCAAGCGCCACATTCACATGACTCCGGCCGATGCCCAGGAGTTCGGTGTGGAAGATAAGCAGGTCGTCGGCGTAAAAATCACCTCCGCGGAAAGAAGCCTGACGTTTGGCGATGTGGTGGTGCGTGTCAGCCCGAAGTTTGCTCTGGCGATGCACATTGATACGGATGAATCCAATGCGGCCGGCTGCACCGGCAACATGGAAGGCGAAATCATCAAATAAATCCTTGTCCGTTTTCGATGCGCTGCGGCAGTCGAAGGGCTGCCGCAGCGTTTTTTGTGCAGGGCATTCTAGCTGAAACGGAGAAAAAACCAATTTTTCGATTTTTTTCGAAAAACCCAAAAAAATCTCTTGACAGCGTCCCAACTTCACGGTATAATAAGCAACGTTGCATGAAAAGTGAGTGCAAACCTTCCGGGTTTTATCGGAAAAGTGCTAATTTTTCAGAGGCAATGGTCACTAAGCTGGCCCGGTAGTTCAGCTGGTTAGAACGCTAGCCTGTCACGCTAGAGGTCGACGGTTCGAGCCCGTTCCGGGTCGCCAATGCTGATATAGCTCAGGCGGTAGAGCGCATCCTTGGTAAGGATGAGGTCTCCAGTTCGAATCTGGATATCAGCTCCAAAAAGAACCCCGAAACCATTTGGTTTCGGGGTTCTTTTTCTGTTTCTCAATCGCCAAAGGAAAAACCGGTGTGATCACGCGATGGATACGCTCCCGTTAAAAATGGTAAGGGTTTTGTCGCACAGGTCTACAGCGGCCTTTTTGTGGGAGATAATGATGCACGTAATGTCCGACAGCTCTTTTAAATTCCTTAAAAGGCGGGCCTCCGTTTCCTCATCCAAGGCGGAGGTAACCTCGTCAAGCAAGAGAATGGGCGCTTTGGAAAGCACCGCTCGCGCGATGGCCAGACGCTGAATCTGTCCTTCCGACAGGCCGCTGCCCTTTTCATTCATCATCGTGTCCAGCCCGTCTGGCAGCGTCTGCAGAAACTCTTGTGCGCAACTGATACGAAGAGCCCAGTGCAACTCCTCCTGAGTCGCGTCCCCTTTTACAAAAAGCAAATTTTCCCGGATGGTGCCGGACATAATGAAATTCCCTTGGGGTACATAAGCAAACAGCTCTCTCGTTTGCCAGCTGACCGGGACGCGCCCCTGCGCTGACTCGAAAAAGATTTCCCCGCTGTCGGTGGGATAGACACCCAGCAGCAGCTTGAGTACCGTACTTTTGCCGATTCCGGAAAGTCCGGTAACCGCGAGAAATTCGTTTCGCTCAATGGAAAACGAAACGTCTTGCAAGACCGGGGAAGAGGATGGATAGGAAAAGGAAACATGGGAAAAGACCACCCGCTCCAGCGAGGAGTAAAAGGAGCGCGCATCCAGTTTTTCAGTAGGTCCGTGATTGGAGAAGGAACGCGGCTCGCTCTCGTTAGGCATCTCTTCTATTTCCATGATTCGTTCCGCTGACGCCAGCGCCGCATAATATTTCGGCATCAGCCCGGAGAGATTGACAAAAGGCGACTGAACCTGGTTTACCAGCTGGAGAATGGCCGTAAGGGTGCCAAAGCTCATCACGCCCAGAAACAGCTTGTACGCGCAGAAGACCAGGGAAAAGAGATAACCCGCCTGAAAGAGAAGACCAATCCCGGAATTGGCGAATATATTGACTGTCCGCTGCTTCATCCTTGCCACAAAGTGAAGCTGCTGCAAGTCGTCCGCCTTTTTCTGGGCCTTTTGCTCTATGGAAAAGGCTTTGATCATCAGCAGGTTGGCCAGCGCCTCCTGCAAAAAGGAGCGGACCTTTCCGTCCGTTTCCTGTACCTGCTTGTGCATCCGCTTGAGCAGACTGCGAAACAGACGCGTCAGCAAAAAGAGAAGCACTCCGCCTACTAAAAAAATGACGGCGAACATTTTGTCCAAAAGAATCAGGGCGGCGAATGCACTTCCAAGCTTCGTGATCATGGATACCAGGCCGGGCAGAATGGTGGTGATTCCGTCGGTAACCACGGTAACGTCGTTCACCAGCCGATTTAACAGCTCGCCGCTGTGATAACCGGTAATTTCCCCGTATTTTTTTCGCAAGATACTGGAAAACAGGCTGCTTTTCAATGAGATCTCCAACTTGGCCTTGATCCGTTCCAGCATATTCCGGCTCATGAGCTGTAGCAAAAACTGAAACAAAACCAAGCCCAAAAGCAGACCGGCAAAGGTAAGCATCCGGCTGAGATCTTTCTGCGAGGCGCTGACACTGTCGAGAATCTCCCGGCAGAGTAAAGCAAAGAGCACCGTTAAAACCGAAAGCAGGATTTGGATAAGCAGCAAGACAGCCAAAGGAGCAAACTGTTTCTTTGAATTTCGAAATATCCATCGGAGGGTGGGGCCGTCCCCTTTTCTTTTCACCGTTTTTCCACTCCTCTTTTTTTGCACATCCGGTTTAGCAGCCGTTTCCCTTTTCCCGCTATCCGGCGCATAGGGCGCAAAGCCGTCCGGCATACCGCGTACCTGCGCCAGCGCGGATCGCTGCACGGGATGCGCACACCGTCGCGGACAAATGCCGCCAGCACAGCCACCACCTGATCGTGCCCAATGCCGTATTCCGGAATCACCTGATTGTCACCGCAAAGCACATAGCCGTCCTTGCGTATCCCAATGACTCGGTGAAGCACAAAGGAGCCGTCCTTCCGTCGGTAGAGAGGGACGTCGTATTTATTCAGACGGCAGGGAGGATCGACCAGAATCGCCATGTCCTTCCCGTCCCGAAGCATCGGCAGCATACTCGTACCAGTCACCACCAGGGAGAATTCTCCCCCGTTTGCGAATACTTCCTCCAAAAGAGGCAGCAGTTTTTCCAAATTCACCGCAAGGGTGGAAGCATTGTGATCGGGCAAAGTCTTATTCCTCCAGCAATCCGGCCTTTTGCGCCTTCTCCAAAAAGCGCGCCACATCCCTGTCCGCCGTTTCCCGGTCGATTTGGTACGTGCTGCACAGCGCCTGTGCCAGCGCATCCGGCCCCGTTTCGCCGGACAGCATCTCCCAAAGAAAGACACCGGTCTCATTTAACGTAATCATTCCATGAAAAGAGCGGGAGGTTTCACCCACCGGGACTACAATTGCGGTATCGTCAATTTTTCTTAAAAGAAAGCCCTCTTTTCGTTTCATGCTTTTCCCTCTTTCTGTTATAATCAGGCTTCTGTGGATGGCCGTCATCCATGCATGGCTTCATAGGCGGTGCGGGCGGCCTCTTCGCTGATGGTACACCTGAGCTGGTAGACAGGAATGCTGCGGACAAGCTGATCCAATAAACTCAGCAGCCGCTGCATGTTTTCTTCGCTCAGATAGTGGTTGGTTTGGTGCAGCAGGGGGAAAATTGCCTCGCTGCTGCTGATTTTCGTAATGACGTTGCTGTTCCCCTGTTCCAGAATACAGATGGCCTGCAAAGGAACACAAACATTTTCGTTGAGATCGGTCTTTCCGGAAAACGGAGTGCCATATGCGTAAAAAACGCCGTTTTTCACCCGAATGGCCGGCTTGTCGTCGTTGATGATCGATACCTCCGGGCCGAAGCAGGCCTTCCATTGCTGCGCATGGGTGGATTTACCGGTCTGGCAGGGAGCGGAAAAGAGATAGGCTTTTCCATGATAAGCCACAGCCGAGGCGTGCAGCATCATTCCGTCAAACCGCAAAAGCTGCCGGTAAAACCGGGAGCCATAGGCCAGGTATTCGTATTCGCTGAGTCCTAAATATGGATTATTCAGCTTTTTGAGCTGTTCATCCGTCATGTCAATAGAAATGTCACATTCCTGCAAAGGGGGACCATCCAGCCGGTAGTCTTGCGCACGCGTCTGCAGCAGAGGATAGCGAACGTTCATATTGACAAGAAGATCCGCAATTCGAAAGGTAGAAAGCATTTATTTCCTCCAGTTTTCACCGTGAACATCGAAAAAATACCTTATAAAAGAATATCAGAAAAAACACGTAAAATCAAGAAAAGAGAACGCACTCATATGCATCAGAACGCTTGACAGCAAAAATGGACTTTTGTATACTATTTTGTAGATGTATTTCACATGGAATGGTATTCATCGAGGGGTTATCGAAAAGTAAACGATGAATGGAGGGTGAAATAATTTGTGTATGAAAATCCCTGTGGATATTGACATGCGTAAAACATCAATTTGAGAATTAAGGGGGTTATTTTGCCTGTGAAGAAAATGAGCGCAAAGAAAATTTTGGCAAGCATTCTTGTCATGGCGTTTTTGTTCTCTTCCATTTCATTCGCGAGCTTGGCGGCAGTTCCGGTAACTTCGGTGATGCTGCCGGCGGTAGATGGAATTACTTATACGGATGAAGACGGAGCGCCCTTTGACATGGAGTATGCTGGGGATTATCCGGATATCTATGGATATAGTATCGAGTCGCTGGAGGGAGGCTGGAAGATCACGCCTGCTGGAACCTCTCTGAGGACCTTTACCTTTGGCATCGATACGGCGCAAGATATCTCCGGAGTCTCTGTAACGACCGACGATACCGGAGTAATCGTCAAGGAAGTGGCGAACGGCTACCGCCTTACGCTTACCAGAGCAAACAAAGCGGACGTAGCGGTACAGGTAACCGTCGAAAGACCCTTTAAGGTTACCTTCAGCGAAGCGCAGGGCTATACCTTTACTTCGGCCACTGCCGGCGCAAGTACGGTTAAGCCCGGTGAAGTGTTCGACTTCTATGTAACGCCTAAGGCCGGTTACGAAGAAGCGAAGGACGTTACCGCAACCAGCGGTACCATCACCAAGCTGAGCAGCAATCTGTACCGTCTCTCCGATGTCACGGCCGACACGGTCATTTCGGCCGTCGGAAGCCAGATCACCCATACCGTTACTCTGGTGGGCGTTTCCAATTATACCTATAAAAACGCTGCCGGAACCGACGTTCTCCCGGTTGCAAACCAGGTAAACGACGGCGCAAGCTTCTCCTTCCAGGTGCAGCCTGCTGACGGATACCGTGTGGTTTCCGTGACCGACAACAACGGACTGGTTTCGCAGTCCCAGGGCGTATATACCATCTCCAACATCACGAAGGATCTTTCCGTCAATGTGGCGGTGGAGAAAGTGCCGCTTTCCGTGACCGAGCCGAACATGCAGGGCGTAACGGAGTACACCTACCGGGCTACCACCTCCACCAGCGTGGAATACGGCGGCAGCTTCAGCTTCTATGTCCTTCCCGTTGAAGGCTACGATGCGCCGGTAGTTAAGGTCAACAACGTGCCGGTCGAATCGCTCGGCAGCGGCCTGTATGTGATCAGCAACATCAAGGCTGCGCAGACCATTACCATTGAAAAGGGCGAAAAGACTTCCTATGACGTTACGCTCAACAATGGCACTGGTTATGACATCGCTCCGGTTGTGACAGGAAGCACCTCCGTACCCCACGGGGAAAACTATTCCTTCACGGTGACTCTTCAGCCGGAGTACGGTGAGTCTGATGTCACGGTAACGGCCAACGGCGTTGTGCTTACTGCGGATTCTACTGTCGGCAACGTGAGCACCTACACCATCAAGAATGTGACCCAGGCGCAGGTTGTCAGCGTTTCCGGTGCGGTAAAGAACACCTATAGCGTGACGCTGCCCACCGGCACGGTTGGTTACACGGTGTCTACCACCCAGTACACCACGGGTATCGTCCACGGCTCCTCCTTCTCCTTCACGCTGACTGCGGCACAGGGCTACGACATTTCCAACGTCGTCGTCAAGGCAAACGGCCAGCCGGTGGAAGCCAAAAACGGCGTCTATACCGTGAAGGTGACAGAGAATGTGACGATTTCGGTGGAAGGCGAAAAAGCCATTACCCCCAGTGTGACCATCTCCAGCGGAGTGGGTTATACGGTCAACAAGGGAACGGGCAATAACGTTACCTATGGCGACGATTATGACTTTACCGTTACCCTCGAGACTGGCTATCAGCTCAAGCAAGTCATCCTCAACGGCAAGACGGTTTTGTCTGCGGTAAACGGAGTCTACTACATCACCGGCATCACCGCCAACCAGGAGGTTCGCATTGAGGTCGAGAAGGTTACCTATACGGTGAACTATGTCGACGCGATCGGTCAGGGCGCGGGCAAAGTGGTCTATACGATTGACAATGCCACTCCCGAGGGTGTCATCACTCTGCCGGTTCCTTCTCTGAGCGAAGATGTAAAGGATTATTACACTTTTACAGGCTGGAAGGATGCAAGTGGCGAGACCTACACGACGCTCACCATCGGTGAGGCCAACGCCGCGATCACTCTGACGGCTTCTTGGACGGTGAATTGGGACAAGGTTGTGTCTTTGGTTACCAGCGTCAGAGCAGCTGAGAGTGGAGATCGATACAATCTTCTGTCTCATATGAGTGTTGTAATTGCCAACATCTTCGATGGCCAGGATGTCAAAATCACCGGTTCGGGCATGTTCTATTCCAGCCAGGCGCTGGATGCCGACAGCCTGGGAAGCTATGTGGCGAGTCTGACCGACCGTACCTCTACCGACAGCATGCTTACACAGCGCGTTTCGAATACGGTATTCTCCTATTATTACAATGTCGACTACCGTATTGAGGAACTCAGCGAAGTGAAGATGAGCTTCACCAAGATCCCGGCAGGGGCCAACCGCTCTATCGCCGGCTGGGTTGAGCTGACGGTTAACGGCGAAAAAATGGTATTCTTCAGCAATATCGAGACTGGGACTCCTGTGGATTTCCCTTCCGCTAGCTGAGGCACAATTCGAGTCAGAAAGGTGGCCAAATAGCATGGAAAGCAAAAAGTATGAAGCGCCGGATCTGGAAATCAAGTATTTCGAGACTGACCGCGCGATCATGGCTGGCAGCCTGAGTTTCCCTGAGATTCCTGATCCCTTCGAAGGCATCTAATGGGAACTCTGGACCATATGTAAAAAAAACTCTCCTGCATGGACTTTGTCCGTGCAGGAGAGTTTTTTATTCGGTAAAAGGGAAGAGGAATCCGCCCGGTCCGCTTCACCGGTGAAAAACGAAAGGATGCCGCAGCTTGGACACATCTTTCTAAAAAACGCGTTCCTATTTATAAATGATCGACACCCATTGTTTTGTACATCTGTTTGATTTGGGAAATCTCCTCGTTGGCTACGGTGGCGGTGTCGTATAAACGTCTCAGATTCTGTTTTCGGCAGACGAGTATTTTAATCCAGCGGTGCAGATGGCAGGCGGGGAACAAAACCGGATGGCGCTTGAGAACAGGATACAAAAGCTGCATCTGTTCTCCGGGAAGAAAAATGATCTTCCACAGAGCCTTACGTTTGGCCGTGTCATAGTTGCCGTCCTCCTGATAGTTCCTGGCGGCTTCCAGAACCCGGCTGTTTTCTTTTGTTCCCAGTACCATCGAGCGCAGAATATAGTCGGCCACCTGCTGCAAAAAGTCATTGCCTTGCTGCTGCAGAAACCATACCGCTGAAAGCTCCATCAGATAGGAGGCAAAGGTCCACAGACCGTTTTTTTCGAGCTCTTTTTTAATATATTCCATATCCATTTCCGGCTGGTAATGGTCCAAATACACCCGGATATCCAAAACGGGGCGAACCCCTATGCCGCCCTGTGCAAAATGATAAGCCATATGGCTGATGATATAGATGAAATAATCCTCTTTGGAAAGCTGATAAATATGCCGGGCGCCATCCTGCAAAGAAGCGCGGGAAAAACCGATTCCGAAATAGTCCTCCAGCTTTCCTATAATCAGTACCTTATGCAGTTCCACATACATGGGGAACCCTTTGAGATAGAAAATATCGTGATGGCTGTCATACCGGTATACTTCATAGTCCAACTGCTTGAGGATCGCCCTGCTTGTTTTCAGTTGAGACGGGTCGGCCAGAATATCAAAATCGGACATATACCGCATCTCCGTTTTCGGGTACAACTTTCGCATGAGATACCCTTTCAGAGGCATGCAGTCGATCTCTGCCTGCTCGAACGCCTGCAAAATCCGATCCATCTCATAGTCTCTCGTTACGTCCTTCATCACCTGCCGGCAGGTACATTCCTTTAGTTTTGCAACCACTGTCTGAGAAGGATTTTCCAGCTGCAAAACCGCGTAATAAACCATCACTTCCACCGCATGACGACAAGCAAGCCGATACAGCAAGTCCCAATCGAGATGATCGGGAGCCGGATCAGGACGCTGTTGATATAAACTTGCCCGCAGCAGTTGTATCAAGTAATCCGCTTCCGGAGATGTCATCGCGGTTGAGCCCCTTTCGCTGAAAAGATAGTGTTTTTATTATACGTGTTTGACAAGGCCGCGTCAAGGTTCGCGCCGTTCGGACTGCGCGATGGATACGGTTGAAAAAATTCCAGTTCGCGCCTATAATAATAGGAAGGTGAGGATGGAGAGGAAACGAATGAAGATGAGTTGGGTTGGGCTGCTGAAAGAGAAACTGCATGCCAATTTTTTGAATTACAAGGTATTTTTAAAATGGATTTTGTTTGCCTGCCTGATCGGTCTGCTGGTGGGCGGAGTTGGAACTTTGTTTCACTACAGCATTGGCTGGGCGACCGGGCTGCGCAAGGAGCAGCCGTGGCTTCTCTGGCTGCTTCCGGTAGCGGGGATCGCCATTGTCCTGCTCTATAAGGTCTGCGGAATCGACGAAGATAAAGGCACCAATCTGGTGCTGCTGGCGGTGCGGGCCAACGAGAAAATCTCCGCGCGCATGGCGCCGTTGGTTTTTGTCGCTACCGTGCTCACCCATTTGTGCGGCGGGTCTTCCGGCCGGGAAGGCGCGGCGCTGCAAATTGGCGGCAGCATCTCGTCAAAGATCGGTCGCCTGCTCCGGTTCGACGAAAAGGACGAGCGGATCATGACCATGTGCGGCATGAGCGCGGCCTTCGCAGCCCTGTTCGGTACACCGCTGACCGCTGCCGTTTTTGCCATGGAAGTGGTCAGTGTGGGGGTGATGTACTATTCGGCCATCGTTCCTTGTATCCTGTCGGCGGTGGTCGGCTTCGCGGTAGCGGATTTCTTTTGGGTGGAACCGGAGCGGTACCAGCTGGCGGGTATCCCCCAGCTCGACGTGGTTCCGGTTTTGCAGATCATCCTGCTGGGCGTGCTGTGCGCTGTTTTGAGCATGCTTTTTTGTAAAGTCACCAAAGGGACGGGCAGCCTCTACCGGCGGTTTCTGCCCAATCCGTTCGTGCGCATCGCCGTGGGCGGCGCCCTGGTGGTGGGGCTTACTTACCTGGTAGGAAGCTTTGATTACAACGGCGCAGGGATGGACGTCATCGACGAGGCCCTTTTCGGCCGTGCAAACCCGGAGGCCTTCGCACTGAAGATTCTCTTCACCGCAATTACGCTGGGCGCTGGATTTAAGGGCGGCGAGATCGTCCCTACCTTCTTTGTGGGCGCGACCTTCGGCAACACCATGGCTCGTCTCATTGGCCTCAATCCTTCCTTCGGAGCGGGAATCGGATTGATCGCCCTGTTTTGCGGCGTGACCAACTGCCCGCTTACCTCGCTGATTATGAGCATCGAGCTTTTCGGCAAGGATGGGATGCTCTTTTTTGCCATCGTCTGCGCGGTCAGCTATATGCTTTCGGGTTACCACGGCCTTTACAGCGAGCAAAAGATCGTCTATTCGAAGATGAAACCCGAGTTTATTGACAAAAAGTCTGAATAACCGGTTTTGACCGGCATTTGGACGGGGAGCCAGGTAGATTGGCGACGAATTTCCCTTCTTTTTTTGTGGTGCGAGTGAAAATTTGTACAAATCGGGGCTTGGTTTCTTTCCAAAAGACAGGCGATTGTGCTAAACCCCGCAGGATCCTGGACAAGCGCTTGAATGTGGCGGCAAAATGCCATATAATAGATAGGTAAGGGAATAAGCACGGCGGCGAAGGCCCCTTCGCTCTGTGCTGCCTGTATGCAAACGGTTGGTTTTTCCCGCCCAGGGAGAAGCCTGTGGCCCCCAGCCGTTTCGTTTTTGTTGTCTGTCCAAAACATCATTATTAGGAGGTTTTTCATCATGGAACTCAAGAATTTCTCTCTGGAAGGTAAGATCGCCCTGGTTACCGGCGCTTCCTACGGCATCGGTTTTGCCATTGCCTGCGGTATGGCCAAGTGCGGCGCGACCATCTGCTTTAACGACATCAAGCAAGAGCTGGTGGATAAGGGAATCGCCGCTTACAAAGAGGCCGGCATTGAGGCCCACGGCTATGTGTGCGACGTAACCGATGAGGACGCCGTCAACGCGCTGGTCGCCACCATTGAGAAGGAAGTCGGCGTGATCGATATCCTGGTCAACAACGCCGGTATCATCAAGCGCATTCCCATGTGCGAGATGACCGCCGCTCAGTTCCGTCAGGTGATCGACGTGGACTTGAACGCTCCCTTCATCGTCTCCAAGGCCGTTATCCCCTCCATGATCAAGAAGGGCCACGGCAAGATCATCAACATCTGCTCCATGATGAGCGAGTTGGGCCGCGAGACCGTTTCCGCATACGCGGCGGCCAAGGGCGGTCTGAAGATGCTCACGAAGAACATCTGCTCCGAGTACGGCGAGTACAACATCCAGTGCAACGGCATCGGCCCGGGTTACATCGAGACCCCCCAGACCGCCCCGCTGCGTGAGAGACAGCCCGACGGCAGCCGTCATCCCTTTGACCAGTTCATCGTCTCCAAGACTCCGGCCGCCCGCTGGGGCACCACGGAAGACCTGGTCGGCCCGGCCGTCTTCCTGGCTTCCGACGCTTCCGACTTTGTCAACGGCCACATCCTCTATGTGGACGGCGGTATCCTTGCCTACATCGGCAAGCAGCCCCAATAAGCATTGTCGCTTCGTTTGTATGCAGAAAGTCCCTTGCGGTAAACACCGCAAGGGACTTTTTCCTATGTCTAAACCCCGACTTCCCCTAATAAAAAACAAGGGAAAGGGGAAGATCAAATCTTCCCTTTTACCTTGTTGAGCGCACCCTTTTCCAATCGGGACACCTGGGCCTGGCTGATACCGATTTCGTTGGCCACCTC
>CATONX010000021.1 GCA_951801675.1 uncultured Eubacteriales bacterium | reverse complement strand
AATCATTATAGCAATTTTCCTTTTTTCCTTCAACTTGCTTTTTTTGCGGTCCTGCGATAGAATACACTTATAGCTAAAATAGGAAAGCACAAAGCCGAGGAAACCGTCCTTGGCCCCGGGAAAGGGTTAGCAGAGAGCTTGAGGATGGATCGGCGGCAAAGGAAAGAAAAGCGGCAGAGGAATGAATGGCGTACGCAGCTGGATGCATAGATTGATAAGGCCTGCAAGCAAGTATGCCGGGCGGCTGGCGAAAGCGTTTCCCCCGCAAGGCGCAAGCTACGCCTAAGACAAGCGGGATACCATCCCAACAGGAGGACGATGCAATGACCGTAGGAGAATGCTATTCCCGCATGGGAGCGGATTATGAGGATGTTTTGCGCCGGCTGGGGCAGGAAGAAAGGATCAAGCGGTTTCTGGGGCTGTTTTTAAAAGACGAAAGCTTTCAAACCCTGTGCCGGGCGCTTGCGGCGGAGGAGCCCAAAGAGGCGTTTCGCGCCGCCCATTCCCTCAAGGGGATTTGTATGAACCTGGGACTGACCGCGCTTGGCCGGTCGGCCAGCCTCCTGACCGATGAGCTGCGGGGCGGGAGCATCACTTTGGCCGCCGGGCCGCTGGCCGGGCAGGTACAGCAGGACTATCAGGCGGTAATTGAAAGCATCCGGGAACTGCTTGGAACCTGAGGAAGGAAAAGAGGGGATGGGACGATGAAAAACCGAAACCGGGTTCTGATTGTGGACGATACCGAGATGAACCGCGCTATGCTGGCGGATATGCTGGCAACGGAGTATGAGGTGATCGAAGCGTCCAACGGCAGGGAAGCGGTCGGCCTGCTCCAGCAGAAGCACGAGGAGATATCCCTGGTGCTTCTGGATATTGTCATGCCGGATATGGACGGGTTCGAGGTGCTTGCCTGGATGAATAAAAGCGGCTGGATCGGACGTATTCCTGTCATCACCATTTCCGCCGAAACCGCTTCCTCCTATATCGACCACGCCTATGACCTGGGTGCCACCGATTATATCAGCCGCCCCTTTGACGAAAAGACCGTCCAGAGGCGGGTGCGCAACACCATGATGCTCTACTCCAAGCAGAAAATGCTCGAGGACATGGTGACCGAGCAGATCGCGGAGAAGGAAAAGAACAATTTCCTGATGGTGGAAATCCTCTCGAACATCGTGGAGTTCCGCAACGGGGAAAGCGGCCTTCACGTGCTGCATATCCGGGTGCTCACGGAGATTTTCCTGCGAAAGCTGCAGGAGCTCACCGGCGAATACCCCCTGTCTGCGGCGCAGCTGGCGCTGATCGTCAACGCCTCCGCCCTGCACGACATCGGCAAGATTTCCATTGCCGAACCGATCCTGAATAAGCCCGGCAGGCTGACGCCGGAGGAGTTCGACGTCATCAAAACTCACAGCGCCATCGGCGCGCGGATCATGGAGGATGCGCTGCAGCGCCATCACGAGGAGCTGATCCGCTTTGCCTACAACATCTGTCGCTGGCACCATGAACGGTACGACGGCAAAGGATACCCGGACGGGCTCAAAGGAGAAGAAATTCCCATCGAAGCCCAGGTGGTGGCGCTGGCGGACGTATACGACGCCCTGACAAGCACGCGGGTTTATAAGCCTGCCTATTCCCATAACAAGGCGATGAACATGATTTTAGGAGGGGAATGCGGCGCGTTCAACCCTCTGCTGCTGCGCTGCCTCCAAGAAGTGGGACCCGACTTGGAGGAGGAACTGAAAATCCGGTCCCTCAACGCCGTGTCGGAGGCGAACATCCAGGAACTGTCCAGCCAGATCATTGCAGACGGCAAGGTTTCCAACCGAACCCTGACGCTGCTCGAACAAGAAAGGATCAAATACCAGTTCTTTGCTTCCATGTCCAACGAGATTCAGTTCGAATACAGCTATAAAACCGACATTCTCACCATGTCCGAATGGGGCAGCCGGCAGCTGGGGCTTCCGGTTCTCATCGAGCACCCGGAAGAAAGCGAGGTGCTCAACCGGGTCTTTTCCCTTGGGGACTATCAGGACATTCAGAAAAGGCTGCACGGCACCACGCCGGATAATCCCATCGTGGGCGCCACCTACCGGCTGCACGTCAATGGGGAAGAACGCTGGTACAAGGCCACGGCCCGCCTCCTCTGGGAGGGGGAGGGCGCGGTAGTGGGAGTGATCGGAAAGTTTATCGACATCCATGAAGAGCAGCTCAGGCTCGACCGGCTCAAAAGGCGGGCGGAGCAGGATTCCCTGACGGGGCTTAGCAACCACTGCGCGGTAAAGCCGGTCATTGCCTCGGCCCTTTTGGAGGAAGGGCGGCGGTTCGCCCTGGTGCTCTTTGACCTGGACCATTTTAAACAGGCAAACGACCGCCACGGCCATCTCTTCGGCGACCGGGTGCTCCAGTTTGTGGCCAAGAAGATACTCGCCAGCGTGCGCGACGGGGACATCGCCGCCCGGGTTGGCGGGGACGAGTTTATGCTGTTCCTTTCTTACAAGGGGGACATCCAGCCGGTGGTCAGCCGGATCTTTCAGGCGCTCCACGGGACCTACCAGGCGTTTGACGTGACCGTCAGCATGGGCATCTCTCTTTCACCCGAGCACGCGACTGATTACGACAAGCTGTTCCATACCGCGGACCAGGCGCTCTACGCAGCAAAGCAGGACGGGAAGGATCGCTTCCTCTTTTATGACGATACCATGAAAGAGCTTTTAAGCGTGCTTTCCCCCATGGACCACTGAGACGGGAGGAAACGGATGTGGATACGCAGGAACAAAATTTCGGGCAAAGCGGCTATGAATACGATACCCTGATGAACCTTTTGCAAGTCAGTGTCAGCAAGCACCTGCTGGATGCGCATTTTACCCTGGTGTGGGCCAATGATTATTATTACGACCTGATCGGCTATTCCAGAGAAGAATATGAGGCGGTTTACCACAACCAATGCGATACGTATTACCATAACGATAAGCTGGGCATTCACGATGAGGCGCTGTGGGACCAGATCGCGGCGGAAGTCTATAAAACCCTGGAGGCAGGGAAAAACGGATATACCCTGGTTTCCCGGATCCGCCGCAAAAGCGGTGAATATCTCTGGGTTCGGATGACGGCAAGGATTACCGACGAATACATCGGCGGATGCCGGGTGTCCTACACGGCCATGACCGACATCAGCGACGTGATGCGCATGCAGCTCGAGCAGTCGGTCACCTATGACAACCTGCCCGGCTTTGTGGCCAAGTACCGAGTTACCAAGAATTTGGATTTTATCCTGCTGGACGGAAATGACCAGTTCTTCGCGTTTTTCGGAGAAGGAAGCTGGGAAAACATGGAGTATCCGCTGTTTCGCAGCAATGTGCAGCGAAACCAGGCGGTGTTTCTGCAGAATAAGGATGCGCTTCTGGCGGGAAAGCCGGTTCATTTCACGGTGCATATGGGCGGCCAGCAGGGAAACGACGCGTGGCTGCAAATCAACGCCTCCTGCATCGGAAAGCAGGACGGGGACCCGGTATACCTGGTGATTTATATCGACGTCACCAATGAAACCGAACTGCGTCAGATGCAAAGGCAGCTCGAGGACCAGGCCCAGGAGCTGCGAAACGCCCTTCGGCAGGCAAAAGAGGCCAACCGTGCCAAGTCGGATTTCCTGTCCCGCATGAGCCATGACATCCGCACTCCCATGAACGCGATTCTGGGCATGAAGGACGTGGCGCTCGCCCACAAGGACGACCAGGCAAAAGTGCTCGACTGCCTGAAAAAGATCGGCCTTTCCGGCCAGCACTTGCTGGGTCTCATCAACGATGTTTTGGATATGTCGAAAATCGAAAGCGGGGAAATGGCGCTGCATGAGGAAGTGATCTCCCTGCCTGAGGTGCTGGAAAACATCGTGACCATCATGCAGCCGCAGTTTCAGGAGAAGGAGCAGAAGTTTTCCATTCGTCTGCGCTGTGTGGTGCACGAGCAGTTTTTGAGCGATTCCCTGCGGCTGCGCCAGGTGTTTCTCAACATTCTCTCAAACGCCTGCAAATTCACCCCCAAGGGCGGCAGCGTCACCATGGACGTGCAGGAACAGCAGGGAAAGGATTCCAACATCGCCCGGTTTGTCTTTACGATTGCCGACACGGGAATCGGGATGCAGCCGGAGTTCCTTGCCCATCTGTTTGACGCTTTCAGCCGCGAGCAGGACAGCCGGGTGGACAAAACCGAAGGGACCGGCCTGGGAATGGCCATCGCAAAGAAAATAGTGGATTTGCTGGGCGGCGCCATTGCAGTGGAAAGCGAGCCCGGCGCTGGCACCACTTTCCGGGTCACCCTGCCGCTGCAGATCGAGGAAGCACCGGTGTTCGAGCGGACGTTTCCGGACCTTAGAATCATCGTCGCCGACGACGATGCCCTCATGTGCGAATATACCGTGGAAATGCTGCATCGCATCGGCGTCCATGCCGACTGGGTGGACAGCGGGGAAGCGGCGGTGGAGAAAATCATGCAGGCCCAGGAAAGCGGCAGAGGATACGACGCGGTGCTTCTCGATTGGAGAATGCCGGGGCTGGACGGCCTTGAAACCACCCGCCGCATCCGGAAAATCTGCGGGAAAACGCTGCCGGTCCTGATTGTATCCGCTTATGACTGGAACGACATTGAGCAGGAGGCGAAGGAAGCGGGCGTCACCGGATTTCTGCAAAAACCGGTGTTCATTTCCACCCTTTGCCGGGGGCTTCAATATTATGTGCTGGGAGAGCGGCCGGGGATGGACACGCACGAACGGTACCGGCAGACGAGTTTTCTAGGAAAACATTTTCTGCTTGTGGAGGACAACGCACTCAACCGTGAGGTGGCCACCGAGCTGCTGACCGACCTGGGAGCCGTAATCCACATTGCCTGCAACGGCGAGGAGGGGGTAACAGCCTTCCGCCGTTCCCCGGAAGGGTTTTACGATATGGTGCTGATGGACATTCAAATGCCGGTAATGGACGGGTATACGGCGGCAAGGGCGATCCGTTCCCTTGCCCGAAAGGACGCTGGAGCGGTCCCCATCCTCGCTATGACCGCCGACGCCTTTGCGGAGGATATCCGCGCGGCAAAGGAAGCCGGTATGACCGGGCACCTGGCAAAGCCCCTGGACGCCGCCATGCTCAAGCGGGAGATCGGCAAATATGTGTAGTTATGGTTTTCACGCGGGCAACCGCCGGGTTGTATCCTCGTCTTTGCTATGTGAGCAATGGGGCCGGCGCAGAACAAGAGCGGGCTTTTTATGATAAGAACGGCAAAGAGAAGGGACGCTTCGAAACGTCCCTTCTCTTTTTTGCACCGTCGCCGGACAGCGAAAACAGGCGGCAATATCACAAGTGATGGGAATGCGGCCCCCTTTGCCCCTTACCGCCCGCAAGCCGGGGCAATTGCTTTTTTCACGGTAGTTGCCCAAACCGTACCGGTGGAATTGCGTTGCAATGTGGAGAAAAGTACAGTATAATAAATCTTCAAGGCTCAAAGAGCCGGAAATGCAACGAAACGGGAGAAGAATGGAATGAATCCTGTGCTGGAATCGATACTCATGGAGGTTCAGAAGCCCGGAAGATACACCGGAGGGGAACTTAACAGCGTCGTCAAGGACAAAAACGCCGTGGACGTGCGGTTTGCCTTCTGTTTTCCGGATGTCTATGAGGTGGGCATGTCCCACTTGGGAATGAAAATCCTATATGGGCTTTATAACGCCCAGGACAATATCTGGTGCGAGCGGGTGTTCGCCCCGTGGACGGACATGGAGGAGAAGATGCGTCAAAACGGCGTCCTGCTCTATGGCCTGGAAAGCGGCGACCCCATCCGGGACTTTGATTTTATCGGGTTTACCCTGCAGTACGAGCTGAGCTTTACCAACGTGCTCAACATGCTTGACTTAGCGGGCCTGCCAGTGCTGGCAGCCGAGCGGCAGGGGCTTACGCCCATCGTCGTCGCGGGCGGCCCCTGCGCCTGCAACCCGGAACCCTTGGCCGAATTTGTGGACCTGTTCATCCTGGGCGAAGGGGAAGAGGTCAACTTAGAGCTAACCGAGCTTTACCGGGACTATAAGAAAAAGGGCGGCTCGAAAAAAGATTTTCTTAAGGCAGCGGCTCAGATTCCCGGGGTGTACGTGCCTTCCCTGTACGAGGTTCGTTATCAGCCCGACGGGACCATCGAAGCGGTGACGCCGAAGGAAGGCGCACCCGAAAAGGTGACCAAACGGATTGTCAAAGATCTGGACAAGGCGTATTATCCGGATACCTTCGTGGTGCCTTTTCTGGACATTGTCCACGATCGGGCGATGACCGAGGTGTTTCGCGGCTGCATCCGGGGGTGCCGGTTCTGCCAGGCGGGCTTTTTGTACCGCCCGGTGCGGGAAAAATCTCCCGATACCGTCTGCAAGGAGAGCCGGGCGCTGTGCGAAAGCACCGGCTACGACGAAATTTCGCTCACCTCCCTGTCCACCAGTGACTATACCGGTTTACCTGAGCTGCTCGATGACCTGCTCGACTATACTGAGCAGGAGATGGTCAGCCTTTCCCTGCCCTCTTTGCGGGTGGATAACTTTTCTCCCGCGCTCATGGAAAAGATCAGCCGGGTTCGCAAAACCGGCCTGACTTTCGCGCCCGAGGCGGGGACCCAGCGGCTGCGCGACGCCATCAACAAGAACGTGTCGGAAGAGGAGATCCTGCGCACCTGCAACACCGCCTTTGACGGGGGCTATATGGCGGTCAAGCTCTATTTTATGATCGGCCTGCCCACGGAAACCATGGAGGATATCGAGGGCATCGCCAAGCTCGGGCAGCAGATTGTCAACCTTTATTACCGCAACCCCAACAAGCCCAAGGGCAAATCGGTGGCGGTGAACATTTCCCTTTCTTCCTTTGTTCCAAAGCCTTTCACCCCCTTCCAGTGGGAGCCGCAGGACACCATGGAGGTTTTGCGCCAAAAGCAGCAGCACCTGCGTGATTCGCTGACTACCCGCAAGGTGCAGTGCAAATGGCACGAGTCCATGACCAGCTTCTTGGAGGCGGTGTTTGCCAGAGGGGACCGCAGGCTTTGCAAGGTGATGAAGCTTGCCTGGGAGAAGGGCTGTAAGTTTGACGGCTGGGACGACCAGTTTTTGTTTGATAAGTGGATGGAGGCCTTCCGGGAATGCGGGATCGACCCCGCTTTTTATGCAAACCGCCGCCGTTCTCTTGAGGAGGTGCTTCCCTGGGACCACCTGGACTTTGGAGTGGACAAGGCCTTCCTCATCCGGGAATGGAAGAAGGCCCAGGAAAGTACCGTCACGCCTCACTGCCGCGACCATTGCAGCGGCTGCGGGGCCAACCGTCTGATAGGAGGTGCCTGCTTTGCAAAAGCCGATTCGGGTGTGGTTTGAGAAGACCGGCGCCGCCATCTATATTTCTCATCTGGATTTAAACCGGTGCATGGCCCGGGCGGTCCGGCGGGCAAAGCTTCCCATTTGGTACACGGAAGGGTTTCATCCCCATCCCTATCTGACCTTCCCGCTCCCCCTTTCGCTGGGGGTGCACGGCCTGCGGGAAGCGATGGACCTGCGTCTGGTGGAGGACATGCCATTGGAAGAGGTTAAGGAGCGGCTCAACCGCTGCCTGCCTCAGGGGCTTCTGGTGACCGGCGTGACCGTGCCCGCAGAGAAGGCCAAGGAAATCGCCTTTGCCGATTACGAGCTGACAATGGAAGCGATGGGTGCCGATACGGCCGCTTTGGTCCGGGAGGCCCTGGAAAAGGACGCGCTGCCGGTGGAAAAAAAGACCAAGTCGGGCGTCAAAGAAGTGGACATCTGTCCCCATCTGCAAAGGCTGTCGGTGGAAAAACAGGGAGAGCGGTGCCTTGTGAAGGTGACGCTGCCCTGCGGCTCGTCCTTGAGCATCAACCCGTCCTTGCTGGCCCAAGCGGTGACGATGGCCTGCGGGCAGCCGGTGAAGATCGTCAGAACGGTGCGCCTGCGCTTTTGCAACACGCAGATGCAGCTCTTTGCATAGAAACCAAAAAATCAACATAGGAGACGTGGAAAAATGGATCCGATCAAGTACGTGCTCATCGGATGCGGGCGCATCGCCCCAACTCATCTTAGGGCCGCCTTGTGCTACAAGGAGGACATAGAGGTTGCCGCCGTCTGCGAGGTGGTGCCGGGCAAGGCTCAGAGCCTGCTCAAGTCCCTGGGCAAGGAGGCCGAAGGCATCCGGTGTTACTCTGATTATCAGGAAATGCTCAAAGTGGAGCGCCCGGACGTGGCGGCCATCACCACCGAAAGCGGATATCACGCGGCTATCGCTCTCGACTGCATCGAGGCGGGAGTCAACGTGTTCATCGAAAAGCCCATCGCCCTGTCTTTGCAGGACGCCGACCGGATCATCGAAGCGGCCGAGCGAAAAGGGGTCACCGTCTGCTGCTGCCATCAGAACCGGTTTAACAAGGCAGTGGCGAAAACCCGTAAAGCCCTGGAAGAAGGCCGGTTCGGCAAGCTTTTGTACGGGGCCATCCAGGTGCGCTGGTACCGGGGAGAGTCGTACTATAAGGAAGGCGACTGGCGGGGTACCTGGGAGCTGGACGGGGGCGCTTTGATGAACCAGTGCATCCACGGCATCGATTTGCTGCGCTGGATGATGGGGGACGAGGTGGACGAGGTCTTCGCTTACACCGACAATCTGGTTCACGGTTACATCCAGGCGGAGGACCTGGGGGTGGCGGTCGTCAAGTTCAAGAACGGCGCCTATGGCATCATTGAGGGAACCACCGATACCTTTGACAAAGACTTTGAGGAAACATTGAGCATCTTTGGGGAAAAGGGAACGGTCAAGGCGGGCGGCACCTGTGTCAACCGCCTGGAGCAGTGGCGGTTTGCCGACAAGGACGAGGATGTAGAAAAAATCTGCGAGGAAAGCGCGGAGGACCCCGGCAACGTCTACGGCTTTGGCCACGTGTCCTTGTACGCGGACATGATCCGGGCGCTCAAAACCCATACGAAGCCCTATGTGGATGCATATGCCGGCCGGCGGGCGCTGGAAATGGTGCTGGCCGTCTATCTGTCGGCCGCCCGGCATCAGCCGGTGAAGCTGCCGCTTGACGATGTGGCCACCACGGATTTTACCGGCCGGTTCGGCCGATAAGGAAAGATCCGAAAGAAGAGAAGGGGACGCAAAAGGCGGTTGCCTTGTGCTCCAAATAGAAAGAAACGAGGGAAAAATTCCATGAGCAAGACCAAACGAATCACTGCGCTAGTGCTGCTTATGCTTCTGACCACCGTTTTGTGCAGCTGTTCGGAAGGGGAAAAGGTCATCAAAAGCAGCGACGGCAAATACCAGATGACGGTTCCCGAATCCTGGAGCGACCGGATGGAGGAAGCGGATAAAGAGATCCTCCTTTCTACGGGGAACAAAGCGGACAACCGGTTTGTGATGGTTTCGGAGGTTTCCGCCGAATCCAGGGGCAGTCTTTCCCTGAAAGAGTACCTGGAGATATTCACCTCCTATTTCGCCAACCAGGTTTCCGACTTTACGCTGGGAGATCCCGAGTCGGTAACGGTCAACGGCTACAGCGGCTATCAGACCCGGGTCAGCGGCCAGACGGGCGGGGAGGATACCACCTATTGGATCACCATTCTCGACTGCGGCGAATCGGTGCCGTGCTTAGTCAGCTGGGGTTTTACCGACAACGCAGAGAAAGCCAAGGCCGACCTGGACAAGGTGATCAATACATTCGGCCCGGTTGTCTAAGCGCGGCTTAGTCCAGATAAAATCGGAAAAAAGGCTTGCAGACAGGCAGGATTTGTGCTAGTATATTCTAGTATCTGGTTTACCGTCGACGTTCGTCGATTGGGGTTCATGCCCGGTAATCCCGTGACATTGAAGCGGACAGTCCTCTGCTTTTTCGCAAAGAAAAGGTACGAATGTCTGAAATTTAAGGAGGATTTGATCCATGGATGCTTTGAAAGCCATCGCAGCAGAGAGCCTGAAGGAAACCCCGCCGGTAATCGCCATCGGCGACACCGTGCGCGTTCACGTGAAGATTCGTGAAGGCGAGCGGGAGCGTATTCAGAACTTTGAGGGAACCATCATTGCCAAGAAGGGCAGCGGCGTTTCCGAAACCTTCACCGTGCGCCGCGTTTCTTACGGCGTCGGCGTGGAGCGTGTGTTCCCGCTTCACTCGCCCAACGTGGAAGGGGTGGACGTGATCCGTCACGGCCGCGTGCGCAGAAGCAAGCTCTACTACCTGCGTGACCGCGTGGGTAAGGCTGCAAAGGTCAAAGAACGTCTCGGCTAATGGAGCAAAGAATGGGACGGTTTGGGGGGCTAATCTCCCAGCCGTCCCTTTTTCCTGTTTATTCCTTTGCGAATTTCCTATTTTGTTCACAAAATTCTCCAATTTTTTTGGTATTATGAAGAGAAACGGAGAGTACGCTCTCCTTGCAGCGCAGGAGCACGGCGCCGGCTTGCCTTTCGGCAGAGCCGTGTGCGCCGTAAATGGAGGGAAACAATCATGACCGATGGACTGGAACTCAATTATGACGAGGTGCTCGACGACGGTTCGGTTTCGACCGTTCCGAAAAAACGCGACCGTTATGCGGACGTAAACGAATGGCTGGAAGCCATTGTGTTTTCCGTCACCCTTGTCATCGTGGTATTCAGCTTTATTTTTAAGCTGGTTTTGGTGGACGGCACCTCCATGGTCCCGACCTTGCACAACGGTGACCGGGTCATGATCCAAAGCCTGTTTTACCAGCCGTCCCAGGGGGATGTGGTGGTCATCACCAAGCCTACCATTCACCATAAGCCGCTGATCAAGCGGGTCATCGCCACCGAGGGCCAAACGGTGTTTATCGATTTTGACAAGGGCACAGTGTCGGTGGATGGGGTGGAACTAGAGGAACCGTACATCAACGAGCTGATCAAAAAGAGCAAAAAGGGCACCTACGGGTTCGAATACCCGGTAGAGGTACCTGAAGACAGCGTCTTTGTTTTGGGCGACAACCGCAACAACTCCTCCGACAGCCGGGACATCGGCTTTGTGGAGAACAAATATCTGCTTGGAAAGGCCATCTTCCGCTTTTATCCCTTTGACGCCATTGGCTCCATCGGATAACCTCCCTGTACATAGGGGAAACTTAACCCGGTACAGGCAGACGACGCAGAGAAAGGAAAGGGAAAGATGGAAGAGATCACGTCGGTCCAGTGGTTTCCCGGCCACATGGCCAAAACCAGACGAAAAATCAAAGAAGCCCTGCCGCTTGTGGACTTGGTGGCGGAGCTTCTTGACGCGCGGGTTCCCATGGCCAGCCGCAACCCGGAGCTTCGTTCCATTGTGGGGCAGAAGCCCCGCATTGTGTTGCTTAACAAGAGCGACACGGCGGACGAGGCGGTGACCCGCCAGTGGATCGCGGCCTTTGCCAAGGAAGGGGTTCCCGCCATTGCGGTGGACTGCAAGAGCGGCAAGGGGCTGGGCGGCGTGCTCCCTTTGGCCCGGCAGGTGCTCAAAGACAAGATTGCCGCCTGGGAGCGAAAGGGCATGGGCTCTCGTCCCATCCGGATTATGGTGGTGGGTATTCCCAACGTGGGAAAGTCCTCTTTGATCAACCGCCTGGCCAAGGGCGGTAAGGCCAAGGTGGCGGACCGCCCTGGTGTAACGCGGGGAAACCAGTGGTTTTCCATCGGCAAGGGAGGCGAGCTGCTGGACACGCCGGGCGTGCTGTGGCCGAAGTTTGACGACCCGGCGGTGGGAGAACGGCTGGCCTTTACGGGTGCGGTCAAGGACGACGTGGTAGACACCGAAGGCCTCGCCTGCCGGCTGCTTCTCTGGCTGCGGGACCAGTATCCCGACCGGCTGGCCGAGCGGTATTCGCTTACCGATATGGAAGACATGGCGGGGCGCGAGCTGTTGTACGCGGTGGCAAAGAAGCGGGGCATGCTCATTTCCGGCGGCGAGCTGGATACCGAGCGGGCCGCGGCGACCGTGCTCGACGAGTTTCGCGGCGGAAAACTGGGGCGCATCAGCTTGGAGCGCCCGGAGGGCAGCTAATGAAAAAAGCAGCCGAGCCCATAGATTGGCTCTTATACGAAAAAAGCCTGCGCGAGGAAGGCTATCGCCTGATCGGCGGGGTGGACGAAGCGGGCCGGGGCCCGCTGGCGGGTCCGGTATTCGCGGCCTGCGTGGTTTTTGAAGATGGAGTCGTGATCGACGGGGTGAACGATTCCAAAAAGCTCTCGGAGAAAAAGAGAGAGCAGCTTTTTGACGTGATCTGTGAAAAGGCGAAGGCTTTTGGCATCGGGTCGGCCAGTGTACAGGAGATCGACGAGCTCAATATCCTAAACGCCACCTTCCTTGCTATGAAACGGGCGGTGGAGCAGCTGCCCCAAAAGCCGGACGTGCTGCTAGTGGACGGAAATCAGGTCCCGAAAGGGATTGACCTGCCGGTGCGCACCCTGGAAAAGGGGGACACCCTCTCCTTATCGGTTGCAGCGGCCTCCATTCTGGCGAAGGTCAGCCGGGACCGGCTGATGAAGGAGCTTGCGAAGGACTATCCTCTTTACCAGTTCGAGAAGCACAAGGGCTACGGCACCGCGCTTCACCGGGAGCGGATTCTTGCCTACGGCCCGAGTGACGTTCATCGCAAAACCTTTTTAACAAAGATTCTTGCCAAAGGGTCTACGCGATGACGACCTTAGAAACCGGGCGAATGGGGGAAGACTACGCCGCGCATTGGCTTTTGGAGAGAGGCTATCGCCTGCTTTCGCGCAATTACCACAGCCGGTACGGGGAAATCGACCTAATTGCCCAGAAGGACCAGGTTTTGGCTTTTGTAGAGGTCAAGACCCGCAGGAAGGACGCCATCGCCGCCCCCTGTGAGTGGGTAACGCCCGCCAAGCGGCGGCGGCTTATCAAAACCGCCCTGTTGTATCTCCAAGAAAATCCCAGTTGCCTCCAGCCTCGGTTCGACGTGATGGAAATTATTACGGAAAACAGGAATGAATTCGCCGTTCTCTCCATACATCATATAGAGAACGCTTTTTGGCTGGAGGGGACGGTATAAATCGGCGCAAAGGCATTCGATTGGCAGCACCGTTTGGTTTTGCCGGCCGAATGCCTTTGTCGATTCCCCAGGGTTCGGCCGGAGCGTTCCATCAGACGCCGTGTTTCATGGCAAAGGAGACGAAACCTCATGAAGCTTTTTGACCTTCACTGCGATACCCTCTATGAATGCTGCAAACAGGGAAAGGACCTGTTGGAAAATGACCTGCAATTGTCCTTAAAAAAGGGCGGGGAATTGGAAGGCTGGCGGCAGTTTTTCGCCGTGTGGATGCCGGACGAGCTGCGGGGCGAGGCGGCGGTGGAGCATTTTCAGCGCTGCCGGGCCTATCTGGACGGGCAGCTCAAAAAACACGCGGACAAAATCAGCCTGTGCCGCACGGCAAAGGAGCTTTGCGAAGCGGAAAAGCAGGGCAAATGCGCGGCCATCCTGTCGGTGGAAGGAAGCGCGGCGGCCGGCGGCCGGGTGGACGGCATCGACGCCCTCTATGAAGCCGGGGTGCGGATGATGACCCTGACCTGGAACGGCAAAACCGAGTTTGCCGACGGGGTTCAGGTCCCCTACGCGGGAGGCCTGACGGCGCTGGGCCGCCGGGCGGTTCGCCGGTGCGAGCGCTTAGGAATGGTGGTGGACGTTTCTCATATCGCCGAGCACGGGTTTTGGGACGTGGAGGAAGTCAGCCATAAGCCCTATGTAGCTTCTCATTCCAATTCCAAGGCGGTTTTCGACCATCCCCGCAACCTGACCGACCGCCAGTTCTTGGCCATTGTGAACCGGGGCGGCCTGGTGGGCATCAATCTTTATCCGCTGTTTCTCAATGGGGAAAAGGACGCAAGCCTGGACACCATCGTGCGCCATATCGACCATTTTCTTTCCCTTGGCGGAGAAGAGGTCGTGTCCATCGGCACCGATTTCGACGGGGCCGAGATGCCGTCCTGCCTGCCGGATGTAAGCGCCCTGCCCCGGCTCTATGAACGGCTTTTGTTCCACCGTTATCCCCAAACCCTGGTAAACCGGATTTTTTATCAAAACGCCGCACATTTTTTCGACAGGGCTTTGACATAACGGCGGATGTGTACTAGAATAATGGCATTGGTTTTGCCGGGAGGATGTGACGGCCCGGCGCCGCAATCGGATGATTTGGAGTGATTTTCATTGATGTATCAAAGCACGCGTGACAGCGGCGTAGCGGTATCCTCGGCCCAGGCCATTACCCAGGGGATCTCGGCGGACGGAGGTTTGTTCGTTCCCCAGAGTATCCCGGGGCTTTCAAACGAAGAATTAAAGGCCCTGCTTCCCCTTTCTTATGTGGAACGGGCGAAGGCGGTGCTTGCCAAGTTTTTGACCGACTTTACGAAGGAAGAGCTGGACGCTTGCGTGTCGGGCGCCTATGCGCCGGGCAAGTTTGACGACGAAAGTGTGGCGCCTCTGGCGGAGATCGCCCCGGGCGTCTATATGCTCGAGCTGTGGCACGGGCCCACCTGCGCGTTTAAGGACATGGCTCTGCAAATGCTTCCCTTCCTGCTGACCACCGCTTCCAAGAAAACGGTGGGGGACAAGACCATCGTCATCCTGGTCGCCACCTCCGGCGACACGGGCAAGGCCGCCCTGGAAGGCTTTAAGGATGTCGATGGGACGAAAATCCTGGTGTTCTATCCCCAGGATGGGGTCAGCCCCATGCAGAAGCTGCAGATGACCACCCAGGAGGGCGGCAACGTGGGCGTGTGCGCCATCAAGGGAAACTTTGACGACGCCCAGACCGGCGTGAAAGCCATCTTTACCGACGAGGCGGTGGCAAAGAAACTCAAAGAGCACGGCATGCTCTTTTCCAGCGCCAATTCCATCAACTGGGGACGTCTGGCGCCCCAGATCGTCTATTATATTTCCGCCTACTGCGACCTTGTCAAGGAAGGCAAGGTTTCTTTGGGCGACCCCGTCAACATCGTGGTTCCCACCGGAAACTTCGGCAATATCCTAGCGGCTTATTACGCGAAATCCATGGGCCTGCCGGTAGCCAAGCTCATCTGCGCGTCCAATTCCAACAATGTGCTCACCGATTTTCTGAAAACCGGCGTGTACGACCGCAACCGTCCCTTCTTTACCACCGTGTCTCCGTCTATGGACATTCTTATTTCCAGCAACCTGGAACGGCTGCTTTACGATCTGTCCGGCCGGGACGATAAGAAGATCCGCGGTTATATGGAGAGCCTTGCGAAAACCGGGCGGTATGAGGTGGACGACGCCATCAAAGAGAAGCTCGGCACCCTTTTCTGCGCGGGCTTCTGCGACGATACGGCCACCAAGGAAACCATCGGGGAAACTTTCCAAAGCCGTGGGTATCTGTGTGACACGCACACGGCGGTGGCGCTGCATGTCCATGAGCAGTATGTAGCGGACACCGGGGACAAGACTCCGGCGGTCATTGCGTCCACGGCCAGCCCCTTCAAGTTCTCCGCCAGCGTCTTAGACGCGGTGGCGAAGGAGGACGTGTCGGGAATGGACGAGTTTGCGAAGGTGGCGGAGCTTTCGAGCTGCACGAAGCTGGAGGCCCCTGCGGCCCTCGCGTCTCTCAAGGACAAGGCCGTGCGGTTTGAAGATGTATGCACTAAGGATACCATGGAGCAGGTCGTCCTCTCCATGCTGGGCATATCCTAAAAACGTGTTCACAGCGGGAGCGGCGGTAAAATTCGTCCGCCGCTCCCGCTTCCCGGCTGCCTATTTGCGCTTGAAGGTGGCGCAGATGGTGTCATTGGAGCTGACCGCGAAGGAAGGGCCGACGTTGATGTGATCGGCGCAGCAGTACTTCTTCCCGTCGTGGTAGGCGCAGTTTTTCACGCTGCATTCGATGCCTTTGATGCAGTTGGCAGGCTGGATGGGTCTTTGTTCGCTCATGGAAAGCGCCTCCCTTGGCTTTTGTTGTGGTTACGGGCTTTATTTGGTTGCCCGTTTTTATTTTTGCGAGAATGCCCCCCATTATGCACAGCGGGGACGTTTGAGATAAGGATGCGGTTATGTCATTATTTGCGATTGCCGATCTGCACCTGTCCTTCGGAGCCGATAAACCCATGGATGTCTTCAAGGGCTGGGACAATTATGTGGAGAGGCTGGAAGAAAATTGGAGAAAGCTCATCGGCCCTGACGATACGGTGGTCATCCCCGGGGATATTTCCTGGGCAATGAGCTTGGAAGAGGCGAAGGAAGACTTTGCCTTTCTGCACGCCCTGCCTGGAAAAAAACTTGTGGGCAAGGGAAACCACGATTACTGGTGGTGCACCAAGCGGAAGATGGACACGTTTCTGGCCGAGTGCGGGTTTGATTCCATTGAAATTTTGTTCAATAACGCCTTTGCCGTGGACGGGGTCGCCGTCTGCGGGACGAGGGGCTGGTTTTTTGACGCGGCCAAAACCGAGGACCGCAAGATCCTTCTGCGGGAAGCGGGACGGCTGCGCCTGTCCATAGGGGAAGCAAAAAAGACCGGGCTTATGCCGGTGGTGTTCCTCCACTATCCGCCCCTTTATGGGGACGAGGTGTGCGAGGAAATCATGGAGGTTTTGCGCGAACAGGAGATTCGCCGGGTCTATTACGGGCACATTCACGGCCCCGGTTCCCGCCGGGCGGTGACGGGAGAGTACGGCGGAATGGAATTTCGCCTGATTTCCTGCGATTATCTGGGTTTTTGCCCGGTGCTGGTGGAAAACGGATCATGACTTTTGCTGAAAACGCAGGGACAAACAGGACCATTTTGCTTTGCTTTGCAGAAAGTGAAGAAAAGCGATAGCAATTAAAAGGACAGTGTGCTATAATAAGGGGAAAAATTGACGTATTAAAAAGTAGGAGGAAATAAAATGAGTCTGAAAGCAGTCAACAAGGTGGATACCAACCGCTATGAGCTGGAAATCGAGGTCAGCGCCGAGAGCTTTGAGGAAGCCGTTTCGAAGGCGTTTCGCAAGAACGCGTCGAAGATTTCCATTCCGGGCTTCCGCAAGGGCAAGGCTCCCCGTGCCTTCATCGAGAAGGTGTACGGCGAGAATTTCTTCTATGAGGATGCGGTAAACGACCTGTATCCCCAGGCTCTTGAGGCGGCGGTAGAGGAATCCGGCCTTGACCTGGTGGAGGATAAAATTGACACGGAAGTGGTCAGCGTTGGCAAGGAAGGCGTTGTGTTTAAGTCGAAGGTCACTACCAAACCCGAGGTGGAGATTTCCGAATATAAGGGTCTCAAGGCGACCCGCGCGGTAAAGCCGGTGACCGATGAGGATGTGGACGCGGAGCTTAACCGTCTGCAGGAGAGAAACGGCCGCATTGTCACGGTGGAGGATCGTCCGGCTCAGGAGGGCGACACGGCGGTCATTGACTTTGAAGGCTTTGTGGACGGCGTCGCATTTGAAGGCGGCAAGGGAGAGGACCATGCGCTGGTGCTGGGTTCCGGCCAGTTCATCCCCGGCTTTGAGGAGCAGGTGGCGGGCCACAGCGCGGGCGACGAGTTCGATGTGGACGTGACCTTCCCGGAGGACTACCATGCCAAGGATTTGGCTGGCAAGGAAGCCATCTTCAAGGTAAAGGTCCATGAGGTGAAGACCCGCGAGCTGCCCGAGCTGGACGATGAGTTCGCAAAGGACGTCAGCGAGTACGACACCCTCGACGAGCTCAAGGCCGATGTGAAGACCAAGCTGGAAGAGAAGGCCAACAAGTCCGCCGACGACCTGGTGGAAAACCAGCTCATCGACCAGCTCATCGAGCGCATGACGGCAGAGATCCCCGAGGCCATGTACGAGCGCCGCATCGACCAGGATGTGAACGACTTTGCCTACCGCCTGCAGAGCAGCGGCCTGGATTTGAACACGTACCTGCAGTATACCGGCATGGATATGGAAAGCTTCCGCAAAACCTTCCGTGACGTGGCCGAGCGTCAGGTAAAGGTGCGCCTGGCCCTGGAAAAGATCGCGGCGATGGAAAGCCTGCAGGCTACGGAGGAAGATCTGGAAGCCGAGTATAAGAAGATGGCGGAGAATTACCACATCGACTTTGACAAGGTCAAGAACGCCATCCCGGAAAAAGACCTGAAGATGGACCTGGCGGTGGAAAAAGCGGTGCAGCTTGTTAAGGACAACGCCGAGATCACCGAGGGCGAGTACAAGGAAGAAGAGTCCGCTGAGGACGAAGAAGCGGCGGAATAATTTTTTGATTAAACCCGATTGCAGGCGTGAATACTACAAAAAGCCCGCCTGTCATCTGGTAGGATAAAGGAAAGTGTTACAGGCGCAGCAGTATGCCACACCCGGCATACTGCTGTGCGTTCGTATTTCAATACAGAATGGGAGGATTCATCATGAGTTTAGTGCCATATGTGGTCGAGCAGACCAGCCGGGGCGAGCGCAGCTACGACATTTTTTCCCGCCTGCTCAACGACCGCATCATCATGCTCTCCGACGAGGTCAACGACGTGACCGCAAGCCTTGTGGTCGCCCAGCTTCTCTACCTGGAGGGCCAGGATCCGGATAAGGACATCGATCTGTATATCAACAGCCCCGGCGGTTCCATCACCTCCGGTATGGCCATTTACGATACCATGCAGTACATTAAGTGCGACGTTTCCACCATCTGCATTGGTATGGCGGCCAGCATGGGCGCGTTTTTGTTGGCGGCGGGCGCCAAAGGCAAGCGCTACGCCCTTCCCAACAGCGAGATCATGATTCACCAGCCTCTGGGCGGCGCCCAGGGCCAGGCCACCGACGTGCAGATCCACGCCGAGCACATCATCCGCATCAAGGACCGGATGAACCGGATGCTCGCGGAGATGACTGGCCAGCCCCTGGAAACCATCAAGCTGGACACCGAGCGCGACAACTTCATGACCGCCGAGCAGGCGGCCGCCTATGGCTTGGTGGACAAGGTCATTTCCAAACGATAACATCCCTGGATCTTTATGAGGGGAGAAAGGTGTTCGGATGCCTAAGAACGACGAGAGAATCCTGCGCTGCTCCTTTTGCGGCAAGTCGCAGGACGAGGTAAAAAGGCTGATCGCCGGTCCCGGCGTTTACATCTGCAACGAGTGTGTGGACCTGTGCCAGGACATTCTGGAGGACGGGGACCTTCCGTCCCGCAGAAGCACGGCGGTGGAAAATCCGCCGGTGCTTTTAAAGCCAAGGGAGATCAAGGACCTGCTCGACGAATACGTCATCGGGCAGGACGAGGCGAAGGTGACGCTGTCGGTGGCGGTGTATAACCACTATAAGCGCATCTTCTTCAATAACGGCGGCGCGGACGAGGTGGAGCTGCAAAAGTCCAACGTCCTGCTGCTGGGCCCCACCGGCGTGGGCAAGACCCTGCTGGCCCAGACCCTGGCGAATATTCTAAACGTTCCCTTTGCCATTGCGGACGCCACCACCTTAACGGAGGCCGGCTATGTGGGCGAGGACGTGGAGAATATCCTTCTGCGGCTGATTCAGGCGGCGGATTATGACATTGACAAGGCCGAGCGTGGCATTATCTATATCGACGAATTCGATAAGATCGCCCGCAAGTCGGAAAACCCCTCCATCACCCGGGACGTGTCCGGCGAAGGGGTGCAGCAGGCGCTTTTGAAGATCCTGGAGGGCACGGTGTCCAACGTTCCGCCTATGGGCGGGCGCAAGCATCCCCAGCAGGAGTTCATTCAGATCGACACGAAGAACATCCTCTTTATCTGCGGCGGCGCATTCGACGGCCTGGAAAAGGTCATCGAAAAGCGGGTGCATTCGGCGGCCATGGGCTTTGGCGCAAACGTGGTGAGCAAGAAGGAAGTAAGCTCGGCGGCGCTTTTAAAGAGCGTCATCCCGCAGGACCTGGTGAAATTCGGCGTCATTCCGGAGCTGGTGGGCCGCGTGCCGGTCATCACCGCCCTCGACGCGCTGGATAAGGAAACCATCGTGCGTATTCTTTCCGAACCGCGAAACGCCATTTTAAAGCAGTATACCCGGATGCTCGAGTACGACGGGGTGACGCTCCAGTTCGAGAAAGACGCGCTGGAAGCGGTGGCCGAAAAGGCCATGGAGCTCAAAACCGGCGTGCGCGCCCTGCGTTCCATCATGGAAGGGGTGCTGTCCGACGTGATGTTCAACGTCCCCTCCGACCCGACGGTGGAAAAGGTCATCATCACGGCCGACTGTGTCAGAGGCAAGGCGGAGCCGACGCTGCTGCGCGATCCCAACAAAAAGCCCATGCGGCTGAAAATCCCGGCGAAAACCAAACCCCGCAAGGATTCCGCTTCTTAAACGAACCCCAACATCGCCCGCGCCCGGTGTTCTGCCCGGCGCGGGCTTTTTGCATAAATGCGGGAAATTGCGGCGTGCTTGGAAGAAAAAGTCGTCTGCGGCCGATTGAAAAAGCAATACAAATATGGTATAGTATTCTGACAGACAAACCCGGGCAATCGAAATAGGGCGAATCGACCAAATCAAATGGTGTTTTTCTGGTTATTCATACATTTTTCAAGAACCGGGGCGAAGCCTGTGCTATGATAGCAAGGAACCTGACACACGTTTCTTCACATACGACTCGGCGCGTACACGCGCCGGTTTGACAAGGGAGGTAACAATATGAGAGCCACGCACAACGACGACCTGATTTACGAGCTGCCCATGCTGGCCCTCAGAGGTCTTGTCCTTTTCCCGGATATGATGCTGCATTTCGATGTGGGGCGCAAAAAGTCCATTGAGGCGCTCAACGCCGCCATGGCGGACGAGCAGAAAATCTTTCTCGTGTCCCAGCAGGATATCAGGGTCGATGACCCTTCTGAGAACCAGTTATATAAGGTGGGCGTAGTGGCGAAGATCCGCCAGATTCTGCGCATGCCCAATGACAACGTGCGGGTGCTGGTGGAAGGCCTGTTCCGCGCCAAATGGGACCGGGTGGTCCGTGACCGTCCTTTCTTCCTGGCCCAAGTGGAGGAGCTGCCTGACCGCAGAGCCCAGGACGAGGTTTATGCCTGTGCCCTGATTGCCGAGGTGCAGGACGCCTTCGACGTCTACGCAAACTTAACCAACAAACTGCCGCCGGACGTGATCATGAACGTGATCGCCGCACAAGATCCCGGCTATACCGCGGATTTCATCGCGTCGAACATCATGCTGCGCTTGGAGGATAAGCAGAGCATCCTGGAGGAGCGCCATCCCTTTAAGCGGCTGGAAAAGCTGATCGTGCTGCTTCGAAGGGAAAACGAGGTGCTGGGCGTCGAGCGGCAAATCCACGAAAAGGTGCATGAACAGATCGACAAAAACCAGCGGGAATATTACCTGCGCGAGCAGCTGCGCGCCATCTCCAGCGAGCTTTCGGAAGGGGAGAATCCTCAGGAGGAGGCCGAGCAGTATAAAGAGAAGATTCGGGCCTTGCATTTGAACGATGAGGTGGCCGATAAGCTCATCAAAGAGGCCGATCGGCTTTATAAAATGCCCTTCGGCTCCCATGAAGCCACCGTGGTGCGCACCTATCTGGACACCTGTTTGGAGCTTCCGTGGAACAAGGCGACCAAAGAGAACTTCGACCTGGACGCGGCCCGCAAGGTGCTCGACCGCGACCATTACGGCCTCGAAAAGGTCAAAGAACGGATTTTAGAGCTGCTGGCGGTGCGAAAGCTCACCCAAGGGGTGGGCGGGCAGATCCTCTGCCTGGTGGGCCCGCCCGGTGTTGGTAAGACCTCCATCGCCCGGTCCATCGCCAAGGCCACTGGCCGCAAATACGCCCGGGTGTCCCTGGGCGGCGTGCGCGACGAGTCGGACATCCGGGGCCACCGGAAAACCTACATCGGCGCCATGCCCGGCCGGATCATCGACGCGGTGCGCCAGGCCGGGTCCAACAACGCCATGATCCTCTTGGACGAGGTGGATAAGCTTGGAAGCGATTACCGGGGCGACCCCACCTCCGCACTGCTGGAGGTGCTCGACGGGGAGCAGAACTACGCCTTCCGGGATCATTACATAGAGGTTCCCTTTGACCTGAGCAGCGTCCTCTTTATCACCACCGCAAACGACGCCCAGGCCATCCCGGCCCCTCTTTACGACCGCATGGAGGTCATTCCCCTGGGAAGTTACACCCATGAGGAAAAGTTCGCCATCGCCAAAAAGCACCTGATCCCCAAGCAGCTCAAAAAGCACGGGTTAAACAGCCGCCTTTGCCGGATACAGGACGCCGCCATACACCTGATGATCGATGGGTATACCAAGGAAGCGGGCGTGCGTACCTTGGAGCGCACCATCGCCTCTATCTGCCGCAAGTGCGCCAAGCGCATCGCGTCGGGCGAGGTCAAATCGGTCTCGGTGTCTAAGGCCGCAGCGGCCGAGCTGCTGGGCCCGCAGAAGTTTAAGACCGAGGACGTGCGCCATAAGGACGAGGTGGGCGTGGTCAACGGCCTTGCCTGGACCTCCGTGGGCGGCGAAACCATGCCGGTCGAGGTTGCCGTTTTGGACGGCAGCGGCAGGCTGGAGCTCACCGGTTCCCTGGGCGACGTGATGAAGGAATCCGCCCGGGCCGCCGTCAGCTACATCCGGGCCCATTGGTCCGAGCTGCAGGTGGACCATGAGTTTTATAAGAATAAGGACATTCACATCCATGTCCCCGAAGGCGCCATCCCCAAGGACGGGCCTTCCGCCGGCATCACCATCGCCACGGCGCTGGTTTCCGCCCTGACGGATACGCCGGTAAAGGGGGACCTGGCCATGACCGGGGAAATCACCCTGCGCGGCCGCGTTCTTCCCATCGGGGGGCTCAAGGAAAAAACCATGGCCGCCTTTACCCACGGGATGAAGACCGTCATTATCCCCGCGGAGAATGAGCCGGATCTGGAAGAGGTGTCCGAGCAGGTGAAAGGCGCCATCCGCTTTATCCCTGCCGAGACGCTCAGTACGGTGCTCAAAAACGCGCTGGTTTCCCATCCTGCGATTCATCCGGCCAAGTCCAAACCGGCCAAAGGGCCGGCAACTGCAGAGGTCATTCCGGATCTGCCCCATTCCAGGGCGGGCCTGGTGACCGAGAGAGGAATGTAGACGCATGTTACCCTTTCATGCCGCCGCCTTTGAGTCGGCCGCAGGTCGGCTCGATCAATTGCCCCAACCGAACGCACCGGAGATCGCCTTTTCCGGCCGTTCCAACGTGGGCAAATCTTCCTTAATTAACAAGGTGCTCAACCGCAAATCTCTGGCACGGGTCAGCGCCACGCCGGGCAAAACCGTGACCATCAACTTTTATTCCCTGCCTGGCGCCCGGCTGGTGGATCTGCCGGGCTACGGCTACGCCAAGTCCTCCCAGAGCGAGAAGGCGCGCTGGTCGGGGCTGGTGGAAGGGTACTTTAATGCCGGCCGCCCTTTGCGGCTGGTGGTGCAGCTCATCGATATGCGCCATCCGCCCACGGCGGATGATCTTGGCATGCTCGACTATCTGCTGCAGACGAAAGCGCCCTTTTTGGTGGCGCTCACCAAGTGCGACAAGCTCAACAAAACCCAGCGGGCCCAGCGCCGGGCCTCGCTGGAAGAGGACCTGGCCTTTTGCGGCCCGGTCCCCATTGTGGAATTTTCCGCCGTCAAAGGGGACGGCGTGGAAGAACTGCGCGGGCTTTTAAGCGAAGCGGCTCAAGCGGTTTAAAAATTCGCGTTTTGAATGTTTAGGAGGGGTTATTCATGTTTGTTTCCGATTGCTTAGGGGTCAGTCCGGACGGGCATTTGACCATCGGCGGGTGCGACACAGTGGCGCTGGCGGCGAAATACGGCACGCCCGCGTACGTCATGGACGAGGGGAACATCCGCCAGAGCTGCCGGCAGTTCAAAGCGTCCATCGACGAGTATTACGACGGCAACGGCTTGGTCCTTTACGCCAGCAAGGCCTTTTCCTGCAAGGAAATCTACCGGGTGGTGGCGTCTGAAGGCCTGGGGGCGGACGTGGTGTCCGGCGGTGAGCTGTACACGGCGCTCAAAGCCGGGTTCCCGGCAAACCGGATTTATTTCCACGGAAATAATAAGACCAGAGAAGAGCTCGTTATGGCACTGGACGCGGGGGTGCACCGCATTGTGGTGGATAACCTGACCGAGCTTGCCGTGCTCGATAAGCTTGCCGAGGAAAAGGGCAAGGTGGTGGACATTCTTTTCCGCATTAAGCCCGGCATTGACGCGCACACCCACGCCTTCATCCGCACCGGGCAGATCGACTCCAAGTTCGGCCTTGCGTTGGAAAACGGCGAGGCTATGGAAGCGGTGAGAGAAGCCCTTTCTTTTCAAAACGTGAATTTAGCCGGGCTTCACTGCCACATCGGCTCGCAGATCCATGAGATCGAACCCTTCGAGCTGGCGGCGGACGTGATGCTCACCTTTATCAAGAAGATTTTCGATGAAACCGGATTCCTGGTCAAAGAATTAAACCTGGGCGGCGGCTTCGGTATCAAGTACACCGACGAGGACCGGCCCCAGAAATATGCCGCCTACATGCAGCGAGTTTCGACGGTTGTGAAAAAGAAGGCGGCCCAGTTCGGCCTGCCGGTGCCCTTTGTGCTCATTGAGCCGGGCCGTTCCATTGCGGCGCCTGCCGGCATCACCCTGTATACGGTGGGTGCGGTCAAGGAAATCGCCGGGGTGCGCAACTATGTTTCCATTGACGGCGGCATGGTGGACAATCCCCGGTACGCGTTATATAAGTCCAGCTACGAAGTGCTGGTGGCCAACCGGGCGGCTGCCCCGAAGGATTACGTGGCTACCATCGCCGGGCGCTGCTGCGAAAGCGGGGACTTGATTCAGGAAAACGCGCAGATTCAAAAGCCCGCCCCGGGAGACATTGTGGCAGTGCTGGCCACCGGCGCTTACAACTACTCCATGGCGTCCAATTATAACCGCATCCCCCGCCCGCCGGTGGTGTTTGTAAAGGACGGGGAATCCCGGGTGGTCGTCAAGCGGGAAAGCTTTGAGGACCTGGTACAAAACGATCTTTAAGCGGTTGACAAACGGGGAAAAGTGTGTTTAAATGGGTGGCAGTGGCGATGACGGGAAAACGTAGCGCTTCCAGTGCGGTCAAAGCAGAGAGGTCCCCGGTTGGTGCGAGGGGATCCCGCGGAACGTGAAGATACCTCCCAGCAGCCGCGGCGCTGAAGCGGGACGAGGTTTGTCTTGTGGGTAGGCGCTGCCGCGGGGTGCGCGTTACAGCGCCGGGAGTTATTTTTAGAGAAAATGACTCCGTGAGGCCGTTTGCCGTGAGGCGGCGGCAAATAGAGGTGGTACCGCGAAAGATCTTTCGCCCTCTGTTTTGGGAAAAGCCCGAAACAGAGGGCTTTTTTCGTTTCAAATTACAGTTGGAGGGAACGAACATGGGAGTTTTTGAAGAGCTCAAAGCCAGGGGCATGATTGCCCAGATGACCAATGAGGAGAAAATCCGCGATTTGCTGGAAAACCAGCAGGTGACGTTCTACATCGGGTTCGACCCCACGGCGGATAGCCTGCATGTAGGCCATTTTCTGCAGATGATGGTCATGGCGCACATGCAGCGGGCGGGACACCGGCCCATCGCCATCCTCGGCGGCGGCACCGCCATGGTGGGGGACCCCACCGGCAAGACCGATATGCGCAAGATGATGACCCCCGAGACCATCCAGCACAATGCCGACTGTTTTAAGTCCCAAATGCGCCGGCTGGTGGATTTCTCCGAAGGCAAGGCCATGATGCTCAACAATGCCGATTGGCTTTTAGGGCTTCACTACATTGACTTTCTGCGGGAAATCGGGGTGCATTTCTCGGTCAACAAGATGCTCACCTACGAGTGCTTCAAAACCCGGCTGGAGCGGGGCCTGTCCTTCATTGAGTTTAACTACATGCTCATGCAGAGCTATGATTTCTTAAAGCTCTATCAGGATCAGAACTGTGTTTTGGAGCTGGGTGGAGACGACCAGTGGGCCAATATCCTGGGCGGCATCGACTTAGTGCGCCGCGTCACCGGCAAGGAGGTCTACGGCATGACCTTTACCCTCCTGACCACCAGCGACGGGCGTAAAATGGGCAAAACCGAGTCGGGCGCCGTCTGGCTCGATCCCCAGAAGACCTCGCCCTACGAGTTCTTCCAGTATTGGCGCAATGTGGACGACGCGGACGTCATCAAGTGCTTAAAGCTCTTGACCTTCCTGCCCCTCTCCCAGATTGAGGAGATGGCCAAGTGGGAGGGAAGTGAGCTCAACGCCGCCAAAGAGGTCCTGGCCTTTGAGGTGACCAAGATCATCCACGGGGAAGAGGAGGCCACCAAAGCCAGAGACGCGGCCCGGGCTCTCTTCGGCGCGAAAGCGGACGCGGCGGACATGCCGTCCACCACTCTGACCCCGGCCGACTTTACCGACGGCGCCATCCTGGTGCCGGACCTGCTGCAAAAGGCGGGGCTTGTCTCCTCCAAAGGGGAGGCCCGCCGGCTCATCGACCAAGGCGGCATTTCCATCGACGACGAAAAGGTTACCTCGGTAACGGCGGCGGTGTCGGCCGGCCAGTTTGATAAAGGCCACGTGATCGTCAAAAAAGGGAAGAAGGTCTTCCACAAGGTGCTTCTTTCTAAGTAAAAAGGAGGAGACCATGAAAAAAATCGGATGCAAACGATGCTTGGCCGTCTTGTTTGCCGTTCTTCTGGCCGTCGCCTTATCCGGCTGCGACCAGAACGCAACCAATGCTTCCAAGTATGTAAAAACCGCGTTGGAGCTGCAGTGCTTTGGAAATGTCGATGACTATGCGAAATATGTGGATATTACCAAGCAGCAAGCGCAGAATCTCTATGAGCAGGACATACAGTCGGTCGTCAGCAGTTTTACCGCCGTTGTAGGCATTGAGGAGCTATCGGATTCGGCGCAGGCGCAGTTTGTGGAGCTTTTCAAGGAAATCTACCGCCACTGTGACTTTGAAGTGGGGACTGCCGCTCCAGTCAGAGAGGGCTCGAAGATCTACAACTTAGAGGTTACCGTCAAGCCCGTCAATTTGATTTCTCTTGCCGGCGACGAACTGATAGCCCTGTATCACAATACGACCAATACGAATGACGACACCTACGTGGAAGGCGTTTTGAAAATTCTTTTGAAGCACCTGCCGAACATCGGGAATGAAGAGGCGAAGGTAATCCAGGCGCAGGTGCAGATGAACGTAGGCGGGATATTTTATATGGACAGCGAAAATGCCCAAAAGGTTACCAATGCGTTGGTGAACTACTCCGCCATTCTCTCGACGGAATAAAAGAAAGAGCCTGGGAATTCCCAGGCTCTTTTTAATGGGCTTTGGGCAGGCTGCCCAGCGGAGAAAAAACCGCAGATAAGCTGGACTGGGGGCCCCCTTTTTATCCGGCGCACAGCTCGTCGAGCGTGCCGAAGGTGTACCCTTCTTCCTCCCACTTGGTCAGCAGCTCGTCGAGAATTTCGCTGTTGGTCTTGGAGGTGCTGTGCAGCAGTACCACCGCGCCCGGATGAATCCGGGGCAGCAGCTTGGAAAACGCTTCCTCCTTGGTGGGCTGCTTATCCACGTACCAGTCCACATACGCAAGGCTCCAGAAAACGGTCTTGTAGCCAAGTTCATTTGCCATCTTCAGATTGTTTTCGCTGTATTTGCCTTGGGGCGGCCGGTAGTACTTCTTCATTTCCTGACCGGTGGTCTCCTGATAGAGTGCCTCCAGAGAGGAAATTTCCTCTTGGAAGGAATTCATATCGGAAATCTTGGACATATCCGGGTGATGGAACGTGTGGTTGCCCACAATGTGCCCTTCCTCCACCATTCGCTTGACCAGGTCCGGGCTCGTTTGGATGTAGTTGCCCACGACGAAGAAGGTGGCTTTTACGTTGTGCTTTTTCAGGGTATCCAAAATCGCGGGCGTGTATCCGTTTTCATAACCCGCGTCGAAGGTCAGGTAGATTACCTTGCTGTCCGCGCTGCCGCAGTAATAGGCGTTGTTTGCCTTGAGCGCTTCGGCGCTTGCGTTGCCCACCGGTGTTTTGCCGTTTTCCTGGAAGCTCAGGCCCCAGTTCGTGTTGGCCGCGGCGGTGGCGGTCACGTTTTGATTTTGTGCGAATCCCCAAATCACCGGCACTGCGATCAGAACCAGACAGCAGGCCAAAGCGATGAACAATTGCTTTTTGCGAATGACCAGTACCATTCCGACTTCACCTTTCCCTTCTCACTTTGCATTTGAAAACATTCTATTCCTATGGCGCTTGGCGGCGGAATATGTCGCGGCAAGGGGAAGAAGGACAAGAAACCAAGAAAAAAGAACGGCAAGTTTTGCTTGCCGTTCTTTTTTCTATGAGAATAGGCAGGAAAAGGCATGTCCGCCCGCCACGAGCGAGAAGAAAAACCGGTTATTTGCCAAGCCTTTGCCGGAAGGCCTTGACCGTGTCCAGCAAAAAAAGAAGCTCGTTTTCCGACAGACCCTGCGCAGCCTCGTAAAGCTGGGCCAGAATTTTCACACTTTGGGAAGTGGAAGCGCTTTCCTCCATTTCCCCAGCACCGCTTACCAGCCAGTCTTTGCGGATTTTGAGAATCTGGCACACCGCATTGAGCACGATGGCCTGCGGCTCGGTTTTCCCTTTTTCCAGATTATAAATCACACCCCTGGATACGCCGATTTCACGGGCCAGGGAATCCTGTGTGTACCCTCTGCGCTTGCGTGCGTCATGCAGCCGTTGCCCTAACGTATTCATCTCAACACCTCTTTCTCATTATACAACGGGAACTTTGCTTTTTCAACGCCTGTTTTCATTGACAATGAAATTGAAAAGCAATATAAAGAATTGACAATGAAAATAATCCCTGTTATAATGCGTTTAGAATGTAAAAGAAAGAGGGAGGCTGCCTTGGCAGAGAAAAAGCGCAACGAGGCCTGTGAAAAACGGCTTCAAGAACTGCTCGATGGCGCGGCCCGGTTGCCGGTGGAAAGCCAGGAAACGCTGCTGCTGATCGCCAAAGGCATGCTCGTCACCCGCAGGTGCCTCGAACTGGGGGATAAGAAAGCTTCACGGCCGTCCTCCTCCGCGTAAGACATTCGTTGAATAATAGCCTGTTTTTGTATAAGTCATAATTATTTTTCTTGCTTTTCGTAAATCTATATGATATCATCATAGTAGTTTTATCCATACACATGGTAGTTTTATGCATGTTAGAAAAAGAAAGGAGAAGGAAGAACGAGACAAAAGCGGACCGCATTTACGAAGAAGAGAAAAAAGGAGTAGTTGGGATGAAGAAAGGAAGATCGTTATTCAAGTCCTGCTTGGCATTGGCGCTGAGCGTGCAGCTGCTGGCGGGTTCGATGGCGTTAACCGCCATGGCAACCGAACCGCCGGCTCTTTCGGCCGTCGTGGACAGCACCCGTCTTCCGGGAGAAGGGGCGGACGCCGAAACCTTGGCCGTGTTCAACGCCTTCAAAGAGAGGCAGATGGAGCAAATCAACCACTATGTGGACCAGCCTTCTGTTCCGATTGTGGACGGCGAGGGCGGCACCGGCGAATGGGGAGCGGCCGCCGACAGCGCCGCCTGGTCCAAGGCCGGCTACGCCTTTGCGGCGCTTTGGGCCAACCGGGACGTGGATCGGGCCAACCAGTTTGTGGTTAGCCTGTGCAAGGATTATCCCCCCACCCCCGGCACCCAGTCTTATCTGACTTATTTCTGCATGAACCTGATGATGCGTACCTGGTTCTCCTTCTCGGACAAGAGCGAGCTGTACCCCGGCCGCTTGACGAAGGAAGCCCAGGCCGCCTTGGAAGACTGGTTCTGGCAGTATCTCTCCATCAATGACGGCATCCCCACCGGGGCCGAATTCTCCGAGGAGCATATCCTGATCAAGGATTCGGGCAACCACGATCTGGTGCAAAGCTCGTCGTTTTACATCGGGTCCCAGCTGCTCATTTCCTCCGGCAATTACGCCGACAAAAAGGTGGCCGGCCGGACCTTGCAGCAGTATCACGATACCTGGGCGGAATACCTGCGCGAGTATTTCAGCATCCGCGGCCGCAAGGGCCTGATTGCGGAAGCCGCGTCTCCCAGCTATCCGAAATTCACCATGGATTCCATCCTTTCCATCTATGATTTCGGCAAGGAAACGGACGTTCATGAACTCTGCGAAGCCTTCCTTGACAACTATTATACCGACCTGATTATGGAAACCTCCCAAAGCCGCGGCGGGGCGAAGAGCCGTTCTTATAAGAACTACTATTCCGTCCAGGGCATTGCGGACGCGGGCAATTTCTATAACTATGTGCAGTTCGGTATCCCCGAGTATAAGGAGGATTACAACACCGGCGCCTCCAAGTGCCACCCCTCCATGCTGAGCACCTGCGCCACCTCCTACCAGGCGCCTTACGTGCTCTATGACTTTGCCGTTCATCCCGAGGCCAAGGGCAGCTATCTGTATGAGTCCACTCCTTTGGGCCGGGGCGGCAACGGTTCCACTTATAAGGCGTTCCTGCCTTCCATGACCCTCAAGCAGACCTATGTCACCCCCGACTATGTCCTGGGCGCCGTCACCATCGACCGGACGCAGGAATACATGAAGATCCACAGCCAGAACAAATGGATGGGCGTCATCTTCGAAGGGGGCCTGGTGGAAGGCAAGTACGATTCCCGCGTTTATGTCACCGGCAACGGTACCTCTCACATGGGCGAGATCGCGGGCTACGAAAACCGGGGTACCACCGGCTACAATGAGATTGACGGCATCGGTTCCCAGGGCGCTCTGCTTGTGCAGGGTATCCCGGAACGGACCAATTGTGACGACACCCTTGTTTACATCTCCAACGACCTCTATAGCACCAAGACAGAGGAAGACGGCTGGCTCTTTGCCTACGATCCCGACGGCACGAGCTATGTGGCCATCAAGCCCAGCCGCGGCTCCATTAAGAGCGTTTCGGATTTCATCGGCGGCAAATACATAAACTTCACCGAGGACTTTGTGCCGATCGTCATCCAGTGCGCCTCCAAGACGGACTATGCTTCTTTCGACGCGTTCAAGGCCGCGGTTAAGGGGACGCAATTTGGCTGGACGGAGAACACATTCCGTTATCAAAACCTCAAGGGCGAGGTTTTGGAGCTGTCCACCGAGAAAAACGTCCTGCCCAAGAAAAACGGCGTTTCGCTGGACCTGACGCCGGAGCTTATGTACAATAGCCCCTACGTCAAGGGCGTCTACGGCAGCGGGATCGTCACCGTGACCAACACCAAGAACGAAACCTTCACCATCGACTTCAACGTGCCCACCGATCCGCTCAATTCCAAGCTGATCGAGGCCAGAGCCATTGTGGAAGGCAGCTATACCATCGAAAGCTACGCGGCGTTGCAGACGGCCATTCATGACGCCGAAGCCGTCCATGATAAGCCGGACGCCAGCGAAAGCGAAATCCTCCTTGCCATCGCGAACCTGCAAACCGCCATTGACGGGCTGAAGGCCTACATTCCCCAGGCGGTGCTGGTGGCGCCGGACTTTGTGACCCGGGGCCAGACCTTCACCCCCTCCATCAAGCTCTCTTCCCGCACCGGCGAGATGCAGGACCTGCCCTACGCCCTCAACCTGTATGCAGAAGACCCAGATCTTCTCTCCATCGGGGCTGACGGCACTGTGACTGCCCAGAATAAGGGCGCCACTACCCTGCACGCTTCCTTTGCGAGCTTTGCTTCGCTTCCCAGCGATGCGCTCTACTACTATCTGGAAGCCCTCACCGCAGATACCCTCTATGAGAACGATTTCTCGTCTGCGGACATGAGCGCCTTTAAGGGCAAAAACCCGGGCAACCTCACCGTCAGCGACGGGATCCTCACCGTTGGCAACGGCGTCACTGCCTACTATAACGGCGCAGGCGCGAAGGAATGGACCAATTACAAGTATTCCGGAAAGATCAAGTTCGGCGACCTGGGTCCCGACGTGATCCTGCGCGCTCAGGACGAAAAGAACCACATGATGGTCAGCTTCGGCATTAAGTCCCTGATCATCTACACCGGCATTGGCGGCGCCTATGAAAAGAAAGCGGACATTCCCTATTCCTGCCTGGCGGCGGACGGGTTTGACGAATTCGAGATCTACGCCATCGGTGACACCTACATCATCTATGTAAACGGCACCCTGGTTACCATCTACCAGGACAACACCTATCAGGCCGGCTCGGTGGGCTTCCGCACCTCCGCGCGTGCGAAATACACCGCCGACGATCTCAAGGTGGAAGTCTTAAACGACAGCCTTTCTCAGGAAATCGTCGTGGAGCAGGCAACCCTTCCCACCGACCCGCTCAAGGAAAAGCTGATCGAAGCGACTGCTATCCAGGAGGACGCTTATACCGTCGAGAGCTTTGCCGCTTTGCAGACCGCCATCCAGGAAGCCCAAAAGGTGATGGACAAGGAAAACGTCACCGAAGACGAAGTGATGGTTGCGGTCAGAGAGCTCCAGGCTGCCATGGACGCGCTGGTGATCTTCGTTCCCCAGGTGGTGCTGGACGCGCCCGAGTCTGTAACCCGCGGTGATATCTTCACCCCCGCCCTTAAGCTCACCACTCGCACCGGCGCCCTCGAAGACCTGCCTTATACCTCTTCTCTGCGGGCGGACGACGACCTGTTCACAGTCAATGCCGACGGCAGCGTCACCGCCAAGAAGGCCGGTTCCACCGTGCTGCGCGGGTCCTATGACGACTATGCCGCGCTTAAGCCAGAGTTCCTTCCCACCTATCTCAGCTCCCTGACAGCGGAAATCCTTTATTCGAACGATTTCTCCGAAAGCGACATGAGTGCCTTCAAGGGTAAGAATGTAGGCAATCTGTCCGTCGGCGGCGGGATCCTGAACGTCGGCAACGGCGTCACCGCCTATTACGATGGAGACGGCGCGAAGCAATGGAAAAACTATAAGTATTCCGGCACGGTGAAATTCGGAGCCTTGAGCCCGGATGTGATTCTGCGTGCCCAGGATGAAAAGAACCACATGATGGTCAGCTTCGGGTATAAGTCCCTGATCTTCTATACCTGCGTAAACGGAGCTTATACGCAGCTTCAGAACATTCCCTATAAGGTACTGGGAGAGGGCGACACCGCCGCCTTCGAAATCTACGCCATCGGCAGCACCTATATCGTCTACGTCAACGGTGCGCTCGTCATGGTGTATGAGGACGATACCTATCAGACCGGTTCGATAGGCTTGCGTTCCTCCGGCAAGGCCGCCTATACCGCTGACGACATCAAGGTGCAGGTTCTGGAAGACAGTCTGGCCAAGGAAATCGTCGTCAACGAAAAACCGGTTACCGCCAATGCCGACAAGGAAGCCTATGCGGTCAACGAATCCATTACCGTGACCGTCATCGCTTCCGAGGATTGGACCCGCCCGGTGCTTCGCAACGAGTACGGCACCTACCTGGCCACTCAGTGGACCAAGGAACTCATCGGCGGCGGCGACGCCAAGTTCACCCTGACCTTCTCGCTTTCCACCAAGGGCAGCCGTGATCTGGACGTGCTGCTGCGTGATGGAGAAGGCAATGAAACCGATGCGAACGTCAACGTCTCCTTTGTCATCAGCGACGCGGCGGTGGCTCCGGAAGTGCCCGCAGAGGCCTATTCCATCCAAGCCCCGGTCGCCGGTGCGATCAACCAGCCTCTTACCTTTACCATTAAGACCAGCACCTCGGTGTCCAAGGTAGCCCTCTTTAACGAGTCGGGCACCGGCCTGGCTGGCAGCAGTGTAAGCTATGAGGACCATGGCGACGAACGCACTTGGACCTATACCATCGCGGTCGGTACACCCGGCAAGCGTACCCTTGCCCTGAAGATCAAGGACGCGACCGGTTCTCAGTGGATTGACACCGCGTATACCGCCCAAATCACTCTTTCTCGCAGCTAAATGCCATTCTAAAACAGCAAAAAGCCCCGGCCTTCTGTTTTCAGAAGGCCGGGGCTTTTCCGCTTAGTAGGTTTAAAAAGACAAAGAAAAACGGGTACCGTCTGTGGAAGGTACCCGTTTTCTGGGAATAAGGAGAGGATTGTTGGAACATGGATGGGGGAGTTCTGATCTCTTGATTCCTAGTTTATCAGGCAAGTGTGACGAAAATTGCAAAAAAACATAAGCAAATCAAAAACAAATCATGAAAAAACAATGAACATACCCATCGTACCGCTCCAAGAAACGAAAGCGGCTCGTAACAGCGTTGTCCGCATGCCGCCTGTTTTGGTCAGTCCGGGGTGCGGTGCCGTCCGGCTTCCCGCAGGCTGCGGCACAAAAGCATGGAAGCTCCCAGCAGCGCCATGAGGATGCCGGTGATAATCAGCAGCCACTCCACCGAAACCACGTCTGCCAGGGGGCCGAAAATGGCCATACCCAGCGGGACCGCGGAAGAGGAAACAATCTGCACCAGGCCGAATACACGCCCTTGCATCTGCGGTTCCACTGTTTCCTGCAGCAGCACCATGCCCGGCGATCCCACAAAGGGCATGGAAAGCCCCGCAAGGAACAAAAAGCACAGATAAATCACAAACACGCCTGCAAATCCCAAAAACATGGTAAAGATCCCGAAGACAACGGTGCCCATCACCAGGGTATTCAGCCGGTTTCGAAACCCGCCCCACGCCGCAATGACCAGTCCGCCGATTACCGTTCCAAAGCTCCAGACCATTTCGTTGGCCGTCAGCATCCACACCTCTTCGCCAAAGGTACGAGTGGTCAGCAGGGGAGTGAGGAGGGCCGCCGGGGTAACAAGGAACATCAGTCCCGCGTAGAAGAAGAGGAACACCCGCAAAAACCGGTGGTTCCACGCATACTTTAAGCCGAACTTCAGGTCAGCGAACGCACCGCGCATTTCTTCTTCCTCCCGCTTGACCTTCGCCACCTTCAGCCTGGACATGATGACGATAGCGATGGCCGCCGTTACCACGTCGATGAAAAAGGCGGCTTCCAGCCCGGCCATGGAGAGAACCGCGCCGCTGACCGCCGGGGACACCAGCATGGTCATCGACTGAATGGTGCTGTTGAGGCCATTGATGCGCATGAGCTTTTCCTGGGGAACGATCTGCGGGATGATAGCGGTCACCGCCGGCATCTGCACACCGGTTCCCGCCGAGCGCACCGCCGCTACCAAGAATAGCAGCCACAGCTCCTGGTACCCGCACAGGAAAATGATAGCTAAAATCAGCGTGGAGAGGGCGATTGCCCCGTCGGAAATCATAATCAGGTATTTGCGGTTGTGCCGGTCGGCCCATACGCCGGCGAACAAGGAAATCAAAATCTGCGGCAGGAAGCTGCATAAACTCGAAAGCATGATCATCACGCCCGACGAGGTGGACAGCGTCACATACCAGACAATAGCAAACTGAGTGATGGACGAGCCGAACAGAGAAACTGCCTGGCTGGAAAGAAACCAGCCGGCCTTTTGCCTCCAATGGGCGTATTCGGCCGGGAGAGGCTGGGAGGCACCGGTCAGCAGTTGGTCTTCTTTTTTCAAATTTTCCTCCTTTGCGACAAACACGAATCAATTTTGAGAAAGGAGATCATAGCATATTCCTGTCCATTTTGCAATGGTTTTTGCCATGTTTTCTCCCAATGCCTTTGCTTTTTGTTCCTTTGCCGCAATTTTTGGTGTATGAGGGCAAAGAAAACCGCGCAGCACAAAAAAGATGTTCCTGTGAAAAAAGCGATGGTTCGGACCGTGTCTGTACAGCAGCCCCCGCTTGTATTATGAGGCTGGTCGGTCCTTTCTGCGCAAACGACACAAAATCCAAAAAAGGCGGATATCCGAACTTTTCACGCCGAAATTCCTGTAGAAAAAGAATTTTTGGAACACTTTCTGCTCCTGCGGATATACTGGAATGAACCCGAGACCAACGCAAGGGGAGGGAATGGATATGAGGCGGTACTGGCCGAGAAAACGCAGGAGGCTGGGCCTGAAAGGCAAGTTTCTTTTGTTTTTGATCATGATGGCTGTGGTGTTCTTTTTGGTGGACTCTCAGCTGCGCCCCCTTCTTGAAAGCACCGCCCAGAGCCAAGCCACCATTCTGTCGACAAGAGCAGTCAACGACGCGGTGACCGAAGAACTCGCCAAGCAGGGCGTCGGGTATGAGGACCTGGTTCACGTCACCCAGACTTCCGGAGGAAAGGTCACCTCCATCGAGTCGGACGTGGTCCAGATTAACCTCATGAAGTCGAAGATTACCTCCGCCATCCAGGACCGGTTATCGGAGAACGACATTCAGAGCACCGGCATTCCCCTCGGGAATCTGTTGGGGAGCAATTACCTGGTAGGCCGCGGTCCTCTGATTCCGCTGAAAATTACCCTGGCCGGCACGGTCGTCACCGAGCTTCAGAGCCAGTTTCTGTCCGCCGGTATCAACCAGACCAAACACGAGTTGACCCTTTCGGTGAAAGCGCGCATCTATATCCAGATGCCCGGATACTATACCACCGCCGAAATCACCACCAATTTTCTCGTGGCTGAAACCGTCATCGTCGGGGAAGTGCCGGACGCCTTCACCAACGTGGTCACTCCCAACAACGATTTGCCGAATATCATCATGGATTATGGGGCCGACGCAAATTAACCGTGTTTTCGCAGAAAATTGTGGTATAATATGAACACTTAGCGAATGCGAGCCGTGAGGCAAAGCATGAGGTTAGTGGGAACAGATACCTGGCCCCTTAGCGAGTTCGAGCCGCAAGGCGAAAGACGAGGTTCGTGACCATGGTATCATACAAACACACGCCCAATCGGGCGTATTCGGTGAAACCCATGGGTCCCAAAGGACGAAACAAGACTGGGATCAAACAGGCGGGCGTCCGTTTTTAGAAAGCGGGCGCTGCCTTTCCATTTCGCAGGAAAAGGACGGGAAGCGAGCATGAATTCCGCACAGGAGCGCATCGAAGAGCTGCGCCGGCAGCTAAACTATCATAACCACAAATACTATGTGGAGGATAACCCGGAAATCGAGGATTATGAATACGACCGGATGCTTAGAGAGCTGGAAACACTGGAAACGGAGCATCCGCAGCTTATTACGCCCGATTCCCCCACCCAGCGGGTGGGCGGCGCGGCGGACGCCCTTTTTTCCCCGGTGACCCATCCGGTTCCCATGGAAAGCCTGCAGGACGTTTTTTCCGACGAGGAACTTTTGGACTTTGACCGGCGGGTGCGGGAAACAGTGGATGCCCCCCGGTACGTAGTAGAGCCGAAAATCGACGGGCTGTCGGTTTCTCTCGAATACGAAAACGGCGTGCTGGTGCGTGGGTCCACCCGGGGCGACGGGGTCACCGGCGAGGACGTAACCGCGAACCTGCGCACCATCCGTTCCATCCCCCTGCGCCTGACCAGGCCCCTTGCCTTCCTGGAAGTGCGCGGGGAGGTGTATATGCCCCGGGGCAGCTTTGAAAAGTTGGTGGAGCGCCAGGAGATCAATGAGGAAAAGCCCTTCAAGAATCCCCGAAACGCCGCCGCCGGCAGCCTGCGCCAGAAGGACTCGGCGGTGACCGCCTCAAGAGGCCTGGATATTTTTCTGTTTAACATCCAGCGCATCGAAGGGGAAACGCCGGCTGGACATGCCCAGTCCTTAGAGCTGATGAAAGAGCTGGGGCTTAAAATCATCCCCTTTTACCAGGTGTTTTCCGACATAAGGGATGTGCTCGCGGAAATAAAACGCATCGGTGCGCTCAGAGGTTCCCTTCCCTTCGAGATTGACGGGGCGGTGGTCAAGGTGGACGATTTTGAGCAGCGCCGCCGCTTGGGCAGCACCTCCAAGTTCCCCAAGTGGGCTGCGGCTTTTAAGTACCCGCCCGAGGAAAAAGAGACGGTGCTTTTGGACGTGGAGGTAAACGTGGGCCGGACCGGTACCCTCACGCCCATCGGCATCTTTGAACCGGTGACGCTGGCCGGCACCACCGTCTCCCGCGCCACTCTCCACAACGAGGATTTCATCGAGGAAAAACAGCTTCGCATCGGGGACACGGTGGTGCTTCGAAAGTCCGGGGATATCATTCCCGAGGTGGTGGAGGTCACCCGCCATGCAAACGACGCCAAGCCCTTCCAGATGCCCAAGGAATGCCCCTCCTGCGGCGCGCCGGTGCTCCGGGAAGAAGGGGAGGCCGCCATCCGGTGCGACAATCCTGAGTGCCCCGCCCAGCGGCTGCGCCACTTAGTTCACTTTGCATCCCGTGACGCCATGGATATCGACGGGCTAGGCCCTGCGGTGCTCGAGCAGCTCATGGCAAATGGGCTCGTGCAGTCCCAGCCCGACCTTTACCGCCTCAAAGCCGAGGACGTGGCGCAAATCGAGCGCATGGGGGAAAAGTCCGCCGCGAACCTGCTCACCGCCATTGAGAAAACCAAGCAAAACGACCTTTACCGGTTGATTTTCGCCCTCGGCATCCGGCACATCGGCCAGAAGGCCGCCAAGCTTCTCGCCCAGCATTTTAAGAAGATGGAGGCCCTGTTTGATGCTACCGAGGAGGAGATCGCGGAAATCGACGGCTACGGCAGCGTCATGGCCCAAAGCGTCGTCGCCTTTTTTGCCCTGCCTCAAACGAAGCACTTGATTGCAGAGCTCAAAGAATGCGGCCTGAACATGGAGGATCTGTCGGTGGTGGCGGACACCCGCCTGGAAGGGCAGACCTTTGTGCTCACCGGAACCCTTCCCACCTTGACCCGCGCCCAGGCGGGAAAGATGATCGAGGAACACGGAGGCCGCGTGTCCGGGAGCGTGTCCAAACGGACCACCTATGTGCTGGCCGGGGAGGACGCGGGCAGCAAGCTTGCCAAGGCCCAGAAGCTGGAGATCCCGGTCATCGATGAAGCGCAGTTTCTCGCGATGCTTTCCCGTTAAAAGCGGCGCAAAAAACGATATCGTTCCTTGTCCGGTATAGAAAACAAAAATCCCCGTTGGATAATTCCAACGGGGATTTTTCTGCTTATTTGTCTGCCAACGCTCGCTCCAGCCAGATTGCACCTACGTCAATGGCGTTATATAAGCCATCCTTTTCGGTTTTCTTCACAATCCGGTCGCGGATGCGTACCTGGGGATCCGTGTCCATCAGCTGGACCAGAACCCGGTCCGGCACCTCCATATCCTTGAAGGGTTTGGTGCTCAATATTTGCAGCATAACCACGTATTTATCCGACATATTGCCATAATAAATCGTTTTTCCGCAGCGAACCATCGGCCTGCCCTTATACAGCAGAAACTTATCTTTCTTGGCTGCGTTTGCCATCGGAATCGACCTCCTTTTGTCAACTCGTACGAAACGAATCCGTATTGCAATCAATAACTAAATCATTTTAGCAGATTTTGACGCCAATGTAAAGGAAAATGCGTCAACCGGATGCGACAAAAGGGGACAAGCGCAGGAATTACAGTCCTAAGTCCTTGATTTCTCCCTGGGCCCGGGCGATTTCCTCGTCGAGGCCGGGAATGCCGTCGCCGATTTTGCCCGACAGGTACATGTCGTAAGCGGTCATATCGAAATAGCCGTTGCCGGAGAGGTTGAAGAGAATGACCTTTTCCTCGCCGCTCTCCTTGCACTTGTTGGCTTCCTTGATGGCCTGGCAGATGGCGTGGGAGGATTCGGGAGCGGGAACGATGGCTTCCGTCTGGGCAAAAAGCAGCGCCGCTTCGAACACTTCTTTCTGCCCCACTGCCGCCGCTTCGATGAAGCCGTCGTGATAGAGCTGGGAGAGCAGGGGAGAGTCCCCGTGATAGCGCAGGCCTCCTGCGTGGATGCCGGAGGGATGGAAGGAATGGCCCAGGGAATACATCATGGTGATGGGGGCCATGCCCGCACTGTCTCCGTAGTCGTAGGTAAAGACGCCCTTGGTGAGCTTCGGGCAGGCCTCCGCCTCAACAGCGATGAACTTGGCGTGTTCCTTGCCGTCAAAGGTGTCTTTCAGGAAGGGATAGGCGATGCCCGAGAAGTTGGAGCCGCCGCCGTTGCAGCCGATGACGATGTCCGGGTATTCGTCCACCATCTCCATCTGCTTTTTCGCCTCCAGGCCGATGACCGACTGGTGCAAAATCACATGGTTGAGCACGCTGCCAAGGGCATAATTGGTGTCGCTGTGGGAAGCGGCGTCCTCCACCGCTTCGGCAATGGCGTCGCCCAAGGAACCGTTGGTGTCCGGCATTTTCGCCAGAATATCGCGCCCCACCTGGGTCTCATTGGACGGAGAGGGGATGACTCCCGCACCGTACATCTGCATGATGGAGCGGCGGTAGGGTTTTTGCTGGAAGCTAACCTTCACCATGTAAACCGTGCACTCCATGTCAAACATCTTGGTGGCCATGGAAAGAGCGGTGCCCCACTGGCCGGCGCCGGTTTCGGTAGTCAGCCGCTTGATGCCCTCGATTTTGTTAAAATAAGCCTGAGGCACGGCGGAATTGAGCTTGTGGCTGCCGGAGGGATTGGTGCCCTCGTACTTATAGTAGATGCGCGCCGGTGTACCCAGCGCCTTTTCCAGCTCGTAAGCCCGGTGCATGGGGGTGGAGCGGAACAGCTCGTATTTCTCCATGACTTCCTTCGGAATGTCGATGTAGCGTTCGGTGGTCAGCTCCTGTTCAACCAGGCTCTTGGGGAAGATGGCACCCAATTCCTCCGCCGTCACTTCCTTGTGGGTGCGGGGGCTTAGGTACACAGCGGGGAGGTTTGGCATGTCCGCGCGGACATTGTACCACTGCTTGGGAAGCTCGCTTGCCGGTAAGATGATCTGGTGGGGAATCTGGTTTTTTTTCATCAGTAAGGCTCCTTTCGTTTGGACGGTTTGCCATTTCATTTCGATTTTCCAGCCGATACGGCTGGACGCTGGGAAAAGAAAAAACAGCCTGTCCTTTCAACAAGGACAGGCTGTCACATACGACCTGCGGTACCACCTTGATTGCCGGCAAAAAACCGGCCCTCTCATGCAAAAGCGCCAACACGCTTCGCTCCCTTAACGCGGGCAAACGTCGGACATTACTCGCCGCCAATTCCGGCTTTCCTTCCGCCCTCTGCGACCCAACGGCCCTTTCTAACAGCGTTTCTGCCGGCTTCCACCCTCCCGGCTCTCTGAAAGAAACCCTCTGTTATGACCACTTCGCTTCACAGGTTTTTCTCTTTGTCGCTAATCATAGCACCCAAACGACTTGCTGTCAACCTTTTTTAGTCACCCAAATAGGATTTGACCAGCTCCTGCAGCAGTTCGTCCCGGTCGATTTTGCGAATCAGGCTTCTAGCGTTGTTGTGCGTCGTGATATAGGTGGGATCCTCCGATAAAATATACCCCACGATCTGATTGATCGGGTTATACCCCTTTTCCCGCAGCGCGTCATAGACCGCCGTCAGTGTACGGCGCAGTTCGTCTTCCTTGTCACCGGAAATGGAAAAGGTCATAGTTTTATCAAACATAGGAATCACCTCGTATTTTATTCTACGATACAAAACTCCGATTTGCAAGCCCAATTTTGTATATCGTGTATGAATTTTCTGTAGATTTATTGAGAAACATGCATGAACTTAGGACCTAAGCTCCGCGCCCAGATCGGTGAGGGCCTTGCGCACCTTTTTGACAATGGAGTCCGCGTCCTCGTCCTTTAAGGTCCCGTCAGCGGAACGCAGCACCAGGTTAAAGGCCACGCTCTTTTTGCCCTCGGCCACCTGCTTGCCCTTGTAGACGTCAAACAAGGTCACCTTTTCGAGCCGGTTTCCGGCCGCCGCCGCGATGGACTTTTTGAGCTTTAACACCGGGATCTCGTCGTCACAGACAAAGGCCAGGTCTCTCGTCACCGCCGGGAACTTGGGCAGCGGCTGATACTGACGCTTGGGGTCGGAAAGCGCGAAGAGCGCGTTAAAGTCCAGCACCGCCGCGCAGGCCCGCACGCCCAGCTCGTAGTTTTCCAGCACCTTCGGGTGCAGTTCGCCAATGACGCCGAACACCTTGCCCTCTTTGAGCAGATGAGCGCAGCGGCCCGGATGGAAGGCGTATTCGTCGTTCGCCGGCTGCACGTCGTAGTCAAATACCCTCGCTTTGTCCAAAAGCTCCTCCACTGCACCTTTTAAGGTGAAGAAATCCGCCTTTTCCCCATATGCGCCGATCACCAGGCTCTGCTTTTCAATGGGCAGCTCGTTGTCGTTCTCCTTGGGGATGTACTCGGTGGCCACCTCATAAAGAGCCGCGGACAGGTTGCGGTTTAAATAGTTGCGGGAAAGGGCTTCGCACAGGGAGGGCAGCGCGATGGTGCGCATAATGCTGGTGTCCTCTCCCAAGGGATTCGCAATGGTCACCGACCGGCGCAGAGGCGAATCGGACGGCAGGCCGATTTTATCGTAGAACTTCGGGCTGATGAAGGAATAGGTCATGATCTCCGAATAGCCCAGCGCCCGCATGGTGTCGTTCACCATCCGCTCGAACTTCTGCTCCTCGGTCCGCTTTCCTTGAGCCGAACCGCTTACCAGGGTGGTGGGAATCTTGTCGTACCCGTAGAACCGGGCGATTTCCTCCGCCACGTCCGCCTTGTGCTCAATGTCCGCCCGGAAGGAGGGGACCGATACCACGCCGTCCTTTACCTCGAAATCCAGCTTTTTAAGAATTTCCGCCATTTCCTCTTCGGAAATGGAAATGCCTAAAAACCGGTTGATCCAGTCGGGTTCCAGCGGGAGCTTGCGCCGTTCGCCACAGGCGTTGTTTACGTCGATGATTCCATCGCATACGTCGCCCGCGTCCAAAAGCTCCACCAGCTCACAGGCCCGCTCCAAAGCGGGAATGCAGTTTTGCGGGTCGAGCCCCTTTTCAAACCGGGCGGAAGAATCGGTGCGCATTCCCAGATTCTTCGCCGTAATGCGAACCGACGGCCCCGCAAAGCAAGCCGATTCAAAGACGATGGTATTGGTATCGTCCATAATGCCGCTGAATTCGCCGCCCATAACGCCGGCCACGGCGCTGGGCTTTTCCTGGTCGGCAATCACCAGCATGTCGGGACTGAGCTTGCGCTCCACCCCGTCTAATGTTACGATGGTTTCGCCTTCCTTTGCCCGGCGCACCACGATCTGCTGATCCTTCAGGTACTTCTGGTCAAACGCGTGCATGGGCTGGCCGTACTCGAGCATCACGTAATTGGTGATGTCCACAATGTTGTTGATGGGGCGCACGCCGCTTGCCCGCAGCCGCTCGCGCATCCAGCGGGGGGAAGGCTTTACCCGCACGTTCTTGACTACCCGCGCGCAGTACCGGGTGCAAAGGTCAGGCGCTTCCACCCGTACCTTCAAAAGGCCGTTTACGTCCCCGTGGCCGCCTTTGACTGCTGGCGTGTGCAGCTTCAGAGGCTTGTCAAAGCTTACCGCCGTCTCTCTTGCCAGGCCGATGACCGACAGGCAGTCAGGCCGGTTTGAGGTGATCTCAAACTCGAACACGGTATCATTGTACCCGATCGCTTCCCGGATATCCTGGCCGATATGGCAGTCCTCCTGGAGAATGAAGATGCCGTCCTCAATGGCGTAAGGAAAATCGTGGGTGGTAATCCCCAATTCCGCCACCGAGCAGAGCATCCCGTTTGACTCCACGCCCCGCAGCTTGCCCTTCTTGATTTTCACTCCGCCGTGTAAATGAGAGCCGTCCAGCGCCACCGGCACCAGATCTCCCACCGCCACGTTTTTGGCTCCCGTGACGATCTGCAGCGGCGCGCCGCTGCCCACATCGATCCCACAGACCTGAAGCTTGTCGGCGTTGGGATGGGGGGTAATCTCCAGGATTTTTCCCACCACGACCTTGTTAAGCTCGCTGCCCTCTTCTTCCCAGCCTTCCACCTTCGAACCGGTCATGGTCAGGCGTTCGGCGAATTCCCGGTTTCCTACCGGAATGTCTTCTACAAAATCATGAAGCCATCTCATCGAAAGCTGCATGGATGTTCACCTCCTAAAATTGTGACAAGAACCGAAGATCGTTTTCATAGAACAGGCGCAGATCGTCGATGTTAAACCGGCGCATGACGATGCGCTCGAGCCCCACACCGAAGGCGAAGCCGCTATACTCCTCCGGGTCGATGCCGCAGATGGAGAGCACCTTCGGGTGCACCATGCCGCAGCCTAAAATCTCAATCCAGCCTTCGCCCTTGCACAGGCGGCAGCCCTCTCCATGGCAGTGGAAGCACTGTACGTCCACCTCCGCCGACGGCTCGGTAAACGGGAAGTGATGGGGCCGAAAGCGCACCACCGCGTCCTCTCCGTAAAGCTGCTTGACGAATACCTCCAGCGTTCCTTTCAGGTCCGCCATGGTAATCCCCTTGTCCACCACCAGGCCCTCGATCTGATGAAAGAGGGGAGAGTGGGTGGCGTCCACCGCGTCGGAACGGTATACCCGGCCCGGGGCGATGATGCGAATGGGAGGCTTTTGCTTTTCCATGGTGCGAATCTGCACGGGAGAGGTCTGGGTGCGAAGAAGGATGTTATCGTTGATATAGAAGGTGTCCTGGGTATCCCGGGCAGGATGGTTCTTGGGGATATTGAGCGCCTCAAAGTTATAATAGTCGCTCTCCACCTCCGGGCCCTGAACCACGTCGAAACCCATCCCCAGGAAAATTTCCTTGAGCTCATCGAGCACGATGGACAACGGATGCTTGTACCCTAGCTCGTGCCGCTTGCCCGGCATGGTCACGTCGATGCGTTCGGCCTTTAACCGCCGCTCGGTTTCCATGGCCTTGAGCTTTTGTCCGCGCTCCTCGATCTCCTTTTCCAGCTGGCCCCTGATTTCGTTTGCCAGCTGCCCGATGACCGGACGCTCCTCGGCGGAAAGCTTGCCCATCTGCTTTAAGATGGAGGTAAGCTCTCCTTTTTTGCCCAAAAAGCGGATGCGAAGGTTCTCCAGCTCCTGCTGAACGTCGGCTTTCGCAAGCTCTTCTTCCACCCGCTTCTTGATGTCTTCCAGCTGCTGCCTCATGTGTGAATCACCTCTCGTGTAAAATAAAAAAAGCCGCTCTTCGCCCTTCTGGAAAGAAAGGGACGAAAGCGAACTTCCGCGGTACCACCCTACTTTTTGCATAAGCAAACACTCACGCGGCCTCTAACGGCGCCGGACCGTCGCAGCCTACCCGGGAAAACCGCTCAGCTGCGCCGCTCAGAAGTGAACTTCGGCGCCCATACAGGCGGGGAAACGCTTCCAGCCGCAGACGATTCCTCTCTTTGCCGCTTTCGCGTACGTGCGCTTACTCTCTTCTTCACTGCGTTTTTCTTACTATACCACGCCTTTTTCAAAATTGCAAGCGGTTTGGAAATGCGATTGAAATGCTCCAGATTTTGTGGTATACTATACTATAATTTTTGAAGCTTCGGCATCATTCGGGCGCTGGGCTTTGGATTTTGAACCTGAAAAAAAAGGATGTGCCACATATTCAT
>CATONX010000020.1 GCA_951801675.1 uncultured Eubacteriales bacterium | reverse complement strand
ACTATGGTCTTTTGGAGCCGGAAGCGGAATAAGAACGCCGGCCGGCAAAGGCTGCGTGTTACTGAGAGAAATAACGAGGGCCGCGCCAACTGGCGCGGCCCTTCTTGCATGTTCAAAAGAAAAGGGTAGGAGAACCGCCTGATGCCTCCATGACAGCACCAATTTGCATTTGGCTGGCCGAGAGTGGGACAGTGTTTCGAAGGTGCAGGTTGCGCGCTTGGAAAAAGGCAAAGGGAATTTTAGAAAAATTGAAAAAGGCGACCGTTTCTCAGAAGCCGGGATGTTTTACATACGAAGGGCCTTTTCCGGCAAAACAAGGCCGTTCCTGCGATTTTCTTTGCCTTCGGCGGACATCTGGGGTATAATAGCCCTAACAACTGTATTTAGGACAAAGGAGATCACTATGGATTCCATTCGCATGTCCGCCCCGTGCCTTTTTGGCATTGAGGGCGTTTTGGCCGACGAGCTGCGCCGCATGGGCGCGTCTCAGGTAACGCCGGACACCGGCAAGGTGCTCTTTTCCGGCGATGAGGCCATGCTCGCCCGGGCAAACCTTTCCTCCCGGTTTGCCGAGCGCATTCAGATTCAGCTGGGCGAGTTCCCAGCGCGCACCTTCGACGAGCTGTTTGAAGGGGTGAAGGCGCTGCCCTGGGAGCGGTGGATTGGAAAGCAGGACGCTTTTCCGGTCAAGGGCTGGTCCTTAAATTCCAAGCTTCATAGCGTACCCGACTGCCAGGCCATCGTCAAGAAGGCGGCGGTGGAGCGGCTCAAATCCGCCTATAAGCTGCCTTGGTTCGAAGAAACAGGGCCTGTGCATCAAATTCAGTTCTCCATATTAAAGGATAGGGCCTCGGTCCTGCTGGATACCTCAGGGGAAGGGCTTCACAAGCGGGGCTACCGTCCTCGGGCGAACGAAGCGCCCATCAAGGAGACCCTTGCCGCGGCTATGGCGGACTTAGCCCGTGTGCGGGGATACAGCCGGGTCATCGACCCGTTCTGCGGCTCGGGGACGTTGCTCATCGAGTCGGCTCTCATTGCTATGCGCATTGCCCCGGGGCTCAACCGTACCTTTGCGGCAGAAAAATGGGGTGCCGTCCCGAAAAAGGTGTGGCAGGAGGAGAGACAGTACGCCATGAGCCGCATCATACGGGACAACGAGTTCGAGGCCGTGGGCTATGATATTGACGAGCACGCCCTGGAGCTTACCCGCCTCAACGCCAAGCGGGCGGGGGTGGACTCCCGCATCCGGGTGGAGAAACGGGACATCCGGGACTTTTCTGACCATGGGGAAAAGGCCACCATTCTCTGTAACCCGCCCTATGGGGAACGGCTGCTGGATGTAAAGGAAGCGGAGACCCTTTACCGGGAGATGGGGAAGGTGTTTGGCCGCAAGGAGAAGTTTGGCTATTACATCATCAGTCCCCACGAGGACTTTGAGGCTCTTTTCGGCCGCAAGGCGGACAAACGCCGCAAGCTCTACAACGGCATGATCAAGTGCCAGCTCTACATGTATTTCAAATAAGCGAAGAAAAATGCTTTCCGCTGTATGGGCGGCGCGCAAACGCGCCATACTGTGTAAGGAAAGCATTTCCTTTTTGTGGAGTTCGCCTGGACGTTTGTAAACAATTTGTGAAGTGCTAAATTTTCTAAAAATAGTACTTGATTTTTCCAAGCGATATGATTACAATAGCTTTAGCACTCAAAGATAGAGAGTGCTAAACTGAGTTATTAATTTATCAGGGAGGAATAGAAATGACAATCAAGCCTCTTTCCGACAGAGTGGTCATCAAGATGGAGGAAGCCGAGGAAACCACCAAGAGCGGCATCGTTTTGGCCGGCTCCGCCAAGGAGAAGCCCCAGGTCGCTTCCGTGCTGGCCGTTGGTCCGGGCGGTTTGGTAGACGGCAAGGAAGTGCAGATGACGGTAAAGGTCGGCGATAAGGTCATCACCAGCAAGTATTCCGGCACTGAGGTCAAGGTGGACGGCGAGGAAGTCATCATCGTGCGCCAGTCCGACATTTTGGCGGTTGTGGAATAAGGTTGCTTTTTCGGTTCTATGATACGAAATATGGGAGGTAATTGATTATGGCAAAGGAAATTCTCTACGGCGTAGACGCCCGCAAGGCGCTGCAGGCCGGTATCGATAAGCTGGCGGACACGGTGAAGATCACCCTGGGCCCCCGCGGCAGAAACGTGGTGCTCGATAAGAAGTTCGGCGCCCCCCTCATCACCAACGACGGCGTGACCATCGCCAAGGAAATTGAGCTTGACGACGCCTTTGAAAACATGGGCGCCCAGCTTGTCAAGGAAGTCGCCACCAAAACAAACGACGTGGCCGGCGACGGCACCACCACCGCTACCCTTCTTGCTCAGTCCCTGATCGGCGAGGGCATGAAGAACGTTGCGGCCGGCGCCAACCCCATGATCGTGCGCCGCGGCATCCAGAAGGCCTCCAAGGCGGCCATTGACGCGGTTGTGTCCAACTCCAAGAAAGTTTCCGGCAGTGAGGACATCGCCCGCGTTGCCACCATTTCCGCTGGCGACGAGTTCATTGGCAAGCTGATCGCGGAAGCGATGGAGAAGGTTTCCGCCGACGGCGTCATCACGGTAGAAGAGTCCAAGACCGCCGAGACCTACTCGGAGGTCGTCGAGGGCATGCAGTTTGACCGCGGCTACATTTCTCCTTATATGTGCACCGACACCGACAAGATGGAAGCCATCATCGACGACGCTTACATCCTGATCACCGATAAGAAGATTTCCAACATCCAGGATATCCTGCCGCTGCTGGAGAAAATCGTGCAGTCCGGCAAGAAGCTGGTTATCATTGCCGAGGACGTGGAAGGCGAAGCGCTGGCCACCCTGCTTGTCAACAAGCTGCGCGGCACCTTCACCTGCGTTGCCGTCAAGGCTCCCGGCTTTGGCGACCGCCGCAAGGAAATGCTTCAGGATATCGCCATCCTCACCGGCGGCACCGTGATTTCCTCCGATCTGGGCCTGGAGCTTAAGGATGCCGACATGGCTCAGCTGGGCCGCGCCCGTCAGGTCAAGGTTCAGAAGGAGAACACCATCATCGTCGACGGCGCCGGCAATTCCGAAGAGATCAAGGCGCGGGTCGGCCAGATCCGTTCCCAGATCGAGGTTTCCACTTCGGATTTCGACCGCGAGAAGCTCCAGGAGCGTCTGGCGAAGCTGGCCGGCGGTGTAGCCGTCATCAAGGTCGGCGCTGCTACCGAGATCGAAATGAAGGAAAAGAAGCTGCGCATTGAGGATGCACTCTCGGCCACCAAGGCTGCGGTAGAGGAAGGCATCGTGGCCGGCGGCGGCGTGGCCCTGCTCAACGCCATCCCGGCGGTGAGCAAGGTGGTTGACGAGCTCGACGGCGACGAGAAGACGGGCGCGAAGATTGTCCTCAAGTCCCTGGAAGCCCCCATGCGCCAGATCGCGGCCAACGCGGGCGTGGAAGGCTCGGTCATTGTGGATAAGATCGTGTCCAGCGGCAAGGTGAACTACGGCTACGACGCGCTCAAGGAAGAGTATTCCGATATGATTTCCGCCGGCATCGTCGATCCGACCAAGGTCACTCGTTCCGCTATGGAAAATGCGGCTTCCGTCGCGGCTATGGTGCTTACCACCGAGTCTCTGGTCGCCGACAAGAAGGAAGAGAACCCGGTTCCGGCCGCTCCCAACCCCGGCATGGGCGGTATGTATTAATCCCGGTTTGCATTTGCGTTTCAAAAGCGCGCGCTCTCTTGAGCGCGCGCTTTTTTTGTAGGAGAGAACCACAATAGACCCGGTAAAAATGCTACCAGAAAAAAGCTTTTGCTTTAAGTGTTCGGCAAGGTAGACCGCGTTCCATCCTCTTTCCACAAGAAAAAGGCTATCGCTCAAAGGGCAATGTGCATGTTTACAGGCTATAGGGTAGGTAATGCCAGGAAAAAGCGTTTCGGTCCGTCTGCACGCGCATCTCGGTAATATGCCCTTAGGGCGCTTTTGAGAGGGGATTTTCCGTCGTTTGGATAAGCGGGAAGACAAACGGCGGATAGGTGTGCTGAGGCCCGAAAGATGCAGCGGGCTGTACCGGTTCCTTTCTTTGGGGTTGGAGCTCGGACCAGGAGAAGGATATGCGGTTCGGCGTATCGGTCAGAGAAAAGAAAATCCCTTCGATTGGACGGGAAGAGGCGGGCTTCCATCTTTTCCTGACCGCAGACGGATATCCTGCCAAAACAATTGCGGGAACTGCCGAATTGTGCTATAATAATTTCTTAATCTACCGCGATTTATCGAAGAAAGCTTCGATTTCTCTATTATTGAACCGGGAGTGATGCTTGTGCTGTTCAACCTCTTGCAGGGCGGCGACATGACACAGATCGTTTTGACGCTGCTGACCACCGCCTTTGTGGTGGTCGCCATTCTGCCCATCCACGAGTGCGCCCACGCCTTTGTCGCCCACAAGTTGGGGGACGACACGGGAAAGTACAACGGCCGTATGACCTTAAATCCCATGCGCCATCTGGACCCGATTGGTGCTTTGAGCTTGTTTTTGGTGGGATTCGGCTGGGCAAAGCCGGTGCCCGTCAATCCCACTAACTTCAAAAACCGCAAGGCCGGCATGGCGCTGACCGCCCTGGCCGGTCCGGTTTCCAACCTGATGGTGGCATTCATTGCGGTGCTGCTGTTGCGGATTAATTTTGAGATTGCCATGATGAACCTGGATTATTATTACGGGACCCTTTATACGGTAATCTATACCTTTTTGTATCTGTTGTCCGTGATCAACATCGGTTTGGCGGTCTTTAATTTTCTGCCTATCCCGCCGCTGGACGGCTCGCGGATTCTCTGCTTTTTCCTTCCCGACCGGGTGGAGGAATGGTTTTACCGCTACCAGCAGATTATCTCCATCGTCTTTATTGCCCTGGTTTTGTTCACTCCGGTATTCGACGGGATATTGAGCTTTGTGCAGTCTTATGTCTTTGACGGCCTTTTATGGGCAGCCGATCTGCCCTTCCGGTTGCTCGGAATGAGCGCACTGTAGGCCCATGGACAAGATATCGTATAAGCTACCGGTCTTTGAAGGACCGCTGGACTTGCTTTTGCACTTAATTTCGAAGAACAAACTGAATATTCAGGACATTGCCGTATCAGACTTATTAGAGCAGTACTTAGCGCACATTACCGCCATGCAGGAAGCGGATATGGACGTGGCCAGCGAGTTTCTGGAAATGGCGGCGCGGCTCGTGCATATGAAAACGGTGTCCCTGCTGCCAAGGCACGAGGAAAGCGAGCAGCTCAAGAAGGAACTAACCGGGCAGCTGCTCGAATACCAGACAGCCAAGGAAATCGCCGCGCTTTTAGCGGCGCGCACAAAAGGGTTCGATCTCTTTTGCCGGGAACCGAGCCCGGTCCCGGTGGACAAAACCTACCGCTGCACCCATAAACCGGAGGAACTGCTTGCCGCATACCAGGACGCCGCCGGCAAGGGAAAGCGCCACCTGCCGCCTCCCCAGGCGGCCTTTACCCCCATCGTGGCAAAGCCCATCGTATCGGTGACCTCCCGGATTGTCTTTGTCTTGCGCAGGCTCTGGGGCCAGAAAACCGTGCAGATGCGCGGTTTGCTCGAGCATGTGCAGAGCCGGTCGGAGCTGGTGGCTACCTTTTTGGCGGTGCTGGAACTGGTTCGGGGCAAACGGGTGGAGGTCAGCGACGGGGTGCAGGTGGAGGACCTGACTCTCACAGCAAAGGAACGAACGAAATGGAAGTAAAAGAAGCGCGCGCGGCTTTGGAGGCCCTCTTGTTCGCAAGCGGTACCCCCATCTCCGCGGAAAAGCTGGCCCAGGCGCTGAAGCTGGATAAGGAAACGGTCTGCAAAGTGGCGCAAAACCTGGCCGATGAGCTGGACGCCCGGCAAAGCGGTCTGTGTGTGGTGCGCTTGGGGGAAGAATACCAGCTTTGCTCGAGAACCGAGTACGCCGAGGCCATCCGCCGGGCATTGGAAATCCGGCGCAACACCCCTTTGTCCCAAGCGGCCATGGAGGTGCTGGCGGTGGTGGCCTATAACCAGCCGGTGACCAAGGCGTTTGTGGAGCAGGTCAGAGGGGTGGACTGCTCGGGTGTCGTTGGAAGCCTGTGCGCCAAGGGTCTTTTGGAAGAAAAGGGACGGCTGGAGCTGCCCGGCCGTCCTCTCTTGTATGGAACCACGCCGGATTTTCTGCGCTGCTTCGGGTTTTCCTCTCTCGATGAGCTGCCGCCCCTGCCCGACCGGCAGGAGGGTCTCGGCGGAGAAGAAGCCGTGAAGACGGAACAGACGGACGGATGAGTTAGGAGGTGCGCCTTGACCGCATTGGCTATTGTGGGGGGAATTCTCGCGTTTTTAGCCCTGTTGTTGTTTCTCCCGCTGCATCTGCTTTTCCGGTATGAGGAAGGGTTTTTCCTCACGATCAAGTATGCGTTTTTGAAGTTTCAGGTGGTGCCGAAAAAGGAGAAGAAGCCGAAGAAAGAAAAAAAGAAAAAAGCAGAAGAGCCTTCTTCCAGTGAGGAAGCGCCGAAAAAAGAAAGCGCCTTTCAGAAAATCCTCAAGGAAGAAGGGCTTTCCGCTGTGGTGCATCTGCTGGGAGAGCTGGCCCATCACACCGGCCGTGCGGCCAAATCCACCTTGTCGCGCATCCATGTGCACGACGTGGTGATCGACCTAGTGGTGGCGGGGGAGGACGCGGCGGACACCGGCATTCAGTACGGTCGGACCTGCGCGGCGGTGTACAGTGCTTTTGGTGTGTTATGCAACTTCCTTGCCATGCAGATAAAGGCGTTCTCTGTCATTCCGGACTTTCGCGAAGGAGCCAAGTCCAGCGCTTATCTGTATGCGCGCATTCAAATCCGCCCATTTTTCTTAATTTCCAGCGGAATTGGTTTAATCTGGCGGATTTTGGTTACCATGATAAAAGCGAAGAAATCCAAAACCAATACACAAAAAGGCGGTGCAGTAGCATGAGCGAACATCCCATTAAAAGTATGATGGAAGCGACCATGCAGAAAATCCGGGAACTGGTGGACGCGAACACGGTCATCGGCGACCCGATTTATGCAAAGGACGGGACCACGCTGATCCCGGTGTCCAAAATCAGCTACGGGCTGGGCGTGGGCGGCTCCGACCTGCCGACCAAGTCGGAAAAAGAGCTGTTCGGCGGCGGAAGCGGCATGGGCATTTCCATTACCCCCGTGGCCTTTATCGTCATCGCAAACGGCGAGGCGAAGATCCTGCATGTGGCGAATTCCGACAATGTGGGCAGCAACATCGTGAAGATCGTCCCGGAGGTTTTCGACCAGATCACGGCCCTCTTTAAAAAGAAAAAGCCGGAAGAAAAAGCGGTCAATGTAGCCGAAGAAGCAAACGATCCTAAAAAAGCCGAATGATGAAACGCAAACCACCTGCATACAATGAAAGTGTCCAACTGGAAATTTCAAACGTATGAAGAGGTGGTTTTGCTGTGTGTAAACAAACGATCCGAAAAGGGTTGGCGACGGCGGCTGCGTTGGTGACGCTCCTTTCCGGTATGCCGGCGCAAGCGGCCGAGGGGGAGCCATCCACCTCTGCGAAGGCCGCCGTCCTGATGGAATGCCAAACCGGGCGGGTTCTCTATGCGAAGAACGAAAGCGAACAGCTTCCCATGGCCAGCACCACGAAGATCATGACGGCGCTGCTGGCGGTGGAAAACTGCGACTTGAACCAGCCCGTGACGGTCACCGGTGAAATGGCCCTGGTGGAGGGGTCCTCCATGGGGCTGCACATCGGGGATGTAATCACGGTGGAAGGGCTTGTGCATGGGGCGCTGCTGGCCTCCGGGAACGACGCGGCCAACGCCATCGCCCTGACGGTGCGCCCGAGCTTTGAGGAGTTCGCCGCTTTGATGAACGAGCGGGCTAAGGAGATCGGCGCGCAGAATACCTCCTTCGTCACCCCGTCCGGGCTTGATAATGAGCAGCATTACACCACTGCCTATGACTTGGCCTTGATCGCTCGGGAAGCCATGGCAAACCCGGTTTTTTCCGACGTAGCCCGCAAGAGCATTGCTCAGGTGGAGTTTCAAAACCCGGCGAAAACCTGTACTTTAAGCAACCACAACCGGCTGGTGAATGAGTACGAGGGGGCCATCGGGGTCAAGACCGGCTTTACCAAGAAGTCGGGCCGGTGTCTGGTGTCCTGTGCCGAGCGGGACGGGGTCAAGCTCCTGGTGGTAACCTTAAACGACCCGGACGACTGGAAGGATCACAAGGCACTGCTGGACTATGGGTTTTCTAAGGTGACGGTGCAGAATCTGCCGGCCGTTGAGGAACAGAAAATCAAGGTTACCGGCGGGGAACTCGAGGAACTGGCGGTCATCCAGCGCCCGCCTCTGACGACCGCGCCCTTAGTGGAAGGAGATCTTTCCAAAATAGAGGTTAAAATCGAGCTGCCTCCCTTTGTCTATGCACCGGTTTCCACCGGAAGCGCGGTAGGCACCGCGTCTTATTACCTCGACGGGCAGAAGATCGGGGAAACGGTGCTTATGGCCAAGCACGACGTACTTTTAAGCAAGAAGCAACCATCCTTTTTTGAGCAGATCGGGAACTTTTTCGCCGGAATCTGGCGGTACATAACGGGATGGTTTCAATAATCGGAGGAAGTAGGAAAGCAATGAAGATCGAAAAGGTAAGGCTGCAAAAGTACATGGCCGAATGCGGGGTTGCCTCCCGGCGCAAGTCGGAGGAACTGATCGCGGGCGGTTTTGTGAAGGTAAACGGCCGCAAGGCCTCCATTGGGGATCAGGTCATTCCCAAAAGGGATTTGGTAACGGTCCACGGCAAGCGCCTCGAGCACAAGCACGAGATGCGCTACATCTTGCTCTATAAGCCCAGAGGCTATATCACCACCTTAAGCGACGAGCAGGACCGCCGGTGCGTGGCCGATTTGGTGAAGGACATCCCCGAACGAGTCTACCCGGTGGGACGGCTGGACCGGGAATCGGAAGGCATGCTCTTTCTCACAAATGACGGCAATTTCGCAAACGTCTTAACCCATCCGTCCAAGCATGTGCCAAAGACCTACCGGGTGACGGTGCGTCCGGGAATCACCGATGAACAGCTTCTTCGCATGCAGGAGGGCATCGTCATCGACGGGCGCAAAACCGCCCCGGCAGAAGCCCATGTGGTTCTCAAAGAAGAGGGACGCACGGTGGTGGAAATCGTCCTCCACGAAGGGCGAAACCGCCAGATCCGCAAAATGTGCGAGGTGCTGGGGCTGGAGGTGGCCCGGCTCAAGCGCATCGCCATCGGTACCGTGCGGCTGGGAATGCTCCAGCCGGGCAAATGGCGGGAGCTGACCACCGAGGAAGTGCGCCGGCTTTTAAGCGGGAAGGCGGCGGCAGGCAAAAACGACGGACAAACGCAAGGAAAGAGGAAAAGCTATGCTAAAAATACAGCCCGTAAGAGACGATGAGAGACGTAAGGCCTTGTTAAGCGCCCACGGCTTACCTATGGAGCAAAGATTCGCCGTGCTCGAAGCGGTGGAAAACGGGGTTTGCACCGGAAGCTTAGTGTTCAGCCGGGAAGGGGAGCGGGCGGTTTTATGGTCGGTCTCCTTTGGGGAGGATGAAACCCTGCTGGACGGACTTGCGCGCGCAGCGGCCTCCATTGCCATGGACGCGGGGGCAAAAACGGTGGAATGCGAAAATATCGCGTTTTTTGAAGCAATTTCGTCGGTTGGATTCCACAAAATAGGGGACAAAATGGTGATAAATTTACCACAGTTCTTTCAAAGATGCTGCGCGGGCCGAAATCCCCTTTGAAAACCTTGTTAAATTATATACAATTTATTATAATAGTTAGGTGTAAAAATAGTTTTCGCAGGAAGGCGAATAGAAAAACGGGGGCAAAATGCCGGGATTCCGGCGGATGTTCCTGATAATGGAGGAACCAGAATGAGCTTAGAAAGCGGACTCAACACGTTGTCGCAGGCGCGCGCGTCCAAAGAGCAGACGCCGGCCCGCAAGCTTACCGAGAAGCTGTTCGACGCCGGCTCTTTTACGGAACTGGGCTGCATGGCTGCGCCTGAGGTCATCACCGGCTGCGGCGCCATGGACGGTGCTCCGGTGTATGTTTTCGTACAGGACCGGGATGTCAACGGCGGCGCGGTCGGCAAAGAGCAGGCGGCGAAAATCCGCAAGGTCTATGACCTGGCGGCAAAAACCGGCTGTCCGGTCGTCGGGGTGTTCAATTCCAACGGCGCCTATCTTAAGGAAGGCGTGGAAGCGCTTGCCGCCATCGGCGAGCTGCTCATGTGGAGCAACAACCTTTCCGGCGTCGTCCCTCAGATTTCCCTCATTGCAGGTCCCTGCGGGGGCGCTTTCTCCCTGATCGCGGCGGACGCGGACGTGGTGGTGAAGGCGGCCGAGGGCGATCTGTTCCTGGTTGCAAACGAAGAGGACAAGGCGAAGAGCGTCATCTCGGTAGAGACCGAAACCCTTGACGAGGCGGTGGCCAAGGTCAAGGAAATTGTCTCCCTTCTGCCTCTCAATAACATTTCTGCAACTCCGGTGGCCGACTCCGCCGAGCCGAATTCCGACGCATGCCCCATCTGCCAGACGGTGGACGGCGGCAGCTTTGTGGAATTCCAGGCAAAGGTAGGCGAGAAGGCGGTAACCGGCCTTGCCCGCATCGCAGGCCAGACGGTGGCGGTTGCCATGACCAAGGGCGGAGCCCTGGACGCGGATTCCAGCGCGAAGGTGGCGCGTATGGTGCGGTTTGCGGACGCGTTTGCGATTCCGGTGGTCTCCTTTGTGGACTGCGAGGGTTTTGCTTCCATCAAGGAAGCGTCCATGGTGGCGCATGCTTACGCGGAAGCGACTACGGCAAAAGTCTCGGTCATCACCGGCTCGGCCATTGGTTCGGCTTATGTCGCCATGGCGGGCACGGCGTCGGGCGCCGACGCGGTTTACGCCTGGCCCCAGGCGGTGATTTCCGGTTTGGCGCCGGAGACGGCAGTGGCCATTTTGTGGAACAAGAAGCTTTCCGCTATGAAAGACCCGCTTACCGAGCGTTCAGCACTGGTACAGGAATACGCCGACACCAAGGCCGCTCCCTTTGACGCGGCCAAGGCCGGCCTTCTCGAAGAGGTCATCGAGCCGGGTGAGACCAGAGCCCGCCTCATCGCGGCACTCGACCTGCTGGCAGGCAAGCGGATTTCCCGCCTGCCCAAGAAGCACTCGAACATTCAGCTGTAACAAACACCCGGGTTTCCGGGTGAAAAAGCCACCGTCATTTCCCAGCGGCAAATGCGGGTGGGGCTAAAACGAGAACAAAAAGGAAAGCCGCTGGAGGAAAGGTGGTTTATCATGAAGAATTTGAGAGTCACGGTCAACGGAAAAGCGTACGACGTACAGGTGGAAGAACTGGGTGCCAACGCGGCTCCCGCCCCTGCGGCACCGGCTGCTCCCGCCGCTCCTGCGCCTGCGGCCCCGGCGGCAGCCCCGGCTGCTCCTGCTGCACCCGCAGCGGCGCCTTCCGGCAGCGAGACCATCGCCGCCCCGATGCCCGGTACCATTCTGAGCGTCAACGTTAAGGCGGGCGATTCGGTCAAGAGCGGCGACGTGCTGCTGGTACTGGAAGCGATGAAGATGGAAAACGAGATTATGGCTCCCCGCGACGGCGTCGTGGCGTCGGTCATGGTCAACAAGGGCGAGAGCGTTGACTCCGGCAAGCCCATGATCGCGCTCCAGTAACATTCGGGAAAGAGGTGCAACAACTTGGCTAAGGTTGGAATTACAGAAACCGTCCTGCGCGACGCGCATCAGTCCCTGATCGCGACCCGCATGACGACACAAGAAATGCTTCCGGTTCTCGAACAGCTCGACGCAGTGGGCTTTCATTCGCTGGAATGCTGGGGCGGCGCCACCTTTGACGCATGCCTGCGTTTTCTTAACGAAGATCCCTGGGAGCGCCTTCGCATCATCCGCCAAAAGGCGCCCAACACCAAACTGCAGATGCTCTTCCGCGGGCAGAACATGCTCGGTTACCGCCACTACGCGGACGACGTGGTGGAATATTTCGTGCAGAAGTCGGTGGCAAACGGCATCGACATCCTGCGTATCTTCGACGCGCTAAACGACGTGCGCAACCTGGAAACCGCCATCAAGGCCACCAAGAAGGAAGGCGCGCATTTGCAGGCCGCCATTTCCTACACCACCGGCCCGGTTTTCAGTACCGAATACTATGTCAAATACGCCAAGGAGCTGGAGGAGCGGGGAGCGGACTCCATCTGCATCAAGGATATGGCCGGCCTTCTGACGCCCTATGCCACCTATGATCTGGTCAAGGCGCTCAAGGAATCGGTGAAGATCCCGATCCAGCTTCACTCTCACTATACCGCCGGCCTTGCCTCCATGGTCCTTATGAAAGGCATCGAGGCGGGCGTGGACGTGATTGATACCGCCATGTCCCCCCTGGCCATGGGTACCTCCCATCCGGCCACCGAGTCCATGGTGGCGGCCCTCAAGGGCACGCCTTACGACACCGGTCTAGATCTTGTCAAGCTCGACGGCATCCGTGCTTACGTGGATACCCTTCGTCAGAAGTACCTCAAGAGCGGCCTTTTGAATACGAAGGTGCTGGGCGTGGACGCAAACGCTCTCCTTTACCAGGTGCCCGGCGGTATGCTTTCGAACCTGGTGTCCCAGCTCAAGCAGGCGGGCAAGGAGGACAAGCTGGAGGAAGTGCTCAAGGAAGTGCCGCGTGTACGCGCGGACGCGGGCTATCCGCCGCTGGTCACCCCGTCTTCCCAGATCGTGGGCACCCAGGCGGTTTACAACATCATCACCGGTGAGCGGTATAAGATGGTCACGAAGGAATTCAAGGGCATTGTGCGCGGCGAGTACGGCGCGACCCCGGTTCCGATTGACCCGGAATTCCGCAAGAAGATCATCGGCGACGAAACGCCGATTACCTGCCGTCCGGCTGACCAGCTCCAGCCGGAGCTTGACAAGCTGCGCGCCGAGTGCAGCGAATGGGTGGAGCAGGAGGAAGACGTCCTGTCCTACGCCCAGTTCGGCCAGGTGGCGGTCAAGTTTTTTGAGCAGCGGCGCAACGAAAAGTACCACATTGACAAGAATGTGGATATGGTGAATAAGGTCCATCCCGTTTGATTGCGGTGAAAAACGAGGCCCCCGGAGGTATCCGGGGGCCTTTCGGCTCTTCTTAAAAGGGTAGCCTCTACAAACACGAAGAAAAGCGCCACCGCTTGCGTAAACCCGCCTAGAGAACGGCAAAATTCGCAGATTCGGTTGACAGGATAGGCGAAAAACGGTAAAATAAACGATAGGAAACCCTGCTTTGCATCCAAAGAAGCAGGGGACTTTTCTGTTGAAACAGGCGAATTGAACTAGAGTGGTGAAATGCATGATCCGAAGTATGACAGGGTACGGCCGCGCGCAGGCGGTCATCGACGGTCATGATATCACGGTGGAGATCAAATCGGTCAACCACCGGTATTATGAGTTTTCCGCGCGGGTTCCGCGCATCTATGGGTTTTTGGAGGAAAAGCTCAAGGCTTACTTCCAGACCCGCGTCGCCCGGGGCAAGGTGGATGTCTACGTTTCCATCGAAACACTGGATTCCACTGCCTGCGAGGTGGTGGTCAATCATTCGCTGGCGGCCGGGTATCTGGCGGCGTTGAACGAGCTTGCCGAGCGGTATGAGCTGCGAAACGACGTATCCGCTTCCCTGATTTCCCGGTATCCCGACGTGCTCACGGTGCACAAAGCTCCCGAAGACGAGGAGCAGATTTGGGCGGCGGTCCAGACGGTGGCCGCGCAGGCCGGGGATGAGTTCATTGCCATGCGGGAACGGGAAGGACAGCGGATGAAGGAGGATGTGGAGTCCAGGGCGCAGACCATCCTGGAGAAGGTGGCGTTCGTGGAGGAGCATTCTCCCGAAACGGTGCGTGCCTATGAGCAGAAGCTGGAAAAGCGCATCCGCGAGCTTCTGGAGGACCGCACGGTGGACGAACAGCGGCTTTTGACCGAAGCGGCCATTTTTGCAGACAAAACAGCGGTGGCGGAAGAAACCGTCCGTCTGCGCAGCCACATCGACCAGCTTCAAAGTATGCTCGAAAGCGGCGAAGCGGTGGGACGCAAGATCGACTTTCTGGTGCAGGAAATCAACCGGGAGGCCAATACCATCGGTTCGAAGGCCCAGGACGTGGAAATCGCCCGGGTAGTGGTAGACATCAAGGCGGAGATCGAGAAAATCCGCGAACAGATTCAGAACATTGAATAGTGTCAGCTGCAGATTCCCATGCTAATGGGAAAGAATATCCGCGGCTGTGCAAAAGGAAAGCGGTAAACGATGAAATTGATCAACATTGGTTTTGGCAATATGGTATCGGCCAACCGCCTGGTGGCGATTGTCAGCCCCGAGTCCGCTCCCATCAAGCGCATCATCCAGGACGCGCGGGACCGGGGTACACTCATTGACGCCACCTATGGCCGGCGTACCCGTGCGGTGATCGTCACCGACAGCGATCATGTGATTCTTTCCGCCGTGCAGCCGGAAACGGTGGCAAACCGTGTGGACGACCATGACGAGGACGACGATGAGGAGATCGAGGACAATGAATAAAGGATGTCTCTTGGTGCTGTCCGGCCCCTCCGGCTGCGGCAAGGGGACGGTGGTCAAACGGCTTTTGGAGCGAAATCCGAAGCTTCGCCTGTCGGTGTCCATGACCACCCGCGCCCCACGGGAAGGGGAGACGGACGGCGTTTCCTACCACTTTGTTACACAGCAACAGTTCGACCGGACGGTGGAGCAGGGGGGCGCTATGGAATACGCCCGCTGCGGAAACGGGGACTGTTACGGCACGCCTGCCGCCCCGGTAAAAGAGTGGCGGGAAGAAGGAATGGACGTAATTTTGGAGATCGACATCCAGGGTTATCGCCAGGTGAAGGAAAAGGCGCCCGACGCGGTTGGAATTTTTATCATGCCCCCGTCCTTTACAGAGCTTTCTCGTCGTTTGCATGAGCGGGGAACAGAAAGCGAGGAAAAGATCCGGCAGCGGCTGAAAACCGGGAAAGAGGAAATTCGCTGCGCCGGGGAATACCAATATATTGTGATAAACGACGCGCTGGAAGACGCGGTCGACCAGATTGAAGCCATTCTCAAGGCAGAACACGCCAAGGCAGAAGCCATGCGTACTATAATAGAAGAGGTGCTTAACGATGCTCAAACCATCACCCAATGATATTTTTTCCGATAACAGCAGCCGCTACTCCTTCGTCATCGCGGTAGCCAAGCGTGCCCGTGAAATTGTTGACGAGTCGGAGGCGGCCGGCACCATTCTAACCGAAAAGCCGGTCAGCATCGCGGTGGACGAATTCTCCCACGGGGAATATGTCATCAAAGACAAGAAAGAACCCCAAGACGAAACGCTCCAGTAAGGCGGAGGTATGGATATGCCTGCGGTGAGGATAGCCCAGGTCGCGGTGGAGCAGACGGCCATTTACTTTGACAAGGGGTACGACTATCTGGTTCCCCCGTCTATGCAAGAAACGGCCCTACCGGGCTGCCGGGTGCTGGTTCCCTTTGGACGCGGCAACCGCAAACGCCAGGGGATCCTGCTGTCGGTGCGGCAGGAAACGGCATTGGAATCCATCAAACCGATTGCAGCGGTGCTTGACAAGGCGCCGCTTCTTTCAAATGAGCTTCTTTCTCTGGGAAAATGGCTCAGGGAAAAGACCTATTGTCCCCAGTTCGACGCGCTCAAGGCCATGCTGCCGGCGGGAATGAGCCTGCGGCTGGTGGCAAGCTACGCCATTGCGCCGGACGTTGCGCCGGAAAGGATGGAGATGCTTAACCCGGAGGAACGCCGGATGGTCCAGTACCTGGCGGACAGCGGCGCCACCGTAGAGCGGGAGCGGCTGCTGGAAATCATGGGCCTTTCTGCGGAAAGTGACCTGCCGGAGCAGCTGGTGAAGAAAGGGTTTTTGACCCGCAGCGACGATTCGGTGCGCCGGATCGGGGACGCGACGGTCAAAATGGTGCGCCTGGCGCTTTCCGACGAGGAAACCCAGGCGCTTTTGGAAGGAAAGCTCACACCCAAACAGCGGGAGGTGGTCACCCTTCTTGCGCAGGCGGGCGGTGCCTCGGTCAAGGAGGTTTGTTACTTTGCCGCCTGCGGGATTTCAGTGGTAAATACCTTGGCGCGCAAGGGCGTGCTGGAGTTTTACTTAAACGAAACCTACCGCGCCCCGGTCAAGGAACGCCCTGCCCAGGATGCCGGGAATATCCGTCTCACCGACGAGCAGCAAATGGCCTTTGAACGACTGCTTACCCAGTATGAGTCGGGAGGCGGCGTCTCCCTTCTTTATGGGGTAACCGGGTCGGGGAAAACCCAGGTGTTTATGCGTCTGGCCGACGAGGTGCTCAAACAGGGCCGTTCGGTGCTCGTTATGGTCCCGGAAATTTCCCTGACGCCCCAGACCCTAAACCTGTTTTACCGCCGCTACGGCGGGCAGGTAGCGGTCATCCACAGCGGCCTGTCTTTGGGCGAACGGCTCGACGAATGGAAGCGCATCAAGAACGGTCAGGCCAAGGTCATTGTGGGGACCCGCTCGGCGGTGTTCGCCCCCTGTGAGGATCTGGGGCTTATCATCCTGGACGAGGAGCAGGAGCACACCTACAAATCCGAATCCTCCCCGCGGTTTCACGCAAGGGACGTGGCGAAGTTTCGCGTGAAGTGGCACAAGGCGCTGCTGGTTTTGTCTTCCGCCACGCCGTCTCTGGAAAGCTTTTATCAGGCGATCCGCGGCCGCTATACCCTCAACCGGCTGGAAAACCGGTACGGGGATGCAAACCTCCCTGCCGTCTCGGTGATCGACATGCGCCTGGAGCCGCCCGGCACCGGCAATGCGCTGAGCGGTCAGCTGGTTGAGGAGCTTCAGGAAAACTTACAGGCGGGGCGGCAGTCCATCCTGCTGTTAAACCGCCGGGGGTACAATACCTTCGCTTCCTGCCGCAGCTGCGGGGAGGTGGTTACCTGCCCCAATTGCAGCATTTCCATGACCTATCACACGGCAAACGGCCAGATGATGTGCCACTATTGCGGCCATATGCAGCCCTTTACCACCAAGTGCAGCCACTGCGGGGAAGACCAGGTGCGTTATTCCGGGTTCGGCACCCAGCGGGTGGAGCAGGAGCTCATGGACCGGCTGCCCGGCGCGCGTATTCTGCGCCTGGATACCGACACCACTATGACCCGGGATTCCCACGAACGAAAGCTCGGTTCCTTTGCCAGGGGCGAGTACGACATTATGATCGGTACCCAAATGGTGGCCAAGGGCCTTGACTTTGAGAATGTAACCCTGGTGGGGATCGTCTCCGCCGACCAGTCCCTCTTTTCCGACGACTACCGCAGCTATGAGCGGGCCTTCGCCCTCTTTACCCAGGTGGTGGGCCGCTCGGGCCGGGGAAAACACGCCGGCCGCGCGGTCATCCAGACCTATACGCCGGACCATCCGGTGATCGCCCTGGCCGCTCGTCAGGACTACGACGCCTTTTACAAAAGCGAGATTGCCTCCCGCAAAACCATGCTTTACCCGCCTTTCTGCGACCTTTGCCTGGTGGGCTTTGTGGGCCGGGAGGAAGAAAAGGTGCAGGCGGGAGCGCGGGGATTTTTGCAGGAGCTCAAAGCGGTGGCCCAGCGTGACTACCCGAAACTGCCGCTGCGGGTGCTCGGCCCGGCGCCGGCGGTGGTGTGCAAGGTGGCGGGGAAATACCGGTACCGGCTGCTGCTTAAATGCCGGGACACGGCGGAATTCCGCCGGTTTTTGATGGGGCTTTTGGTGTCCTTCGGAAAAAAGCGGGGATTTTCCGAGGTGACCGCGTATGCGGACATGAATCCGGAGGGCATCCTATAGGATAAGGAACATAGCGCTGTTTTGGCGCACAAGGATAGAACGGACAGAAGAACGGTTGTGCTTTATCAGCAAACCAGGTTTCCCGATGTTAGGAGGACGCGCAATGGCAATTCGCAGCATTATTACCGATACCGATCATTTTCTTCGCAAGAAATCCCGCCCGGTGGACAAGTTTGACGACCGGCTGCACGTGCTGCTCGACGACATGGCCGAGACCATGTACAAAGAGGAGGGCGTGGGCCTGGCTGCGGTGCAGGTAGGTGTACTGCGCCGGGTGGTGGTCATCGACGTGGGAGAAGGGCTTCTTGAGCTTGTAAACCCCGAAATCGTCCAGCGGGAAGGAGAGCAGGAGGTGGTGGAAGGCTGCCTGTCGTGTCCTGGAAAGCGGGCGGTGCGCCTGCGTCCGAAAAAGGTGACGGTAAAGGCCAAGGACCGCAACGGCAAGGAAATCACCGTTTCCGGGGAGGACATTTTAGCCTGCGCTTTCTGCCATGAATGCGGCCACCTGGACGGGGAGCTTTTTTATGACAACATCATCCGTATGGTAGACCCGGACGAGGAAGAATAAGGAGGTGGGGCCCTGTGCGCATCGTATTTATGGGAACGCCGGAGTTCGCCGTGCCGTCTTTAGCAGCGCTTTTGCAGGCGGGCCATGAGGTTAGCGGTGTTTTTACCCAGCCGGACAAGCCCAAAGGGCGCGGCTATGTGCTCACGCCTCCACCGGTCAAAGCGCTGGCGGTGGAAAAGGGAATCCCCGTTTATCAGCCCACCACCTTAAAAGACGGGCAGGCGCTTGAGACCTTGCAAAGCTTAGACCCGGAGCTGATCGTGGTAGTGGCTTACGGAAAGATTCTGCCCCAAGCGATTTTATCGCTGCCGAAGCTTGGGTGCGTAAACGTCCACGCGTCTTTATTGCCCAAGTACCGGGGAGCGGCGCCCATCCAGTGGAGCGTGCTCGACGGCGAGAAGGAGACGGGCGTCACCACCATGCAGATGGCGGCGGGTTTAGACACCGGGGACATTCTCTTGCAGGCGGCGACCCCCATCGGGGAAAACGAAACCGCCGGAGAGCTGCACGACCGGCTTTCTCAGCTTGGCGCAACTCTTCTTTTAGAGACGGTGGAGGGGCTCAAAGCGGGTGCCATTGCCCCGGTAAAACAGGATGATTCCAAGTCCTGCTACGCGTCCATGCTGGACAAGTCCCTGTGCCAGGTGGATTTTTCCCTGCCGGCGTGGGACGTGCACAATAAAATCCGCGGCCTGTCCCCCTGGCCGGTGGCGGTCACCCAGTTAAACGGCAAAACCCTCAAGCTCCACCGTTCTCGGCTTGGAAAACCGGCAGACGGGAAGCCGGGGGAAGTGATTTCCATCGAACCTTTTGCAATTTGCTGCGGCGACGGGAATACCGTCGAGCTTTTGGAAATACAATATAACGCGGGAAAACGCCTTGCGGCCGACGCGTTTCTGCGGGGCCACCGAATTGAGCCGGGGACCGTCCTCGGCGGGTAACCATTTCTTTGTAACACAGGAGGACAGCAAATGCCAGGACTTTACATGTGGGCTTTTGATCCGACCTATCTGATTTTCGTAATCCCTGCGCTGATCATTTCGATCATCGCCCAGGCGGGGGTGCACTCGGCCTACCGCAAGTATTCGTCTGTGCGGAACATGCGGGGCATGACCGGCGCCGAGGCCGCCCAGCGGGTGCTGCAGTTTTACGGGGTGACCGGAGTGTCGGTGGAACGGGTCGGCGGCAACCTGACCGACCATTTCGATCCCAGGCACCATGTCATCCGCCTTTCCGAAGGGGTCTACGACAGTGCCACCATCGCCGCCGTGGGCATCGCCGCCCATGAGGCGGGCCACGCGGCCCAGTATGCCAAGGGCTACGTGCCCATCAAGATCCGCAACGCCATCTATCCCATCGCCAATATCGGTTCCACCCTTTCCTTTTATATCGTGCTCCTTGGGATTTTGTTTTCCTACGGCTTTTTGATCAACATCGGTATCATCCTGTTTAGCTGCGCGGTGCTCTTTCAGATCATTACGCTGCCGGTGGAGTTTAACGCAAGCTCCAATGCTGTGCGTGCCATTGATGAGGCGGGCCTTCTCACCGAAGAGGAGCTGACCGGCAGCAAAAAGGTGCTGCGCGCCGCTGCGATGACCTATGTGGCCGCCGTGGTCGCGAGCCTTCTGAGCCTTTTGCGCCTGCTGGCCATCGCCCGGCGCAACAACCGTGGGTAATCCGGCGGGAAATGCCCGCATGGTTGCGCTTGGGGCGCTATTGAAGATGGAGCTGGAGGATGGGTACTCGAACCTGGTTCTGGACGGGGCGCTCAAAGCAGCGAAGCTTGAGAGGCGGGACGAAGCCCTGGCCTCGGCGCTCTTCTATGGGGTGCTGGAGCGCCGCCTTACTTTGGACGCGGTTATCGCCGCCCATTCAAAAATCAAAATCAAGAAAATGTCTCCCCAGGTGCGAAACATTTTGCGCCTTGGGGTTTATCAGCTTTTGTTTTCCGATAAAATCCCGCCCTCTGCGGCGGTGGACGAATCGGTAAAGCTCACCAGAGCCTGCCGTCAGGCGTCCGCCTCCGGCTTTGTCAACGCCGTGCTGCGGGCGGTGCAGCGGGACCCGGCCGCCCTGTCTCCTGCGAAAGAAGCAGGGCTGGCGGAGCGCCTGTCCTTTCTCTATTCCTGTCCCCAGTGGCTGGTGACGCTGTGGCTAAAGCACTATGGAGAAGCGGACACGAAGGGAATGCTCCAGGCGTTTTTGCATCCGTCGCGGGTGTGCGTCCGGGTGAATACCACCCGGGTCACCGGGGAGGAACTTTTGCGCATCCTAGCCGAAGAAGGCGTTGAGGCGCGGCCGGACGAACACTTGAAAACCGCCTTGTGGCTCGAAAACGCAGGCGCGGTGGAAAAAATCGGGGCGTTTCAGAAGGGCCTTTTTCATGTGCAGGACTTAGCGTCCCAGCTTTGCTGCCAGACGCTGGACGCAAAGCCGGGTGACGTGGTTTTCGACGTGTGCGCCGCCCCGGGCGGGAAAGCCTTCACTACGGCTGAACATATGCAGGATCAGGGAACGCTTACTGCGTGCGACCTTTATGAATCCCGAGTCAGGCTCATCGAAAGCGGCGCGAAGAGGCTGGGCCTTACCTGTATAAAAGCCAAGGTCCAGGACGCTGCAAAATCTCAGGAAGCGCCATGTTTGGCCGACCGGGTGCTCTGTGACGTGCCCTGCTTTGGTTTGGGGGACATTGGGAGAAAACCGGAAATCCGGTATAAAATGCCGGATTTGCTTGCAAAATTTCCCCCTATGCAATATAATATCCTGTGTATTGCGTCTAAATTGGTAAAGCCCGGGGGCCGGCTTGTATATTCCACCTGTTCGCTCACCTCTCAGGAGAACGAAGAAGTGGTAGAGCGGTTCCTTTTAGAGCATCCGGATTTTGCGCCTCAGGCGCTTTCTTTGCCCGATGCGCTTCTGCGCCCTTGTGACCGGGGAAGCCACCGCGCTACCCTGCTTCCACATATCAGCCAGTCGGACGGCTTTTTCTTAGCGGCCATGACCCGTAGAAAACCGGCCGAGTGATACGCTCCTAGGAGGACGAATGGGAAAACAGGACATTACCACCCTCTCCCAGGAGGAGCTTGCCCAGGCTGTCAAAGCCATGGGCATGCCCGCCTTCCGCGCTTCCCAGATTACCGGGTGGCTGCGCCGGGGCGTTTCCTCCTTTGACGAAATGACAAACCTGCCCGCCGCCATGCGGTCGGCGCTTTCGCAGCAGTATGTAATTCCATCGGTGTGCATAGAGAAAAAGCTGGTTTCTAAGCTGGACGGGACGGTGAAATACCTTTTTCGCCTGTCCGACGGGGAGCTGATTGAAGCGGTCTTGATGCAGTACCAGCACGGGACCAGCATGTGCATCTCCACCCAGGCCGGGTGCAAGATGGGATGCGCCTTCTGCGCCACCGGGATGGGCGGGTACCGCAGGAACCTGACCGCTTATGAAATGACAGGGCAGATTCTCGCGGCCCAAAAGGATGAAAACCGCCGGGTGTCCAACGTGGTGCTTATGGGAATGGGGGAGCCGCTTGACAATTATGAAAACGTCCTCTCCTTTCTTCGCATGGTGTCCGACCCGGAGGGCCTTAACATCGGCATGCGGCACATCTCTCTTTCTACCTGCGGCGTGGTGGACAAAATTTATGACCTGATGGAGCACCGTTTTCAGCTGACCTTATCGGTCTCCCTTCATGCGCCCAACGACGAAATCCGCGGCAAGATTATGCCGATCAATAAAAAATGGGGAATTGACGCCCTGTTGACCGCCTGCCGTGATTACACGGCGGCAACAAAGCGCAGAATATCTTTTGAGTATGCGATGATTGACGGGGTAAACGATTCGGACGCATGCGCCCGGGAACTGGAGCAACGCCTTCGCGGAATGCTGTGCCACGTCAATTTAATCCCCGCAAACGACGTTAGCGGCAAGCCCTTTCAAAAAAGCGGCCGGGAACGGCTTTTGCGGTTTTCCGAAATCCTGACGAAGAAGGGGATTACCACCACCGTCCGGCGCAGCCTGGGAGCGGATATTGAGGCCGCCTGCGGGCAGCTGCGGGGAAAACACAAAACGGTGACGTCATAAAGAGAAACGAGAGATCAGGGAGGTGAGGTTTGTGAGACTTTTCGGCAAAAGCGACATTGGACGCCGCAGGAGTTCCAACCAGGACGACTATGCCTTCGGCCGGCTGGGAAGCAGCGCGGTCTGGGCGGCAGTGTGCGACGGAATGGGAGGAGCCAACGGCGGCAATGTGGCGAGCGCGATGGCAGTGCGGGAAATTTCCAGGCACATCGAGTCGGACTACCGGGAAGGCTGCAAGCCAAACTCCATCAAGACTCTGCTTCAATCGGCAGTGTACACGGCAAACGCCGAGATTTACGAAGAAGCAAGGAAAAACGAAGCCCTGGCCGGCATGGGCACCACGGTGGTGGCCGTGGTGGTGGCCGATAAGCTCGCCTGCATCGCCCACGTGGGCGACAGCCGAGCCTACCTCATCCATGAAGACACCATTTGCCAGATCACCCGAGATCACTCGGTAGTCCAGGAAATGGTGGAGGCGGGGCAGATCACACAGGAAGAAGCACGCGCCCATCCCAATAAAAACGTAATTACGCGGGCGCTTGGAATTGTACCGGAAATCGCCATCGATTACAGCGAAGTCACGCTGCAGCGGGGCGACGCCTTGATCCTCTGTACCGACGGCCTGTCCAACCAGATGGAGGCCGATGAAATAAAGAACATTGTGAAAGCTGGAGTGGAGGACGCCTGTACGCGGTTGGTGACGCAAGCAAACGCGCGGGGTGGTCCCGACAACATTACGGTGGTCCTGCTTTCCGATCGCTGAATTCATCACAAACCGGCGTTGGTTTCAGACTAGAAGTGGAGGTTTCCATGGATAAATATATTGGCAAACGGCTGGACGGCCGTTACGAGATTATCGAGGTCATCGGAGTCGGAGGCATGGCGGTGGTCTATAAGGCACGGGACGTGCTCGACGACCGGATTGTGGCGGTAAAGGTGCTCAAAAGCGAGTTTTTGGGCAACGAGGAATTCCGCCGCCGTTTTAAAAATGAATGTAAGGCGATTGCCGTTTTGTCCCATCCGAATATCATCAAGGTTTACGACGTGAATTTCGGCGGAAACATTGAGTATATCGTGATGGAGTATGTGGACGGCATTACGCTTAAGGAATACATTGAACAGCAGGGCATGGTCAAGTGGAAGGAAGCGGTCCATTTCACCACCCAGATTCTCAAAGCCCTTCAGCACGCCCACGACAAAGGGATCGTCCACCGGGACGTCAAGCCCCAGAATATCATGTTGCTGCAGGATGGGACCATCAAAGTGATGGATTTCGGCATTGCCCGCTTCTCCCGCAACACTTCCCATACCGTTAACACCGACCGCGCCATCGGTTCGGTGCACTATATCAGCCCCGAGCAGGCCAGCGGTGACGTGACCGACGAGCGCTCGGATATCTATTCGGTTGGCGTCATGCTCTATGAGATGCTCACCGGCAAGCTGCCCTTTGAGGCGGATACGGCGGTGTCTGTGGCCATTATGCAGCTGCAGTCCACTCCCCGTATGCCCCGGGAAATCAACGAAACCATCCCCGAGGGCCTCGAAGAGATCACGATGCACGCCATGCAGAAGGACCCCCAGAAACGCTACCAGTCTGCGGCGGAAATGCTCAGGGACATTGAGGAATTCAAGCGCAATCCCAGCATCCGCTTTGAATATAAGTATTTTGTGGATGATAACCCCACCCGCATCGTTAAGTCCATTGACCGGGTGCGCGCCACCGATTCCTTTGTTTCCTTGGATGAACCCGAGGAGGACGGGGAAGAGGACGACAAGAAGAAAAAGAAGCATTCGGCCATTCCGCTTTTGGCGGGCATCGCCTTCGGCGTGGTCCTCTTTACCGTGGCCTTCGTCATTGCGGTCATGTGGTGGATGGGTGTGTTCACCGGACAGGACGGGGATCTCATTGAGGTGCCAAAGGTCATCGGCATGACCATGGAGGAAGCAAAGCTTCAGTACCCGGACTTTACCTTTGAAATCAAGAATACGCTTTATAATACCGCGCCCAAGGACCAAATCATCGAGCAGGACCCCTCTCAGGGCAGCAAGGTGGAGAAGGGGGCAGCGGTACAGGTCGTGGTAAGCCTCGGCCCGAAGGAGAACGTGGTTCCCGACATTGTAGGGAAGGACTGGAAGACAGCCAAGGCCACGCTGGACGGGGCCAAGATTCAATATGAGGTGCAGGAACGGGAGGACGAGGAAACGGCGGAAGGTTATGTAATCCAGACCTCTCCGGCCGTGGGCGAAACCGTCAAGGAAGGCCAGACCATCCTGGTGTACGTCAGCCTCGGCCCGTCCCAGATTCCGGTGACGGTTCCAAATGTCATCGGTATCTCGGAAGCCAACGCCAAGCGCTTGCTGGAGGAAAAGGGCTTTACGGTGGGCGAGTCCATCCAGGTGGATTCCGACCGGCCCATCAACGAGGTGCTTTCCTGCGACCCGAAGGTGGATTCCACTGTGACCAAGGGCACAAAGGTTACCCTTACCATCTCGAACGGCAAGGCTCCCACCAAGCAGGCCACCGTTACCGTGAACCTGCCCAAGACCAACACGCCGGTGTACCTGAAAGTATACGTGGACGGGGTGGAAAACCGGGATCTCCGTACCAACGAGATCATTCCCAGCCAGCGGCCCCAGTACGACTTTACGCTGGAAGGAACCGGGACCTCCACCATCACCGTGCGCATCAGCACCAAGGCGGACAGCGGTTTTGCCGATTACGCGATTTATACCGTCAATTACGACACCCAGACGGTAAAACTGACCCAGCAAAATGAATTCAAAGATCCCAACGCCAGTTCTTCCAAACCGGACAACAACAAACCGGACCGGGATTAATGGGATGACGGAGGCAAGACTTTGAAGGAAACGACTGGACTGATTATGAAGGGAATCGGCGGCTTTTATTATGTGAAAGCCGCCGATTCGGTATTGGAATGCCGCGCCCGCGGCATTTTCCGTAAAAAGAAGCAGACGCCGCTGGCGGGCGACCGGGTGAAGGTTTCCCTGCCGCAGACGGGGATGCCTATGGTGGACGAGATTCTGCCCAGAAAGAATAGTCTGATCCGTCCGCCCATCGCGAATTTAGACCGGCTTTTCATTGTGGTGAGCGTCTGTGACCCGGGGCCGAACACCCTGGTGGTGGATAAGCTTATTTCCATCGCCGAGCATAAGGAAATCGAGCCGGTGGTGGTCGTTAACAAAACGGACCTGGCCGATCCCGCAGAGCTTCTTGATATCTACCAAACAGCCGGCATCCCGGTATGCGCGGTTTGCGCTGGAACAGGAGAAGGAATCGAGCAGGTACAAAACCTGCTGACCGACCGGATCTGTGCTTTTACCGGCAATTCCGGAGTAGGAAAGTCGAGCCTGTTAAACCGGCTGGAGCCTCGGCTGGAGCTGGCCACCGGGGACATCAGCAAAAAGCTGGGCCGCGGGCGGCACACTACCCGCCAAGTGGAGCTCTATGAACAAGAAAACGGCGGGTATCTGGCGGATACGCCGGGCTTTTCCTCGTTGGACTTGGAACGCTGTGAAACGGTGCTGGCAGGGGAACTGGCCGGGTGCTTCCGGGAATTTGCCCCTTTCGTAACCGATTGTAAATTCACTTCCTGCTCCCATACGGGAGAAAAGGGGTGTGCGGTGAAGGCGGCGGTGGACGAGGGGAAAATCCATCCCTCCCGCTATCGAAGCTATGTGGAGCTTTATAACGCGGTCAAAAACATCAAAGAGTGGGAACTGAAATGAAAAAAGCGTGCGTGATCATCGGCGCGGCTCCCTGCGGCAATCCGCTCGAGCAGCGCGCTTATATCGAAGCCGGAAGCTTTGTCATCTGCGCGGACGGCGGGTATCGAAACGCCCAGCAGATGGGGGTGAAGCCCAATTTGCTCATCGGGGACTTTGATTCCGCCCCTCTGCCGGACCTGCCCGGCGTGCCGGTCGAGACCTTTCCGGAGGAAAAGGACGACACCGACACCATGCTTGCGGTGAAATATGCCGTGAAAGAAGGCTTTGGACGGATCACCATCCTGTGCGGTACCGGCGGCCGGCTCGACCATACCATTGCAAACCTGGACGCCTTGGTGTTCGCCGCCAGGGCGGGGGTACCGGCGCTTTTAGCCGACGGCAACAACGAAGTGCGGGTACTTTTGGGCGGCTCGATCATCCTTCCAAGGAGAGAGGGCTGCAAGCTTTCCGCCTTTGCCTATGGCGGAGAGGTGACGGGAGTCAACTACATCGGCCTAAAATACCCTTTGCATGACGCAACGCTGGTTCCCGGCATTCCCTTGGGCGTGAGCAACGAATGGGTCTGGGAAAAGGCCCAGGTTTCCATGAAAAGCGGCGTCCTGCTGCTGGTTTCCTCAAAAATGTGACACCTTCTGTCTGCCCCCGGCGTATGATGGCATAGGTACAACGCAACGGTACCGAGTCGGAAATCTACGTTGACGGGCGGTGGCGATTTGAGACAGCTTAGCCGGATCATCGGGACCATTTTATTGGTTCTGGGACTTTTGCTTCTGCTTTTCTGCGTTCTTCCGGTGCAGGTACTGGTTGTAGTCGGAGCGGCGATCATGGTTCTTATTGGAATCGCGCTGCTGCGTGCCTGTTAGAATGCGGAGGGAGCTCTATGAAAATTGTCGTTGTGAGAAGCCCGAAATTTCTCAGAGGAATTTTAAGAATGATCTTCGGTATCAAACGAGAGACGGTTTAAAAAGAAACCGAACATAATAGCACCGGGCGTCGCTTTGGAAAACAAAGCGGCGCCCGGTGCTTTTTCGTCCTTTCACGGAATGATCCTCGCCCTTTCGCCATATTCATGAAGGTACCGCCCGAGCGGTAGCCAAATCGGAAAAATCCTGTCAGCCGCTGGAATAGTGGGGACAGGACATGAATATAGATTGCTTAGAAACACTGTAGAAAGGCGAGGTAATCTCATATGGAATTAAAGGTTTCGCATGACACGGTTTCCATAAACGAGGTGATTTTCGAGGGCAGCGCCGAGCAGCCGGTAGACCTGGACATCAATCTGCCGGACTATTGCCCCGACATTTCCCGGATTCTCAAGTGCCGTCTCATGCCGGCGGTATCGGTACGCCAGATCACAGGCGACCGGCTCCAGGTGGAGGGAAAGACCCAGGTCAGCATTCTCTACGTGGACGATACCAACCGGCGGGTCCAGTGCATGGAGCAGTCCCTGCCATTCTCCCAGAGCTTTGCCCTGCAAGGGGCACCCGAGGACGCGGCCGTTTTCAGCAGTACGGTGATCGACTATGTCAACTGCCGTGCCAGCTCGCCCCGCAGGCTTGGGGTACATGGCTCCTTTACGGTGGGCGTCAAGGTACGCGGCCGAACCGACTGCCAGGTGGTCACCCAGGCGGAGGGAGCGGGGATGCAGCTTTTGCGTCATGCCGCGCCGGTCAGCAGCGTCATCGGTATGGCGGAACGGCAGTTTTCCATGAATGAAATGCTCGAGCTTGGCCAGAGCAAGCCCGCCGCCGCCACCCTGGTTCGCAGCTCCACCACCATTCTCATCAGCGATTATAAGGCCATCGCCAACAAGGTGATCGTCAAGGGAGACATCCAGATCGCCACCCTCTATCAGTGCGAGGACAGCGACGACATGGAGAAAATGGAGCATTCCCTCCCGTTCTCCCAGATCATCGACTTGGACGGCGTCACCGACGAAAGCTTCTGCGACATCCGCTGCGACACGGTGTCCTCCGACATTCAGGTCCGCGCCGACGGCGCCGGGGAAAACCGCCTCCTTTCGGCCGACCTGCGCCTTTGCATTCAGGTGACCGCCTACCAGTCTTCGGAGATTTCCCTCATCAGCGACGCGTTCTCCACCGAGGTGGAGATCGAGGCAGACTGCAACGAAATCCGCGCCGAGCAGATGCTCAAAAGGATGCGCATCGACGGCACCTACAAAAACACCTTTGAGCTTCCTTCCGGCGACATTACCGCCATCTGCGACCTCTGGTGCGACGCCGGGGTGGTCAGCTGTGTGGCCGCCGACGGAAAACTGCTCGTCAAAGCGCCGGTCAACGTAAGCGTCCTGGCGCTGGACGGGGACGGATGCCCCACCTACTTTGAACGGGTAGCGGAAATCGAGTACGAGGAAGAGCTGCCCGAGGGCATTACGCTCGCCTTGTGTGAACCTACCCTCTGCATCACCGGATGCAGCTTCAGTTTCGCCCAGAGCCAGAGCATGGAGGTCAAGATCGAATACCGCCTGGAGGGCTGCGTCTTTGTTCCCTTCCAGGAGAACGCCATCTGCGACCTTCGCCTGTGCGAAGATCAGCCCATTGTCCGCGTGAGCGGGGCCGCGTTGGTCATCTACTACGCCGACACAGGCGAGCGGCTCTGGGACATCGCGCGCAAATATTGTACGTCGGTCAACGCCATAAAGGAGGAAAATGAATTGAGTGAAGACGTGGTTCCTGCCCGCGGCATGATGATGATTCCAAGTATATAACGCAGACTGGAGGTGGAGTGAACATGGAAGAGAGAACCATTTATCAGGACATTGCCCAGCGTACCCAGGGCGACATTTACATCGGCATCGTCGGCCCCGTGCGCACCGGCAAGTCCACCTTTATCAAAGGGTTCATGGATACCCTGGTGGTCCCCAACATCAACAGCGACTTCAAACGGGACCGCGCCATTGACGAACTGCCCCAGTCCGCCGCCGGCCGGACCATTATGACCACCGAGCCCAAGTTTATCCCCGAGGAAGCGGTGGAGGTCACCTTAGACGGAAATGCAAGCTTCCGCATGCGGATGATCGACTGCGTGGGGTACATCGTGCCAAGCTCTCTTGGATATGTAGAGGGCGACCAGCCCCGCATGGTCAAGACTCCTTGGTACGAGGAGGAAATCCCCTTTAATATGGCCGCCGAAATCGGAACCAGACGAGTCATTACCGAGCATTCCACCATCGGACTGGTGGTGACCACCGACGGCAGCATCAGCGACATTCCCCGTGAGGAGTACCAGGAAGCGGAAGAACGGGTCATTGAGGAGCTGCGTGGGATCAACAAGCCCTTCATCGTGCTGTTAAACTGCATGTATCCCAACTCCCAGGGAGCCAGGCAGCTTTCCCAGGAATTAAGCTCCAAATATTCCGTGCCGGTTCTGCCGGTCAACTGCCTGGAGCTCGAGGAGGAGGAAATCCGCCAGATTCTTTCCCAGGTGCTCTTTGAGTTTCCGGTCAAGGAAATCTCAGTGGAGCTTCCAAAGTGGCTTTCCGCTCTGCCCAAAGAGCATTGGCTTCGCACTTCCGTCTACAGCGCCATCCGCGAATGTGCCGCTGACATCACCCGCATCCGGGAGGTGGACCGCATTGTTACCGGCGTGGTGGCCTGCGAATACATCGAGTCGGCCAAGACCATTTCCATGGACCTGGGAACCGGCAGCGCCAGCATTCGGGTATCCACCCGGCAGGAGCTTTTCTATAAGATTCTCAGCGAGTCGAGCGGCCTTTCCATCGAGAGCGACAGCGAGCTGCTTTCGAGCATGACCGAGCTTGCCGCCATGAAGAAGGAATACGACAAGATCAAGTCCGCCCTCATGGAGGTGGAAGCCACCGGCTATGGTATCGTCATGCCCACCCTGGATGAACTGACTCTGGAAGACCCGGAAATCATGCGTCAGGGCGGCCGGTACGGCGTGCGCCTGAAGGCCTCCGCCCCGTCCATTCACATGATGCGGGCCGACATTACCACCGAGGTCACCCCCATCGTGGGAAGCGAGCAGCAGTCGGAAGAGCTGGTCAGCTACCTGCTCAAGGAGTTCGAGGAAAACCCCACCCAGATCTGGAGCTCCAACATCTTCGGCAAGTCCCTCCACGAGCTGGTCAACGAAGGGCTTCACAACAAGCTCTATCGCATGCCCATGGACGCGCGCATTAAGCTAAAGGAAACCATCGAACGCATCATCAACGAAGGATGCAGCGGTTTAATTTGCATCATCCTGTAATGGATAAACGGGCGCCGGTAAGAAGAAAACCGGCGCCCGTTTGCATGGGAGAAATCAAAAACAAAAGCATCTTGACAGCCTGGCTGATTGCGCGGTAAAATAATAAAAACTTTATATGCACACAAATGAACGACACATGTAGTGCTTTGCACGTAAATCTGATTACGGGACAAAGTGCGACCTGTGTCTTTTTTTGTTGCAAAAAAGAAAGGAAGATGCAGCTATGCCCACCACCAAATTTCAGAAAATTGTTTTTGCGTTCCTCACCGTGTTCATCACCGTACATTTGTTCGTCTTCTATAATCTCGCCATTGAGATGGGAGGAATGAGCAATCAGGTTTTTACCGCAGCGTGGACGGTGGTGCCCATTGAGTTTGCCTGCGCGATTTTGTTGGAAATTTTCATCGCCAGCCCCCTTTCCGAAAGGCTTGCTTTCCGGGTTGCGGATCCAAAAGAGGCGAAACCCTACGTGGCAACGACGGTCATCATCTGCGCTACCGTATGCCTGATGTGCCCTATGATGAGCTTTCTTGCCACTGCTTTTTATTGCGGGTTTTCACCGGAGTTTTTGGCCCAGTGGATGCAGAAGGTCGTTTTTAATTTTCCCTTTGCCTTCTTTACCCAATTGTTCTTCATCCAACCTTTTGTTCGCGTTCTATTTCGCCGTCTGTTCCGCCGGCAGCTTGCAGGGCAAAAGGAATGCCCTTTAGCTTCTGAGCATGAATCAGACGCCGCCTCTGTGGAAAGCGCAGAGAGCATTGCCGCGCGTGACTGATTGCAGTTTTCAAAAAAAGCGGCCTTAGTCGCCGAAGCCTATATATGGGAATTGATGATGGTATCTTTGTGAAATTCGTTTCCTCGCCCTTGTAATTGAGGAGCGGCGCTGATATAATGAAACAAGAAATGCGGACGAGGAGGATTTTTGCATGGAAAACCAGGTGATATTCAAAAAAGCAGCCTTCGGCGGGTTTGACCGAGGCGAGGTGCTCCATTATATCGATACGATGAACCAGGAGTCCCTGGCCATCCGCCAGCAGCTCGAGCATCAGCTCAGCGAAACCTCTCGTTCGCGGGATGAGTTTGCCCGAAAAGTGTCCGACTTTGACGAAATCATTCTAGGGCTGGAGAACCAGCTCGAGGAGGAAAAGGTCAAAAATACCCGCTTGGCGGAAGAAATGGCCCGGGTGGAAAATGAACTGCGAAACGCAAAGCTCTCGGAAGGCCAGCGTCTGCGGGAGCTGACCCTCGAGCAGGAGAAGAACCGCCAGCTTCGCGAGCAGATGGACACCCTGTCCGAACGGGCGGGGCTTTATGAGCGGGTAAGCGCCCAGGCGGGCGAGGTGCTGCTGGACGCGCGGATGAGCGCTGCGAAGATTCTGGAGGATACGCAGAAAACCGCCAAGGAAACGGCGGACGCGGCCAATGCTTCCGCCCAGGCGGTGTATGGAAACATCACGGGCTTACGCGGCGAGATCGACGCCATGCGCGAGACCATTCACCAGATCACCAAAGACATCGATCAAAAGCTCGACGACATGTGCCGGGAGATTGACAAGGCCGCTGTCCAGCTTTCCGAGCTGACCGCTTCGAAAGAAGCGAAGGCGTTTGACGAAGAGGAAGAAAACAACGATCCGCTGTTTTTTCGTCCCTCCGTCTGAGTCAGGGCCGCAGGCCTCGCGCGCGGATGATGCTGCGCCCATCCCGGATGAGCCGGACTCACAGGGACGGGAAAGGGAAGAGGCCGGGCCGGATTTCGACCGTCCTTGGGCAGAAAAGCGGACGGACGGCTTGGACGGGACTTTGAGTTTGCTGCACCGGACGGTGCAGACGGTTTCCAAGAACATAAAGAGGTGGTTTCTACGCAAAGGGTAACGGTCCATACGAATGAGCTGGCCCAGAGGGCGGATGAGCTGTTCGCAGGGCAGGGGATTTTGCTTTCTGGCACGGTTTACACCGCCAGGGACGCGGCTCACAAACGAATGATCGCCATGCTCGACGCTGGGGAGGAGCTTCCCATTTGCATAAAGGGCGCGGTTCTCTACTATGCGGGGCCGACACCGGCGCCCGCTGGGCTGCCGATTGGCTCGTGCGGCCCTACTACATCCGGGCGGATGGACGTGCATACCCCGCGGCTTCTGTCTTTGGGGCTCAAAGGGATGATCGGCAAGGGCCAGCGGGCTAGGGAAGTGGTGGAAGCCATCGGGCAGTACAAAGCCACCTATTTGTGTGCCATCGGCGGTGCTGGCGCTTTGGCGGCCAAATGCATCAAAAGCTGCGAGGTGGTGGCATTTGAAGATCTGGGGTGTGAATCCATCAAACGGCTGACGGTGGAGAAGTTCCCGCTGGTGGTCGCGGTGGATTGCCACGGAGGCAACCTCTTTGACCGGGAATAACAGAAATTAAGCGGCTGTGGTTTTATAAAACCACAGCCGCTTTTTTTTGTTTTATCAGAAAAAGAGCTGGATTGTATAAATATTCATATACCAAATAAATTCAGCATCAATATTCTCAAATTTTCAGTTGCTTTCCATGAAAATAATACAGGAAAGAGGGAGTTACAAAGAGAATATACAAATAAATCTGCATATTATCGATGAAACTCCAGAAAATATGCAGATTTATGGATAGAAATGCATTGACAGATCTATGCATGTGTCTTATACTGGATATGAAAAATCTGGTACATATTCGGCATCTGCCGTACCGGATGAAGCTTTGAGGAGGTAAAACACATGAAAAAGCAATCCAAAAAAGCACTTTCGTTGCTTTTGTCCCTGCTGATGCTGCTTACGGTAATGTTGCCGTCGGCGGTCGCGGCGGACAATGGGACCGATGCGCCTGAGACAAGCTTGTCTCAAGAGGCCGGGACCAATTCGACGGACGTGTTCGAACCCAACCCCTATGGGGCGCTGCGGGTGAGCGAAATGCCTGCCGGCCCCAACCTCGTTTCTATCGGCCAGCTGACCAATCTGACCTTCAGTGAGGACATGGCGGTTATGAGCGAGGCCAGAACCATCACCGTCACTGCGGACTATTCCGGCACCGCTGACGATTTTGCCAAGCTTAGCTGGAACTTCTTCTATGGCGGCAAGCCCATCAGCGACTGGAAGAAGAGCGGCAAGGCCGATTCCTTCATTACGGTCGTTTCCGCCCCGGCCTTTGACGCGAAGACCGGCAAGGTTACCGCCGAGCTTTTCTTCGACCTGCCCTTTGGCACGGTGGACCTGAGCAGCCCCCGTTCCAACCGCACCAAGGCCAACACCCTGTTTGGCGTTTACGAGTTCAAAATGGTGGGTGTGACTGCGGATGAAGAGGTCTGCGCGGCGTCGAGTGACCTGCGTCTGAGCATCTACGAGAGCTATCACGCCTGGAGCGAGATTGTTCCCACCGTCAAGGCTTCCATCGAGAAGTCCAAGGCAAAGACCGACCGTTACTTGGGCTATGATATTGTCGGCTATTCCACCGAGGGCAAGGAGATGCCCATGGGTATCGTCGCCGAAAAACAGAGCGACATTGATTTCTACCTCAACGAGTTCCTTCCCAAGGCGCTGGAGGACCCGGCGGCTGCCATGGAAATGGTCAAGGAAGGCAAGACCGATTATAAAATCCCCCTGTGGTGCAACAACATTCACGCGGATGAGCAGCCGGGCGTGGACGCCATGATTGAGCTGTTCGACCAGTTCGCCACCCAGGACACCGTTTCCTACACCACCTATGCCTCGTCGGAGAAGGCGTCTGCCGGTTATGGCCGGGACACCACCAATAACGTGCAGGGCGAGGAAACCACCGTCACCCTCAATGTGGACGAAATCCTCGACAACTTCATTCTCGTCTTCACCTTTGTGGACAATCCTGACGGCCGCGAGGCCATGACCCGTGCGCTTTCCACCGGGTTTGACCCCAACCGCGACATCACCTATCAGATCTCTCCGGAAATCTCCGCCCTGATGGGCCGGGTTTCCCAGTGGATGCCCGCCACCTTCCTGGATCTGCACGGCTATGTAAAGAACTTCCTCATCGAGCCCTGCTCCGGTCCTCACGACCCCAACTACGAATGGGACCTCTTAGTGCAGAACATGCAGCCTCTGGCCCATGCCATGGGTCTGGCCGGTACCTCAACGTCTGAGAAGTACACGAAGTTCGTCATTCCGTATGAGGACTATGACGCGGGCCTCAACGGCGGCTGGGACGACGGTTCCCCCATGTACACCGCCATCGTGGCCATGCACTACGGTTCTCTGGGCCACACCGTGGAAATCCCGGAAATGAATGAAAATTCCGTCAAGGCCAACCACGGCGTTATGCTTGCCTGCATGGATTACATGCTCAAGAATAAGGATGCCGTCTACCTCAACCAGCTCGAATACTGGCGCCGCGGCGTGGAGAACACCGACGAAGCCGAAAAGGTGGACCAGTGGTTTGTAAACTCCGACGGCGAATCCATCGGCCGCCCGAGAGAAGAGGGTGAGTCCTTCTTCCCGGACTACTATGTGATCCCGGTGGATCCCTCTATGCAGAAGAACGTCACCGAAGCCTACAACATGGTGGAATACGGCCTTCACAACAACTGGAAGATGGCGCAGCTGACCGAGGCGACCCAGGTCAACGGCGTCACCTATCCGGCGGGAACCTTTGTCATCGACATGAAGCAGGCCCGCCGCGGCTACATCAATGTCTGCCTCTTTGAAGGATACGACATGTCCGACTACGACAGCATGTATGCCGAAGTGGTCATCAACTTCCCGGAAATGCGCGGCTTTGACTGCGACGAAATCCGTGCCCCCGGCGCCTTTGACGGAAAGACCGCCGCGTATACCACCTTTGCCCGTCCGGCAAACGTGGTGCCCGATTCCGAGCAGGTGGTCATCGCCAACGATTCCAACGACGCGGTGAAAGCGGTCAACACCCTGCTGAACTCCGGTAAGAAGGTGTTCATCATCCAGGGCGAGAATCCCGGCGTCTACGCGCCTGGTGATTTCCTAGTTTCCGCCGCCGACGCGGCCACCCTTTCCGATTATCAGCTGACTATGAGCGCCTATAACGGCTATTCTCTCGTCAAAGAGCTTCCCAAGCCCACCGTCTATCTGGCGGGCGGCAGCTACGAAATGAGATGGGCCCTCAATTACCTGGGCTTTGACTTTGTGGAGAGCACCAAAGACGCGCAGCCCAACGTGATCGTCAGCACCTCCAACACCAACGTCAAGAGCCTTCTGGATGCCGGCATCCCCTATGTGGGTACAGGCGCCAACACCGTTACCTTTGCCCGCAATACTCTGGGTATTTCTGGCCTGACCACCAAGACCATTTCGGCCGGCGAGGCGCTCTTTGCCGCCTCCTATGCACAAGACAGCTTCGTGACCGCCGGTTACGAAGGCCAGGAAACCGTTTACCTGAAGAACGCCTATTTCTCCAGCGTTCCTGAGAATGTAAAGCAGCTGATTGTGGCGGCGGACGAGAATTCCTACATCAAGGGCTTTGCAAAGGCCAACCGCAGAGGCGACGTAGACGGCAAGGCCTTCGCCGTCCAGGCGGACTACAACGGTACGCCTGTCACCCTCTTTGCCAACAACGTGATGAATAAGGGCCATGTTCAGGTGGCTTACCGCCTGATTGCCAACGCCGTTTATTCTTCCGTCGCTGGCCTTTCCGACGCGGATTACGGCAAGCTTGCTCCCTTTATCTCCATCGAAAACGAAGAATTCTCCGTAACCCCCAATGAGCAGTTTACTACCACCATCTTGACCTCCCAGGACGTGGAGAATATCAAGCTTTACAATGAGAACGGCATGGGCCTTTGCTCGCAGAAGAGCTTTGTGGACAATGCTGACGGCACCCGCACCTGGAAGGTGGCCACCTCCATCGGCACCAAAGGCCAGCGCGCCCTTTCCATCGTCGGTGTTTTAAGCGACGGCACGGAAACGACGGCGGACTTTGCCCTGCAGATCGCCGTTGACCTGAAGGTTGCGGCAAGCGAGGAAGAAGCAAAGATTCTCGAGGCTGCCTGCGCCAAGAATGCCAAGGTCAACGAGACCTTCACCATCACGGTGACCACCAGCCTGGGTGTCTCCAAGGTTGGTCTCTTCAATGAGAACGGCATGGGCCTGACCTCTTCGAAGAACTACGTGGACCAGAATGGTGTGCGCGTCTGGACGCTGACCACCTCGGTGGGCACGCCCGGCAGCCGGACGCTGACGGTCAAGCCGGCCGGCGGCGACGGCAAGTGGCTGGAGGAGGGCCAGACGGTCTCCATTCAGATCACCCGCAACTAAAATCGAAGCCATGAAAAGGGCCGCGGTACTTTAAGTACCGCGGCCCTTTTGCGTGCAGCTTTCCTAGAAAAGCGAAGCTGGAACAAAAAACGGCTGTGCCTGGTTATGATGCTGCGCTTTGCACGCAAATGCGTTTTCAGGGAGGAATCAATCCTCCTGCTCCGGCGTGGATTCAAACAGATACTTGTACTGCCGGCTTTCCCGCAGAGAAATAAAATCGTCGTCTGCCACAATGATATGGTCGGTCAGCTTTACGCCTACAAACTCCAGCGCATGACGCACCATCCAGGTGGTTTCGATGTCCGCCTCGGAGGGAAGTGCGTTGCCGTTTGGATGATGGTGGGCCAGGATCGCGGAGGTGGCCTTATAACGCATGCTGATTTCCACCAGCTTTCGCACATTGACGTTGACTTCGTTCACCACGCCTTCCGACACGGTTTCGCAGTTGAGCACCCGGCCCTTGCCGTCCAGGACCAGAAAGAAAATCACCTCGTCGGTGCGGCCGATGAATTTCGGTTTAAAGTATTCGCCTGCCTCTTCCACGCTGGTGATGCATTTTCCAGAGCAGCGGTCTTCATAATACCGCCGGCAGAGGGCCGGGATCAAGGAAAGAAACACCGCCGAATTTTTCGATATGCCGTCTACCTGCATCAGCTCCTGTACCGGCGCTTCCAGCACGGCGGAAAGGCTTCCAAACCGGGTCAAAAGCCGGTGGGCAATTTCGTTTGTATCCTTTCGCGGGATTGCATAAAACAGCGCCAGCTCCAAAACATTGTGGATTTCAAAGCTGTCCAAGCCCTCTTCGATAAAGCGGTTGCGAAGCCGTTCGCGGTGTCCATCATGCATTGCCATAGAAATCCGTTCCATCTCCTCACAGCCATTTGGCATATATTTCTTATCGATAATTATATACCAATATCCGCCTTTTGAAAAGCTTCCCGTTACAAAGAGCGGATTTCATGGTATACTGAGCATAACCTGGAAAACGAGGAGGACGTCCCCATCCCATGAAACAGTTCACCGTAACGGACAACGACGCAGGCCAAAGGCTTGATAAGTTTATAACCAAGGCCGTGCCGCTTCTGCCCAAATCCCTTCTTTATAAGTCCATCCGCCTCAAGCGCATCAAGGTAAACAAAAAACGCTGTGAGATTTCCACCCGCCTTCAAAAGGGGGACGTGGTGGATCTCTACTTAAAGGACGAGTTTTTTGCCCCTGTTCCCAAGAAGCTGCCCTTCTCCGCCGCGCCTGCAAAGGTCTCGGTGGTCTATGAAGATGAGAATATCCTACTGGCGGACAAAAAGCCGGGCCTTTTGGTTCACTCGGACGACAAGGAATATGGCGACACGCTTATCGACCGCATCCAGCATTATCTGTACGACAAAGGGGAATATGACCCGGAAAAGGAAAATTCCTTCGCGCCCGCTTTGGTCAACCGCATCGACCGCAACACCGGCGGAATCGTCATCGCGGCGAAGAACGCGGTGACGCTGCGGATCCTCAATGAAAAGATGAAAGCGCGGGAGCTCAAGAAATATTACCTGTGTATCGTACACGGGATTCTCAGCAAAAAGGAAGCGACGCTGGAAGGGTATCTGCACAAGGATGCGGATAAAAACAAGGTGTTCATCTATCGGCATCCGGTGGAAGGAGGACGTACCATCCGTACTCGGTACCGGGTGCTGCGGGAGAAAAACGGGCTTAGCCTCCTGGAAATTGATCTTTTGACCGGGCGTACCCATCAAATCCGCGCCCATATGGCCTCCATCGGCCATCCGCTTTTGGGTGACGGCAAGTACGGCACCAACGCGCTCAATAAGGGTACCGGCTATACAAAGCAGGCGCTTTACTCATATAAGCTGACCTTTGCCTTTGAGAAAGACGCCGGGCCGCTGCAATATTTGGACGGTCAGACCTTCGAAGTGAAAGACGTATGGTTTTTAAAGGAGTTTTTGTGATAGAAAAGTAAGAGCCGGGCGCTATAGAAGCGCCCGGCTCTTACTTTCAGAACGGAAACTTACGGCGTTGCGCTGAAAACCGCGTCTGTGAGCCAAAAGGACAGCGGCGTAACGCTTGGACACTCTAGAATGAAAAGAATGAAGCCGCACAGGCAGGGCGAATGGGCTCGGGAAAGAAAAGATCGGGGTTGAAAAAGGCAGTTTCGTGGGATACAATGGATAAATACTCGATGGTATCCAGTCACGGAGATGAATAGAAAGAAGAGCCTGTTGCTGTCTGATTTTCTTAAATCATAAGGCTGCGCCGCCTGAGAGGACGAAAGCATATACAGTGCGCCGGGCGCGGGCCTCTTGCGCGTGTTAGAATATAAATTCGGACCGCCGGCGCATACCATCACCCGGGCGGGTCAGGGAAGGAGGAAGGGCGTGAACCAGTGGCTGACGGCAATTATTACGGTTCTTTTGGCGGGGCTGCTGCTTTTATATCGCTGGCTGTACTGGCGTGAAAAAAAGAAACAGACGGCAGCATCCGGGGAAAATCCCGCAAGAGGCGTCCTTTATACGTGTGTGTTTTTTCTTTTGGAATACACCGCCTGCATCCTCATGATCTATCTGGGCGTTTTTCTGCCTTTGGCCTATCTGCTGTTTTATGCCTCCAATTTATTGGGTTCACGCAAAGTATATGGCTATTCCCGGCGAAAAACCGTCCTCATCACCAACCTGTTTGTCATTCATTTTTTCATCATGCACATGGCACTGCTGTCGGCGGCTTCCCTTGTGCGGAACGTAGCGGTTTATCAAATTCTGCAAGACCCGTTGTGGTGCGCCGCAGTCCTGGCACTTACCATGATCGGCATGTCGGTGTCCTCTCTTATCCAGAGCAGGATGCATACCCGGCAGTACGACTACCTGCTTTTCGACGACACCGAGCGAATGCGTCAGCTTCGCGCTTACGTGTGGTTTGCGTTGGGTTACACATTCTTTGACAGCGCCACTTGTATGTTCGATCTGGTTTCGCCGCTGCTGTCCTGCTTCCTGCTGGGCAGCTGCCTATTGCTGGGCCTACTGATCTACCTGCTGTGGGTCCACGCAATCCGGGTGGAACGCAACCTTCATTATGAGGAAGAGTACCGCAAGCTGGAGGAGGAACGCGCCCGACAGCTGCAAAAGGAAATGGAGCTTCACCGGATTGCCTACATTGACAGCCTGACCGGTACCTATACCCGCCAGTATCTCTTTCACACGCTTGACCGCTGGATAGAAGAAAACCGTGCGTTCTCTCTGGTTTATCTGGATTTAGACGGCCTAAAGGCGGTCAATGACCGGTTGGGGCACCCTTGCGGCGATGCCTATATTCAAGGCGTCACTTATTGCATCAACCAGGCTTTGCATAAACAGGATTTGTTCGCCCGCGTCGGCGGAGACGAATTTTTGATCGTCCTGCCTGATTGCCGGGAGGGGCCGGCCTATGAAAAAATGCAAGCGGTCCGCCAGACGGTGGAACAAGCGAATACCACCCCGTATCCCGCCTCCTTCAGTTTTGGAATTGTGGAGCGGCAGGCGGGTTGCCCCACGCCGCTGTCAGAGCTGCTGCGCAGCGCAGACGGGCGGATGTACCGAGATAAAAAACGGGAAAAAGCAAGCGAATAGAGAAAAAAGGAGGGAGCACGATGCAGGGACTTTTGATCGCAATAGGCGTTGCGTTGTGTTATCTTCCGTTTCACCTGCTTTTGTTTGCCGGCTTTCAAAATCAGCTGGGTGGAAAGCCGGTTAAACGCATCTGGCTTGGATTGACCTATGTACTCAATTACGGGGTGTTCTTCCTTTGCTCCATGCTGGAGTTTTATCTGGTGGTCAATTGGCTGATTTTCGCCGTAGTATTGGTCGGAGAGGTTGCTGTTTTGTTTAGGCAAAGCGTCCTATCAAACCTGTTTTTGGGCGTTGGAGGCGCAGTGGTGGGCCTGAGCGCCAACGTGTTTACCCGCTGCGTTACCGGTATGCTTCTTGACCGGCCGCTGCAGGTGTTCGACGCCCGGGAATACGAAGGTATTGCTAACGTCAAGCGATACCCCATCGCAGCGGGCTTTTTGCTGGCGGCGCTGCTCATATGGGTTCTTTTGCGGGCCGCCAGGAAGCGAAAGGGCGCTACCATTCACAAGGACCCTTCCTCGCTGCGGTTCATCGCCAGCCTGACCAGCGCGATCTTTGCTTACCTCATGCTCAATCTTTTGATTTTTTCTACCCCGACCAACGATTTTATCATCAAGCTCTGGGGCATCAAGAACGCGCTGTGCGCCCTCACCAGCTTTTTTATCGGACTGAGGTACGCAGCCGAGGAAAGCCGGCTGCATGACTACCGCCTGCGCAGCGACAGCGTGCGCGAGGAGCTGGTGGTGCGCAGGGTACAAGAGGCGGCGCTGGAAAAAAGCGCATATGTGGACCAACTGACCGGCTGCTACAATCGGGAATACGCCGTTCGCCTGCTGGACGGACTGACTCGCAAACCGGAACCGTTTCTTTTGTGTTTTGCCGATCTGGACGGGCTTAAAGCGGTTAACGACCGTCTGGGTCATGCCTACGGAGACCGGTATATCACCGCAACGGCGCATCTGTTTTCCGAGGTATTGGAAGACGAGCGGGACACGCTGTGCCGCTACGGCGGGGACGAATTTCTGTTGTTTCTTTTCGAGCGCGACCAAGAGGATGCCCATGATCAGATAAGAGCAATTGCCAAGGCGCTGCAGGACTGCTCCTATTCCAGCGAATGCCCCTTTGCCATGTCTGCAAGCTACGGCATCGTCGCCTATGAAAAAGGAAAATCCGCCGGAGAACTTTTACAAGAAGCGGACCAGCGGATGTATGAAAGCAAACGGGAGCGCCCGCACCGGGGCCTTGAGTCAAAAGGAGAGTAGTCGTATGTTTATCGCGGATTTGCATATCCATTCCAAGTATTCCCGCGCCACCAGCAAGGAATGCGTGGCGGAGTATCTGGACCTGTGGTCCCGCCGCAAGGGGATCGACCTGCTGGGCACCGGGGATTTTACCCATCCTGCCTGGCGGGAGGACTTAAAGGAAAAGCTGATACCCGCCGAGGAAGGGTTTTATGTTCTCAAGGACGAATACCGCTTACCGGACGATGGGGTGGGTGCCGGCCGCCGTCCCCGTTTCGTGGTTTCCGGGGAAATCAGCTCCATTTACAAGAAAAACGGACGGGTGCGCAAGGTACACAACCTGATTCTGCTGCCTGGGCTCGAGGAGGCGGAGGCCTTGTCCAAGCGGCTGGAAGCCATCGGCAACATCCACTCGGACGGCCGCCCCATCCTGGGGCTCGACAGCCGGGATCTGCTGGAGATCACTCTGGAGGTGAGCCCCCGGGCCATCTTTATCCCCGCCCATATTTGGACGCCGCATTTTTCTCTGTTCGGCGCTTTTTCCGGCTTTGATACCATCGAGGAATGCTTTGAGGATTTGACGCCTCACATCCATGCTTTGGAAACCGGCCTGTCCTCCGACCCGCCTATGAATTGGCGTCTCTCCGCGCTGGACCGGTTTACCCTTGTGTCCAATTCAGACGCCCATTCGCCCGCAAAGCTGGGACGGGAAGCAAATCTTTTCACCACCGAGCTTTCCTATCCCGCCTTAAAACAAGCGTTGGAGGAGCCGGAGTCCGGCGGCTTCGGAGGGACCATCGAGTTCTTCCCGGAGGAAGGAAAGTACCATCTGGACGGGCACCGGGCCTGTAAGCTGTGCCTGTCTCCTTCGCAAACCATGCACACCGATGGAAAATGCCCGGTCTGCGGGCGCAAGCTTACCATCGGGGTGCTTCACCGGGTGGAGGAACTGGCCGACCGGCCGGAAGGATTCACACCAAAGCGTCCTGCCAAGTTTGAAAGCTTGGTTCCCCTTCCAGAAACCATTGCCGCGTCCCTGGGCTTTTCCCCCATTAGTAAAAAGACGGCTGCCCGGTATGAGGCACTTTTGCGGGAGCTCGGCCCGGAATTTTACCTGCTGCGGGAAGCGCCGCTTTCTGACATTGAACGGGTGGCGGGACCTTGCGTGGCGGAAGGAATCCGCCGGGTTCGGGCAGGGCAGGTGGAGCTTTCCCCGGGTTACGACGGGGAATATGGGAAAATCCATCTTCTCACCCCGGAGGAAATCGGCAGGCTGTCGGGTCAGATGAGCTTTTTCAAAGAAGAGGCCGCGCTCCCCAAAAAGCCCGCCGAAATCAAATCGCCGCTGCCGGTAAAAAAGAAACCGGACAAAGCACTCCCAACGCCTTTGAAAGCAGAGGAGCAAACAAAAGACCCTCTCGCTGGTCTCAACGACCAGCAGCGGGCCGCGGTGACCGAGGAAGCAAAAGCGGTGGCCGTCATTGCGGGCCCGGGGACCGGGAAAACCAAGACGCTGGTTTCCCGCATTCTCCATCTCATCCAGGTGAAAGGGGTAAAGCCCTCTCAGATCACCGCGGTTACCTTTACCAACAAGGCCGCCGCGGAAATGCGCGAGCGCCTGGCTAAGGAGCTGGGCGGCAAACGGCGGCTCAAAGGCATGACCATCGGCACCTTCCATTCCATTTGCCTGTCTCTGCTTTGTGAACAGGAAGGGGACGTAACCGTCATTGAAGAAGGGGAGGCCCTGTCCCTTGCGAAGGAAGTGACCGATTCTTTGCCCGGCCGGCTCTCGCCCAGGCGCCTGCTGCGGGAAGTGTCCAGGGTTAAAAACAGAATGGCTCCCCGGGAAGACCAGCCTGAGCCGCTCATGCAGGCAATCACGCTGTATAATGAAAGGCTGCGTGCTTACGGGGTGCTAGACTTTGACGACCTGCTCCTTTGCGCCAAGGACGTACTTTCGGCTTTGGATAAGCGGGCCAGGCGTCCTTTTACCCATTTGCTGGTGGACGAGTTTCAGGACATCAACGAAATTCAGTACCAGCTGATTGAGGAATTTGCCAAGGGCAGCGAAAGCGTCTTTCTCATCGGGGACCCGGACCAGGCCATTTACGGCTTTCGCGGGTCGGACGCCCATTGTTTTTCCCGTTTCCTTAAGGAACATCCGGATACCCGCGTCATCCGCTTAACGAGCAATTACCGTTCCACACCCCAGATTCTCGCCTGCGCCCTTCCGGTGCTCCCGACTGAGGAGGAAGGCGAGCCGCCCAGGCTCCTGGAAGCCAGACGGGCCGAAGGAGAGCGGGTGCGTTATTTTACCGCCCCGGACGAAAAATCCCAGGCCATCTATGTGGCCAAGGAAATCGGCCGGATGGTAGGCGGGATGGACATGCTCGAAACCGATGCGGGAATAAAAGGCCGGAGCCAGACCCTCGGCTTTTCGGACATTGCGGTGCTCTACCGCACTCATCGGCAGGCGGCTCTGCTGGAAACCTGCCTGCGAAAAGAGGGCATCCCATACATCGTAACCGGGCGGGACCCCGGCCTGCTTTCCGACCAGGGGAGGGGGGTGCTCGGCTTTTTCCGGTTTCTGCAAAACCCGAAGGACTTGATTTCCCTGCGCGCCTGCCTGATGAAGGTGTTCGACTGCCCGGCGGACCTTACCGCCGCTCTTTTGCAGGAGCTTTCTCAAACCGGACGGACGCTGGAGGAATTGGAGCCGGAGAAAAAGGCGAATAAGGCGATCGAAAAGGTCCTGGCCCTGCGGGAGGATTTCGCCCCTCGCTTTTCAAAGGCGAAACCCCAGGCACTCGTGCGTGAATTTTTGCAAGCCTGCCCCATCCCGCAAACAGAGGAACTCGAACGCCTCTGCGCGTCAGCGGCTTTTTTTGAGGACATGCCCTCTTTCTTAAATGCCCTGGTGTTCGGCCAGGAAGGGGATTTGTCCCGCGGCTTCGGCCGTGCCTATGCTTCCGACGCGGTGAGGCTGATGACCTTCCATGGCGCGAAAGGCCTGGAATTCCCGGTGACGTTTCTTTACGACGTGAGCAAAGGGATCCTGCCCCTGGATGCGCCAGGAAGAACCGCCGACGAAGAAGAGGAGCGGCGGCTCCTTTACGTGGGAATGACCCGCGCTCAGGAGGAGCTGATTCTTCTCTCCGCCAAAGAGCCGTCTCCATTTCTCGCCGATATCCCGGCCTCTCAATTGGTGACCGGCTGCACCTATCTTCCAAAGCCGCCCGCCCAAGGCAAGCAGATGAGTTTGTTCGACCTGTAAGAGATAGGCATGCTGACATGCAAAGCCTCGTTCTAATTAGGAAAAAGAGCCGCCAATTGGCGGCTCTTTTCAATCGGAACCAAACAGGACCCATAGGCCTTTCCCTATCAATCCCGTTTCCTTCTCCTATTATACAGGCACAAAGCAATGTGGTATACTAATGTGGAATACCAAGCCGAAATCGGCTCAACAGACGGGAGGTTTTCTTTATGAAGGTAGTCATCATCGGCGGCGTAGCAGGCGGCGCGTCTGCGGCGGCCCGGCTTCGCAGGCTTGACGAACAAGCGCAGATTGTCCTGCTTGAACGGGGAAAATACATTTCCTTTGCAAACTGCGGCCTGCCTTATTACATTGGTGGGGAAATTCGGGATTCGTCCGCCTTGACTTTGCAGACCCCGGAAAGCTTTTACGCCCGCTTTCATATCGACGTGCGGGTGGAAAACGAGGCGGTAGCCATCGACCCGGCGGAGAAAACCGTTCAGGTGCGAAACGAAGCCACCGGCGAAACGTACCAGGAAACCTACGACAAGCTGATTTTGTCGCCGGGCGCCAAGCCGGTGATTCCTCCCATCGTAGGGCTTCCAAACGACCGGGTTTTTACCCTGCGCACCATTCCCGATACTTTGGAGATCAAAGCCTACCTTCAGAAGCGCCGCCCCAAAACCGCAGTGGTCATCGGAGGCGGGTACATCGGGGTGGAAATGGCGGAGAACCTGAAAAAGGAAGGCGTTTCGGTCACCATCGTGGAGCGAATGGACCATCTCATCGGCCCTCTGGACTATGACATGGCCTGTGACGTCCACCGGTATCTGCGCGAGCAGGGTATCCGCGTCCTGCTCAAGGAAGAGCTCAAAGCGGTGCGGGAAGAAGGAG
>CATONX010000019.1 GCA_951801675.1 uncultured Eubacteriales bacterium | reverse complement strand
CCATGTCCCCGAACATTTGGCCGTTTTCCACCCGGTGGCCGTAAATGATCAGGTTGCGGTCGGTGCCGTCAATCCGGTTGCGGTAATCAAAATAGGGATTGCCGAACACGCTGCGCCGCTTATAGAAGTTACGGTTGAGGTAATACTCGTTGTCCGCCGCCTGGGTGACCGGATAATTCATCCGGGTACCGGGCACCTGGATGTAGCCGCGCACATCGGGGTTGTTGCGGTAAAGGTCGGCAAAGGAAGCGGGCACCCAGTCGGGCACCTCCACCACCGGCGCGGTGGAACCCTCTTCGCCGTCCGCCGTGCCGTCCGGCGCAGGCGGGGCGATGGGAGAGGTGCTGCTGTCCGACCGAGTATAGTCCCCTGCAAGCTGGGAATAGAGGCTATCGTTCTGGTTGGGCTTGATGAGCTGGTCATCCACCAAGTACCACACCGAGAAAAGAAACACCGCCACAGCCGCAAGCAGAAGAATCTTAAAGAGCACGTCGGAGAACCGGTCCCCCTTCCAGGGCAGGTATTCGGACAAAAAGCCCACGAATCCCGGACGTTTGGGCGGCCGGCCGGTGGCGACCGGCCAGGGCGTAATTTCCTTTAAAAACTTATCGCCCCGGCTTTTTTTGTTGAGCGCGATCCCGGCCTCGAGAAACTCCCGGTCCTTGTCCAGCAGAAGGCGCAGCATGTTGAGCGCATGGGAAGCCGAACCAATGCGCACATAGGATCGGTCGTTCTCCTTGGCATACTGCACCTTTTTGACCCAAACCGTCTTTTCATTAGCCACAGCGATGTAGACAAGGCCCACCGGCTTTTCGGCCGTGCCGCCGGTGGGGCCGGCAATGCCGGTGATGCCCACGCCATAGTCCGCCCGGCCGGCCCGCCGGGCGCCGATGGCCATGGCGCAGGCGGTCTGTTCGCTGACGGCGCCGTATTTCTGCAAGGTCTTGGGCGGCACGCCCAAAAGATTGGTTTTCTTTTCGTTGGAGTAGGTGATGAAGCTGTTTTCAAACACGGCGGAGGCGCCGGAAATATCGGTCATCCGTTTGGCGAGCAGCCCGCCGGTGCAGGACTCGGCGCAGGCCACTGTTTTCCCCGCCGCCTTGAGCTTTTCCACCACCGCCGTTTCCAGGTTCTCCACGTCCACGCCGTACACGGCGTTTCCAAGCCTTTCCTGAAGCTCCTCCATCATCGGGCGGCACATGGCGTCCGCCACTTCCTTGGAGGCGGCCCTGGCGGTCACCCGCAGCTGCATCTCCCCGGTCTTCGCATAGGGAGCTACGGTGGGGTTCTCCCCCTGCATCAGGTCCACCGTCATGGCTTCTGCCTTGGACTCGCCCACTCCGAACACGTGCAGCGTGTGCGACACAATCACCAGCTCCGACCGCTTTTGCAGCCAGGGGCGCACGCTGCGGTCAAACATGTGCCGCATCTCCCTGGGAGGGCCGGGCAGCATGATGACGGCCTTGCCGTCCTTTTCGATGACGCAGCCGGGAGCGGTGCCCCATTCGTTATCGAATATTTCGCACCCTTCGGGAAGCATCGCCTGCTTTACATTGTTTTCGGTCATCTCCCGGCCGAGCTTTTCAAAGAACACCTGGATTTTCTCCAAAGACGCCGTGTCGAGCACCCGCTTGACACCAAGCACCCGGCAGATGCCCTCACAGGTGATGTCGTCCACCGTGGGGCCGAGGCCGCCGGTAGTGATGACCAGGTCGCTGCGGGACAGGGCCTGCCGCAACGTGGCGGTCAGGCGATCCATATTGTCCCCCACCACCACCTGATAATGAACGGTGATGCCGAAGGCGGCCAGCTCCCTGGCCACATACTGGGCGTCGGTGTTGACAATGTCGCCCAAAAGCAGCTCGGTTCCAACGGACAGAATTTCCGCTCTCAATCGAATCCCTCCCGATTCTGTGGCGTATTTAGTCGGCGTACAGCATTTGCGCCTGGGCGCCGGCAATGGCCCTTTGCACCATGTCCTCCCATTCAAACGCGCCTTCGGCCTTCACCACCTCTTCGAGGCTCGGCCGGGTTTTGGGATGCTTAGGGGTAAAGACGGTGCAGCAGTCCTCATAGGGCTGGATGGAAATTTCAAAGGTCCCGATTTTCCGGGCAATGGTGACGATTTCATCCTTATCCATGCCGATGACCGGACGGAATACCGGCATCTGCGCGATGGCGTCGGTACAGGCGATGGCCGCCATGGTCTGGCTTGCCACCTGGCCGACGCTTTCGCCGGTAATCAGGGCTTGGCACTGGTTTTGCTCCGCCAGCTCCTGGGCAATGCGCATCATAAAGCGGCGCATGAGGATGGTAAACAGGTCTTGAGGGCAATGCTCGCGCAGGTTCTCCTGGATTTCTGTAAAGGGCACCACCAGAAGCTTAATGCGCCCGGCATAGCAGGCCACTTGGCGAAGCAGCTCCTCTACCTTCATCTGCGCCCGTTCGCTGGTATAAGGCGGGCTTGCGAAATGCACCGCCGTCAGCTCCACGCCCCGCTTTGCCAGCATGTACCCGGCCACGGGGCTGTCGATTCCGCCGGAAATGAGCAGCGCCGCCCGCCCGGCGGTTCCTACCGGCATGCCGCCGGCCCCCGGCAGGGAGCCCGCGTGGATGTACGCGCCGAAGTCCCGGATTTCCACCATCACCGTCACGTCCGGATGGTGAACGTCCACCTTCAAATGCGGGAAGGCTTCCAGCAGGCAGCCGCCCACTTCCCTGCAGATTTCCGGGGACTTTAAGGGGAACGCCTTGTCCGCCCGTTTTGCTTCCACCTTAAAGGTGCGCGCGGCCAGGAGGATATCCTCCAGGTAAAGGGGCGCTTCCTTTAAAATCGCGTCCATCCTCTTCTCTGTTACCCGCGCTTTGGACAGAGCCGCCACGCCGAACACCTGGGAAAGACGCTCCACCGCCTCGTTTAAGTCGATGTCCTCGGACTTGGGAGTGACGTAGATGGTGGACTGGGCGTTTTGTATGGCGAACTCGCCCAAGGGCTTTAACCGGCGGCGGATGTTTTTCAAAAGCACCGCCTCAAAGGTGGAGCGGTTGAGGCCTTTGAGGGCCAGCTCTCCCACCTTCAGTAGTATCATTTCCTGCATATGTTCTCCTCAATTCGGTTATTCTTTTGCCTGCCTGCAAAGCTCATAAAGAATGTTGAGCGCTTCAATGGGGGTTAAGGTGTTTACGTCCACCTCTCTAAGCCTTCGGGAAATATTTTCAGCGGCGGACGGGGCAAAGCTCATCTGCCCGCTTTCTTCCGGCTCCGGGAGAGGCGGGGTCTTTCGCTTCTTCGTATGGACCGGCCTTACGGCCACCGTTCCTTCTCCTTCCAGCTGGCGGAGAATCTGCTTGGCCCTGGCCATCACCGTGTCCGGCACGCCGGCAAGCTTTGCCACCTCGATGCCGTAGCTGTCGTCCGCGCCGCCGCGGACAATCCGGCGCAAGAAGGTAATGTCGTCCCCCCGCTTCTTGACGGCGATGTTATAGTTCTTGACTCCATCGAGCTCCTCTTCCAAAGCGGTCAGCTCATGGTAATGGGTGGCGAACAGTGTTTTCGCTCCCAGCTTCTTTGTATCCGCCACATATTCGAGCACCGCCCGGGCAATGGACATGCCGTCAAAGGTGGAGGTGCCCCGGCCGATCTCGTCGAGAATCAACAGGCTGCGGCGGGTGGCGTTTTTGAGGATGAAGGCCACCTCGGTCATCTCCACCATAAAGGTGGACTGGCCGGAGGCCAAATCGTCCGACGCGCCGACGCGGGTGAAAATCGAGTCGGTGATGCCCACGGTGGCGGCAGCGGCGGGGACAAAGCAGCCGATCTGCGCCATCAGGACAATCAGGGCGGTTTGCCGCATGTAGGTGGATTTGCCCGCCATGTTGGGCCCGGTAATGATGGCCGCCCGGTTCTCGTCGTCGTCAAGCAGCGTGTCGTTTGGAACAAATGGCACGTCTTTCATCATGGTTTCCACCACCGGATGGCGGCCCTCCACAATGCGGATGGTGCTTTCCATGTTCACCTCTGGCCGGCAGTACCCATTGATGGCCGCCGTCTGAGCGAAGGAACAAAGCACGTCCAAGCGGGCCACCGCCTGAGCGGTGTTCTGAATGCGGGAAAGCTGGTCGGAAACGAACTTGCGCACCTGCTCATAGAGCTGGTACTCCATGGCGACAATCCGCTCCTGGGCGCCCAGCACCCGCATTTCCAATTGTTTTAGTTCTTCGGTGATGTAACGCTCGCAGTTGGTCAGCGTCTGCTTGCGGATGTAGGTAGGCGGGACCTGGCTTAAATTCGACTTGGTAACCTCGATATAATAGCCGAAAACCCGGTTGTACCCTACCTTTAAGTTCTTGATGCCGCTTCGCTCCCGCTCCTGGGCTTCCACCTTCGCGATAAAGCCCTTGGAATCGGTCATATCCTCGCGGATGTCATCGAGCTCCCCCGAATAACCCTTGCGGATGATGCCGCCTTCCCGCACCGATACGGGCGGCTCGTCCACAATTGCCCGCTCAATGAGATCGTGTACGTCCTCGAGCGGGTCGATGGCGGTATGGATTTCCCGCAGCATCCCAGCCTTGGCGTTTTGCAGGATTTCCTTGATGCGGGGCAGGAATTCCAGCGATTTGGAGAGAGCCTTCAGTTCCCGGCCGCCCGCCGAACCGTAGACCACCCGGGTCATCAGCCGCTCCATGTCGAACACGCCCTGCATCAGCTCTCCCAGCTCCGCCCGGGCAATGCCTTCACTGAACAGCTCATCCACCGCGTTTAACCGCTGGGTGATGCGCGCGCAGCTGACAAGCGGCTGCTCAATCCAGAATTTAATGAGCCGCTTGCCCATGGCGGTGCGGGTTTTGTCCAGTACCCACAGCAGAGAACCCCGCTTTTCCTTGGTACGCATGGTCTGGATGAGCTCCAGGTTTCTCCGGGTGGACAGATCCAGCTGCATGTACTGGGCCTCGCTGTAGAGGCTGATGCCCTGGATGCGCTCAAGACCGGTGCGCTGGGTTTCGTAAAGGTACCCCAGCGCCACGCCCAAGGCTACGGTAGCGTTGGGCTTTCCCTCCAGTTCCAGGGTTTTCAAAGTGCAGTGAAAATGCCGGCGAATCAGGTCGCTGCACTTGGTCTCGTCAAAATTGGCGTCCGGCTGGACGGATACCACGCCGTTTACTTTATTTTTGCAAAAATCGGTGATCTCCTTGTTGTGCCCCGCCTCTGGATTTAAAAGCACCTCGCTGGGGTTAAACCGGCCGATTTCGTTGCAGATGCGCTGGGCAAGGTCCCCGTCGTCGAGCTCGGTCACCTGCATGTCACCGGTGGAGCTGTCGGTAAAGCACAGGCCCGCCCGGTTGCCGAACATGGCGACCACGCACAAAAAGTTGTTCTTCCCCTCGTCGAGCATAGAGTTTTCAATGACGGTGCCGGGCGTGACCACCCGCACCACTTCCCGGCGGACTAAGCCCTTGGCCTTGGCCGGGTCCTCCGTCTGCTCGCAGATGGCGACTTTATAGCCCTTTGCCACCAGCCGGGCAATGTACGCTTCGCAGCTGTGGTAGGGCACGCCGCACATAGGCGCCCGCTCGTCCTGACCGCAGTCCCGCCCGGTGAGGGTCAGTTCCAGTTCTTTCGACGCGAGCTTGGCGTCGTCGAAGAACATTTCGTAAAAATCCCCTAATCGGAAAAAGAGGATGGTATCCGGATTCTCAGCCTTGATGTTCAGGTACTGCTGCATCATCGGCGAAAGGTCCGCTTTCAAACGCAATTCCCCCCGTCTTCTACCATTCGTGTAAAGTCCCGTGCAACTTTTATTACACCACAAGCACAGGGTGCTTGTGGTGTAATATGCCATTTTCGGCGGTTGTCCGTCAGGACGAGCCGAAAGGCATGAAAAATCGTATAATAGCTGCTTTTGCAGCTATTATACCACAAAAAAGCAAGGCGGGAAACGACTCTTCGGCATTTTTTTGCCGCTTTCTCGCTTCCCGCCTTGCGCTTGGTTTGTACGCTTTAGTTGCAGCCCGAGCAGCCCGAGCAGCTGCCCGAACAACCGCTAGAAGCCTGGGCGGTATCCGGGTCGCCGCCGTTTGCGGAGACGGCAATAATGGTGTTGATCTCGTTTAAAAGCGCGTCCATGGCCTGCTTGGCATCGTTGTAGGCGGCCATGTGCACATTCTGCATAACGGTTTCATAGCAGTCGCGCAGCTCGACATTGAGTCTCTCGAGCTTTTCCTGGTCCTTCTGCTCCTTGCTGGCCTCGGAGTTGATGGAGATGCGCTTGAGGTTAAATTCCCCGATGAGGCGCTGAAGCTCCTCGTCTTGGTCGTTTGCCTCCTTGGCGGCCATAAAGGCGAGATAACGCTCGTCCTCCTGGATGGCGTGGCCCAAGGCTCTTGTCAGTTGCAAAATATCCATGTTTCTTTCCTCCTAAAGTTTGGTTTTTTCGTCGATCGCTTCCCCCACGAGAATCCAGTTTCGCGCGCGGGTTACTTTCACGTTTACAGTGTGCCCGATTTGCTCGGGGTTTCCGGAAAATTCGATGATAATGTTGCCGTCGGTGCGGCCGGTGAGCAGGCCGTTCTTCCCTTCCTCCTCGCACAAAACCTCCACCACCTGCCCCACCATGGAAGCCGAGCGCTTCGCGGCGATCCCCTCTTGCACCTTGAGAAGCTCGGAAAACCAGGCCGACTTTTCCTCGGCCGCAATGGGATCGTCCATTTTGGCGGCGGGAGTGCCCTCTCTGGGAGAAAAAATGAAGGTAAACAAGGACGTGTACCCCACCTCTTTGATGAGGGACAAAGTTTCCTCAAAGTCCTCCCGCATTTCTCCCGGGAAGCCCACGATGATGTCGGAGGTCAGGGAAAGGTCCGGGATGCGCTTTTTCGCATACGCCACCAGCTCGAGATACTGCTCCCGGGTATAGTGGCGGTTCATGGCCTTCAAAATGCGGTCGCTGCCGGACTGAACCGGCAAATGCAGATGGTGGGACACCTTGCGGCTTTCGGCGATTACATCGATGAGCTCTTTCGTGGCGTCCTTGGGATGAGAGGTCATAAACCGGATTTTAAAATCTCCGGGCAGGGCGTCTATGGTCTTGAGAAGCTGGGCGAAGGAGATCGGTTCGGGCAGGTCCTTGCCATAGGAGTTGACGTTCTGCCCCAAAAGGGTAATCTCCTTGTACCCGGCGGCGATGATCTCCTTGGCCTCCGCCACAATGGCTTCCATCGTGCGGCTGCGTTCCCGCCCCCGCACGTAGGGGACAATGCAGTAGGAGCAGAAATTGTTGCACCCGTACATGATGGGGAGCCATGCTTTGAGTTCCCCGTCCCGGCGCACCGGCAGCCCTTCCGCCACCACCCCATCGCTGTCGGGCAGCTCGAACACCCGGCGCTCACAGGTGAGCAGCCGGTATAAGAGCTCGGGCAGCTGATGGACCACATGGGTGCCGAATACCAGGCTCACGTAAGGGAAGCTTTTGCGGATGCGTTCGGCCACCTGGGGCTGCTGCATCATGCAGCCGCAAAGGCCCAGGATGGTGGCCGGGTGGCGCTCCTTGATGTGCTTGAGCGCCCCCACGTTTCCGAACACCCGGTCCTCCGCATGCTCGCGGATGGCGCAGGTGTTGTATAAAATTAAGTCCGCCTCTTTGGGCTCCTCGGTGAACTCGAATCCCATCTGGGCGAGCATGCCTTTGATCCGTTCCCCGTCCGCCACGTTGCCCTGGCAGCCGTAGGTATGGACATGGGCCAAAGGTACGGGGTTTCGGGTGCGCAGGAGCATCAGCTCCTTCACCTGCTCGGCGTATTCCCGCTGGCGTTGAAGTTCCCCGGCGGAAACCAGTTTGCTGCGTTTCTCAGACAAGAGTTTGTTCCTCCCACTTATGTTGCAATGGTTCAGGTGTCGGCGGGGTGACCCCCGCGCATTTGTTTCCAGCATCGGTGCCGCCGGGAGAAACCCCGGCTGCCCGCGTCTATGCGTAAAACAGGCGTGCCTACTCTGCCGGCGCAAAACGGGCACCGGTGCTTTTGGATATGCCCGCGCCCACACCGGAGACAACTGTTCGCGCGTCTTTCGGCGCTTCGTCCGCCGCCGAACCGGAACGGCTTTTCCTTGTCCGACGGCTGGCGGCTTTTTTCGCACCAGTGTGACAGGAAACGGGCGGCTTCACATAGCCGCCCGTTTCCAAGCGAAAGGCCCTTTATTTTGCGACGATGTTGACCAGTTTGCCTTTAACGTAGATTTCCTTGACAATCTGCTTGCCTTCCAGCAGTTCCGCCACCTTCTGCGCTGCCTTGGCGCAGGCAATGGCGTCGGCCGCTTCGCTGCCGGCCGGGATGGTAACCCGGTCGCGCACCTTGCCGTTGATCTGCACGGCAACCTCGATCTCGTCTTCCCTGCACTTTTCCGCGTCATACACCGGCCATTTCTGATCGGTCACCATGCCGCCGTAGCCCATGGTTTCCCACAGCTCCTCCGTGATATGAGGCGCAAAGGGGTTTAAGAGCAGGAGCAGGACGCGGTATTCTTCTCTGGTGATGCCGCCGGCCGCCCCGATGTCGTTGATTAAAGCCATCATAGCGGCGATGGCGGTGTTGAATTTCAGATTATCAATATCCTCGGTGACCTTGCGGATGGTTTTGTGGAACGCTTTTTCCAGCTCTGGGCGGATGGGCCCATCCATCACGTTGTTCTGCAGATCCCAGATCCGGTCCAAAAACCGGCGGCAGCCGCGGATGGAATTGCTCGACCAGGGCGCGGCCTTTTCAAAGTCGCCGATGAACATCTCATACATGCGCATGGTATCCGCGCCGTATTCTTTGACGATGTCGTCGGGGTTGACCACGTTGCCTCTGGACTTGCTCATCTTTTCCCCGTTTTCGCCCAAAATCATGCCGTGGCTGGTGCGCTTGGCATAGGGCTCGCAGGTGGGGACCACCCCGATGTCGTAAAGGAACTTATGCCAGAATCTCGAATAGAGCAGATGCAGGGTAGTATGTTCCATGCCGCCGTTGTACCAGTCCACCGGCATCCAGTAGTCGAGCGCTTCCTTGCTTGCCAGCGCCTTGTCGTTGTGCGGATCGCAGTAGCGCAGGAAATACCAGCTCGACCCGGCCCACTGAGGCATGGTGTCGGTCTCCCGCTTGGCTTTGCCGCCGCAGTGGGGGCAGGTGGTCTCCACCCAGTCGGTCAAAGCCGCCAGAGGGGATTCCCCGTCCTCGGTGGGCTCGTAGCTTTCCACCTCCGGCAGCTTCAAGGGAAGCTGGTCCTCCGGCAGCGGCACGTAGCCGCACTTTTCGCAGATGACGATGGGAATCGGCTCGCCCCAATACCGCTGGCGGGCGAACACCCAGTCTCTCAGCTTAAAGTTGACCTTGGGTTCACCCAGGCCCTGTTCTTTGAGCCAGGCGGTAATCTTCTCCTTGGCTTCCTCCACGGTCAGCCCGTCGAGCATGCCGGAATTGACCATCACGCCGGTGGCGCAGTCGGTAAACGCTTCTTTCTGCACGTCGCCGCCCTTGACCACCTCGATGATGGGCAGGTCAAACTTCTTGGCAAACTCCCAGTCCCGGGTGTCATGGGCCGGAACCGCCATGATGGCGCCGGTGCCGTAGGAAATCAGCACATAATCGGAAATAAAAATCGGGATTTCCCTGCCGTTGACCGGGTTGATGGCCATAACGCCGTTAAGACGCACGCCGGTCTTGTCCTTGGCCACTTCAGTGCGCTCAAAGTCCGACTTGCGGGCGGCCTCTTCCTGGTAGGCCTTGATTTCGTCGAGGTTTTGAAGCCTTCCCGCCCACTTTTCCAGGATCGGGTGCTCCGGAGAAATAACCATGTAAGTAGCGCCGAACAGCGTGTCCGGCCGGGTGGTGTACACCCGCAGCTTGTCTCCGGCGGTGGTGGTGAAATCCACCTCCGCGCCGGTGGAACGGCCGATCCAGTTGCGCTGTTGGGTTTTGACCCGGTCAATGTAGTCCACCTTATCCAGATCGTCCAGAAGGCGCTGGGCATAAGCGGTAATCTTGAGCATCCACTGGCTCTTGGTCTTGTGAATGACCTCGCCGCCGCACCGCTCGCAAACGCCGCCGACTACTTCTTCGTTAGCCAGCACGCATTTGCAGGAGGTGCACCAGTTGACCGCCATTTCCTTCTTATATGCAAGGCCCTTTTTAAACAGCTGCAGGAAAATCCACTGGGTCCATTTATAATACTCCGGGTCGGTGGTGTTGATCTCCCGGCTCCAGTCAAAGGAAAGGCCCAGAGATTGCAGCTGGCTTTTAAAACGGGCCACGTTCTGCTTGGTCACGATCTCGGGATGCACGTGGTTTTTGATGGCGAAGTTTTCCGTGGGCAGGCCGAACGCGTCCCACCCCATGGGATAGAGGACGTTAAAGCCCTCCAGCCGCTTTTTGCGGGCCACGATGTCCAGCGCCGTGTAGCTGCGGGGATGACCCACATGCAGCCCCTGCCCGGACGGGTAGGGAAACTCCACCAGCGCATAGAATTTCGGTTTGGAATAGTCGTTTTTCGCGTGAAAAACGCCCTTTTCCTCCCAAATATCCTGCCACTTTTTTTCTATCTTCCCAAAGTCGCACTTCATTTCGTTTCTTCCTCCTCAACCTTTGCAAACAATTCCTCCGGCTCGACAGGCTGTCCGTCCGTCCAGAGCCGTTCCAGGGAATAGAAATCGCGGGTGTCCTCCAGGAAAAAGTGGACGACCACATTGCCGTAGTCCACCAAAATCCAGGAAGACGAGTGATATCCCTCCACCCGGGCGGGTGTAAGCGCAAACTTGGTCTTCATCTGGTACTCCACCTCGTCCGCCAGCGCTTTGACCTGAGTGGTGGAGGTACCGGTGCAGATGACGAAGTAATCGGCCAGGATGGTCAAATCCCGGATGTAAATGGCCTTGATGTCCTTGGCTTTCTTTTTATCTAAAACACAAGCGATTTCCTGAGTCAGTTCCAATGCTGTCATTCGCGTTTCTCCTTTTCTGCCTGGGCCTGCATGGCGAGCAGGCTCTCGTTATAAGCATCGATGGTGTCCCTAGCGACCGTGCGGCCCCGCCGGATGAGGTCGGTCACGGTAAAAGCGACCCCTTCCACGATGGCCTTTTCCAGGCTTTCCTTGGCAATCTGACGCACCACCTGGGCGTCCTCATAGTCCCGGTCGTCCGACGTGTAATCGGCCACGAATACCACCTTTTCCAATAGCGACATGCCCGCCCGGCCGGTGGTATGGTAGCGGATGGCGTCAAAGATATCCGGGTCGTCGATGCCCAGCACATCGCGCACATAGATGGCTCCCGCGATCCCGTGCCACAGCTTCTGGGACGAGCGTTCCACATTCGTAAGGATTGTACCAGAATTCTCGATGATTTGCAACTGGGCGTCCCCGCCCGCGTCCTTCATCACATCATGCAAAAGCCCGGCGATGCGCGCCTTCTCCGCATCGGCGCCGTACCGCTGTGCAAGCCGCACCGCCGCCTTGGATACCTCGATGGAATGCACGTACCGCTTCTCGGTTAGTTTTTCCCGCAAAACCGCCTCGTACTCCATATGCCTGTCGCTTCCCTTCCGCTTGTATTTATTGATAGAGCCCGCGCTCGTATAAATACTGTTTTACCGCTTGGGGCACCAGCCCGTCCACCGGTTTTCCCGCCCGCAGCCGGTCACGCACCAGGGTGGAGGAAATGGGCAGCAGCGGGAAATTGACCACGGCAGTCCTTGCGCCGTAGACGCCCCGCAGCCGGTCGGCGTATTGATACAAGTCCTCCGCCGAATCCTCGTCCCTGGGCGCTGCGCAGAGCACCGCTAGATGAGCGATATCTCCAAACCGGTACCACTGCTCCAGCGTCAAAAACATGTCCGCCCCGGTGATGAGATAGAGGGCACTGTCCGGGTAGCGGCGATGAAATTCCAAAAGGGTGTCCACCGTGTAGCTTTTGCCGCCACGGATGAGCTCTACGTCGGACACGTCCAGCCCTTCTTCACCTTCTACCGCCAGTTTGCACATTGCATACCGCTCGTCCCCGTCCGCCAAGTCCGGCCGCACCTTGTGGGGCGGCGTGGCGGTGGGAATGAAAAACACCGTATCAAGCCCCAGTGCCTTTCGAAACCGCTTTGCCAGGCTGACATGTCCCAGATGCACCGGGTTGAAGGTTCCTCCGTAAATGCCGATTTTCTGCAACGTCTGCCACTCCCATCCGAGTGAAGGTGATCCGAGTCAGATCAGCTCGATTTTCGGCTCCTTGGGGTTTCGCCGGAACAGCACAAACCGGCTGCCGATCACCTGCACCACGTCCGCCTTCGTGCCCTCTGCTACCGCTTGGGCCACTTCCTTGACCGATTCGGGCGAGGTTTCCAGCACACGCACCTTGATGAGCTCACGCACCCGCAGCGCGTCGTCTACCTGGGCGATGAGCGCGTCGTTGACGCCGCCCTTTCCCACCTGAAAGATGGTCTCCATCGTATTGGCAAGGCCACGTAAATAGGCCCTTTGTTTGCTATTTAACATATTGTTACTCCGTTCTTTGTTATTGTCCGCTTTCCCGCTCGCGCAGCGCCTGCTCGAGCTTTTTGAGCGCCCGGCCCCGGTGGCTCATGCCGTCCTTTTCCCCATCGGTCAGCTGGGCGAAGCTGCGCCCGTCTTCGATGAGAAACACCGGGTCATAGCCGAAGCCGCCCTCGCCCACCGGTTCGAACGCAATGGTTCCCTCGCATTCACCCTGGACGGCGATCTCCTCTCCCGGTGCCAACACGCAGCACACCGCGCAGACAAACCGGGCCGTGCGTTTTTCCTTTTCGACGCCCTCCAGATTCCGAAGGAGCTTTTCGATGCGCATTTCATTGGTAGCGCCTTCCCCCGCGTACCGGGCGGAATAGATGCCCGGCGCGCCGTTTAGCGCATCCACCGCTAAACCCGAATCATCCCCAATAGACGGAAGGCCGCTTTTCTCAAAGGCGGCCCTGGCCTTAATCTGAGCGTTCTCTAAAAAGGTTTGCCCGGTTTCCTCCACATCGGAGAAATCCACGCCCGCTTCCTTTAAGGAAATCGGCTCGATGCCGATGGGCCGAAGAAGCCGGGCGATTTCCTCTAATTTGTCCCGGTTCTGGGTAGCGACCACAAACCGCCTCATTCGGCCGCCTCCCCGCCCTCAAACAAAGCCTGAGCAAAGGCCGCCGAATCAAAGGGCTGCAGATCGTCCATCTGTTCGCCCACGCCGATGTATTTCACCGGCACCTCCAGCTCCTCCATGATGGAAATAACCACGCCGCCCTTGGCGGTGCCGTCGAGCTTTGTCAGCACAATGCCGGTGATGCCCGCCGCATTCTTGAATTCCCTGGCTTGGTTGACGGCGTTTTGCCCCGTGGTCGCGTCGAGCACCAGCAAAACTTCCTCGTCCGCGTCCGGCAGCTCCCGCTTGATGACCCGGCTGATTTTCGCAAGCTCGTCCATCAGGTGCTTTTTGTTGTGAAGCCGGCCGGCCGTGTCCACAATCACCACGTCCGCATGCCGGGCCTTGGCCGCCGCGATGGCGTCGAACACCACCGCCGCCGGGTCCGCCCCTTCCGCGTGGCGGACGATCTCGGTTTTGCTGCGCTCTGCCCAGATTTGCAGCTGCTCGCCCGCCGCGGCGCGGAAGGTATCCCCCGCCGCCAGGATGACCTTCTTGCCTTCTTCCCTGAGCTGGTTTGCAAGCTTGCCGATGGTGGTGGTTTTGCCCACGCCGTTGACGCCGATGACCAGGATGATGGAGGGCCGGCTGCTCAGATGAAGGGTCTGGTCCCCTTCCAAAAGCTCGGCGATGATCTCCCGAAGTAAGCCCCGAACCTCTTGCGCGTCGGTAATCTTCTGCTTCTTGACCCGCTCGCGCAGTTCCCCGCAGATGCGTTCGGAGGTGAGCATCCCCACGTCCGCCATAATCAGAATTTCTTCCAGCTCCTCAAACAGCTCCTCGTCCACCTTCTTGAAGGACTTAAAGAGGCTGTCCATCTGCTGGGCCATATTGTCCCGGGTTTTTTTCAGACCCTGGGCGATTTTCGAAAAGAGTCCCATACGTTCGTTTCCTTTCTTCCCGCTTTTCTCGTATACAAAAGCTGCCCTGAGCAGCCGTTTGCGTATATTAAGACAAATGCCACTTCTCCTGCAGCTCGGACGCCCGCAGCTCCAAGAGCTTGGACACGCCCTCCTCCTGCATGGTTACCCCGTAGAGCACGTCCGCTTCCTCCATGGTGCCTCTGCGGTGGGTGATGGCGATGAACTGGGTGTTGCCGCTCATACGCCGCAGATAGGAGGCGAACCGGCTGACGTTGACATCGTCCAGCGCCGCCTCAATTTCGTCGAGCACGCAGAAGGGAGACGGGCTTACCCGCAGGATGGCAAAGTAAAGAGAAATGGCCACCAGCGCCTTTTCCCCGCCCGAGAGGCTGTCCAGATGGGTGATGATTTTTCCGGGCGGCTGCACGGAAATCTCAATGCCGGAGGTGAGCACGTCCTCGGGATCGGTCAAGGCAAGCTGTGCCTTTCCGCCGCCGAAAAGCTCGGTGAAAATCTGGCCGAACTCACCGTTGATCTTCGCAAACCGGTCCAAAAACAGCTCGTGCATCTTCCCGGTGAGCTCTTTGATCAAGCGGTAAAGCTCGTCCCGGGCGTGTTCGACGTCCTCCACCTGAACCTTCAGGAAGGTATAGCGTTCGCTGACCTCCTGATATTCCTCGATGGCGCTGACGTTTACCGAACCCAGCGACCGGATGGCGTTCTTGATTTCGCCCAGCCGCCTCTGGGCCTTGGGCAGGTCTTCCACCGGCGCGGCGGTTTCCTCCGCCTCCCGCCGGGTCAGCTCGTACTCATCCCACAGCTTTTTGATGATCTCGTCGTAGTCCTTCTGGCTGGCCGCTTTGCGCTCTTCCAGCCGGGCAAGCTCCCGGCCCAGGCGCTCGCGCTCGTCCGACTGCTCTTTTTCCTGCCCGCGCAGCTCCTGAAAACGCCGGCTACAGCCTTCCCGCTGTTCGGTTTTCTCGCGGATGTCGTTTTCCGCCCTGGCCGCTTGCTCGCGCAGAGCCCGGGCGGATTGCAGCCGCTGGGTAATATCCTGGGTCAGCTGTTCGTTTTTCTGGAGAAACTCCGCTTTCTGCCGCTCGAGCTCCTGGGCGTGCCTTGCCTGCGCGCTCTTTCGCTCCTCCAGCTGCCGGATGGACTCTCTAGCCGCTTCCACGTCCTTTTCCACTGCCAGAAGCTCCAGGCGCAACGTTTCGCTTTTGGCGGAAAGCTGCTCGCGGCGGCGGTCCAAATCCTCCCGCCCGCCGGTGAGCGCCGCCAGCTCCTCTTGGACCTTCTCCTTCTTTGCGGCGATTTGTGCAGCGTCCTTGCCCACGTTTTCCAACGCCGCCGTCAGCTCTGCTTTTTTCTCGGTCAGAAGGGTGTGCTGTACTTCAATAGACCGCAGGTTTTGCTCGGCGGTCAAAAGCTGGCTCTCCACCCGCTTTTGCTCCGCCTCAAAGCGGATGTGGTCTTCCTGGGCGGTGGCGATTTCCCCTTTGACGCCGGAAAGCTCCGCCTGAGACGCGGCCAGCTCTTCGGCAAAAACCTGCTGCTTTTGCCGGGCTGCTGCCGCCTGCCCTTCCAAGCTTTTCGCCTGCCCCTTGATTTTCTCGATCTCGCTGCGCCGGCTCAAAAGCCCCGCGTTCTTCGTATGAGAGCCGCCGGTCAAAGAACCGCCGGCGTTAACCACCTGGCCGTCTAAGGTTACCACCCGGAATTTATAGGAATACCGCTTGGCGATGGCAATGGCGCAGTCCAAATCCTCCGCCACCGCCACCCGTCCAAGCAACGAAGCGACAATGCCCTCGAATTTCGGGTCATATTCCACAAGTCCCGCGGCGATTCCCACAAACCCATAGCAGTCGTCAAGCCCTTTCTCGTAAAGCCGGTTTCCCTTGACGGAGGTGACCGGCAGGAAGGTGGCACGGCCGCCGTCGCCCCGCTTTAAATAGGCGATGGCTGTTTTCGCGGCGTTCTCGTCCTCGGTGACAATGTTCTGCATGGCGCCGCCCAGCGCCGTTTCGATGGCCTGGGCGTATTCTCCCGGCACGGTGATAAGCCGGGACACCGGACCTAGTATACCCCGCAGCGCCCCGTGGGACGCTTGCTTCATCACATTTTTGACCGAATACGCAAACCCCTCCAGGTTTCGTTCCAGGTCCTCGAGCAGCTTTGCCCGCCGGTGCATTTCGTTTGCATCCAAGGAAAGCTTGTCCGCCAGCTGTCGTTGCCCGTCCAACCGCTTCTGGCGGCTTTCCAGGCGGATTTGATAGCCCTTGGCGGCGTTTTGCAGGCTTTCCATGTGCCCGTCCAGTTCCTTGAGCCCGTCCTGGATTTCCGTCAGCTCCCGCAGCAGGGCGTCCTTGGTCAGCGTTGCCGCCTGCTGGGACTCATCGAGCGTTTTCTGCCGCGCTTCGATGCTTTCCAGCTCCGACCGGGCGGTGATGGACGTGATGCGCGCATCCGCGTCCTTCTGAGTGAGCACGGCAAGGTCCTTACTTAAACGGTCCATCTGCTCGGAATGGCCTAGGTTTTGTTCGAGCAGCTCCTGCATCCGGGCGGTGCACTCGTTGAGCCGGGCGGTCTTTTCCACCGCCGTTTGCTCACCCTTCTTGATTTTTTCCTCATATTCAGCCATCTGCCCGCGCAGCTCTTCCCCTGACTGGCTGCTGGCCGCGATTTCTCCTTCGATGCGCTGGATGGAAGCCAAGTTGTGCTCCACCGTGTTCTTGAGGACGTTTCCTTCCCCTTCGGTGCGCACCGCCTGCTCTTCCAGCGAGGAAACCGACCGGCGCACCTCGTCGATAGCGGCCGCCAGCCGGCCCGACTCGATCTGTACCTCTTCGATTTCCCTTTCCAGATCGGAAAGCTTTCCCTCCACGCCCTCGTGCTGGCTGCGGGCGGACAAGAGCTTATGCTCCTGCTCCAAGAGGACTTCTTTGGCCCTGCTGAGGCTTTTGACCCAAATGCCGATTTCCAGCTCCTTTTTCTCGCTGGACAACGTTAGAAATTTCTCCGCCTTGGCCGCCTGCTCTTTGAGCGGCTCCACCCGGCCTTCCAGCTCCTTCAAAATGTCCAGCAGCCGGACGAGATTTTCTTCCGCCGCAGAAAGGCGGCGCTCGGCTTCGATTTTGCGGTAGCGGTATTTGGAGATGCCCGCCGCTTCCTCGAAGATTTCCCGGCGTTCGTCCGATTTAGAGCCTACAATGTCGGCAATCTTGCCCTGGCCGATGATGGAATACCCGTCCCGGCCAAGGCCGGTATCCATAAAAAGCTCGTGCACGTCCTTGAGCCGCACCGCCGCGCCGTTTAGCAGATAGTCCGACTCGCCCGACCGGTAGTACCGCCGGGTGACCCGCCCGTCGTCGCTGTCGAAGTTGAGGCTGCGGTCCGCGTTGTCGATGGTCAGGGACACTTCCGCAAAGCCCTTGGCCTTGCGGGTGGAGGTGCCCACAAAGACCACGTCCTCCATGCGCGCACCCCGCAGCTGGCGGGAGGACTGCTCGCCCAGCACCCAGCGTACCGCGTCGCTGATGTTGCTTTTGCCGGAGCCGTTGGGGCCTACCACCGCCGTGACGCCCTGGCCGAAGGTCAGGGTGGTCTTGTCCGCGAAGGATTTAAAGCCCTGCAGTTCAAGGGATTTTAACAGCACACCAGTTCCGCCTTTCTATGTACAAGTGATTCGAAGTTCTCCCGCCTTCACCCCTTCTTCGGGGACGACCTTGCAGGAGAAGCCTAGTTCCTGTAGCCGGGCCAGGTTGCGTTTTTTCTGTCCCGTCATTTTCGATTGGTCCTTTGGATTGGTTTGGATGCAATAGTGCCCCGGTTTACGGCCGCTCAGCAGTCTCTCTGCCCGGCAAAAGAACCGTTCGTTCTCGCAAAGTTCCCCGAAAGCCGGATGCCAGGGCCCTGCGAGCCGGTGCTCCTGCATAGAAGCCTCGGCGTGCAGCCCCACCCGGATGACTCGGATGTGCCGCTCCTCAAAGAAATCCAGAAGCCCGGCGCAGAGGGCCACCGTCTCCCAAAGCCCCGGCGGCGTGTACCGGCCTTCTACGTACCAGTCGGCAAGAGGGGTCCCCTCCATCACCACCGCGGGGTAAATGCGCACCGTGTCCGGTTTTAACGCCGCCAGCTCTTCGGCGGTACGCCGGGCGCCGTCGTCGGTGTCCCCGTAGAGGCCGGTCATCATCTGAAGGCCTAGAGAAAGCCCCGCTTTCTGAATCCGTGCGGCCGCTTCTCTAACGTCCTGGGCGGTATGGCCCCGCCCGTTTTTCTCGAGTACCCCATCGTCCATGCTCTGGGCGCCCAGCTCCACCGCGGTAACGCCGTACGCCTTTAATAGGCCAAGCACTTCTTCATCCACCGCGTCGGGCCGGGTGGAAACCCGGATGCCGGACATCTTCCCCTCGCCTACATAGTCCCGCGCCGCCTCCAATAGGCCGCACATGACATCGCGGTCCATCGCAGTAAAGCTACCGCCGAAAAAGGCAAGCTCGCTATCTTTCGCGCGGGTGCCCAGGTCCCTTAGCGCCTGTTCGGCTGTCTTTCGCACCGTTTCGGGCGTGGGGATCTGCGCCTGCCCGGAGATACGCCGCTGGTCGCAGAAGCTGCAGGCATACGGGCAGCCTGCGTGGGGGACAAAAATAGCCACGTTTGCGTGCTTCACTTGTCGCAGCCCATCAAATGCAGCGCTTCTCTTGCCGCCTGCTGCTCCGCTTCCTTCTTACTGTGCCCGCTTCCCTTGCCGATGCAGTTGGAATTTAAAAACACCTCTACGGTAAAGCGCTTGTCATGGTCCGGCCCGCTCTCACCCGTCAGGACATAGCTCAGGCTTTCACCTGGATTTTGCTGAACAATCTCCTGAAGGGTGGTCTTGTAATCCCGGAAAGGCTTCGCGTTCCCGGTGCTTTCCTCTTTGACAAATCGCATAATGTGCCGCCGGGCGGGTTCCATGCCTCCGTCCAGGTAGATCGCGGCGATGACCGCCTCAAACGCGTCCGCCAGCACCGAAGGCCGCTCCCGTCCGCCGGTGTGCTGCTCGCCTTTGCCCAAAAGCAGGTACTTGCCCAAATCGATTTCCCTTGCAAAGCGGCAGAGGGACTTTTCGCACACCAAGGCCGCCCGCATTCGGGTCAGTTCTCCTTCCGGCTGGGTCTCGTAGCTGCGGTAAAGATAGTCGGACACCACGATGCTCAGCACCGAGTCCCCCAGAAATTCCAGACGTTCGTTGCTCACCCCGCCCTTTTTCCCCTCGTTAGCATAGGACGAATGGGTCAGCGCCGTTTTGAGCAGGCCTTCGTCTTGGAAGGTATACCCGATTTTCTTTTGCAGTTCCTTCATGTGACACGCCTCCTTTTCCTCTTGTTTTCCCCTTCGGCCGCCTGTCTGCGGCCAAGCGGTCAAAATACCGATTGCCGGTACCCCCATTCTCCGGGAATACCGGCAAAAATGAAACGAAACCGTATGCTTTCTTCTATGATAAAAGTCCCGGGCCGGCTTTGTCAATAGACCGCCCCGAATCCAGGAAAAACGCGTAAGGCTATTTGCTCTCCTGCAGGCTTTTCTCAATGGTACCGATGACGTTCCCCTTGGCAAAGTCACAGGCCAAACGGATGGCGTTCTGGAAGGCGTAGGCGTTGGAGCTTCCGTGGGCCTTGAAAACCGGCTTAGAAGTGCCAAGCAGGGGCGCGCCGCCGTATTCGTCGGTGTCCATCCGCTTTTTGAAGGCTTTGAGCCCCGGCATAATCATAGCCGCGGCCAGCTTTCCCTTTAAGTTTGCCTTCAAAATGCCCTTTATATTCCCGAACAAGGTGCCCGCTACTCCTTCAGTCAGCTTTAGGATGACGTTTCCGGTAAACCCGTCCGCCACCAGCACGTCGCACACGCCCGCCGGAAAATCCCTGGCCTCCACGTTGCCGATAAAGTTAACCGGCGCCTTAGAAAGCAGAGAAAACGCCTCGTGCTGCAGCTCGCCGCCCTTGGTGGGCTCGGTGCCTACGTTTGCAAGGCCGACCTTGGGCGCCTTTATCCCCATGACCTTTTCCATATAGGCGCTGCCCATAATGCCGAACTGCTCGAGCATCTCCGCACGGCATTCCACGTTGGCGCCCCCGTCGATGAGCATGTAAAACCCGTTGTCACAGGGCAAAATCGGGGCCAGAGCGCACCGCTTGATGCCCTTGATGCGCTTGACAAGCAGAGTCGAGCCGATGAGCAGGGCGCCGGTGGACCCGGCGGACACGAATGCATCCCCTTCCCCGGCGGCGAGCCTGCGCAGGCCCTCGGCCATGGAGCAGTCTTTCTTGGACTTGACCACTTCTCCCGGCTCGTCCTCCATGGAAATCACGTCCGGCGCATGGACGATCTCCATGCCCGCAAGGGAAATCTGATTGTCTGCCGCCACCTTGCGGATAACGCTTTCGTCGCCGCACAACAAAATGTCGCACCCGTAAGCGGCCACCGCCGCAGCGCTTCCCTTTAGTATTTCCAGCGGCGCGTTGTCGCCGCCAAAGGCGTCCACGATGATTTTCATAACGTTACGCTTCCTTTCCGTCTTGTTCCTTTGGGAAAGATGCTTATTCCTCAAGCTTTTGCGCCGTTTCTTCCAGGCTCAAAAGCGCCCGCTTTGCAAGCGCTCCATACCGCAGCTTTTTGTCCCGGATGTGCTCGGGCAGAGAGGGGAGAATGCCGAAATTCGCCCCCATGGGCTCGAATTTCGCCGTGCTCCCAGCCGTGATAAAATGCAAAAGCGCTCCCGACATGGTGTCGGGCCCCGGCAGCACCGGTTCCTTCCCTAGCACCCGTCTTGCGGCATGGATTCCCGCCCAGATGCCCGACATAGCCGATTCCATGTACCCCTCCACCCCGGTAATCTGCCCGGCGAAAAAGAGGTTTTGGTCGGTTTTCAGGCTTTGGTCGGGGTTTAGGAGCTTGGGGGAATCTAAGAAGCTGTTGCGGTGCATCACCCCGTACCGGGCAAACTCCGCATTTAGAAGAGCCGGTATCATGGAGAACACCCGCTTCTGCTCGGAGAATTTCAAATTCGTCTGAAACCCCACCAGGTTATAAAGGGTCCCCTCGGCGTTCTCTCTGCGAAGCTGCACCACCGCCCAGGGCCGGTGCCCGGTACGCGGGTCGCGCAGCCCCACCGGCTTTAAGGGGCCGTAGCGGATGGTGTCCGGCCCGCGCTTGGCCATAATCTCGATGGGCATGCAGCCCTCGTAGACGTTGGGCTTGTCAAAGGCGTGGAGAGTCGCGCTCTCGGCGTGGATGAGCGCCTCATAAAAAGCCTCGTATTCTTCCTTGTTCATGGGGCAATTGATATAATCGTCCTCCCCCCGGTCGTACCGGGAGGCGGCGAAGGCGCTTTTCATGTCCACCGACTCGGCCGTAACGATGGGGGCGGCCGCATCGTAAAAGCTCAAATACCCTTCCCCCACCTTTTCCTCCACCGCTTTGGCAAACGCCCCCGCCGTCAGCGGCCCGGTGGCCACGATGGTGACCCCGTCCTCTGGCAGCGCGGATACCGGGCGGCGCTCCACGGTAATGAGCGGATCCTCTTCCATGGCTTTCGTAAGAAGGCTGGAAAACTGATCCCGGTCCACCGCCAGCGCGCCGCCGGCAGGTACCCGGCAGGCTTTCGCCGCCTGGATACAAATTGAACCCAGCCGCTCCATCTCCGCTTTTAACAGCCCGCCCGCGCTTTCTAAGCGCATGGCTTTGAGGGAATTGGAGCAAACCAGCTCTCCAAAATTCGCCGACCGATGGGCCGGGGAAAACTGGACCGGCTTTTGCTCGAGCAGGGTGACGGGGATTCCCGCTTTCGTCAGCTGCCGTGCCGCCTCGCACCCGGCGAGGCCCGCACCGATTACCGTAACCCTGTTCATTGCTCCTCCGTCTTCTTGGCGGCCTTTTCCACCGGCCGCTCATAGTCGCACTCTTCCGAAGCACAGTAGATTTTCGCCATCTTGCCTTTTTTCTGGAACAGGCTCTTGCCGCACTTGGGACACTTCTCCGCAATGGGCAGGTCCCACGTCATAAAGCCGCAGTCCTTATAGTTTTCACAGCCGTAGTAAGGCCGGCCCTTTTTGGACTTTCTCTCGATCATCCTGGCGCCGCATTTCGGACAAAAGCCGCCGGTTTCCTTGACGAGCTTCTTGGTATTCTTGCATTCGGGGTATCCCGGGCAGGCCAGGAACTTACCGAACCGTCCGAGCTTGATGACCATCTTGCGCCCGCATTTCTCGCACACAATGTCGGTTTCCTCATCCGGGATTTTCACCCGGGTGCCGTCCATCTGCTTTTCCGCTTCCTCCAGGGTATTCTCAAAGCCGCCGTAGAAGTCGTGAAGGGTCTCCACCCAGTTTTTCTCTCCCGCTTCCACTTCGTCGAGATCGTGCTCCATATTGGCGGTGAACTTTACGTCCACAATGTTTTGAAACAGGTCCTTCATCAGCTTGGTGGTCACGTCTCCGAGCACGGTGGGCTTTAACGCCTTCCCTTCCCGCTCCACATAGTCCCTTGCCAAGATAGTGGTGATGGTGGGCGCATAGGTGGACGGGCGGCCGATGCCGTTTTCCTCCAGCGCCTTAATGAGGGACGCCTCCGTAAACCGGGGAGGCGGCTGGGTAAAGTGCTGGTTGCCTTTGAGCTCTTTTAGGCGCAGCACCTCGTCCTTTTCCAGAGGCGGCAGCATGGTGCCCGCCTCTTCCTCCTCGTCCTTGCTTTCTTCGTAGAGGACGGTAAAGCCGTCGAAGCGCACGGTATGGCCGGAGGCCTTGAACAGATAGTCCCCCGCCGAAATGTCCGCCGCCACCGTGTCGTACACGGCGTTTGCCATCTGGCTGGCGATAAACCGCTCCCAGATGAGCTTATAAAGCTTATACTGGTCCAGGGAAAGGCTGTCTTTCACCTGGGCGGGGGTCAGACTCGGCATGGTGGGGCGGATGGCTTCGTGGCCGTCCTGGGCGGAGGCGCGGCTTTTGAACACACGGGGCTTCTCCGGCAAGTACTTGTCCCCGTAGGTTTCTTTAATATAGGCGGCGGACGCGTCCCGCGCCTCGTCCGCGATGCGCAGCGAGTCGGTACGCATGTAGGTGATCAGACCCATGGCGCCCATCCCGGCCACTTCCACACCTTCGTACAGCTCCTGGGCCGCCTTCATGGTACGCCTGGCCTGGAAGCCCAGCTTACGGGAAGCGTCCTGCTGCATGGTGGAGGTGATAAAGGGCGGCGCGGGGGATTTGCGGCGCACGCCTTTTTTCAGCTTGGCAACCTGATAGGTAGCGCCCTCGAGATTCTTTAGAATCTCATCCGCCTGTTCCTTGTTCTTAATTTTGATTTTGCCCTTCTGGTCTCCGTAAAAAAGGGCGGCAAAGGGCTTTTTGGTCCCCTTCTTTAAGAGCTTTGCGTCCAGCGTCCAGTATTCCTGGGGTTTAAACTTCTTGATTTCCTCTTCCCGGTCCACAATCAGCCGCACCGCTACCGACTGGACCCGCCCGGCGGAAAGGCCTCTTCGCACCTTGCGCCAGAGAAAGGGGCTGATCTTATAGCCCACGATCCGGTCAAGGATACGCCGGGCCTGCTGGGCGTTGACCAAGTCCTCGTCGATCTGACGGGGATGGGCCATGCCCGCCTGCACGCCGGACTTGGTGATCTCGTTGAAGGTCACCCGGTTGGAGGCGTGCTCATCCAGGTTAAGAAGCTCCGCCAGGTGCCAGGAAATTGCCTCTCCTTCCCGGTCGGGGTCGGTGGCGAGATAGACCTTGTCACTTTTTTGGGCGGCGTCCTTCAGCTCCTGAATCAGCTCCTCCTTCCCCTTGATCTCGGTATACAGAGGCTGAAAATCATGCTCCACATCCACGCCCAGCTTGGATTTGGGAAGGTCACGGATATGGCCCATGGAAGCGATGACTTCGTAGTTCTTTCCTAGGTACTTTTTAATGGTTTTGGCTTTGGCGGGAGATTCCACAATGACCAAATCAGACATGAAATTACCATCCTTGTGTATCATTTTCCTGTTTCAAAACAGGGGTTATCGGTTGGGTTTGCGGCAAAAGCGCCGCCCTGGGAGCGACTGGGCCAACGACGCGATTTCAAGCTCGGTCATGGCGGCAAGCGCCTTGCGCACCTCGACCTTTGCCGCGGCGGCCAGGTCGTTGATGTGGGCAGGCTCGCAGGGAAGGACTGCATAGAGCGCCTTCGCCCCGTCGGACAGCGTGAGCATAGCTTCGTTTGCCCGGGGCGTCTCCGTTTTTTTCTCGGGCGCAAAATCGGGCTTGGCGGCAGCCTGCCGCTTTTGGGGTTTTCCCGGAGCCGGCGGCGTAACCGGGCTGGCCGATTCCTTGACGCCGGCGATTTTCAGGCTTATCCTATGCGGATACTGGTCGATATATTCTTCTAAGATGTCGTAGGCGCAGGCCACCGGCTTGGCCCCTTGGGCAATCAGCCGGTTGCAGCCCAGCGACGTGGGGCTCATGACGCTGCCGGGAATGGCAAACACGTCCCGGCCCTGTTCGTTTGCCCAGTTGGCGGTGATGAGCGCGCCGCTTCGCTCGCCTGCCTCCACCACCAAGGTGCCCAAAGACAGGCCGGACATGAGCCGGTTTCGGATGGGAAAGGCGTTTCGACCGATGGGCGCGCCCGGCGGGTACTCGGACAGGACCGCGCCCTGCTGTTCCACGATCTGACGGCGCAGCTCCTCGTTTCCCACCAGCTGACCCGCGTTGATACCGCCGGCCAGCACCGCAATGGTTCTCCCGCCCGCTTTCAGGGCGCCTTTGTGGGCAATGGTGTCCACCCCGTAAGCGCCGCCGCTGACAACTACAACCCCGGCCTTCGCCATGGTGGCGGAAATCTGCATAGCCACCTGCTGGCCGTAGGGCGTGCAGCCTCTGGTTCCCACAACCGCAATCAACACCTCATCGTCTACTTCACACAGGTCGCCCCACACATAGAGGGCCGCCGGATAATCCGGCAGGGTGAGCAGGCGCTTGGGGTATTTGGGATGGTCCGGGGTCAAAATGTGATAATGGAGCCGGATGCAATCCTTAATAATCGGCGTAACCGATTGGGGCGTGATTTCCCCAAGGCACTTAAGCTCCTTGGGCGTAAAGAACCCGGTTTCTTTCCAGAGGGTGCTTCCTCCCTGGTAAAACTCTTCGAGCGAACTGTAAGCAGAATGCACGGCGCGGACCTTACGGCTTCCTACACCCAGTGCCCTTTGCAGCCAGAGCCAATAATACATGCTGTGCATTCTGTCAACACCACGCCTTCTTCTGAATTCCTTATTCTTTGGTCATTTCCCACATGAGGATGGCGCTCGCCACCGATGCGTTGAGGGATTCCGCCCGTCCCTTCATAGGGATGGTCACCCGTTTGTCACACAAGGCGGCGGTCTGCGGTCTTAACCCGTTTCCTTCGTTGCCGATGACCACGGCGGCAGACCCTTTAAGGTCGAGCTTCGTAATGGCCTGCGCATCTGCGTCCACCACGGCGGCCAGCGTCTGTACCCCGTTCTTCGTCAGCTCCAAAAGCGCCTCTTCGAAATCCGGCGTGCGCACAAAAGGCAGGCGGAACACCGCGCCCATGGACGCACGCAGCACCTTGGGGTTATACAAATCGCAGCAGCCTTCCGACAGCAATACCCCCGTCATTCCGAAGGCCTCCGCGCTTCGCAGCACCGCTCCCAGATTGGAAGGGTCCTGCATTTCCTCCAGCGCCAGAATTTTGCATTCTTTTTTTATTGTATATAACCGCGCCTGTTTGTCAAGCGCAGCGCATACGCAAAAAATCCCCTGCGGCTGCTTGGTATCCGCCAGCCGGGCGGCTGCCGAGGGGGAGAGAAAAAAGCAATCCTTACCCGCAGCAAACAGCGCCTGCACTTCGTTTTCATACCGCTTGGCCGCCGCTTCGGTGACGTAAACCTCCCGGATGTCCGCGCCGCTTTGCAGCGCATCCATGCAAAGGCGGGCCCCTTCGATGACGAAAAGGCCTTCCTCCCGGCGGGCTTTGGCGCTCCCCAGCAGCCGCACGGCGTGTTTTAACCGCTCATTGTCCCGGCTCGTTATGGTCAGCGGCATATTCCTCTTCCTTTCTCTAGGGACGTTGCCAGTCATATAAAAGTACGCCCGGGAATCCTCCCGGGCGCATCGGTATTACTGGTTGTTGGCGGCCTTCGCCTGCTCGGTCAGCGCGGTGAACGCGGCCGGATCGGCAATGGCGATTTCAGAAAGCATCTTGCGGTTGAGGGTGACGCCGGCCTTCTTGAGCCCGTTCATGAAGGTGGAATAGTTCATTCCGTTCATGCGGCAGGCGGCGGAAATACGGGTGATCCACAGACGGCGGAAATCACGCTTTTTCTGCTTGCGGCCGATGTAGGCATACTGGCCGGACTTCATGACCGCCTGCTTGGCGGTGCGGAACAGCTTCGATTTGGCGCCATAGTAGCCCTTGGCAAGCTTTAATACTTTTTTTCTTCTTTTGCGCGTCATCATTGCGCCCTTTATACGTGCCATTTATAAGCAACCTCCATTATCGTAAATGTTATTAAGTAGGACCGCAGGGATTCTTATTTATAAGGAATGAGTCTCTTCACGGCCTTGACATTGGTCACATCGGCCACGGCGGTCTTGCGAAGGTTGCGCTTGCGCTTGGTGTTCTTCTTGGTGAGAATATGGGATTTGTAGGCATGCGCCCGGATGACCTTACCGTTCTTGGAAAGCTTAAAACGCTTTTTCGCGCCGCTGTGCGTTTTCATTTTCGGCATGGTATTTCCTCCTTTATTTTTGTGCGCAGGAATCCTGCGGCAAACGCCCCAGCCTCCCGCGGTCTAATTCGCCCGCCGGCAGGAGCCCGCGGACCTTCCACTATGCCAACGCATAGGAAACAACTACTTCTGGGGCTTTGCCGCAAGGAACATGATCATATGACGGCCTTCCAGCTTGGGCTGCTTTTCCACGTTTGCTTCCTCGCTGAGCGTTTCGGCAAACCGCTTCATGGTGTTAAGCCCGATTTCGGGATGGCCCATTTCTCTTCCGCGGAAGCGGATGGAAACCTTCACCTTGTTGCCTTCCTTCAAAAAGCGCTTGGCATGGCCGGCTTTTGTATTGAAGTCGTGCACGTCGATATTCAGCGAAAGACGGATTTCCTTGATCTCCACCACATGCTGGTTCTTTCTTGCTTCCTTTTCCCGCTTCGCCTGTTCAAAACGGTACTTTCCATAGTCCATAATGCGGCAGACCGGCGGCGTGGCCGTCGGGGCGATCTTCACCAGATCCAGATTCTTCTGAAGGGAAACCTCCAGCGCCTCTTTCGTCGGCATGATACCCAGCTGGGCTCCGTCCGCGTCGATGACGCGCACCTCTCTGTCCCGGATATCTTCGTTGATTTGCAGTTCCTTGCTGCTAATGGGTAAGCACCTCCAAAGCCTTATTTTGATTGGGTCTAAAAAAGAAAAGCACGGATGGATATGACTCCGTCCGCGCGTCTTCACACAACAAACCTCGGCACTCTACAAGCGCCTCGATTTCTTTCGTATGAACGCCTCCGCGGTCCCATGTGCCGGGAGGGTGAGAACGGACAAAATGCTGTTCTGCTTTGTTGTCTTGTTTATCCTACCATCTTTCCCCGCGGCTGTCAAGGCTTTTTTCTCTCTTGGTCCGCTTCTAAACGCCGTTTTGCGCACATACTTTATTGACGGGGATTTTCCTTTGTACTATACTGAATGCGGATACATTCGATCCTTCCTGTTTCGCCGTGTTTTTCCTTTTCCTTGCGTCATTAGGATATGCGGTCTTTTTCTAATATACCACATTTTTTCGATTTACTAGGGGGCGCCATGAAAAAGTTTTTCAGCAGTGGAATTTTCAGCTTCGCAAGCTACGCTTCCCAGGTACGCAGACGTTCGATTTTTGCCATTCTCGCCATGTTCGTGGGATTCGCGGTGATGGCGTTTCTCTCTTATGCCGTGCTGGATAAAAACGTGACGGTTTCTTCCTCCATCATGCTGGTCAATAACCTGCCCACCGACGGAAGCGTCGCCGCCGAAGCCCAGAAGGCAGAGCTCACCGAAGAGATCGCCAAGGACTCGGTAGCCATCGTCAGCAGTCTCGACGTGGTGGACCGGGCCATGACCGAAGCGAAAATCTTTATGGACACCGCCTCCTTTGCCAAAGGGGTGACGGTCAAGCGCATTGACGATTCCAACGCCTTAAAGATCACCATTACCTATTCGGACGGCGTGAAAGCAGCCAACATGGCAAATCAGCTGGCCACCATCGGCAGCGACGAGATTCAGCGCCGCTTTACCTCTCCGCCGGTTTCCGCCACCGTGCTCGACCGGGCCTCGGCCCCTTCCACTACCACCGCTTTGGTCAAAGCCGTCACCAAAGGCTTTGCCGGGGCGATTTTAGGAATGCTCTTTTACCTGGGCTTCCTTTTCTATTTTCAAATTAAGGACAACTTCATCCGGGATTATAAAAAATACTGCGCTTCCAGGAACACCGTTTTGCTGGGCGTTCTGCCTTCCACGGAAAAGCCGCTGGACAAGCGTCCGGGAGAAGGGATGCCGGAATCGGTGCGGATTTTGCGCACCGCCGTCAAGCACGCCGCCGGGAGCGACGGCAAGTGTCTTCTCATCTGCTCCACCGGCCCCAAGGAGGGCCGCTCCATGATTGCCTCCGGCCTTGCCCTGGCTTTCGCGGAAACCCAGGACCGGGTGCTGCTCATCGACGCGGACATGCGCTCGGCCCACATCCGTTCCCGTCTGCGGGTGGATTCGGTCAACGGCCTTTCCGACGTGCTCACCGCCCGGGTGAGCATCGACAAGGCCATTGCCAAGGTAAACGACCATCTGGACGTCATCTGCTCCACCTCCTCTTTTGTAGAAAACCCGTCTACCCTGCTGGAGTCCACCGCCATGTACGCCCTGCTCGACTCTTTGCGGCCCAAATACGACCGGATTCTGGTGGACGCACCCAATGCCAACAACTTCGCCGACGCCTGTGCGGTGAGCGCCGCCTGCGACGCCTGTGTGCTGGTGGCCCGGTATGAAAAGACCCGGATCGACGCGGCGGACGACGCCATCCTCAAGCTGCAAAACAGTGGTGGGAATCTTCTCGGCCTTATCGCCAACGATGTGCCCCAAGCCTACCGCAAAAAGCAGACCCTGGAGCAGTAAGCAGCCGCTCAGGTGCGTTTTCCGCTTTGCCTTTCCTACCTCCTCCGGCCAAGTCAAAACCTCCGGCAAAGCCGGAGGCATGAGGAAGCCCTAGAAGGGCATGATACCGGCTAACCTCTTAAGAGGCGCTGAATAACTGTCATGTGCATCACACGCACTGCAACTGCTAAAGCAGTGATATCCCTATCGCTTCTTATTTCGAGTGAAATGATTATTGTCATTCGCTTCGCTCTATTCTGTAAGCTTAAGCTTTTCATTCTCACCGGCATATCCGGTGGTTTATTTGCGCTGAAGCTACAATCATAACCACCCGTCAAACGGGTGGTTTGCTCGCCCCTATAAGGGGCCGTTACCGGCCAGCGTCTAAAGGCGCTGGCTTTCACCTCCCCGTTCAAGCCACTTTGCCCTTGACTCGTTGCCGCCCTTCAAAGGGCGTTCGTACTACCGGCTACCCCTTAAAGGGGTCCTCGTACTCCTTCACGCTTAATTTATCCTGCATGATATCGTACTTCTCTTGGTCTTGGATATACTTTTTTATGGTTGCCTCATTGAGTCCTACTGTACTCACATAATACCCTTCTGCCCAAAAGTGCCGGTTCCCATATTTGTACTTTAGGTTTGCATGCTTATCAAATATCATCAGAGCACTCTTCCCTTTCAGATATCCCATAAACTGTGATATACTATATTTCGGTGGTATACTTACCAGCATATGGATATGGTCCGGCATCAGATGCCCTTCCAAGATCTCCACTCCCTTATAGGCGCATAGTTGCTTTAATATATCTCTTATACTCTCTTTGTATTGATTATAGATTATCTTTCGTCTATACTTGGGAGTGAATGCTATAGTGATCTGAATCGCACATTTCACGATACGGCAAATTCAAGTGATACATTATTTTTCCCTTTCGGTATATCACCGGATTTGTATCATTCAGTATACTATTGCCAAGACGATATGGTACTTGCACATCCATTTTGTGTGTGCTAGGTCGTTGGCTTTATTTGCCATTTTGATCACCTTTCCTTTCTATGATAGTGGCTTGGACACCTCTATTATACTGGAAAGGTGATCGTGCTATAAGCACTGACTACACCACCCGCATAGCAGGTGGTTTTCTGTTTCGCACTCCTACGTTTCTCTTTTGAGAAACTCCGGCGCACTCAACTGGCTAAAGCCATTAACCAAAAAGGCCATGCCGCAAATGCGGCATGGCCTTTTCTTATTACATGATCCGTTCCCAGGCTTTACCCAGACCTTTTATCTCGACGAATCCCTATAGCCTTTCAGGCGGATGGAGAGCACCCCGTCCGCCACCTGCACCCGTCCAGGTTTCTGGCTTACATAGGGCGCGGGGCCTTCCAGAGAGCCGCACCGAAACACCGAAAGCAAAAAGCCGATGAGCACCATGTGAAGGACCAGCCCCGTCCCTCCGTAGGACAAAAGGGGCAGCGGCAAAGTGGAAAGCTCCATCCAGCCCAGGTTCGCCGCCAGATAGAACAGGGTTTCGAAAAGCAGGGTGGAAAGAATGGCCATACTCGTCATTCGGGCCAAGAGCCCCGTCTGGCGAAGACAGCGGAAAACCGCATAGCCCAAGAAGGCGGCAAACAGGCCGACCACCAGCAAAAACGGAATCCAGCCGAACTTGACGATCAAAAAGGTCAGTACATAGCTGGTATCCAGCTCCGGGAGCCTGGCGAGGCTGTCCGCCGTAGTTCCCGGGCCGACCAGGGCCGCTCCGCTTATGAGCTGACGGGTCACCGTGGTAAGATACCCAAACCCCTCTTCGCTGGAAAAAGCGGTCATCAGCCGGCCCCAGTATCCCCATGCGAACACCGCGCAGCCTGCGGCGACCGGCAGGTATAAAAGCGGCAGGGCCCACCGCTTTTTCACTCGAAACTGCCCCTTTATGACCATCCGCGTCAAAAGGAGCAGGCACGCAATCAAAATCAGGAATCCCAAACGCACGTTGAAAGCCCGCATACAGGCAAGCACGCCAAGCGCCATCAAGCCGTAGCTTGCCAGCAAGCCTCCATAGCCCTTCTGACGAAAATGAAACGCTACCCCGGAAAACACCGCCGGAAACAACAGAAACAGCAGTGTTCCCCGCTGGCCCGCGCCGTTTACGATGGGCATGCATGCAACGTGAAAAAATGCCACCGCCAAGAAAATCCAATAAATCGCAAGCGGTGCCCGGGCCAGAACGGTATAATCGGTAAAATAAGCTCCCGCCATTCCCATCACACCCACTGCCGCCGCAATCAGCGTGACAGAAAGCTGGCCGGACGGGTCCCACTGCCCGAACAAGGCTCCCTGCAGTCCGATTCCCACCAGAAGGAGGGCCGCTGTCAGCAGAAAGAGCCCCCACTGGGGCTTAGGGCGGTGAGTCAGATCCATCTGCATCCCTACGGTGACCGGGTCGCCCATCTGCTCGACCGCCTTCTTTTCCGCTTGTGCTTCCTCGAGTCCCTGCCAGCAGTAGGCCTGCTTCTGATCGCGCATATGGTCCATCAGCTCCCGGGCGATTGCAGCCCGGGCCCGTTTGAACCGGACCTGGTCGCAGACGGTCTTCACAAACGCTTCCATTCTAGCAGTGTGCGGCATGGACCGTCCCTCCCTTCAAAACCCGGTTGACCGCGGTAGTGTACTCTTCCCATTCCTGCTTCTTTTCTTGGAGCCTCCCCTTGCCCTTGGGCGTAATCCGGTAATACTTGCGCATCCGCGCCCCTTCCGCCGCTCCTTCGTAAGAGGTTAAAAGCCCCTGCTCCTCCATCTGGTGCAGCAGCGGATAAAGCGTTCCCGCCTTGAGTGAAAAGGTGTGGTCCGACCGGTTTTCCAGTTCCTCAATCATCTGGTAGCCGTACCGGTCTCCTTCGGCCAAGAGTCCCAGCAGCAGCATGGATGTGCTGCCCGCCTGCAGACTTTTATCAATCGCCATCGGTTTCCCTCCTTATTATATCGGTCATCTATATAATATATCGATCATCTATCTATGTCAAGAGAAAATGCTCGACCTTTTTCGCAAAGGCAGCGGCCTGCGTTTTATTGCGAGTTCCTAAGAAGCCGGACGCAAAAAGGCCCGCGTTTTGGAATTCCAAAACGCGGGCCAGGCTGCCTTTATCAAACGGAGCTGCTTATTTCGCCATCAGTGCGACCACAATGTTCATCACGATGGTCATCACAAAGAATACGATGGCGATAAACTTGGTGGAACGGGACAAGAAGGCATCCACCGTGCGCGCCTTATTCTTCGACAAAAACGAGTCCGCACCACCCTGGATAACGCCGCTCAAGCCGGCCTGACGGCCTTCCTGAAGCAAAACCACCGCAATGATGCCAAGGGCGAACAACAAAAGAATCACGCCAAATACAATCTCTAAAACACCCATTCTAATGAGCACCTCCGTAAATAGTTACACGATTACGCTAGATTATCTTAGCATACCGCCTACCAAATTGCAAGGATTTTTTCGGAATTGTGTGAAAAACACCAGCCGTTGACAGCTACCCTCCCCGCCCGTATACTGAGAACAAAAAAGAAGCGGTTTGGAAAGGAAGGAACAGCATGACGGAGGAATTCGCACGGACCACGCTTTTGCTTGGAGAAGAGGGGCTCGCACGCTTGCAGAGCGCCCATGTGATCGTGTTCGGCATCGGCGGAGTGGGCAGCTTTACGGCGGAGGCACTGGCCCGGGCAGGCGTCGGGGCACTCACCTTAGTGGATGCGGACACGGTAGCTCCCTCCAACCTCAACCGGCAGATCATCGCCCTGAGAAGCACCCTGGGCCGGCCCAAGGCGGAGGTGATGGGCGAGCGCGTGCTGGACATCAACCCTTCCTGCCGGGTGACCGTCCGCCAAGTCTTCTGCACACCGGAAAACTCCGGGGAGCTGCTGGCCGGGAACCCCGACTACATCGTTGACGCCATCGACACCGTCTCCTCCAAGCTGGACCTGGTGCAAAAAGCCGGAGAGCTGGGCATTCCCATCATCAGCTGCATGGGCGCGGGCAACAAGCTGGATCCCACCCGCTTTGAGGTGGCCGATCTGTTTGAAACCTCCGTCTGCCCCTTATGCCGGGTCATGCGACGGGAACTTTCCAAGCGCGGCGTCCCTTCTTTAAAGGTGGTCTATTCCAAGGAGCAGCCTATCCGCCCTCAATCCGGTTCGCTTGCGCAATCGCCCTCACTCGTACACAAGCGGCAAACGCCCGGAAGCGTCTCCTTTGTGCCCTCCGTCGCCGGGCTGATTCTGGCGGGAGAAGTGGTCAAGGACTTGGCGAAAGCAAAAGCAGTCTAACTACATTGGACAACTATTTCTCCATATTTTTAGAACGATTTATCCATACAAAATTCGCCAATCAATGTTAAGAATTCAATTTTTCACAATTTCATGTCGTATTTTGATTTTATTATTTCGTTTTTACCTCCGATTTTGCTATTTTTTCCAAAGATATGTATTGAATTCATGAGACAAATATGATATAGTATTTATAGTGAGTTGTACACACTACTTTGGAGGTGGCCGGTATGCAAAAAACCTTACGAGAACTTCGAAAAGCTCTGGGCTACACCCAATGCGAGGTCGCGGATAGCCTGAATGTGGACCAGACGACGGTTTCCAAATGGGAAAATGGAGAGTCTTTTCCCAGGGTGGAAAAGCTGCTGCAAATTGCCGCGCTCTATGACGTTTCGCTGGACATGATCGACCTTTCGAAGGAGCGTCCCATTCTCCGCAGAGCGTAGAACTTGTTTTTACAACGCGTACAGGTGTCCGCACGGATTCTCACCACACGATGCGGACGATTTACTTGGATAACAGGGAGAAAAACAAAAAGAACGCAAGCCAAGCGCTTGCGTTCTTTTTGTTTATTCCATACCTTCGAGTTCTTTGAGCCAGATGGCGGCGCTGGCGTCGCTGGGCATGCGCCAATCCCCCCGCGGGGACAGCGTCACCGACCCTACCTTGGGCCCGTCGGGCAGGCAGGAACGCTTGAACTGCTGAACAAAAAAGCGCCGGTAAAAGTTCTTGAGCCAGTGAAGGATGACTTTACGGGAATAGATTCCTTCGAACGCATGCTCGGCTAAGAAAAGGATCTTTCTAGGCTCCTCGGCAAAGCGCAGCATATGGTACAAAAAGAAATCGTGAAGCTCGTAAGGACCCACCAATTCCTCCGTCTTCTGGGCGATTTCGCCGTTTTCCGGCGGCAGCAGCTCGGGGCTGACGGGGGTATCCAGAATGTCCAGCAGCACAGCCCGCAGCCGCTCCTTTTCGGCGGTTTTCGCATAGGTATCCACCAGATACCGGATGAGCGTCTTGGGAACCGACGCGTTTACCCCGTACATGGACATGTGGTCGCCGTTGTAGGTCGCCCATCCCAGCGCCAGCTCGGACAGGTCCCCGGTCCCCACCACCAGGCCGCCGTATTGATTGGCCACGTCCATAAGCACCTGGGTGCGTTCCCTGGCCTGGGCGTTTTCAAAGGCCACATCGTGAGAAAAGTCATGGCCAATGTCTTTTAGATGCCGGGTCACCGCTTCGCAGATGTTGATTTCCTTTAAGGTTACGCCCAGCTCTCTGGCCAGCTGGCAGGCGTTTTGATAGGTGCGCCCGGTGGTGCCGAAGCAGGGCATGGTGACGGCGATGATCTCCTCTCTGGGCCAGGAAAGAGCGTCGTAGGCCCGGGCCATCACCAGCAGCGCCAGGGTGGAATCCAATCCGCCGGACAAGCCCACCACCGCATGCCTTGCGTGGGCGTGGGCCAGCCGCTTCTTGAGCCCGGCCGCCTGCATGGCGAAAATCAGCTCACAGCGGCTGATGCGCGTTTCTTCGTTCACCGGGACAAAAGGAGTCTTCTCGATGTTGCGCTGCAACTCACAGGGAGCGAAACTGATGGAAAATTCCATTTCCTCCAGCACGCTCTCCCACCGCTCAAAGGTGGTCATCCGCCGCCGCTCCTGCCACAGATGCTGCAAATCCACGTCGGCCAGCGCCATTCCCTGGGTAAAGGGCGGGCGCTGTGCCAGCAGCACCCCGTTTTCCGCCGCCATGCAGTGGCCGGAAAAAACCAGGTCGGTGGTGGATTCTCCTTCCCCTGCGTCCGCATATACGTAAGCGCTCAGTGTTTTGGCCGACTGGCCGCAGACCAAAGCCCGCCGGTATTCCGCCTTGCCGATGGTTTCGTCGCTGGCGGAGAGGTTACAAAGAACCGCCGCGCCCGCAAGGGCGTATCCGCTCGAGGGAGGAGACGCCACCCACAAATCCTCGCAGATTTCCGCCGCCACAGTAAGCTCGGGCCATTCCCGGCAGCGAAAGAGCACGTCCGGTTTGATCGGTACCGGCTCGCCGCCCAGGACCGCCCAGTCCTCCACGCCGGCCTTGGCGGGAGTGAAATGGCGCAGCTCGTAAAACTCGCCGTAATTGGGCACATGGGTCTTTGGAATCAGATGAAGCACCTTTCCCTGATTCAGGACGGCCGCGCAGTTATAAAGCGAGCCGGACCTTGCCTTGACCGGCAGCCCTACCAGGCAAAGTGCCTGCACCTGCGCAGTTTCGGCCGCAATGGAAAGAATCGCTTCTTCGGCTCCTTTGAGCAGCGTGTCCTGCAAAAACAGGTCCCCGCATGTGTACCCGGTCACGCACAGCTCCGGCAGCACGATGACCGAAGCACCCGCCCCGGCCGCCTGCCGGATGGCTTCGACGATGGAAGCCTGATTATAATCCGTGTCTGCCACCCGGATTTCCGGCGAAAGGGCCGCCACCCGCACATATCCATATTCCTTCATAATTTCCTCCTAAATGCCCGGTTGTCTGTTCCTTATTATACCCGTCCATTCCCTTTGCCGCAACGGGAAACACAAAAAACGCACGCGAAACGCGTGCGTTTTTTGTTTGGGAGAAAGCGGCCGCCCCGCCCGATGCAAAAGCGGGACGGCCTATATAAGAATAAGAAGAAGGGAGAGAAAGCAAAGTAGGGGCTCAGTTAGTTGGTTTCCTTTTCGCCTTCTACGGACTGAGCACCGTAGAGGTTAAACCGGAACAGCATGGACTCGTCTTCCGGTTCGTCGCATACGATTGAGGCCTGAGCAATCTGGCCGCCCTCAATCAGCTTCGCAAGCCCCATGAACTGGCACAGCTTGCTCTTGAGATTGAGCCGATCTCCCTCTTCGGTTACAAGGTAAACATTGCCCTTGCAGCGGTCGAGCAGGCTCATAAAGGATGCGACATCGATGTTGTGAAGTTCGAGAAGTGATTTCATAAATCATTCTCCTTTCCTGATGTCTTATCGGAGGGTTCGTATTTCCTTCCGTTGACTATAGTATAGCACAGTTTCCAGCGAAGTCAACAATAATTTGGCAAAAAGATTGTTGAACTTGACCCCTTGTCTTTTCATATAATTGTGTATTGTGTCTATTCAATATTTTGCTATTTATCATATCTCACAAATAACCAAACTTTTTTCCGCCGTTTTCTGACGCCGCGTTCCATTTTCCGCATTCCTTTGCTATAATGGAAGGCGTACCGATATTCTACCCGGAAATCGGCTGATTTATTCAGAAACTTCTGAAATTCATTGAGTTGGAGGCATACGGAACATGAAATATATCGTGGTGTTGTGCGACGGCATGGCGGACTATCCTTGTGAGGAGCTGGGCGGAGATACCCCTATGCGCCGGGCAAACAAGCCGAATATGGACCGGCTCGCCCGTCTGGGAGAGGTGGGCCTTGTCAAAACAGTGGCCGACGGTTTAAAGCCGGGCAGTGACGTGGCGAACCTTTCGGTGATGGGGTACGACCCGGCTCTTTACTATACCGGCCGTTCACCTTTAGAAGCGGTCAGCATGGGGATCGACCTCGCTCCCAGTGACCTTGCCATGCGCTGCAACCTGGTCACTTTGTCCGACGAAGAGGATTACGGGGCCAAAACCATGGTGGACTATAGCGCCGGGGACATTTCCTCCAAAGAGGCCGCCGAGCTGATCGCCGCCGTGCAGGAAGCTTTCGGCAGCGAGCTTTATTCCTTTTACCCCGGCGTCAGCTACCGGCATTGTCTGGTGCAGCACGCCGACCAGGATCCCGGTTCTCTTACCCCGCCTCACGACATTTCCGGCCGGGTGATTGGGGACTATCTGCCTAAGGACCCGGCCGCCGCTGCGCTGCTTGCTATGATGGAGAAAAGCTACGCTCTGCTTTCGGAGCACCCGGTGAACCAAAAACGGGTGGCCCAGGGCAAACGCCCGGCAAACTCCATCTGGCTGTGGGGCCAGGGAAAAAAGCCCCAGCTTACGTCCTTTGAAGAAAAGTTCGGGCTGAAGGGTGCGGTGGTGTCGGCGGTGGACCTGATCAAAGGCATCGGCCAGTGCGCGAAGATGCGCACTCCCGACGTGGAAGGGGCTACCGGCTATCTGGACACGAATTTTGAAGGCAAGGCGGACGCGGCGCTGGTGGAGCTGACCAGCGGGCGGGATTTCGTCTACGTGCATGTTGAGGCGCCGGACGAGTGCGGCCACCGGTATGAGGTGGAAAATAAGGTCAAAGCCATCGAGCTCATCGACGAGCGGGTGCTCGGCCCCATTCTCGCGGGACTCCAATACTGCGACCATTACCGCATTCTGATCCTCCCCGACCATCCCACTCCCCTTTCCACCCGCACCCATGCTTCCGACCCGGTGCCCTTCCTCTTGTACGACAGCAAGGAAGAGAAGGACAACGGCATCGGCTGCTTCTGCGAGGAGACGGCCGCCGCCACCGGCGTGTTTGTCGAGCCCGGTCACACGCTGATGAACCGGTTTGTGGGCCGGTAAAAATCCGATTCATTGAGCAGGGCCTGTACGGATGTTTCCGTACAGGCCCTGCTTTTTTCTTTAGGCCCTAAGGCCCCTCGATTTTCCGTCTGTCATCTGTCAAAGGGCAACCGCCGTTTCCTATTGAAGCCCTTCGATCACCGCTTCGGCACAGCGAAGGCCGTCCACCGCTGCGGACATGATGCCGCCCGCGTACCCGGCTCCTTCCCCGCAGGGATACACGCCCTTCACTCCTTCGCACTGCAGCGACGAATCCCGCCGGATACGCACCGGCGAAGAGCTTCTCGTCTCCACGCCGGTCATCACCGCTTGCGGGTCCGAAAAGACCGGCAGCTTTCTTGCAAACAGCGGCAAAGCCAACCGGATGGAATCGCAAACGAAGCCCGGCAGGCATTCGCGCAGGTCGCACAGGGTCACGCCGGGAAGATAGCTGGGGGTCACATGGCCAAGCTTCACGGAAGCGGTCCCCTTAAGGAAATCACCTGCAAGCTGGGCCGGCGCCCGGTACCTTCCTCCGCCTAAACGGTAAGCGTCCGTCTCCAGCTTGCGCTGGAATTGGACACCCGCCAGCGGATGGGCGCTGCCAAAGTCCTCCGGCCCCACTCCCACCAGCACCGCACTGTTTGCGTTGACGCCGTCTCTGCGGTACCGGCTCATACCGTTGACGCAGACACCGCCTTCCTCGGTGGCGGCGGCCACCACCTCGCCTCCCGGGCACATGCAGAAGGTATAGACGCCTCTGCCCGAGGGCAAATGGACCGACAGCTTATAGTCCGCCGCGCCCAGCACCTTCGCAAGCTCGTCGGACTGGTATTGGCAGCGGTTGAGCTCTTTTTGCAGGTGCTCGATACGCACCCCCACCGAAAAGGCCTTCTGCTCCATGGGAAGGCCCTTTTCATAGAGCATGGAAAAGGTATCCCGGGCGCTGTGGCCGATGGCGAGAATCAGCGTGTCCGCCGGGATTTCCTCCCCGCCTTCCACCACAACCGTACAAAGCCTCCCCTGGCGCGCCTCAAGCCCGGTCAGCTTGGTTTCAAACCGGACCTGGCCGCCCAGCGCGATGATTTCCTCCCGCAGGCGTCGCACCACGGTGACGAGCAGATCGGTGCCGATGTGAGGCTTCGCCCGGTATAAAATCTCCTCAGGGGCACCCGCCTTCACCAGACACCGCAGCACCTGGGCGCACCGGGGGTCCTTGATGCCGGTGGTCAGCTTCCCGTCGGAGAAGGTGCCGGCCCCCCCTTCGCCGAACTGGATGTTGCTCTCCGGGTTTAGAACCCCGTCCCTTTGTAGCCGGGAAACATCTCTTTGCCGCTCTTCCACCGGCTTGCCCCGCTCCAGCAAAACCGGTCTTAGTCCCGCCTTTGCCAACGCCAGCGCGGCGAACAAGCCCGCCGGGCCCGCACCTACCACGATGGGTCGGTGCTCCGGCTGTCTGGCCGGCTTGGGCAAAATATACGCGGTTTCCTTCGGCCTGGAAAGCTTACCGCCCTTTTGGCGGGCGAAAACCGCGTCCTCCTGCTCGCCTAAGGAAACGTCGATGGTATAAACCAAGTGCACCTGGTCGCGCTTGCGGGCGTCCACCGAGCGTTTGACCACCCGCCAGGACCTAATGTCTTTCTCCTGCACGCCAAGAAGCCGGGCTGCCTTGCCCTTTAAGGCGCTTTCCGGCTTTCCCGGCATTAGTTTTATGTCTGCAATGCGTATCATGTTCAATTCCCTTCCGTTGCCGCCCCGCGCCCGGCCGCAAAGCCGGACGCCCAGGCCCACTGGAGATTGTATCCGCCGCAGGGGCCGTCCACATTCAGGACCTCCCCCGCCGCATAAAGGCCCGCCACCCGGTTTGACTGCAGGGTTTGCCGGTCAAATTCGCAAAGCCGCACGCCTCCCGCCGTCACCTGTGCCTGGGGCCAGGACAGGGTTCCCTTCGCCTGAAAGCGCCAGTCCTTGAGCGTACGGGCCAGCTTGTCCCACACGGTTTTAGGCAGGCTGCCCGCCGGCTGGGCCAGGGCCGCCCCCGCTTCCTTCGCCGCCGTCTGCCCCACCCGCTTGGGAAGCAGGCCGGTCATAAAATCCGAAACCGGTTCTTCCCCCGCGTAGGAAAGCCGGCCGGCCAGCAGCCGGCGTACCTCTTCGCGGGTAAAGTCTGGCATCAGGTCCAGAGATAGGGCGAAGGAGTGCTTTCCCTTCGTGTCCGCCCCGATGCGGCCGGAAAGCTGCATTACGGCAATGCCGGAGAGGCCCTGCTCGGTAAACTGCACCTCGCCCAGCTCCCGCGGCCCAGGTTTGCCGTCTAGGAACAACGTCACCGCCGCCCGTACCCGCACCCCTTTGAGCGGTCTCACCCGGGCAGGATCGGTTTTCACCGGTGTGAGCGCCGGGGTCAAGGGGGTAACGGCATGCCCAAAACGTTCGAGCAGGCGGCAGCCGTCGGAAGACCCGCCGAGCTGCGGCGCGGCGGCGCCTCCTGCCGCTATTACCACCCGGTCGGCCCAAACCCGGCGGCCGGTATCGTCCGCCAGCAAAAACCCGCCCTTGCATTTTTCCATGGACTGCACCGAAAACCCGTTTTCCGTCTTCACCCCCAGGTGGGCGCAGGTAAAACGCAGCCGGTCGAGCACCGCGGCGGCCTGAGCGCTGTACGGATACACTCGGCCCTCTTCCTCTTCACGGCAGAGAAGCCCCATCTGTTCAAACCGGGCAACCGCTTGGGCCGGGGGCAGCTGCTCGAGCACCGCTTTGACCGCGGCGGGGCAGTCGGTGTGATAATCGGCGGCGGTGGCTCTGAGATTGGTCAGGTTGCACCGGCCGTTTCCCGTAGCCAGCAGCTTGCGGCCCACCCGGTCCGCCTTTTCGAGCACCGTTACCTTGGCCCCCGCCTTCGCCGCCGTCACCGCCGCAAAGAGCCCGGCCGCGCCGCCGCCCACAATTGCAACCACAGGCTTCATCCTTTTGCCTCCTATTTCCAGATCCGGATCTGCCCGGAATCCTGCACTTTCTTTAGTAAAATCACCGCAATCGGCACCAGGAACATTCCTAGGACTCCCAGCACCTGCAAACCGAAGTACATGCAAAAGAGGGTGACCAGCGGGTGCAGGCCGATCTGCTGGCCCACGATCTTCGGCTCGATGACGTTTCGAATGATGGTGATGACGCCATAGGAGGTGGCGATTTTTATCGCCAGCATCCAGTCTCCCATAATTGCCGCCACCACCGCCCAGGGGATGAGCACCGTGCCGCACCCCAGAATGGGCAGCACATCCACCAGTGCAATGACCCCCGCCAGGATAACCGCGTAGTCCACCTGCACCCAGAAGGTAAGGAGCAGCGACAGCTCCACAAAGGTGATGGTCATGATGATCAGATAGGCCCGCAGCACCTTCAGGATGGTGGACACGAAGGTTTCCTTGATGGTGGTGACCAGTGCCTGATGCCTTTGCGGGATCTGGCGGCGGATAAAATCCACCACCTTGCGGTAATCCATGCTCAAGAAGAAGGTGGCGATGATGGTCACCAGCAGGGAAATCAGAAAGCTTGGCAATTGGGTTACCCCGTGCCCCAGCCAGGACAGCATGGAGCCGGACAGGGAAATAAGCTGAGACTGGAGCGAACCGGCCGCCCCTTCCAGCATGGACGCCAGCTGTTCGGCCGCGTCGGGCGAAAGGGTGCTCGTCAGGCCGGAAAAGGCCTCTTCGATTCCCTTGGTGACAGAAGGAATGGCGGACTCCACTATCTCCGGCAGCTTATGAAGCAGGCTTCCCAGCTCCGCATACACCTGGTACCCTACCACCAGCAGCGCCGTCACCAGTATCGCCATGGTCACAAACACCAGCAGCACCGCCGAAACCCTTCGGTTCATCCGGGTCTTCTTGCTCACCCAGACAATGGGGCGCTGCAATACGAATGCCACCCCAAAGCCGATGACAAACGGCATAATCCAAAGAATGAGATACTTGATGGCGAGAAACGCAATGGCTACAAGGATCGCAATGTACGCTACGTTGATGAGAAACGCCCTGCGTTTCTCGGTCCTTTGCAGTTGCAATGAAATTCTCCTTTCAAATGGAAGCGGCCTGACACGCAGCCGCTTTTTTGAGCAGCTGGGATGTACGAAGGCTTTTCTTCTTGATTGGCCCTGCAAAAGCTGCCCGCTCCGGCCGGGAAGGCCAAAGCTTTCTTGCTTTTCAGATATTATACCGGGAAAGACGGCTCGGTACAACGAAAACCCGCGTATTTTTTTGGACAAGGGCTTCTTTGCACAAATTTATCCAGTTCTCTTCCCGCTTCTTCTCTCCTTTTTGCTTTGGAAAAATGCGGTTTGCTCTTGAAACGGACGCCTAATCGTGTTATAGTATACAGCATACGGACAATCGTATTCAGGTGGTGGACGACAATGACAGACGCCCAGCGTTATTTTGTGGTGGAAGCCGACGCTCTGCCCGAGGTGTTCCGGCATGTGATGCAGGCAAAGGAGTTCCTCGCGTGCGGCGCCGCCAAATCCGCCGCCCAGGCGGCGCGGATGGCCGGCATTTCCCGCAGCGCCTTTTATAAGTACAAGGACGCGGTGTTTCCTTATAACGAACGGGAGGGCAACCGGATCATCACCCTGCACCTTATTTTGCAGGACCGGCCCGGGGTGCTCGCCCCGGTCATCGCCGCCTTCTACCAGGCGGGCGCGAACATTCTCACCCTCAACCAGAACATTCCCGTGTCCGGCGCGGCGCCGGTCTCCATCTCCGCGAGCACCGATGGGATGAAAGGGTCGCTGGAGGAGCTTTTAGGCTCCATCCAGGCGCTGGACGGGGTACAGAGCATTGAGAACATTTCCGGCAATGTCAGCCAATAACCAAAACGCACAACGAAACAGATAGGATGGTGCAGCATGATCAACGTGGCAGTCATGGGACATGGAACGGTAGGTTCCGGCGTGGTGGAGGTTTTGCTCAAAAACCACGACAGCATCACGAAAAAAGCAGGCGAGGAAATCAACATAAAGTATGTGCTCGACCTGCGTGAGTTTCCCGATTCTCCCCTTCACGACCGGTTTGTGAAAGACTTTTCCATCATCGAAAAGGACCCCGAGGTCAAGGTGGTGGTGGAATGCATGGGGGGCCTTCATCCCGCGTATGATTTCGTAAAGGCTTGCCTGCTCGCGGGCAAAAGCGTCGCCACTTCCAACAAGGAGCTGGTGGCGGAAAAAGGAGCGGAGCTTCTTCGCATCGCAAAGGACAAAAACGTCAACTTTCTCTTTGAGGCAAGCGTTGGCGGCGGCATTCCGATCATCCGGCCGTTAAACCAGTGCCTGGCGGCCAACGAGGTCTACGAAATCGCCGGCATTTTGAACGGCACCACCAACTTCATCCTTTCCAAGATGATCCACGAGCAGATGAGCTTCGACGATGCGCTGGCGCTGGCCCAGAAGCTCGGTTATGCCGAGCGGGACCCCTCTGCCGACATCGAAGGGGCGGACGCCTGCCGCAAAATCTGCATTCTCGCCTCGCTCGCCTTCGGAAAGCATGTCTACCCCGACCAGGTCCATACCGAGGGCATTACCAAGATTACGCTGGAGGACGTGGAATATGCCTCCAATTACGGCGGTGTGGTCAAGCTCCTTGGCCGGGTCAAGAAGCTCGACGACGGCCGCCTGTCGGTGATGGTATCCCCCGCCATCGTGGAGCGCTCCGGCCAGCTCGCCGGGGTGGAGGACGTGTTTAACGCCATCCTGGTACGGGGCGATGCCATTGGGGACGTGGTGTTCTACGGCCGGGGCGCCGGCAAGCTGCCCACCGCTTCCGCAGTGGTGGCCGACGTGATCGACTGCGCCAAGCATGTAAACCGCCGCAAGCTCCTCTTCTGGGAGGATAAGGCAGACGGATACATCGCCGATTACCTGGAGGTCCCCACCCGGTTCTACGTGCGTCTGTCCGCCCAGAATCCCATGGAAATCCTGGCGGCCATCCGGGAAGGATTCGGCGAGGTGCAGCGTTTGAGCCGCCCGGGCGCGCCGGACGACGAGCTGGCCTTTGTCACCGGCGAGGGACCGGAAGGCGAGCTGAGAGGCAAGCTCGACGCCCTCAAGGAACAGGGCGCTCAGGTGCTGGGCCTGATCCGCCTGTGCGACTATTAAGAGCGGGAGTGGGTGTTTTATGCTCAAGGTAAGCGTCCCCGCCACCAGCGCAAACCTTGGCCCAGGCTTTGACGCTTTGGGTCTGGCGCTGACCCTCTATAACGAGGTTTACCTGGAGGAATGGGACACGGTGGACATCCGGTCTCTCGACGATGTGGCCGTTCCCACCGGGGAAGACAACATGATTTATGAAAACGTGCGCCAGCTTTACGAAATCTGCGGTAAGAAACTGCCGGGGCTAAAAATCCGCCAGCGAAACCGCATTCCCATGACCCGCGGCCTCGGAAGCAGCTCGGCGTGTATCGTGGCGGGGCTTTTGGGGGCAAACCGGCTTCTGGGAGACCCCATGCAAAAGAGGGACATCATTTCCTTGGCCGCTCACATCGAGGGCCATCCGGACAACATCGCCCCCGCCATCGCGGGAGGCTTGGTCACCTCTGTCATTGAAGGAGGCCAGGTCCATTCCATCAGTGTGCCGGTTTCCAAGACCATGCGCTTTGCCGCCCTGATCCCTGCTTTCGAGATGAAAACCTCCTTTGCCCGCTCCATCCTGCCGGGGACCTTTTCCAGGGCGGACGTGGTTTTCAACCTATCAAGGGCCGCGCTGATGACGGCGGCTATGTTCTCGGGGGACCGGGAGGTTTTGAAGGTCGCTTCTGAGGACCGGATTCACCAGCCCACCCGCTTGGGGCTCATTCCTCATTCCAAGGAGGTCTTTGACCTAGCCTATCGGGAAGGTGCTTTCGGTGTGTATCTCAGCGGCGCCGGCCCCACCTTGGTGGCAATTGTGGACGGGGAGGACAATTCCTTTGCCGCCCGTATGCAGCAGGGCCTTTTGGAACAGGGCGTCTCCGGCTGGCAGGCGGTCTTGCTCGACTGCGACCAAAACGGCGCGCAGGTGCTGTCGGAGGACGGCCTTTTTTAAAGCAACTTTTGTCAAAAAAGCGTCCGGAAATCCGGACCGGCTTTTGTGATACATTCACGTGCCTCTACTAAACTTTCTGGAGGGAACTTCATGAGTCTGATCGTGCAAAAATTCGGCGGCACCTCGGTCAGGGACGCCGAACGCATCCAAAACGTCGCGCGCATCGTCACCGATACCTATAAGGCGGGCAACGACGTGGTGGTAGTAGTCTCCGCCCAGGGCGACACCACCGACGACCTGATCGAAAAGGCCAACGAAATCCATCCCGACGCTTCCAAGCGGGAACGGGATATGCTGCTGGCCGCCGGGGAACAAATCTCCATCGCGCTGCTGGCCATGGCCATCGAAAAGATGGGCTGCCCGGTGGTTTCGCTGCTGGGCTGGCAGGCCGGGTTCATTACCGATTCCAACCACAGTGCCGCGCGCATCAAGCGCATCGACACCGGCCGTCTGACCAAAGAGCTCGACAAGAAAAAAATCATCGTGGTGGCGGGCTTCCAGGGCCTCAACCGATTCGACGACGTAACCACACTGGGCCGGGGAGGTTCGGATACCAGCGCGGTTGCCATCGCCGCGGCCATGCACGCCAAGTGCTGCCAGATTTACACCGATGTGGACGGGGTTTACACCGCCGATCCGCGCAAGGTAACAGGCGCCAAAAAGCTCGAGGAAATCACCTACGACGAAATGCTGGAGCTGGCGACCTTGGGCGCCCAGGTGCTTCACAACCGTTCGGTGGAAATGGCGAAGAAATACAATGTGGATCTCGAGGTGCTCTCCAGCTTGGAGCGCGTACCCGGTACAAAGGTAAAGGAGGCAGTCAAGGTGGAACAAATGCTGATCAAAGGGGTAGCAAAGGACAACGATGTGGCGCGGATTTCGGTGGTCGGGGTGCCGGACGAACCCGGCATCGCGTTTAAGATTTTCTCCCAGCTGGCCGGTGAAAAGATCAATGTGGACATTATCTTGCAGTCGGTGGGACGCAACAACACCAAGGACATCGCCTTTACCGTTCCTCAGAGCCAGGTCAAGCAGGCAGTGGAAGCGCTCAAGACCAACCCCACGGTCATGCACGCCTCCAGCATCACCCACGACGAGAATGTTTCCAAGGTGTCCATCGTGGGCGCTGGAATGGAAACCCATCCTGGCGTGGCGGCGAAAATGTTCGAGGCTCTCTTTGACGCAAATATCAACATCCAGATGATTTCCACCAGCGAAATCAAGATCTCCGTGCTCATCGCCCAGGAGGACGCGGACCGGGCGGTCAGCGCGGTACACAATAAGTTCTTCGGTTAATGGCTCTTTTGCATTGGCTCCCGGCGGCGAAGAAATTTCGCTGCCGGGAGTTTTTTATATAAAAGTCGGTGTTTTCTTTCTATGTCCCCCTGTTTTCCCGGCAGCCGCCCTTCTCTGGTGCATATCTGTTTTCCAAACAAAAAGCGCCCGGTATCAAAATACCGGGCGCTTTTCTCTCAATGTTATTATCCCACTGCATTCTCGTCCTCGGAATTGACTGAGGAACTGGAAGAGCTGGAAGACGAACTAGACCACGAAGACGAAGAGCTCGAAGAGGAGGAACTGGAAGAGCTGGAAGACGAACTGGACGACGAAGACGAAGAACTTGAGGAAGTATCCGGCGGCTCTTCTTCTCCGCTGCCGCTATGTCTGCCGTCACAGGTGGTGGGGATGTTGCTCTTCTTATAATACCCCGTCCCGGTGTGGGAACAACCGGGGCCTGCCAGCAACCCGCTGTCCATGCAATACGTCCGCGTTACCACGTTCGGATCCGCGTCAAAGGAAGCGTTATCCAGGTGCTTGTGGATCATGGCCATAACCATCTTCCACCCGGTTACCGCGCCGGTCGTTACCACCGGCGTAATGTCCTTCATCCGGTCAAACCCGTACCAGCTTCCCGTGACATAATAGGGGGACCCGCCGATAAGCCAGGCGTCGGTGGAACCGAGGGTATCGTTACCAGCGGTACCGGTCTTCGCAAAAAGCTCAATGCCGCTGCGAAAACGCGCTGCCCGGGCGGTACCCTGGGAGCCGTCGATGACCTGGGTCATCATCCGGTTCATCACCCATGCCGTATCCGAGCTAATGGCCCGGTCAGGGGTGGGCGAATTTTCCAGAAGAACATTTCCGTTGTTGTCCGCCACCTTAAAATAAGAATACGGCTCGTAA
>CATONX010000018.1 GCA_951801675.1 uncultured Eubacteriales bacterium | reverse complement strand
CCATTGCTGGATTCAATATAGTCCCACTCTCCCTGTCTAGTCATCTTCAGGTTATCGGAGGGGATGGTTTCCTGCAAAGGAATGGACGTGTAAACGGGCTTATTTTCGCCGGTCATGGCGCAAAGCAGCTCGTTTTGCAGCTTGCAAGGATCGTATTTTTCCGGATCATAGGTAAAGTCCTGCAAAGAGGCGTCCACCATGTACCCCAAAGACAGGGCGTTTTCATTTTCATAGATGTGTTTCCCGCTTTCCAAGGACTTGAGCTGCGTAAAGCCCGCCCGGCGTTCGTCGCTTCCCAGCACGTACTTGACGCCGAAAAGAGAATCGGTCACCGTGGAAGCGCCGTAATACCGCCAAAACCGGTTCTGGACGTTTGCCACCATTCCCAGATGGCTGACAAAGCGGGAGGTTTTCTGGTTGGTAAAGGAGCTGTAGTGGGCGATGCCGTTGTAATCGAGAGACAACGCGTCGTTGGCGTTTCGCATGTCGTGGTTTTCGAGCCGGTACCAGCCGTCGTCCATCTCTTTGACCGCCCGCACCGCTTCTCCGGTAATACGGATGTGGTTTTCGTACTTGCTGTGACTGTCATAAGGGAGCTCCCGGTCAATGGAGCGAATGAGCTCGCTTGCGTTTGCAAACATCTCCACGCTCACAAGCACGCACAGCCCCACGCTTAGGATTCCTTTCATACGGGGACGGTATTTCATCACCAGGACCGCCCCTCCATACAAAGCCAGCAATACCGCCGAGGTCACCACCACTTTGACGGTCACATCGGTGCGGGTGTTGGGCAGCAGCACGTTGAGTCCAAGCCCTTCCATGGTGTCATAGAGCCAGTCCGAGCTGGTCACAAGCAGCATAAGCCCCGCAAAAGCCGAGGGAACGGCAAAGCTGACGGCCACATGCCGCCAGGTGACGCCGTCCAGGTTGCGCACCGCTTTGGCGGCCAGCACCAGCAGGTAAAAGCAGACCGCGAAGGTATACCGGTATGGGAACCAGGTAGGCTCGTCCCCGCCGTGCCAAAGCAGGTTGATGGGCCAGACCATGATACTCACAAGGAACACGGCCAGCACGCCGGCGGACACCCATTTGTCCCGTTTCTCGATGTTGCGGTTAAAGAAATAGAGAGGAAGAAGAAGCAGGGTCAGCATACCGCAGAAGAGGTTGGGAAGGCCGTAGGTAATGGTATCGTAACTGCCGAAAAACAGCTTTCCGAACACGTCTAGAGGATTGAGGACCACAGGACCCACGCTGCCGGTTTCAATGTAATAGTAAACGTATTGAAGGGAAAGATAGGTGGGGATGAGCAGAACGGCGGCCATTCCCGCGGCCAGGATCCCGCTCATGGCAAATCGCCAGAACCGGGTCCAGAATTCCCGCAAGGTCAGCCCTTTTTTGCGCAGCAGTTCGCTGACCAGATAGATGGTGGAGAAAACGGCGATCATAAACCCGATGTAAAACTGGGTCAAAAAGCACAAGGTCATACAGATGGTAAAGGGCGCCATGCGCTTTTTTTCCATCAGGCTGTGCAGAGAAATGGCAACCAGCGGCAGCAAAATCACCCCGTCGAGCCACATGATGTTGAGCGCGTAGACCACCACATAGCTCATGGTGGCGTACATCACCGAAAAGGTTATGTTTTTGACGTTTCGTAAGCCGAGGATCCGTTTGGCAAAGACGCTGAAGGCGAGCCCCGCGCAGGCCGCCTTGAGCAGGGTGATGAAAAAGAGCGCGTCCTGCACCTGGGCGCGCTCAAACAGCAGCACCAGCAGGGAAAAAGGACTTGCCAGGTAGAAGCTGAAAATTCCCGTCAGGTTCATCCCCATGCCGGTATTCCAGCTGAAAAACAGGCTGTCCTCTCCCTTGACCGCGTCATAGAGCCAGGAATGAAAATCCACATACTGCTGACTCATGTCGGTGACCAGAACCGACTTTTCCCCAAAGGGAAAGACACCGAACACCGCGTAGGCGGCAAGCAGCACCGCCGCGGGCAGCAGAAAAGACAACGTATAGCAGGCCGCAGCCGGCCAAAATTCTTTGCGTCTCAACGATTTCATGCTCTCCTCACCTGATAAGAAAAATCAAACGGCGACCCGTTTTCCCGGGAATTTCGCCGCTCTATTTGAGAATTTTTCCCTCTAAGCCTACAATACTCTTCCCTGCAAGTCAATAACGTAACCGTAAATTTTGCCAAGCAGGCCCGCGCATTTTCTCCTGTTATCATGGGCAGGGGCAGCCCCCCTATGCGCTCAAGGCGATAAAAAGAAACGGCGGACAAGAAAAAATATGCATTTCTCTCTGCCCATTGGCAAAAAAACGCTTGCTTTTCGTAACATTTTCTGCTATCATAGCAATGTTGACTTACTCGAGGTTCTAAAGGAGGTGCAGACACATGGCAAAGTGCGACATCTGCGGTAAGGATGTATCTTTCGGAATTAAGGTTTCCCACTCCCATCGTCGTTCCAACCGGACGTGGAAGCCCAATATCAAACGCGTGAAAGCAATCGTCGAAGGCAGTCCCAAGAGAATTTATGCCTGCACCCGTTGCTTGCGTTCCGGCAAGGTAACCCGTGCGATATAACAAAGCAGACAGCTGAGAGCGAACCGTTTTAAAAACGGTTCGCTCTTTTTCGTTTTAACGGCCGGTACCTCTAATTATATGTCCCCTTTGTATGGAAACCGAAATTCCGGTCATGCTGAAAAAGGCATTTCCAGTCAAGCGGCGGTCCGGACCATATGGTATCCTGAAAACAAAGGAGGTGCATGCATATGCACGCATGGGAACAAATCCAGTTGACTTTAGATTATTTGGACGCACATCTGGAGGAAGACATCCGAATCGAGGCCCTTGCCAAAATGGCTGCCCTATCGCCATTTTATTATCAGCGGCTTTTCAAGCGTCTGGTAAAGACGCCGGTTGCAGAATATGTGAAGCTGCGCCGCATGGCAAAGGCAACCGAGGCTTTGCTTCAAAAGGACAAGCGCATTTTGGACCTTGCGCTGGAACTAGGGTTTTCTTCACACGAACATTTCACGCGCACCTTTAAGGATACATTCGGTATGACCCCGGAGGCCTATCGCAGCCATCCACAGGTGCTTAACCGAATGACGAAGCCGGAGCTTATGCTCCGCTATACCCTTGTGGACGAGGGTGTTCCGTTGATCGCCGACGGAATCGTTCTCGAAATCAACCGGCGGCGAATCGCAGAGCCGGTCTGCTTTGTGGGATTGGAGAAAAAGATGCCCGTGGGGTTTGTGGAAGGATTGGGCAGCAAATCAGGCATTGACCCTCTGGATACCCTGTGGCGGACGTTTCATGAACAGAAAAAAGCGGTATTTGGACTCACCGATGAGGACGAGGAAATCGGAGTGACGCATCCCTGCTGCGAGGAGGGATATTTTCTCTACTTTGCAGGCGCAAAAACCCGCCCCGGCATCGCAGCGAAAGGCGGTATAAGCTGGGAGCTGCCTCAAGGGGAATATCTGGTCTGCTCCTTTGAAGCAGAAAATTTTGAAGCGCTGGTCATGGATGCACTTTATAAAGCGCAGCAGTATCTTTTCAGCACCTGGCTTCCCAATCACCAACTGCGTACGGCCCCATTTTGCGCCGAGCGCTATCAAAGCCACGGCCCGCAGACCACCCAGATGGAACTGTGGATGAAGCTCCTTTGATGATTGGATATCGCCAAGCCCATCCCCGTTTGTCATCTTATTGGCGCTAGGGTATCCGTTCATTTTGGTGTATCTCGTTCGAAAGAAGCCTCTGTGTTCACGCTCCCCTTGCGTCACAGCCGAATTTCCAGCGCGGGTCTTAAACGAATGCATAAGAAAGCAGCCGAAAGGGCATACGCCCTTTCGGCTGCTTTTATTGTAATTACGCTTGCAAACGGACGGTTTTCCCGAACATCCAAACGGCTTATTTCAGGTTGAAGACCGTCTCGATTTCCTCGACCTCTGCGTCGCTGATGATGTTGACCTTGCCCAAAACCTCGGAATCGATGATGGACTTGGCGGAATATTCCGCAACCTCCAAACGGTCGAAGGCGTTGAGAAGGCTGGCGCCCGTGACGATGATGCAGTCGTTCTCCACCAGAACCACAGGGTTGGAGGGGGTGAGCATCTCGGCGACCATTTCCGGCTGCATGAAAGAGGAACCGTAGGGAACCTTATTCACGGTGCGCAGCTGGATGTAGCTCTCCGGAATGGTGCGGCTGTCAAACTCCCGGTCGGTGACCGCGAAAGCCATGATGTTGGGCGCGTGGGCGATGATCACGGAGTTGATCTCCGGATGCATGTCGTAAATGTTCTTATGCAGCATGACCGAGCGGCTGGGGGTCTTGCCGGCCTCCCGCTGTTCGCCGTCAATGCGGACAATGTCCTCCACCTGCATGTACTTGCGGTCCTTCATATAAGGGGTGATAAGGAAGGAATTGTCGTTGAGGCGCACGGAGAAGGTACCCTCGGTGCTGTTGAACAGTCTCTGGTCGTAAGAACGGTGGATGAACTCCACCATTTCCCGGCGGGAATTGTTCTCGTCCGCAAAGTGGCGCTTGGGGATGAACTCGTCGAGTTCGCGGCAGGTGTTTTCCTTGAGGTGGGACATACGCAGATGCTTATCGGTCAGGGAATGGACGGTGCCGATGCGGTTTGCGTTAATTTCCAGGCGGGCGCAGGACTCGAGGGTCTCGAACGCCATGAAGGCCTTGAAGATGTTCTCAGAGCCGACTACCACGCCGTGATTTTCCAGCATGACCACATTGTAGCCCTCTTCAAAGACGCTGGCGATCTTGTCGCCCAGCTCCTTGCTGCCCGGAATGGCGTAGGGAGCGAAGCCAACCCGGCCGCAGACCAGGTCCACGTTGGGAATGATGTGGGTATCCGGGATGCGGGAAACGTTGGAGAAGGCCACCAGGGCCGGCGGATGAGCGTGCAGCACCGCGGAAAGGTCAGGGCGCAGCTTGTAGATCTGCTGGTGGAAGGGAAGCTCTACGGAAGGCTTGTGGCGGCCGATGATCTGCCCGTCAGGCAGAACATGCACCATGTCCTCCCGGCGCAGGTTGCCCTTGTCGATGCTGCCAGGGGTGATCCAAATATCCCCTTCCGGCGTGCGAATGGAAAGGTTACCGCCGGAGGTGGTCGTCATACCGTACTGATAAATGCGCTCCATCATAATGACGAGCTGGTCGGCCGGATGAAGTAACTCAAAATTCATTTACAATGCACCTCTCACATAATTTATACTTGGTGAATTTTATCTAATCCTGGCGGTGAAAATCCAGCCAGGTGGTTTCCGCTTCGCTTCGTTTGGGACGTTCCATCAAATCGGTGATGGCGAGCTTGGGGTCCTTGCCGTGGAAAAGCACCTGATAGCATTCAGCGGTAATGGGCATTTCCACGCCGTATTTTTCGGAGAGCCGATAGGCTGAGTGGGTGGCTAAATACCCTTCCACCATTCCCACCTGCCTGACCGCCTCCTTGGGTTCTATCCCCTCACCGATCAAAATGCCGGCCCGGCGGTTGCGCGAATGCATACTCGTGCAGGTAACCACCAGGTCGCCGATGCCGGTCAGGCCCGCAAAGGTTTCCTGCTTGGCCCCCATTTTCACGCCCAGGCGGGCGATTTCGGTCAGCCCCCGGGTCATTAGGGCTGCCTTGGTGTTGTCTCCCAGCCCAAGCCCGTCGCACACACCGGCGGCCAGCGCGATGATGTTTTTCAGCGCCCCGCCCAGCTCCACGCCCGTCAGGTCGGGGTTGACGTAGACGCGAAACGCAGAATTCATCAGGGTATCCTGCACGTAACAGGCGGCTTCCTTCGACCTGGAGGCGACCACCACCGTGGTGGGAACCCCTCTGGACACTTCCTCCGCATGAGAAGGGCCGGACAGCACCGCTACCCGGGCCTCAGGCAGTTCCTCTTCGATGACCTGGGACAGCCGCAGCAGATGCTCTTCTTCAAAGCCCTTTGCCACGTTGACCACTACGGTCCCCTTGGGCAGCACGCCCTTTAAAAGCCGCGCCGTATCCCGCACGGCAAAGGAAGGTACCGCCAGAATCACCAGGTCCGCCTGCGCGGTGGAAGCCAAGTCCCCGGTGATCTCGATGGAGTCCGGAATTTTCACTCCGGGCAGCAGCTTTTTGTGTTCCCGCACCTTAGAGAGGCGCTCCACCTCTTCCTCGAACACCGACCACATACTCACCTGGTGTCCGCTGCGGTCGGCCATCATGGCAAGGGCCGTTCCCCAGCCGCCAGCGCCCATGACACGAATCTTCGCCATCAGCCTTCTCCTTCTTTCTTTTTCGCACCGATCTGCTTTTCCTCGCCGCGAAAGATCCGAGCAAGGTTGGTGCGGTGTTTGGCAATGACAATCACGCCCATGACCAAAGCAATCGTCGTGGTAATGACTACCATGGTAAAGTTCGCATGGGTGGGCGCGGAGAAATAATCGAGAAAATAGGTCATGCTGAAGGTGGCAAGAGGGTAGGCCACCGCCGCCGAAACCGACGCGAGAGACACCATTCTCGACAGCACCAGCATCACTACAAAAACCGCCACCACGATGAGGAAAATGCGCCAGTCCACAAACAGGATCATCCCGGCGGTGGTGAGGACCCCTTTGCCGCCCTTAAAGCCGAAGTAACAGGGGAACAAGTGCCCCATGGTGCAGCAAAAGCCCGCCAGATAGGTAGCGTAGAGCATCCGGGTGTCCATAGAAATGCCTGCAGCACCCAGATACTGGAACAGCAGCCGGCCGATCACAATGGCAACCGCTACCTTGGCCACGTCCCCCACCGCCGTCAAAATTCCCGGCAGCTTCCCGGAGGAACGCAGCACGTTGGTCATCCCTGCGTTGCCGCTACCTTGGGTACGCACGTCCTTGCCGGTAAAAAGCCTAGAAAAGATCACCGCCGAACTGATGCTCCCCAGCAAGTAGGCCACCGCCGCCGTAAGGACGAAAGCCAGCGCGTTTTGCGCGATAAAATCTCCAATCTCACCAAAAAAGCCGGCCATGCCGCTTTTGCCTCCCCTTTACGGCGCACGTTTCACTCCGCCGCTACGATTTTGTGCGTACCGTTACGCTTTGCCGTCGCCCCGTTCCCGGATGATAAAGCGCACCGGCGTTCCTTCCAGGCCGAACACTTCCCGAATCCGGTTCTCGATGTAGCGCTGGTAGGAAAAATGAAAGAGCTCCGCCCGGTTTACAAAACAGACAAAGGTGGGCGGACGGGTGGACGCCTGAGTAATGTAGTAGATTTTAAGCCTCTTGCCCTTGTCGGACGGGGGCTGCACCCGGGCGGTGGCATCGCCGAGCACGTCGTTGAGCATCCCGGTGGAAATGCGCATGGCGTTCTGGGTGTTTACAAACTTAATCAGCTCCATCAGCCGGTCAACCCGCTGGCCGGTCTTTGCGGATATAAAGATGATGGGCGCGTAAGACATAAAGGAAAAGTCCTGCATCAGCTTCTTGCGGGCTTCGTCCATGGTACGCCCGTCCTTCTCCACCGCGTCCCATTTGTTGACCGCGATGAGGCAGGCCTTCCCCGCCTCGTGGGCAAGACCCGCAACCTTGGAATCCTGCTCGGTAAAGCCCTCGGTTGCGTCGATGAGGATGACGCAGACCTGAGCCCGCTCAATGGCCATCTTGGCCCGCAGGATGCTGTATTTCTCAATGGCGTCCTCCACCTTGGACTTGCGCCGGATGCCGGCGGTGTCAATCAACAGAAAACGCCCGAACTGGTTTTCAATCTCCGTGTCCACCGCGTCGCGGGTGGTGCCGGCAATGTTGGAAACGATCACCCGCTCCTCGCCGGTGATGCGGTTAATCAGGGAGGACTTGCCCACGTTCGGCTTGCCGATGACCGCTACCTTAATCAGGTCCTCGTCCTCTTCCTCCTCCTCTTCGGGAGGAAGCAGGTCGTACACCGCGTCCAAAAGATCGCCGGTGCCGTGGCCGTGAGCGGCGGAAACCGGGATAGGATCGCCAAGCCCCAGATTGTAAAACTCATAGAATTCCGCCGGCGGCGCGCCGATGGAATCGCATTTGTTGACACACAAAAGCAGCGGCTTGCCGCTTTTCTGCAACAGTACCGCCACCTCCGCGTCTGTTGCTACGACGCCGCTTTTTAAATCGGTTACCAATACAATGACGTCCGCCTTTTCAACGGCCAGCTCCGCCTGGCGACGCATCTGGGACAAAATAATATCCTGGGAATAGGGCTCGATGCCGCCGGTATCCACCAGGGCAAAACGCCGGTCACGCCACTCACAGTCGGCGTAAATCCGGTCACGGGTGACGCCGGGCGTATCCTCCACAATGGAAAGACGCACACCGGCCAATTTATTAAACAGGGTGGATTTCCCCACATTCGGCCGCCCTACAATCGCTACCAGCGGTTTCGACAAACCATGCACCTCCTAAGAATGCGTGCAACAATTCGGCCCCGTCGTTGTCAACAGGGGTGACGGGTACTCCCAGCGCCTCTTGCAGCTGCGACAAGGACACGTCGTCTAAAAACAAATCGCCTTCCCGGCGCAGCATGCTCGACGGAAGGAGCACTTCCTCCCCAAGAGCGCGGCCGGTGAGCTGACTTATGATATCTTTCCCGGTAATCAGGCCGGAAACCGTAATCTGCGGCCCGAAAAATTCGTTTTCAATGGCTATGACTTGACCATCTAAATTATGCCACCTTTTTTTCGCCTCGTCAATGAGCGAAGTGATAAAAGGTGCGGCTGCTTTTCCCGTAACTATGGTGATTGTGCGCGATTTTGTCAAATCGCCCCGGGTAGCTGCAAGTGCCTCGTGAAACTGGGCGCAGAGAAGGGAAAGCATTCCCACGCCGTTTTCCAGCTGGACGAACTCCTCATAAAAGGACGCGGGCGGAATGGGGCGTTTCGCTTTGAGATAGAACTCGTCCGCCGGGTAGCAAAGCCGGGTGCCGAATTTCGTTAAGCATTCCTCGCCGAAAGCCTGGGCCAGGTCGACCACCGCCCCCGCCGTCTCCTCGGTAAAAGCAGTGAGCGGCATCAGGCCTTCCCGAAACTTCGTAAGCCCCACGGGCACCATACAGATGCTCTGCACCGCCGGGCGCAAAGCCGCCAGGTCCCGCAAGGACCGGGCCAGCTCCTCCCCGTCGTTGTAGCCCGGGCAGAGAACCAGCTGGCAGTTAAGAGAAATGCCGCCGTCGGCCAGCATTTTGAGGTACCGCAGCACCTCCCCGGCGAAGCGGTTGCCCATCATCTTCTCCCGCAGGGCGGGGTTTGTGGTGTGCACCGACACGTTGACAGGGCTGATGTGCATGTCGATGATGCGTTTGACCTCTTCCTCTTTTAAATTGGTCAGGGTAATGTAATTGCCGAACAGGAAGGAAAGGCGGGCGTCATCGTCCTTAAAATAAAGGCTTTCCCGCAGCCCCTTGGGAAGCTGGTCGATGAAGCAGAAGATGCAGTGGTTGCGGCAGCTTCGCTGCCGGTCCATCAAGTAGGTTTCAAACTGCAGTCCTAAATCCTCGTATTCCTCCTTGCGCACCAGCACCGTGCGCACCTTTGTCCCCCGCTGCACCGCCAAGCGCAGCTTTCGCTCCAGAGTATAAAACTGATAGTCGAACACGTCGGTAATGGCGTGCCCATTGACCGACAAAAGCAGTTCGCCTATACGCAGGCCCGCCCGCTCGGCCGGGCTTTGCGGGTCGATTCCCGTAATGGGCACCGCCATGAAGCATCCTCCTCGTCGTTTGTACATCCGGCCCGCAACAAACAGGCGCAAAATCCTTTGTCACAGGGGTTCTCTTTATAGTGTTGCCGTTCTTCTCAAAATCACACATCCGGCGCCCAAGACCATTTTCCAAAAAAAATAGAGAAGGATTTCTCCTCCTCTAATTCTTTTTCGAAAGGCTTAGGCTTCCTCCGCCGCTTTTACGATGATCTGTCTTCCCCGATAGGTTCCGCAGCTATCGCAAACTCTGTGAGGCCGCTTCAACGCCCCGCACTGCTCACATTTGATGAGAACAGGGGCCTCGATCTTCCAGACATTATTGCGTCTCTTGTCGCGTCTTGCTTTCGAATGCTTTCTCTTCGGCACCGCCATGGTCAGCACCTCCCTCTTATAATAACACTAATCCAATAGCTTTCGTAACGCCTCAAGGCGCGGGTCCACCGGCTTCTTTTGGCAGCCGCAGTCCCCTTCGTTGAGGTTTTTGCCGCACTGCACGCACAAGCCCTTACAGTCTTCCCTGCAAAGATGCTTCATGGGCAGAGTAAGCAAAAGGTCCGACATCACCAGCTCGTCCAGATCGATCTCTTGGGATTCCACCAGGATCAGCTCGTCGTTGTCTTCCCTGTTCAAAGAGGTTACCAGCACATGCTCCACCGGCACCGTATGCGCTTGTTCGTACGGGGTCATACACCGGTCGCACAGAAGCGATAGGGTGAACGCGGCGGTAAGCGTCATGTACACGATAGAGGATTTGCCTTCCAGCTTCCCCGTCACGTGGATGGGAGAGCATCCGGCCAGCAGGGCTTCGTCCGGCGTAAAGGTGTAGTCCACCTGACGGACGCCGTCCTCTGCAAACAATGTTTTCAATCCAAGAACCATAGGTCACCTCATATACCACGATACAATATTATATCTTCGGCTCCTTGCTTTGTCAAGGAAATTCTTTCTCTTTTGGGAATTGCCCCGTCTTTTGTCACAAAAGGGTGAGAAGCTCCATGGGGGAAGCAATCAGATGCCTGGCGCCGTTTTCCAACAGCTCCTCTTTGGTGCGAAAGCCCCACAGCACGCCCACGCCGGTAGCGCCGCTGTTTTCGGCCGTGCGCATATCCACCCCCGAATCTCCTACAAACAGGCAGTCGGCCGGGTCGGCCCCAAGCTCGCCCATCACCTTTCGGGTAAGCCCCGGGTCGGGTTTGACGCAAAAGCCCGGCTGGTTTCCGGCAAACGCGGCAAAAGTGCCGGGAGCGAACAGGGCAGCCAGAATCCGCCTGGTCTGATCGTCCGGCTTATTGGACACCACCGCCGCTTTCACGCCTCTTTCCTTGAGGGCAAAAAGCAGCTCTACGACGCCCGGATAGGGTTTCGTTTTGTCACAGCAGTGTTCCAAATACCGCTTGACGTAGGCGCCCCGCAGGGCTTGGATGCGCTCTTCGGTGGCTTCCCCCGGCGGCAGAATTCGCTCCATGAGCTTGGGCACCCCGTCGCCGACAAAATAGCGGAAATCCTCCACCCGCTCCTGTCTCGGGTACCCAAACTTCTCGAGCGCGTAATTGCACGCGCTGGCCATATCTGCGAGCGAGTTGATGAGCGTTCCGTCCAGGTCAAATAACACAAACCGTTTTCCCATGAAAAGCCGTCCCCTTCGTTTATTCTTTGCCGCGGGCAGCCAATGCTTGCAGCTGATCTTTGGTAAAATAATATTTCTTGTCGCAGAACTGGCAGCAGACCTCCGCCTTACCGGTATCATCCGCAAGGCCGGTCAGGTCCTCCTCCTTCAAGGTCAACAGAGCCTTTTCCACCCGTTCGCGGCTGCAGTCGCACCGGTAGGAAACCTCTGCTTCGTCGAGCAGGTCGGTTTCAAACCCGTCGAGGGCTTTTTGACAGATGCCGTCAATAGTCAGGCCCTGCGAAAGCATCTGGGTGATGGATGGGAGGGCCTCAATGTTCTTTTCCAAAGCAGCCACCGCCGATTCCTCGGCAAAGGGCAGCAGCTGGATGAGCAGCCCGCCCGCGCAGTTGACCGTCAAATCGGGGTTTACGAGCACACCAAGGGCACACACGGTGGGCACCTGCTCGCTAACCGCATAGTAGCCGGTGATGTCCTCCGCGATTTCGCCCGAAACGATGGGGCACTGGCCCACATAGGGCTCGCCTGCTCCCGTATCCCGGATGACGGCAAGACGGCCGTCCTGCCCTACGGCGCCGCCCACGTCCAGCTTTCCCTTGGCGTTTAGGGGCAGCTCTACGATGGGGTTCTGGGCGTAGCCTTTGACGTTTCCTACGCTGTCGGCCACGGCGAGAAGCGTCCCGCAGGGGCCGCCTCCGTTTAAACGCAGGGTAATGGTGTCCTTCTCCCCTTTGAGCATGCTGCCCATCAGGCTCGCGGCGGACAAAAGCCGCCCTAACGCCGCAGTCACCACCGCCGAGGTTTTATGAATGCGCTCGGCTTCGCCCACCAGGTCGGTGGCGTCCACCCCGCAGGCGACGATGGAACCGTCCCTGGTAATCCTTCGAATGCGTCTTCCCATAGTTTCTTCCTTTCCTTGAAAAAACGGCAGGCAAAAAGCCTACCGGCATTTTTCCACAATATAGACCGCCCGCTGGGTCTCCTCCCCCACTTCCCGCATGGTCATTTCCTCGAACACATCGAGTATTTCCAGGCCAGCTTCGTGCAGCCAGCCGGTCAGCTCCTCCCTGGTATACGCCCGCTCACAAAAGGACTCGCTCATACGAGAATAAAGCCCGTCCTCTTCCTCTTCGAAAAAATCCAGGTCAATGTCCACCGTTCGGGTGGCTGGGTCGTACCCGCACTGCCAGACGCAGTAGAGGTTCTCCAGGTCGTAAACAAAGGAATGGTCCCCCAGCACCTGCTCGTGCTTATAAGGCGTATTTACGTCAAAGAGGAAGATGCCGCCCGGCTCCAAAAACAGGGATACCCTTGACAGGGCCTTCTTTACCTCCCTAGGGTCGGTGATGTGGTTGAGGCTGTCAAGCGTGCACACGGCGCTGTCCACCGTGCCGTAAAGGTCCAGCTCCTGCATGCTTTGGCACAAAAAAAGCACATCGAGCCCCTGCTCCATGGCCTTTTCCCGGGCCACCGTGAGCATTTCCACCGAATCGTCCACGCCGATGACCTCGATTCCCCGCCGGGCAAACTCACAGGTCATGCTTCCCGTGCCGCAGGCCAGGTCCAAAAGAAGCTGGGGCGGACGGGGGGAATACCGGTCAAACAGGTCCAAAAGATAAGCGGCGCGGGCGGGATAGTCCACGTTGCCGGTCAGGGCGTCGTAATAGGCGGCAAAGCAGGTGTATCCGCTCACTTGTCACGAATCCTTTCAAAAACCAGCCGGTATCCGTCGCAGCCGTAGGCAAGGGAACGCTTGACGCGGCTGATGGTAGCGGTGCTGGCACCGGTAGCGGCGACAATTTCGCTGTATACGTGGTTCTCGCTGAGCATTTTGGCCACCACCAGACGCTGGGACATGGCCTTGAGCTCCGGTACCGTGCACAAGTCCTCGAAGAAATCGTAGCACTCCTCCATGTTCTGCAAAGCCAAAATCGCCTGGAACAGCAGGTCTACATTTTCATCCTTTACTTTGGCGTTCATGTTATGCACCTCTTTTACAACACCGCGGACAAATCTGCCCGCGGAAAGCCCGTAGTCTTATTTATAATTTACCACACTGCATTGTAAAAGTAAAGCGGCACTGCCGGTTTCCCACCTTGCTTTTTCATTTGCGTTCGTCAAAGCAAGGCTACACCGCTTCATGGCGGCCTTCTTTTTGTCAAAAGCTTTCCCGCAATGGCAAAATAGGGCAAGATCCGCCGCGGATAACGCAGCCTCACCCAAAAATGCCGCTTTGGAAATCCTGCCGCTGCCTTCTTCGGAAAATCAACCCGGCGTAGCTGGTGAATGAAACCCGCAGGCAACCATACCGGGAAACGCAAACGCATCCGGACCGTTTTCTGCCCGGATGCGCAAAAGTCGTTGCTCTGCCGCTCATTTCCAATTCTTGTACCCATCCCGGTCCAGACAAGAGACGGGGTTATAAAACCATTTTCTCTATTCCTTCATTCCTAAAAGGCGCAGTGCATTTTTATAGAAAATCTTATCGTAGAGCTCTGCCGGAAGGTCCAGTTCCCGAAGCTGCTCTACCGCCTCTCCTTGGTTCACCCAGGGGCTGTCGGTTCCGAAGAGCACCTTGTCCGGATCCCAGTTTCGGATGATGCGGGCCATCTGTTCTTTTTGACACCAGCCGTAGGTATAGCTGGTATCAATATAAAGGTCCTGGTCCATCAAAAGAGCCTCCACGTCGTCCCAGTACCGCCAGCCGCCGGTGTGGGCGCAGACGATGGTGGCTCCCTTGAGCTCCTTTAAGACGTTTAACAGCCGTTTGGGCGTGGAATGGTGCACGTGAGGATAGGAAATATCCGTCCCGGCATGGATGACGATGGGCAAATCTTCCTCCGCCGCCAGGCTCATAGCCCGGATGGTCTCAATGTCGTCGAGAAACACGTCCTGAAAATCAGGATGGAACTTGACCCCCCGAAGCCCCAGCCGCTTGATGGCACGGATGTCTCCCTTCACGTCCTCGCTTAAAGGATGCACGCTGCCAAAAGGGATGAGCCCCGGAATTTTCTGCAGTTCCCCGGCAAAGTGCAGAATGGATTTGGTCTGAGCGGGACGGGTGACGATGGGCAGCACCACAGAAAAATCCACCCCGTTTCGCTCCATGGATTCGAGCAGCGCCGGATAAGTCCCTTCAATGGCCGCCTTGGTGGAGCTGGACGCCTCCAGTGAACCAATGGCTTTGGCCGCGATCTTCTCCGGGAACGCATGAGTGTGAAAGTCAATAAGCATGTTCGTTTCCTCCTGGTCTGAAATTCCGCAAAAGGCTGCATTTGTACGAAAAAAACAGCGGTTTCTCCGCAAAACCGTGCAAATTGTAATTATCTGGATATTATTCATATTTTATTAACAATTTGCCAAAAGGGTTCTATTACAATAAGGTTTAGTTTCTCGCAACCGTCGCCGCGCCTTCGCGCAGGACGATCCACATATATGACACTGAAATCAAAGGAGTGCATGAGCTTTGAAAAAGATCATCAACAGAAAGGTTTACAATACCGACACCGCCGATAAGCTGGGGACCGCTATTTCCGGTACGTTCGGCGATCCGGCCGGATACGAGGAATCCCTCTATAAAACCAAGAAAGGCCTGTATTTCCTGCACGGCATCGGCGGCGCCGAATCCCCTTATCCGGAAGAGAACATCAAGGCTCTTACCGAAAAGGAAGCCACCGCTTGGATGGCTAAGAACGCCCAGTAGTTTTTACGTCGGAAAATCCCCGAAGGGACGGTTTTGTCCCGGTCGGGGATTTTTTGTTGCGATGAAAAAACGGAGAAGGACAAAGGAAGCGCCATCCGCTCCTTCTAGAAAACTGTGGTCATAAAAACCAGGGAGTCGTCCTGCCGAAATCCGTTTTTCTCATAAAAGGCCACGCGGATACGGCCCCGTTGGGTATAAAACGCCGCGCAGGGAATGCTTTCCTGAGAAATAGGCGGCTTTACTTTCCCGTCTCGTCAGCGGGCCTGCCGCTTTTGCTGGCGGATATCCCGTCCCAAAAAGACAAGCCGGTCGTACCCGCCGATGATGCGGGAGGTAAAGCGTTCGGTGTATTTGTCGTTTAAGTCCTTCATGGACAGGTTTGTACTGATGATGGTGGGCTTGGCCGCAAGCAGCCGGGAGTTTACCAGGTTATACATAGAAGCGGTGACAAACTGGGTGGTAAACTCCGTGCCCAAATCGTCAAGAATCAGCAGGTCGCACTCGAGCATGGCTTTCGCACTCTCCCCTTCGTTTCCCCGTCCGAACCGCTCCTGCTCGAGCTTTGCCATCAGGTTCTGCACCGACCCGTAAATCACGCCAAACCCCTTGTCGATGGCAGCCCGGGCAATAGCCAGGGACAGGTGGGTTTTTCCAAGACCGGTGGAGCCCTGCATCAGGATGCTGCGGGAATGGGCCCCGAAGGAATCGGCGTAGGCTTTGCAGTAGCGCAGGATGGTTTCCATCTGCCGCCTGGGAGATGTACTTCCGTTTTGCAGGGGCTCGTCTGGGTAATAGGAAAGGGAAAAGGACTCAAAGGTGCAGTCCTTCGCGGGAGTCAGCTCATTTAAGCGGCGAAATGCCTCCTGGCGCATCAGCTCCTTGACGCATTCGCAGAGCCCGCCGTTACAGTATCCCTCGTCGTGACAGGCCGGGCAGCAGTACTGGGCAAGCAGATAGTCCTCGGGATAACCGTGGGACAAAAGAAGCGCGTTATACTGCTCTTGAAGCCGTAAGTTCTCCTGCATCAGCCGCTCCAAGTCCGCTTCCACGTTCTGAGAGCCAAGCACCGCCCGGGCCGCCTCGAACCCGGCCGACGCAATTTTCCGCTCTAAGTCAAAGAGCTCGGGCAGGGACGCCTGCAGCTCCGCTCTGCGCCGCTCGGTCTGCATGCGCATGGCGTTTCGCCGCTGGGACAAGGTCTGCATGGCGGCCAGATAAATTTCCCGGCTGTATCCCATCTGGATTCGGCCTCCCTTTCGTCACCGTTTGGTGTGATCGTCAAAGTTTTGGGGCATGACGCTGGTCATGCGGTCGTACTCCTCCAAATCGAAGGAAGGGGCCCGGTCCTGCCCGGCCAGCTTTTTCTGGGTGCTGGGCTTGGCCGCGGCCAACGCGTCCGCCGGGGTACGCACCCCAGCCCTCTCCCATCGTTCGAGTACCTTATTGATATATGCAAGACTTAGCTTGCACGTGTTGTCCACGCATTCCTCATAGGCAAGGCGCACCATGTCGGCGGAAAATTTCCACAGGCCGAACCACTTATCCGCATACCCTTCCTCCCGGGTACTGGGCACGCGGGGAGAAATGCCCACGGCTTTGCATAGCCGATCCCAGTTTTTACGGGAGGTGTGGATTTCGTTGAGCTTCTGCTCCGCCTTTTCCACCGAATCAATTTCTTCGTTTGCCCAGCTGATGGCCACCTTCTCAATGTAGCGCATGTTCGCCTTGTCTTCCGACAGGGCGAATTCGATCACCATCAGAATCACCCCGCAGGGCAGGCCGTTGTAATCGTGCAGCCAGACCAGGGTGGAGGTTTCCGCCGGAGAAAGCAAACGGCCCAGCCGAAGCTGCGCCTCCTGAAGCAAAAAGGCAATATCGCCGCACTGGGCCGCCCGTTCGTTAACCTCTTCACTGGTGGGCTTGGGGGTGGCGACGGTCAAAGCGCGGGCCGGTTTTATGGCCGGCTTTTCCTCTTTTACGGGCGGTTCTTTCGGGGAAGAGGACTGCTGCCGAGCTTCCACGGATTTTTCCTCCGCCTTTTGGGGGGCAAGCGTTCCTATTTCCTCTTTCCTAAGGATTCCCACCTCTACCCAGTATTGCAGGGCGTCAGCCGCGTCCATCCGGGAAAGGCCCACCGCCTTGGCAAGGGCCTCCATCCCAGTGTCCTCCCCTGCGTGGCGCAACAGCCACAAAAGCACTTTCAGCTGGGCGGAACCGGCGAGCTTTAAATGCTGGTCCACAACAGCGCTTGGCACGGCGAACACCGCGTTCCAAGCGCCCAGATTCAATTGATAATCCATGCCGATCCCGTTCCTTTTCGTTATGCCCGCCGCCGTCTGAGTTCTTCCGTGTGGGTTTTGGGCTTTGAATGAATGTAAACGCTGAGCACCAGGCCGATCCCCAGATAGAGGGTGGTGGTGGAGGAGCCGCCGGCGCTGAAGAAGGGCAGGGTTACGCCTACCACCGGCATCAGGCAGATGTTCATACCTACGTTCAGGATGGTCTGGGCCGTCAGCGTGGCAAACATGCCCATGCACATCAAAGAGCCGAGCATATCCTTGGCTTTCCGGGAAACAAGGAACACCCGCAGGATGACGGCGATCAGAATCGCAATCACTAACACCGAGCCGATAAAACCGAAGGTTTCCCCGGAAACCGAGAAAATAAAGTCGTTTTGCCGCTCCGGCAGGTTAATCTGCCCGCTGTCGGCAATGCCCTTGCCGGTCAGCTGGCCCGAACCGATGATCATACGGGACTGGTACTGCTGGTACCCTTCGTCCAGCCGGGCGTTTTCCGGGTGCAGAAAGATGGTAAACCGATCCCGCTGGAAGGGCTGGAGCACGTAAAACCACAGAATCGGCGCGGCAATGGCCGCAAGGACTCCGCCGATGACAAAATACCTTAGCTTGATCCCCGCGACAAACAGCATAACCACGAAGATAAACAAAAACACAAGCGCCGTGCCGTCGTCTCCCTGGAGCATGATCATGCCCACCGGCACCGCTCCATGGATACACAAAAGGAGCAGGTTCAGAGGGGAATTGAGCCGGTCCCTGGTTTTATACAGATGCAGGGAAAAGGTGATGATAAACGCGATCTTCAACAGTTCTGAGGGCTGGAAGGTCATCCCGATGCCCGGAATCATCAGCCAGGCCTTGTCGTCCGCGGCGCCGGTGTCCATCCCGATAAAATAGGTCAGAACCACTAAAATGACCGATATGGGCGCTAAAATCCACCAGCACGCGGCAAGAATCTCATAATCGATGGCCGATATGATCAGCGCGGCGAGGACGCCCAGCACCACCGACGCGAACTGCTTGACAAACTGCATGGTAATATCCAAACCGCCCACCGTGGCGAGTACCGCGCTACTGTCTTTCATGTCGTTGGCCTGCCCGGCCACCAGCAGCAAAACGAGGCCGTATCCGGTGGCAAGCAGGCACAGCAGCAACAGCAGCTTGTCCGTTTGCCGGAAATACTCCCCGATGGACGAAAAAACTTTCCGCATTCTCTTCACCTCAATGCTTTTATTATATCTGTCCCGCCTTCTTCGCGCAAGGGCGAAAGGTCCGCCAGAGGGGGAATTTTTCGCTGGTTTGCGGTTAACCGTGAACCGACCGGGCTAAAAACAAAACGCGGGCCATAAAATCATTCCTTAAAAAGAAGAGGTTCTTTCCACAATCCAATGGAGCAGAGTTATTTTCTATCATACCTTCTGCCTTTGCGGTAATTGTGAACAAGTCTCGAATTTTTGCGTTTTTTGTCGTGAATATGCGGAATAACAGACGGCGAAACAAACAGGAAATCTTTCACAAATGCGCCTTGCATCCCTATGAAAAAGGGGGTACAATATTATTTGTATATGGATACGAATTTCGTTTCAAAAACAAGGAGGGCTCGATTTGATATGGCATAACCATGGCGCCGCAGAAGTAGCGGCCGAGCTGCAAAGTGACTTGGAGAAGGGGCTGACCGCCGAAACAGCGGCCGAGCGCCTTACGATATATGGAAAAAACCGTTTGACCGATCAGAAAAAAAGAACTTTTTTACAGCGCTTCGCCGCGCAGATGAAGGATTTCATGGTCATTATCCTTCTCATCGCGGCGGCGGTCTCCATTATTGTGACCATAATGGAGGGAAAAAACGACTGGCTTGAACCGATTGTAATCGTGGCCATCGTGGTGCTCAACGCGGTGCTGGGAGTGATCCAGGAATCGAAGGCGGAGGCAGCGCTGGACGCGCTCAAAAATCTCTCCGCTCCCCACGCAAAGGTGGTACGGGATGGAGACATTTCGGTAGTCAGCGCTCAGGATCTGGTGCCCGGCGACGTGATTCTCCTGGAAGCGGGGGACTTTATTCCTGCCGACGCCCGCCTTGTGGAGGGGCAGAGCCTGCGGTGTGACGAGTCGGCGCTGACCGGGGAATCCATCCCGGCGGAAAAGGACGAAGCCACGCAATTTGAAGAGATCGCTCCGCTGGGAGACCGGCGCAACATGGTCTACGCAGGTTGCACCGTTTCCTACGGCCGGGGGAAGGCCATCGTGACCGACACGGGGATGAGCACGGAAATGGGCAAAATCGCCGCCATGCTGGGCACCCAGCAAGACGACGTGACCCCGCTGCAAAAGAAGCTCGCCAAGCTCGGGAAAACCCTGGGGCTGCTGGCGCTGGGAATCTGTGCGGTCATCTTCCTGTACGGGATCATCACCGGGCAGGGGATTTTAGAAATGTTCATGACGGCGGTAGCTCTGGCGGTGGCCGCCATCCCGGAAGGGCTGCCGGCCATCGTGACCATTGTGCTGGCTATGGGCGTATCCCGTATGGTCAAGAAAAACGCCATCATCCGCCGGCTGCCGGCGGTGGAAACGCTGGGCTCGGCCTCGGTCATCTGCTCGGACAAAACCGGGACCCTGACTCAAAACCGGATGACGCTGACCAAAACCTACGCAAACGGCAAACTTCTGGACTTTGATCCCAAAACCGAGGACCCAGCCCGGGACTTTCTCTTAAAGCTGGCGGTGCTGTGCAACGACGGGCGTATGGAGAAGCAGGAGGACGGGACGGTGCGCCACATCGGCGACCCCACCGAGACGGCGCTTATCGCCGCAGGAGACCTTCTGGACCTGAAAAAAGACGAGCTGGAAATCGATTTTCCACGCATGGCGGAGATTCCCTTTGACTCAGACCGCAAGCTGATGACCACCGTCAACTTTGTGGACGGGCGCAACATCGCGGTGGTCAAGGGCGCGCCGGACATTTTGATGAACCGGTGCAAGAACCAGGGTGTCATCAAGGATGCGGTCAAGGCCAACGAAGCAATGGCGTCGGAAGCGCTGCGGGTGCTGGCCATCGGCTACAAGGAGCTCGACGAAATTCCCGCCAATCCCACTCCCGGCGAACTCGAACGGGATCTGCATTTCGCGGGTCTGGTGGGGATGATCGATCCGCCCCGTGAGGAATCGATGAACGCCATCGCCACCTGCAAGACGGCGGGCATCACCACGGTGATGATCACCGGCGACCATGTGACCACCGCCTCAGCCATTGCAAAGAAACTCGGGATCATGGAAGGCGGCAAGGAAGCCATTACCGGCACCCAGCTTTCCCAGTTAAGCGACGAGCTGCTTAGCCGGGACATCCGCAAATACGCGGTGTTCGCCCGGGTAACGCCGGCGGATAAAATCCGCATTGTAAAGGCCTGGCAGAAAAAAGGCGAAATCGTCGCCATGACCGGTGACGGGGTCAATGACGCGCCCGCCTTAAAAGCGGCGGACATCGGCTGTGCCATGGGCGTCACCGGTACCGACGTGGCCAAGGGTGCGGCGGACATGGTGCTCACCGATGACAATTTCGCCACCATTGTCACCGCTGTCAAAGAAGGCCGGGGTATTTTCGACAACATCCGCAAGTCGGTTTATTTCCTACTCAGCTGCAACTTAGGCGAGGTGATGGCGGTCTTTGTCTCCATGCTTATCTGGAACACCGCTCCTCTGCTCCCCATCCAGCTTCTGTGGATTAACCTGGTAACCGACAGCCTCCCCGCCCTGGCATTGGGGGTGGAGCCTGCGGAATACGACATTATGAAGCGAAAACCCCGCCCCAAAAACGAAGGCATTTTCTCTGGGGGCATGGGGATTGCCTGCGCGCTGCAGGGCGTCATGTTCTGCGCCATTACGGTGGTGGCCTATCTGCTGGGACGAACCCATTTCTTCTCCGGCGGGGACGATCCGGTGATGGGGCAAACCATGGGCTTTGCGGTGCTGGCTTTCAGCCAGCTCTTTCACGCCTTTAACGCCCGTTCCCGTCATTCCCTCTTTCGCATCGGCCTCTTCTCCAACCTGAGGATGCTGGGCGCTTTTGCCGTCTCCGCGCTTATCATGCTGGCGGCTCTCTTGATCCCGCCGCTGCAAACCCTGTTCGGCCTGACGGCTCTTCCTTTGCACGAGTGGGAGTGGATTGTGGGCCTTTCCCTTTCGCCCATTGTGGTGGTGGAACTTTCCAAGTTCGGCATTTGGGTCTACCGGAAATTCAAGAGCAAAAAGAAAGACAGCGAGGCATAACCGCCCGTTCAGCCGATGGCTTGCGTACGCTTAACCGGGCATATTACCCGCAAGCGTCTCAAAACGCACCGACTTGTTCTCATCCGCATCTTGCCCTGCCGCCTGTAAATGGACGGATTGGTATTCATATGAAAGCCCTTTTGTTGCCAGACGATCGTGGTGAGTCACTGGGCTTTGCTCGAAACTGGCAGCCAAAGCGTTTCTTATGGAGTATCTTCATCGGCATAGCGAAATCAATAAAACAAAGAGGAAGGGGCAAGGCCGAATGGCCTTGCCCCTTCCTCTTTGTTGGAGAAGGAATTCATCTATCGAAGTTGCCGTTCTTCTTTGATCCGCCAGGAGGTCCTTGGCAGAGGAAAGAAACGCAAGGAACGGCAGAGAAGTAAGCACCTGTTACAGTTTTTCTTTTTCCGTGGGAGCAAGAGAGAGCTTTCCCCGATATTTTTGCAGACGGGTGGAATCGGTAATATGGTACACAAGGGTCAGCACGGCTGCGAACAGCAAGCTCAGGTATCCGATACCGGTGAGAGACAAACCGATCGCAGCCGGCCGCCAAGAGGACAGCAACCAGAAGAGGAAAAGCCCCAAAAGCGGGAGAAGCAACGAAGCAACCGCCTGCATGCACAGACGCTTGGAAAACACCGACAGAAAAATGCCCACAGCCGGAATTACCAAAAAACCGACGGCACAAATCCAGAAGCCTGCCTCTGGAAAGGAAACCGTGAACAAAACAGCGAAACCGCTGGTCTCTTTCCAGCCTGCCGCCAAATCCGCCGGAAAGAACGGAAGAAAGAAGGCGAGCCATAAAACGCCGTACAGGGCCATCTGGGCATATTTTACCATCCGCATGGTTCTTTGCCCTCCCTTTTGACAACCAGTTCACATACAAATGTATAAGTTTCTTCCTGTTTCTAGATAATAATACAGCAGATTCTTACTAGTGTCAACCCAAAATTCGAAGATTTACTGCAATTTTATCGAAAAATTCGACAATTTCCTATAATAGAAAGAGGAAGGAAGGGGAAAGCATGATTGGTGAACGTCTGCAGGAGCTGCGCAAGGACCGTGGCATGTCTCAAATGGAACTGGCGCAGAAGCTCCATGTTTCCTTTCATACCGTCTCCTCCTACGAACGGGACCGGAGCATGCCCAGCGATGAAATCAAGCTGAAAATTGCCAGGCTGTTCGACGTGTCGCTGGATTTTCTTCTGGGTCTCATCGATATTCCCCTTTCCTATAACCGGGAACCCAACTGCCTGCCACTGCCCAAGGATTTTTCCGATCAGGAAACAGAGCAGGTACGCAATTATGTGGAATTTTTGGAGTTTCAGCGAAAAAAAGAGCACAAAGAAGCATAAAACAAAGCCGCCGGGAAAACCCAGCGGCTTTGTTTTATGCGTTCTCAGTTGGGCAAGGCGTTCGCCAAAGCGGCGAACTGTTCCAAGGTAAGCTGTTCGGCCCGGGCGGTCGGGGAAAGCCCGGCGGATTCGATGGCGGCAAGCAAGGCATCTTTCGGCATGGAAAGCCCGGCGCTGACCGCGTTTAAGATGGTTTTTCGCCGCTGGCCGAAGGCGGCCTTAATGACGGCGAAGAGCCTGTGTTCGTCTTGTACCTGCACCGGCGGCGCTTCCCGCACCGACAGGGAAATCACCGCCGAGTCCACATGGGGCGCCGGCAGAAAGGAACCCCGGCTGACTTCAAACAGGACCTTGGGACTCGCGTAATACTGCACCGCCAGCGAAATGGCGCCCGACGCACGGGTACCGGGTTCGGCGCAGATGCGTTCGGCCGCTTCCTTTTGCACCATAACGGTGATGGAGGAAACCGGCAGCCGGCTTTCCAGCAGGGCCATGAGGATGGGCGAGGTGATGTAATAGGGCAGGTTTGCACAGACAGCTACCTGCATATCTGGAAATTCTTCCTGGAGGAGGGCTGCCAGGTCGAGCTTCAATACGTCGCCGTGAATGACTTTAACGTTGTCGAATTCCTCCAGCGTTTCCTCCAAAACCGGCAGAAGCCTACGGTCCAGCTCGATGGCCACCACCTTTTTCGCCTGCTTGCACAGCTGTGTGGTCAGCACCCCCAGCCCCGGGCCGATTTCCAGAACGCCGCTCTCCTTGTCCGCCCCGCATAGGGCTGCCATACGGGGACAGACGGTGGGGTTTATGAGAAAGTTCTGCCCCAAGGACTTGGAGAAAGAAAACCCGTGCCGGGAAAGAAGAGCCCTGATGGTGCCGATGTCACTAAGGCGGTCCATGCGTGTTCCTCGCTTTCGTATTGGATCAAAGTGATGATTGCGTAATCGGAAAAAATCCGGTATGATGAAGAAAAAGAGGCTTTTCGGAAAAAGCCGAACAGGAGGGAACCCCCCATGACCAGACGGGACAAGGAGAATTATTATCTGGACATCGCCCAGACCGTAGCCGAGCGCGGTACCTGCCTGCGCCGCAATTTCGGCGCCATTATCGTCAAAAACGACCAGATTATCGCCACCGGCTACAACGGCGCGCCCCGGGGCCGAAAAAACTGCTGCGACATGGGGGTCTGTATGCGCGAAAAGCTGGGGATTCCCAAGGGGGAACGGTATGAGCTGTGCCGTTCGGTCCATGCGGAGGCAAACGCCATCATTTCCGCCGCCCGCAACGACATGATCGGCAGCACCCTTTACATGGTCTGCCGGGACGCGAAAACCAATGAAATCGTCCCCGGTACCAGCCCCTGCTCCATGTGCCGCCGGCTCATCATCAACGCCGGCATCAAGCGGGTGGTCATCCGCAACACCACGCAGGAATTCACCGCCGTCTACGTCCAGGAATGGGTGGATAACGACGAGGTCCTCACCGGAGAGGGCGGGTATTAAACCGCATGTCCGGTTAGGCTTCCCGGACGATTTGCAATAGATAGAATTTCAGGTAATAGGACTGCTCGTCCGCCCAGAGAATGGGATGGTCGGGAGACTGGGTGCGAAACTCCAGCTGACGCACCCGACAGCGGGCGTCCCTGGCGGCCTTTTGGATCACGTCGGCAAAAAGCTCCTGGGTCATAAAGTGCGAGCAGGTGCAGGTGGCGAGATACCCGCCGTCGCGCACTAAGGCCATGGCACGGCGGTTGATCTCCCGGTAGCCTCTCGCCGCCGCTTTCACCGAGCTGCGGGATTTGGTAAAGGCAGGCGGGTCGAGCACCACCACGTCGTACTGCTCCCCTTTTTCCTCGAGCTTTGGGAGCAGGTCGAACACGTCGGCGCACAGAAACTCCACCCGGTCCTCAAAGCCGTTTAAAGAGGCATTTTTCCGGGCCTGCTCCACCGCCAGCTGGGACGCGTCCACCCCTATCACCTTCCTTGCGCCGCCCGCCGCGGCGTTGAGCGCGAAGGAACCGGTATGGGTAAAGCAGTCGAGCACCTTCGCTCCCTTGCACAGCTTACGAAGGGCGAAACGATTAAACCGCTGGTCGAGAAAATAGCCGGTTTTCTGCCCTTCCGCCACGTCCACCTCGAACTTGAGGCCGTTTTCCTCGATCTGAATCTTCGTGTCAAAGGGTGCGCCCAAAAAGCCGGAGAACAGCTCCATTCCTTCCTTGCGGCGCACCTTGGCGTCCGACCGCTCGTATACGCCGGTGACCGGGAAGCCTTCCGCTTCCAGCCGCTCGCACAGAAGGCGAAGAAGGGTGCCTTTGAGCCGGTCAATCCCCAGCGCCAGGGACTGGACGACCAATACGCTTCCGTACTTGTCCACCGTCAGGCCCGGCAGGAAATCCGCCTCGCCGAATATCAGGCGGCAGGTATGAAGCCCTGTCACCGCTTTTCGCAGGTTCACACAAGCATCGATCCGGCTGCGCAGGAAATCTTCGTCGATTTCCTGCGCATTTTTTCTGGTAAGCAGCCGCACGGTGATCTTCGACTGGGTGTTGAGAAAGCCGGCTCCCTGAAAATAGCCGCCGAAATCCATCACATCCACAATATCCCCGTCTTTTGGCTCTCCTTTGATTTGGGCGATCTCGTTGTCATACACCCAAAGGCCGCCGGCCTTTAGAGCCCGTCCCTCGCCTTTTTTGAGCCATACCTGTCCTCTTTGCAATGCGCCTCTCCCCTTTGCGAACAAAACTTCGAGCATTATACCACATCTTCTCTGAAAAACATACAAGTTTCCGCTGTTCTTTGCGGTTTTTCTGCAAAAAAACTGCTTTACTTTGCCGTGCTAATATAGTAGAATACCAATGGAATAAATCCCGCAGACCCGGTCGTTTGCGGGAAAACGCGGCGGTGGACGGCATCTGCATGCGGCGTCCGTCTGCACACGCGGTCATTTTATTTAGGAGGGTATTTTTGCATGAAAAAGAAACTGACTCTGGTCCTGGCTTTCGTAATGGTTTTGACCATGTGCCTGTCCTTCGCGTCCTGCAGCAAGTCGGAAGGTAAGCTCATCGTGGGCGTGGACAACGCGTTTCCGCCCATGGGCTTTGTGGACGACAAGGGCAACCTGACCGGGTTTGACATCGAGCTTGCCAAGGAAGTGGGCAAGCGGCTCAACCTCGACGTGGAAATCCAGGCCATCGACTGGAAACGCAAGCAGAACGAGCTGGATGCGGGCAACGTGGACTGCCTGTGGAACGGCTACACCATCACCCAGGAGCGTCTGGATGCCTGCACCATTTCCGAGCCTTACATGAAGAACCGTCAGATCATCGCCGTCAAGGCCGATTCGGGCATTGCTTCTCTGGACGACCTCAAGGGCAAGAAGCTGGCGCTGCAGTCGGAATCCTCCGCTGCCGAAGCGCTGGACAGCAAGCCGGATTTCAAGGCTTCTCTGGGTCAGGTGCTCCTGTTTGACGACAACAACCAAGCCCTTCTCGACCTGGAAGCGGGCGGCTGTGACGCGGTTCTGCTCGACGAAGTGGTGGCCAACTATCATGTCAAGACCGAAGGCAAAATCAAGGTGCTCGACATTTCTCTCGCCGACGAAGAATACGGCATCGGCTTCCGCAAGGCGGACACCGCCCTTTGCGAAAAGGTCCAAAAGGCGCTGCATGACATGAAGGAAGACGGCTCTTTGGCGGAGCTGTCCACCAAGTGGTTTGGCAAGGACGTGACCACCGTCAAATAAGGTAGGCCTTTTTAAAACATCGGAACAATTTGGGAGCCCGCGCAAACAGACGGCGCGGGCTTCTTTGGAGGTTAAAAGCGGATGGACGGTTTTCTCGCATGGCTGCAGGATTTCGGGAGTCTGTTCGGCCAGTTGGCTGAGGGCTTCGGCACGACGGTGCTCATTTTCCTGCTTACGCTGGTGTTCGCGCTGCCCTTGGGCATGCCGCTGGCGCTGGGACGGATGTCCAAATGCGTCTGGATTCGCAAGCCCGTGGAAATTTTGCTGCTCATCGTGCGGGGCACGCCGCTGATGCTGCAAATCATCTTCGTGTATTTCGGCCCCTATTTCCTGTTCGGGATTCCTCTTTCCGGATACCGGTTCCCGGCGACCATCATCGCCTTCTCCATCAACTACGCGTGTTACTTTGCAGAAATCTACCGGGGCGGTCTGGAATCCATCCCGGTGGGGCAGCACGAGGCGGCCCAGGTGCTGGGCTTTTCCAAAAAGCAGACCTTTTTCCGCATTGTACTCCCCCAGGTGTGCAAGCGGATTCTCCCGCCCATGTCCAACGAGGTCATTACCCTGATTAAGGATACCGCTTTGGCGCAGACGGTGGCGGTGATGGAGCTGTTCCGGGTGGCGAACGCGGCGGCAAACGCCCGCACCTCCCTGATGCCGATTGTGCTCGCCGGTGTCTTTTATTTGTTCGGCAGTTTTGTCATCACACGAGTCTTTAACTTCGCAGAGCGCAAGCTCGGCTATTACCGGTAAGGAGGGCGTAAGACAATGGCAGTACTAGAGGTGTTAAACGCCCGTAAGGCTTTCGGTGAGAACGAGGTGCTCAAGGATATCTCCTTTTCGGTGGACAAGGGTGAGGTGGTGGCCGTCATCGGGCCCTCCGGGTCGGGAAAATCCACCCTCCTTCGCTGCTGCACCATTCTTGAGCGGCTGGATGCCGGCTGCATCCGCTATTCGGAGGATACCTTGGTGGAGACCTCGGCGGACGGCAGCGCGCTGTATGCGGACAAAACGACCATGAAACGCATCCGGCGGCGGTTCGGCCTGGTTTTTCAGAGCTTTAACCTGTTCCCTCACCTGTCGGTGATGGACAATCTGACGGAAGCGCCCATTCATGTGGCTGGCGTAGACAAGGAGGCCGCAAAGAAAAAGGCGGTGGAGCTGCTGGCGAAGATGGGATTATCCGACAAAGCAAACGCCTATCCTTTTGAGCTGTCCGGCGGTCAGCAGCAGCGGGTGGCGATTGCAAGGGCCATGGCGCTTGACCCGGAAATCCTCTTTTTCGACGAGCCCACCTCGGCCCTCGACCCGGAGCTGACCGGGGAAATCCTCAAGGTTATGCGGGAGCTTGCCCAGGAGCACATGACCATGGTGGTGGTGACCCACGAAATGTCCTTCGCTCGCAATGTGGCTGACCGGGTCATTTTCATGGACAAGGGTGTCATTGTGGAGCAGGGCGATCCGCGGGATGTGATCGACCATCCGGAAAACGAGCGTACGAAGCTCTTTTTGCAGAAAATTTCAGAAAAATAGAAAATTGCCCCGGCCCGTTGATCGGGCCGGGGTTTTCTTCTGGATAAACGCGGGCGGTTTCATGATTGCGGCAATCCGGGGGATACTAAGGTTGCAGAGATTATTTTGCCTAAGTCGTCTTAAGTAAGGATTCTGCTTTTTGAAGCAAGAAACCGCCATGGACGTGTCCGCCTTTCTGAAATTTGGTTGCAATCAGGGCGATTTTGTGATAGAGTATAGTATAATATTTGCATCCATATGGATAAAATGCCCCTGTTTTGTAGGTAAACAAACAGATTGTGTGATGCGCGTTGCTTGTTGAAAGGACTGTTACTGCTTTTATGAAGACAATAACCATGATGTCGGAAGCCGATATGACCAAAGGGCATGGCGTCTTATCCGTGTACGACGAATTGATGATGCTGTTGGAGAATTACTATCCGGATAAATATATTGTGCGCAAGAACTCGCTTTCCCATGCGGATATTTTCCATTATCATACCATCAATCCGGAATTTTTCCTTTCCATTCCCCTGGTGCGCAAGAAAAGCATCACGGTTGGTTTTGTCCACTTCATGCCGAAAACTTTGGACGAAAGCCTGCATCTTTGGAAGATCGCGAAAATTCCGTTTTACAAGTATATCATTAAGTTTTATAATTCTATGGATTACCTGGTGACCGTCAATCCTCATTTCATCAAAGAACTGGTGGAAGCGGGCATCGACCGGGATAAAATCACGTATATTCCAAACTGTGTTTCTTCCGAGCATTTCTATGAGATGTCCAAAGAAGAAAAGAACGCGCTGCGGGACAGACTGGGCATCCCGCAAGACAAGCACGTAGTCATCGGCGTAGGCCAGCTGCAAATCCGCAAGGGCGTGCTGGACTTTGTGGAGGTAGCGAAAAAGAACCCCGATAAGCTGTTTTTATGGCTGGGCGGGTTCTCCTTCGGCAAAATCAGCGACGGCTACAACGAAATCAAAGAGCTGATGGAGCATCCCCCGGAGAACGTGAAGTTTGTGGGAATGGTGGACCGGTCGGAAATGAACGACTACTATAATGCCTCCGACCTGCTTCTCCTTCCTTCCTTTGCGGAGCTCTTCCCCATGACCATTCTGGAAGCGCTCAACTGTAAGCTTCCCATCGTGGTACGCAATCTAGAGGAATATCAGGGCATCGTGTCCGACTATTGCCTGCTCTGCGAGGATGTGGAGGGGTTTAACCGGGAGATCAACCGGCTATGTGAGGACGGTGCGTACTACCAAGAGGCTAGGGCCAAGTCCGCGGCGGGAAGCGATTATTATTCGACGCGAAACGTGGCGAAAATGTGGGATCAGTTCTACAGCGGCCTGACCAAAAAGGTGCGCAGCAAAAAACTTTCCTGTGACAAGGGCGGGGTGACACGTTGAAGTCGAACAAACTGAACATCTTTGTCTGTCTGACCTGCGGGCTGATTATCGTTGGGTTTGTGTTTTTTTCCTCCGGTGTCGAAAACCTGGTGCATAATTTCAATTCTCTGAATTTCTGGTGGATCGCAGCCGCAATCGGCTGCATGCTTCTTTACTGGCTGCTGGAATCGCTGATTTTGCACATTATGATCAAACCCATGCACCGAACGCAGAAATTCGTCAATTCGGTTCGCGTTTCCATGGGCGGCCAGTATTTTAACTCGATCACTCCCTTTTCCTCCGGCGGTCAGCCCTTTCAGGCCTATTACCTGAAAAAGCAGGGAGTACAGCTGGGTGTGGCTATCAACAGCCTTCTTTCCAAGTTTATCGTCTATCAAGTGGCGCTGGTCATCGTTTCGGCTGTGCTTTTGTGCTTACGCCTGGGATACTTCCAGCAGAAGGTCAGTAACTTCGCTCTCATCGTCCTGGTGGGCTTTCTGCTTAATCTTGGTGTTATGCTCTGCCTGATCGGTTTTGCGCTTTTTAAAAACACAACCCGCAAAATCAGCCGGGGTATCATCCGGTTATTAGCGAAAATTCGTATTTTTAAGGACCCGGACGAAAAAATTGCATACATGGACGAGGAGCTTGAAAAGTTCAGCGTTTGTTTTAAGGAAATGGTCAAGGACCTGCCCACTATGATTTGTTCTTTTCTTTTGTCCATCCTGCAATTGATCGTCTACATGGCGGTCCCTTACATGATTTACAAGGCCTTCGGCCTGAACGAAATTGACTTTCTGACCATCATTGCCGCGCAGTCCTTCGTGATGATGGTTTCCTCCTTCATCCCGATTCCGGGGGCCGGTGTGGGTGCGGAAGGGTTCTTCTACTTTTTCTTCCAGCAGTTCTTCCTAAAAGAAGGCCAGCTGGGCCTTGCATTGATTTTGTGGCGGGTGATTACCTTCTACTTCACCATTGTGGTGGGCGCTTTTTTTGCCGTCAAAGCGAACAAAAAAAAGGACAAAGAGGAAATGCCGGGCTCTGATAAGGAAGATTCTTCTTGTGAAAAAGAAAATTTACAAATATGACAAATTAGTACCCCGACGTCAGCCGGGGTACTTTCTTATTCTTTTATGGAGACAGGAATAGAAATGGAACTCTTTCTTCATGTTCTCGTAGTGCTGGAGATGCTGATTGTCAATTTAACTACGGTGAACTTAAGCTGCAAAAGAAAATATTCGCGTTCGAAAACCCTGCTGATCCTGACCGGCTGCGCGGCGGTGGTCATTTCCGTCAGTCTTTTTCTGCTGACGAAAACCAGCACCTACGGGAATGGAAACGGGCTTTTTGCGCTGATCGGGTTTGTGTTTTTGCTTCCTTTGAAGCTGCTGTACCGCAATTCCCTGCAGCGCATCATCGAAGTAATCTGTTCCTCCTGGATTTACACCATGCTGGTTTTCGTCCTGGCGGTGCATTCTGCAAAGCTCTTTGACCCGTCTTTGTTCAGCCTTCTCGCCCTCTTGATTCAGACGGGGCTTTATCTGCTTACGATGTTCCCCTTCTGGCGGTTTATGAAGCAGAAATTTGTCTATGTGCTTACGAACATCCCGCCGAAAACCAACAAATTCCTGCAGGCTCTGAGCCTGATGTGGTTTGCCACTGTGATCGTCATAAATTTGGCGCTGGTTTACACCGACCGCTCGTCTTTGAAGTTTTTGTCCCTGCTTCTTCTGGGAGCCGATGCGTTTCTCAGCTATCTGCTGCTGCACACCATCGTACGCAATCTAAAAAGCATCGAGCATCTGGAAACCATCGTGTACATCGACAGCCTGACTGGGCTTCGCAATCGGTCCAGCCTGCTGTTGGACGCGAACGAATGGCTCCGGCAGCAGGAGCCGTTTTTCCTGATTTTCATGGACTTGGACCGGTTCAAATCCATCAACGACCGGTTCGGACACCTGGAGGGAGACGCCTACCTCAGGCGGTTTGCAGACAGCATGCGCGGTTTGCTGCGGGAAAGCGACATTCTTTACCGAATTTCGGGAGATGAGTTCATATGCCTGTGCCGCGGCCAGAACCCGCTTGGCCTGATCGAACGGATACGGGCGAACTCGTGGGAGTACACGCCGGAGAATCCCTTTCTGGGCGTAAGCGTGGGGTTCGCTTCCTACCCTGAGGACGCATGTACCCTTGGGGAACTGATTGCCGCCGCCGATGGGCGTATGTATGCAGACAAACGGGAAAAAGATACTTGTAACGGAACACCCGCGGACCTGTAAAAATGGTCCGCGGGTGTTTTGCAATCCTATTGTTGCGAAATCCAGCCAAGCGGTATACGGGAAAGAAACCCGACAGCGGGCGAGCGTATCCATACATGCACGCTCTGCCTCTCTGCCGTCCGTCTTTGGCCCCTTTATCCCTTGTCCCGCAGCCGCTCCACCAAAGCCTCCTCAGGGGTCACATAGGCGGTCTGATTGGTGGCGTAGATCACCATACCGGGCTTGGCTCCCTGGGGCTTCTTAACGAACTTAACGGATGTATAGTCCACCGGTACTTTGGCGGAATCCTTGGCCCGGCTGTGGAAGGCGGCGAGAGACGCCGCTTCCTCGATGGTCCGAGCGGGGACCTCCCCGCCTCCGGTACAGACGATCACATGAGAGCCGGGGATGTTCTTGGTGTGAAACCACAGGTCCGACCCTTTTGCCTGCTTGAGGGTCAAGCGGTCGTTTTGCTGGTTGTTGCGCCCGACCAGGATGGGAAATCCGTCGGAGGAGGTAAAGGCAAGGGGCTTTAAGGGCGCGGGAGCTTTCTGCTGCCGCCCTCCCTTTGCGAGCCGGCCATACCCCTGGCCCGCCAGCTCCGCGCGGATTTCGGACAGCTCCCGTTCGGTATCCGCCCGGGACAGGGCGTCGAACACAGTGTCAATGTAGGCGAGCTCCTGCATTCCCTTCTCGATCTGCTCGTTTAAGATTTTTTCCGCCGTCTGGGCCTTGCGGTAGTCCTTATAATACTTCTGGGCATTTTGCACCGGGGTTTTGGCCGGGTCCAGCGGAATGCGGATGGGAGGATTTCCTTCTTCAAAGAAGTTGTCCACCTGGGCGACCGGCATCCCTTTTTCCAGATGGTATAAGTTCGCATTGAGCAGGTCGCCGCACTGGCGCAGGCGCTCCCGGTCGGCACATTGCAAAAGCTCCGCTTTCTGGGCGTTGATCTTGCGGGAAATCCGTTCGGAGGCGTTTGTCAGGGTTTTGAGCAGGTCCTGGGCCCGGTGGCGGATGCGGTCCACCCGGTCCCGCTCGGCATAAAACCCGTCGAGCAGCTCGCTGTAGCTCTCAAACGGGGTCAGGGTGGCGGCGGTCCCGTACTGAGTGATGGTGAGAAAGGAAAAATCAATGGGCTTTCCCTGGGCCACATCGGTGACCATAACCGGACGGCCTTTGTTGGTCTGTAGGGTTTCCTTGATCTGCCCCAGATAAAACTGCAGCCGCCCCTGTTCGGTTTCATTGAGAGACGCGCTGCGCAGGGCAGCGCCCCGGCCGGTATAATGGGCAATCTCCCGGCAGACGATGGGCGACACGCCCAAAAGCAGGCTCAAAAGCGCCTTTTCCAGCGCTTCGTCCTTGCGCCCGGCAAGGGCGGCAACCATATCTGAAGGCTCGTCCTTCGTCAGATCCATCCGCCCGGGCGCCTGCGGGGGCAGCACATACCGCATCCCCGGCAGCACCATGCGCACTGAGGACATGTCCGCATCCACCCGCTTGACCGCGTCGATGATACGCCCGTCCTCCCCGATGAGGATGAGGTTGCTGTGCCGGCCCATGATCTCCACCGCCAGAGTCAAGGCAACATGGTCGCCCAGCTCATTGGTGGTGTCAAAGTCCAGAAAAAGGACTCGTTCCAGCCCCGGCTGGCGGATGGCGGTAAGCTTTGCACCGGTCAGGTGCTTGCGAAGCAGCATGCAGAGCATGGGGGGCTTTGCGGGGTTCTCGGGGGCGTGGGTGGTAAAATGAATCCGGGGCGAGGAAGCCCGGCAGGACAGTAGGAGCCGTCTCGACCCTGCCCGGGAGCGCACGGCAAGCACCAGCTCCTCCTTGGAGGGCTGGTAAACCCGTTCCACCCGCGCGTCCGGAATTGCGTCGAACAGCTCCTGTTTTAATAAGTGTAACAGCGCTCCGTCCAGAGCCAATGGGATACACAACCTTTCTTTTGAAAACCCCCGCCGGCAGCGTCCGCCTTTGAGCGGCCCCAAGCCGGCGGGGTATTCCGTTCTTTTTAACGCCGTCAGGAGACGGCGCCGAAAAAGAGCTCACGTCTCTTTTTCCTTCTTGGGACCGGCGTCTTCAAACGCACCCCTCTCCCCACCGCTTCCTTCGATGGGAATGGGCGCGCGTCTTTTCGCGCCTTCTTTTCCAGCAAAAGCCCGGTTTCCAATGGGGATAAAAGCCGAGGCTTACTCCTTCTCCAAAACCTTGACGATCTCCGCCACAAACAGCTTGTGGTAATCCTTGCTGGGGTAATAGGTTTCGTCCAAAGCCTTGTCAAGGAACCCGGCAGGGTCTAAGTCGCTCCCATAGAGCTTTTTGCATACTAGGATGCGTTCGGCCTGGGAAAAGGCCGCGGTCCCGTCCAGGAAAAAAGGCGTCAGCCCGGTTTCCTTGGCTTTGTCATAATCCCGGCCCGACTTGCTGCCGCAGAACTTAAGCGCGTCTCTCCACTCCTCCGAAAAGAAGGAAAGGGTGAAACGGTCGTTTTGTTCCACAAAGCCCAGGGTATACCGCTGGGGCCGGATGCCGATGGCGACGACGCATTTGTTCCACATGATGCCCATGCCGCCCCAGCTGGCGGTCATGGTGTTGTACCCGGTTTCATCCCCTGCGGTCACAAGCATCCATTTGCCGCCGATGTCGGAAAAAACGTTGCTTTCGATTTCTTTGGGGCTGATTTCTTTGTATGCCATGGTGTTCCCTCCATTGTATCCATTATGTTTGTTTGCCTCATGAAAAAATTTACGAATTGCCAGCGAAAGAATTGCTATTATTGTAGCATATTTTGCATGGGTTTCAAAGGGGATTGCGGTTGAAAAGCACACAAGGGTTCGGTATAATATATGTGGTTTTTCGCGGCGGTACCACGAGGGACTCGCAGAAGCCGGCGGCAGACCTTTTTCGACCGCAGGCGGACATTTTGTGCACTGTGCTGAATTTGCAGCAAAATGAATATTTATACGGTTTTTTCTTGCGTTTTATTCAAAATTAGTGTATGATTATTCACAACGAAAGAGAGGGACTTATTATGGGTAAGATTAAGAAAGTGGTATTGGCGTATTCCGGCGGACTGGACACCTCCATCATCATTCCGTGGCTCAAGGAAAACTACGACAACTGCGAGGTCATCGCGGTAGCGGCGGACGTGGGCCAGGGCAAGGAGCTGTCGGGTCTGGAAGAGAAGGCGAAGAAAACCGGCGCCTCCAAGCTCTACATTGAGGACCTGACCAAGGAATTCGTGGAAGACTGCATTTGGCCGACCCTGAAGGCGGGCGCCAAGTACGAGAACATGTATCTGCTGGGCACGGCGTTTGCCCGCCCGGTCATCGCCAAGCGGATTGTGGAGATCGCGCTGGCGGAGGGTGCGGACGCCATCTGCCACGGCTGCACCGGCAAGGGCAACGACCAGGTCCGCTTTGAGCTGACCATCAAGCACTTTGCCCCCCACATGCAGATCATCGCCCCCTGGCGCACCTGGGAGCTCAAGTCCCGGGACGAGGAGATCGACTATGCGGAGGCACACAACGTTCCGCTGAACATCACCAGAGAGACCAACTATTCCAAGGACAAGAACCTGTGGCATCTGTCCCACGAGGGCCTTGACCTGGAGGACCCGGCCAACGAGCCCAAATACGATGAGATTCTGGAAATGGGCGTTTCTCCCGAGCAGGCGCCCGACAAGCCCACCTATGTGACCATCTCCTTTGAGAAGGGAGTGCCGGTTGCCATCGACGGCGAGAAGCTCAGCGCGGTGGACATCGTCAAGAAGCTCAACCAGCTTGGCGGCGAAAACGGCATCGGCCTTCTGGACATGGTGGAAAACCGGCTAGTGGGGATGAAGTCCCGCGGCGTGTACGAGACGCCCGGCGGCGCCATCCTGTACTACGCCCACGACGCGCTGGAGACCCTCACCCTCGACCGGGACACCCAGCATTATAAGCAGCAGCAGGTGGCCGGCCAGTTTGCCGACCTTGTTTACTTCGGCAAGTGGTACACCCCGCTCAGAGAAGCCCTGTCCGCCTTTGTGGACAGCACCCAGGAAACCGTCACCGGCGACGTCAAGCTCAAGCTCTACAAGGGCAACATCATCAACGCCGGCATGACTTCTCCCTACTCCCTCTACGACGAGGAGATCGCCACCTTCGGCGAGGACGAAGTATACAACCAGATGGATTCCCAGGGCTTCATCAACCTGTTCGGCCTGCCCATCACGGTCAAGGCCATCAAGGACGGCAAAGGCAAGAAATAAGGTTTGCATAAAAGCGCCCGGGGCTGCTGACGCGGCCGGGCGCATGCCCTATGAATGGACACATCATTTTAAGCAGGCGTTTGGGCGGGAGTGAAAGCTCTCGCCTTGTCTGCATCAATGGAGGGATGGCCTTGAAGCTGTGGGCCGGAAGATTTTCCAAGGAAGTGGACAGCAAGGTAAACGATTTCAATTCCTCGATTTCCTTTGACAGCCGGATGTACCGGGAGGACATCGAGGGTTCCATTGCCCACGCCACCATGCTGGGCGAGCAGGAAATCATTTCAGACGGGGACGCGATGCAGATCATCGCCGGGCTCAAGCAGATTCTTGCCGACATCGAGGCGGGTGCCTTAGTCATTGACCCCGAAGCGGAGGACATTCACACCTTCGTGGAAGGGGAGCTGACCGCCCGCATCGGTGACGCGGGCAAACGCCTGCACACCGGGCGAAGCCGCAACGACCAGGTAGCGCTGGACCTGCGGCTGTATCTGAAAAAGCAGGTAGATCTGCTTTATGGGGAAACAAAGGCGCTGTGCGAAGTGGTGGCCAAGCAGGCGGACGCGTATGCGGACACGGTGATGCCCGGCTATACCCATTTGCAGCGGGCTCAGCCCATCACCTTCGGCCATCATCTGCTGGCCTGGGGGGAAATGCTGCTGCGGGATCTGGGCCGGCTTTTGGACTGCAAAAAGCGCATGGACTGCTCTCCCTTAGGCTGCGGCGCGCTGGCAGGCACCACCTATCCCTTAAATCGGGAACGCGCGGCCGATCTTCTGGGGCTGGCGGCGGTGGCGCGCAACAGCCTTGACGGCGTATCCGACCGGGATTACGCTTTGGAGCTTTGCTCCGCCCTCTCCATTTTGATGATGCACCTCTCCCGCTTTTCCGAGGAAATCATCCTCTGGTGCTCGTGGGAGTTTAAGTTTATCGAGCTCGACGACGCTTATTCCACCGGTTCCTCCATCATGCCGCAGAAGAAAAATCCGGATGTGGCGGAGCTGGTGCGTGGAAAGGCGGGCCGGGTGTACGGCGACTTAATGGGGCTTTTAACCGCGATGAAAGGCCTTCCTCTTGCCTATAATAAGGACATGCAGGAGGATAAGGAAGCGGTTTTCGACGCGGTGGACACGGCCCATCTTTGCCTGACTACCTTCGCCCCCATGCTCGCCACCATGAAGGTCCTTCCCCAGAACATGCGCAAGGCGGCGGCCGGCGGCTTTATCAACGCCACCGACTGCGCCGATTATCTGGTGAGCAAGGGCCTTCCCTTCCGGGACGCCTATAAGGCCACCGGTTCTCTGGTTGCCAGATGCATCGAGCTGGGGACCACGTTGGAGGCGCTGCCGCTCTCTGAATACCAGGCGGTGTGCGGCCAATTCGATTCGGACGTATATGACTTTATCAGCCTGGACACCTGCGTGTCCCAGCGCAAGGTGCTGGGCGGCCCGGCGCCGGAGAGCGTGAAAGCCCAGGCCCATGCAATGTTAGAAAGGCTCAAGGAGGGAACCGTGTTATGATTCGAGCGGGAATTGTAGGCGCTACCGGTTATGCGGGAGCGGAGCTTTGCCGGCTTTTGTATGCCCATCCGGAAGTGGAAATTGCGGCGGTCAGCTCGGTGAGCTTCGAGGGGCAGGCCCTTTCGGACGTATATCCCGCCTACCGCGGGTTTCTTGACCTTATCTGCGGCAACCAGGAAGAGGTGGTGGAAAAGAGCGATGTGATCTTCGCCGCTCTCCCCCACGGCCTTTCCCAGGAGCTGGCGGCCCAGTGCATAGAGAAAAACAAGGTGTTCATCGACCTGGGGGCGGACTTCCGCCTGGAAAACGAAGAGGACTACAAGGAATGGTACGGCGGGACCTATCTGGACAAAGACCTGCACGCGCAGGCGGTTTACGCCATGCCGGAGCTTTTTCGGGAGCAGATCAAGGGCAAAAAGCTGATTGCGAACCCGGGCTGTTACACCACCGGCGCGCCGCTGGCTCTGGCGCCGGCGGTGAAGGGCGGTTTGGTGGAACCCCAGGGGATCATCGTGGACTCCAAGTCTGGCGCTACCGGCGCGGGACGCGGCCTTTCCCAGACCACTCATTTTACCGAGCTCGATGGAGCGTTTCATCCCTATAAGGTAGCCTGCCACCGGCACACGCCGGAAATCGAGCAGACCCTCTCCCACCTGGCGGAAAAACCCGTTCGCATCACCTTTGTCCCCCATCTGCTGCCGGTGGACCGGGGGATCATCTCCACCTGCTACGCAAAGATTATGCCGGGCGTAACCAAGGAGCAAATCCGTCAGGCATACGAGGACTTTTACAAAGACGAAACCTTCATCCGCCTGCTGCCCGACGGCAAGGTCGCGGACATCAAGGCGGTCAAATACACGAACCTGTGCGACATTTCCCTGCATGTGGACGGCCGCACCGGCACGCTGGTTGCGGTGTCGGCTTTGGACAACATGGTAAAGGGAGCGGCGGGGCAGGCCATTCAGAACATGAATATCGTGTTCGGCCTGCCGGAAGAAACCGGGCTCAAGCTCGTTCCGCCCGCGTTTTAACCCCGTTTTACAGCCGTCTTTTTAGACGGGAAACGGGATTGCAAGGTTCTCTCCGGCACCCGGAGAGGCAAATAAGGAGGAAACACCAATGGCTTACACCTTGATCCCCGGCGGCGTTACCACACCGGCCGGGTTTACCGCGGCGGGAACCCACTGCGGAGTACGCAAGAACAAAGAGAAAAAAGACCTGGCCATGATCTACTGCGAGAAGCCCTGCGGGGCCTGCGCGGTATATACGCAGAATCTGGTCAAGGGCGCGCCCATCCTGGTTACCCAGAGAAACATCCGCCAGGGCCGGGCCCAGGCGGTCATCTGCAACTCCGGCAACGCCAACACCTGCAACGAGGACGGGATACAGAAGGCCAACCGCATGTGCGAGCTGACGGCGAAAGCCCTGAAGATCGATACGAGAGACGTGATCGTTGCTTCCACCGGCGTCATCGGCCAGACTTTGCCCATCGACCCCATTGCCGAGGGAATCCCTGTCCTAGCCGCAAGCCTCTCCAAGGAAGGCGGCACGGACGCGGCCGAGGCCATTATGACCACCGACACCGTGCGCAAGGAGCTGGCGGTGGAATTCTCCATCGGTTCGGCCACCTGCCGCATCGGCGGCATGGCCAAGGGCTCTGGGATGATCCATCCGAACATGGCCACCATGCTCTGCTTTTTGACCACCGACGCGGACATTCATCCCGAGCTTCTGGACAAGGCTCTTCACGAGGCGGTGGGCCAGAGCTTCAATATGGTTTCCATCGACGGAGACACCTCCACCAACGACATGGTGTCCATCATGGCCTCCGGCCTTGCGAAAAACCCGAAGATCACCGATTTCGGCGACGGGTATCAGATCTTCCTCTCCGCCCTCAAGGCTTTGTGCACGGCGCTGTGCAAGCAGGTGGCAAAGGACGGCGAAGGGGCTACGAAGCTGCTGGAATGCCGGGTAACGGGAGCGAAATCTCTTCCGGCGGCGAAAACGGCGGCGAAATCCGTCATCTGCTCGAGTCTCGTAAAGGCCGCCATGTTCGGCGCGGACGCCAACTGGGGCCGGGTTCTCTGTGCGCTCGGCTACGCGGGCACTCCTATCGACGTGACCGGTGTGGGCGTTGCCTTCGAGAGCAGGGCCGGGCGCATCCAGGTCTGCGAAAACGGAGCAGGCGTGGAGTTTGACGAGGAAAAGGCCAAGCAGATTCTTTTGGAGGACGAAATTCTCATCGACGTGACCCTCAAGGACGGCGAAGCACAGGCGACCGCCTACGGCTGCGACCTGACCTACGAGTATGTGAAGATCAACGGCGACTACCGCACCTAAGCCTTCGACCGGTTTATCCATTATTCTGACGAAACAGGTGATACCATTTGCAGCAGCAACCCAATTTTATCTCCAACTACGATAAGGCGAAGGTGCTGGTGACGGCCCTTCCCTATATCCAGAAATATTACGGAAAGACCATCGTGGTCAAGTACGGCGGCAATGCCATGATTTCCGAAGAGCTCAAGGACGCGGTGATGAGCGACATTGTTCTGCTCACCTTAGTCGGCATCCATGTGGTACTGGTCCACGGGGGCGGCCCGGAGATTTCCGATACCCTCAAAAAGATGGGCAAGGAAAGCAAGTTTGTGGGCGGCCTGCGGTACACCGACGAGGAAACCATGGAAGTGGTGCAGATGGTGCTGGCGGGCAAGGTAAACAAAGACTTAGCCCAGCGCATCGCCGGCCACGGCGGCAAGGCCATCGGCCTTTGCGGCCTGGACGGGGCGATGATCACCGCCGAGAAAAAGCAGGGCGTGGACCTGGGGTTAGTGGGCGAGATCACAAAGGTGGACGTGTCGGTCATCCAGGACGCGCTGGACAAAAAATACATCCCTGTGGTAGCCACGGTGGCGGCAGGGGAACACGGCGAATCCTACAACATCAACGCTGACATCGCCGCCTCCCGCATCGCGGCGGAGCTGGGAGCGGAAAAGCTCATTTTGATGACCGACATTCCCGGCCTGATGCGGGACGTTTATGACGAAAGCACCCTGATCCCGGTGGTGCAGGTCAGCGAGGTCAACTCCCTCAAACGGGACAACATCATTTCCGGCGGTATGATTCCGAAGATCGACTGCTGTGTGGACGCGGTGCGCCGTGGGGTCAACCGGGCCCATATCATCGACGGCCGAATCCCCCATTCCATTCTGATCGAAGTTTTGTCCGATGAGGGCATCGGCACCATGTTCCTGTAATCAAAGAGGCTGGGGAATCCCCGGCCTTTTGCCAAAAGAAAGGAAGCGATAAGCATGACCATATCTGAAGCAATGGAGCGGGAGTCCCAGTACCTGATGCCCACCTACAAACGCTTCCCGGTGGTGCTGGAAAGCGGAAGCGGCGCTACGGCCACCGATGTGGAAGGGAACTCCTACATCGACTTTGGCGCCGGCATCGGCGTCAACTCCTTAGGCTACTGCGACGAGGGCTGGGTCGAAGCGGTCTGCCGCCAGGCGGGTAAGCTCCAGCACATCTCCAATCTCTACTATAGCCCCATCCAGATTGAGCTGGCCGAAGCGCTGGTCACTCTGACGGGTATGAGCCGGGTGTTTTTGTGCAACTCCGGCGCGGAGGCCAACGAATGCGCCATCAAGGCGGCGCGCAAGTACAGCTTTGACAAGTACGGCGAGGGGCGCAGCACCATCCTGACGCTGAATAACTCCTTCCACGGACGCACGGTGACCACCCTGGCCGCCACCGGGCAGGACGGCTTTCACCAGTACTTTTCCCCGTTCACGGAAGGGTTCGATTATATCCCGGCCAACGACAAGGACGCGCTACTCGAAAAGCTCGGTTCCAGCGTGTGCGCGGTGATGCTCGAATGCATCCAGGGGGAAGGCGGGGTTTGCCCGCTTGACGCCGATTACGTCCGCTTTGTGGCCGAGGAATGCAAAAAGCGGGACGTGCTGCTGCTGATCGACGAGGTGCAGACGGGAATCGGGCGCACGGGGACGCTGCTGGCAAGCGAGCAGTTCGGCGTGAAGCCCGACGTGGTGACTCTGGCCAAGGGTCTGGCCGGCGGGCTGCCCATCGGCGCGTGCCTTTGCGCCGACGGCCTTAAGGACACCATGAGCGCGGGCATGCACGGCTCCACCTTTGGCGGCAACCCGGTTTCCTGCGCGGCCGCCCTGTACGTACTCGGCCGGGTTTCCAAGCCCGCTTTCCGAACCGAGGTCAAGGAAAAGGGAGCTTATCTCAGAGAACAGCTTCTGACCCTTCCCCACATCAAAGAGGTGCGGGGTATGGGCCTGATGCTGGGCGCCGTGCTCGACGAAGGGTTCGCCGCGGGCGAAATCGCGGCGAAATGCGCAAAAGAAGGGCTCTTGGTCTTAACCGCAAAGACGCTTCTGCGCTTTTTGCCGCCGCTGACCATTACCAAAGAAGAAATCGACCGCGGGCTTGCGGTTTTAAAAACCATTTTGACAAGGGAGGACTCGTAATATGAACCATCTTCTTCGCATGCTGGACCTCTCCACCGACGAAATCACCCAGATTCTCAACCTGGCGGACCAACTCAAGTACGAGCTCAAGCACGGCATTGAGCATAAGCTGCTGGCCGGCAAGACGCTGGGCATGATCTTCCAAAAGGCGTCCACCCGCACCCGGGTCTCCTTTGAGGTGGGCATGTACCAGCTGGGGGGCTACGCCCTGTTTCTGAGCGCCAACGACCTGCAGATCGGCCGGGGCGAGCCGGTGGAGGATACCGCCCGGGTTCTTTCCCGGTACTTGGACGGCATCATGATCCGTACCTTCGAGCAGGCGGAGGTGGAGGCGCTGGCGAACCACGGCTCCATCCCGATCATCAACGGCCTGACGGACATTTCCCATCCCTGCCAGGTGTTGGCGGACCTTCTGACCATCCGGGAGATCAAGGGCCGGTTCGACGGGCTTAAAATGTGCTACATCGGCGACGGCAACAACATGGCAAACTCCCTGATCGTGGGCGGCCTGAAGGTCGGGATGCAGGTGTCGGCAGCCTGTCCGGCCGGGTATGAGCCGCTGGTGAACGAGGACCCGTTTGTGAAGGGGAACGCGGCCTATTCCTTCTGCAACGACCCGATGGAGGCAGCCAAGGGAGCGGATGTCGTGATTACCGACGTGTGGGCCTCCATGGGACAGGAATCAGAGGCGGCCAAACGGCGGGAAGCCTTCCAGGGCTACCAGGTCAACAAAGAGCTGATGGCGGTGGCCAATGGCGACGCCATGGTCCTCCACTGCCTGCCCGCCCACCGGGGCGAAGAAATCGCGGCGGACGTGTTCGAAGCCCATGCTTCGGAAATCTTCGAGGAAGCAGAAAACCGACTGCACGCCCAGAAGGCGGTCATGGTCCTTTTGATGGGCGAGAAAAAAGCATAGGGGAACCCAGAAATTTACGGCCGCATTTTCGTGTTTTTTTCCACCTTTTTCGGTCATTACCCTTGCTTTTTTTCCTGGGCGTGTTAAAATAGACACGTAACAAAAAAGGAGGTGTACATAATGGCCTATTTTATCAACGACGAATGCATCAGCTGCGGTGCCTGCGAGGCTGAGTGCCCCGTTTCCGCCATTACTGCTGGTGATGGCAAATATGTCATCGACGATAGTCTTTGCATCGATTGCGGTGCTTGCAATGGCGTATGTCCGGTCGGCGCCCCGCAACCCAAATAAACAAGTTTTTACGCCAGACAAAAGGCGGAACGCTTTTGAGGGACGGCAGGAAGAAGATCTTCTTCCTTCTGCCGGGTTTCCCTGCTTTGGCGTTCCGCCTTTTTCCGTATCCGAAGCAAAAGGAGAATCTTCATGCAGCAAAGCAAGCGCCTGCCCCTGGGCGGCGGGCATGTGATCTATGTGTCCCACCGGCACACCTTCGGCACCGACGCGCTGCTGCTTGCCCATTTCGCCGCGCCAAAGATGTCCGACCGTGTCTGTGACCTGGGCACCGGCTGCGGCATTCTTCCCTTGCTCTGGCTGCGGGATCAGGCGGTCCGTGCTCCCATGGACGCGGTGGACATCCAGGCCGACGCCTGCGCGCTTCTCGGCCGCAGCCTGTCGGAAAACGGCTGGGAGGGACGGGTTCGCCCTTTGTGCGAGGATTTAAACAGCCTCTCTTTGCCTGCAGGGGCATACAGCCTGGTAACCTGCAATCCCCCCTACCGGCGTCCCGGTTCGGGGAAGCTCTGTGAGGACGAAGGGAAAAACATCGCCCGGTTCGAGCTCTGCTGCACGGTTTATGACGCGGCCAAAAGCGCCGGACGCCTGCTAAAAACAGGCGGGCGTTTTTGCCTGTGCCATCTGCCCGAACGGCTTGCCGACTGCCTGCAGGCCATGCGTAAGGCGGGAATCGAACCCAAACGGCTGCGCCTGGTGGTGCAGCAGGCCGGGGCAGCTCCCTGGCTTTTGCTGCTGGAAGGAATCAAAGGCGGGCAAAACGGGCTGAAAGTGCTGCCCTCTCTGACGCTGCATAAGCCGGATGGGACGGCTACGGAAGAAGCCCGCAAAATTTATGCGGGGTTTGACCTGTGACCCTGGCTTAGGCCGGATTCGCCCTCTTTTTACATGGGCCAACAAAGAAAGAATGCTATACTGGAATCGAAAAGGAGGCAACCGCATGCCCGGCAGACTGGTCCTGGTGGGGACCCCCATCGGAAATCTATCGGATTTCTCTCCCCGTGCCCGGCAGGCGCTGGAGGAGTGCGACTTGATCGCGGCGGAGGATACCCGCGTCACCCTCAAGCTCTTAAACCACTTTGACATCAAAAAGCCCCTTATCAGCTATTACGAGCACAACCGCCGGGAAAAAGGTGAGCTCATCTGCGCGCGGCTTTTGGCGGGGGAAACCGTTTGCTTGGTCACCGACGCGGGGATGCCCGCCATCTCCGACCCGGGAGAGGATCTGGTAGCCCTGTGCGCTGAGCGGCAAATCGAAGTGGCGGCGGTGCCGGGGCCCAGCGCGGTGGTAACGGCGCTGGCCCTCTCGGGGCTTCCCACGGGCCGGTTCTGCTTTGAGGGGTTTTTGAGCACGGCAAAGGTAAGCCGCAGCGAGCACTTGGAAGAAATCAAGACGGAGCGGCGCACGCTGGTGTTCTACGAAGCACCACACAAGCTTCCCTCCACGCTCAAGGACTTGTACGAAGCCTTGGGTGACCGGCGGATCGCCATCTGCCGGGAGATGACCAAGCTGCACGAAGAAGTCATCCGCACCACCCTGGGAGAAGCCGCCCGGCGCTTTGCCGAAGAAACGCCTCGGGGCGAGCAGGTCCTCGTCATCGAAGGGGCACCCAAGCTGGAGCCGCAAGCGGTTTCCCTTCAGGATGCGGTGGCGCTGGCAAGGGAGCGGATGGCGGACGGGCAGGCCGCCACCCAGGCGGCCAAGGAAGCGGCAAAAATAAGCGGTCTGAAAAAGGGCGACATCTATCGTCAGCTGATGAAAGCGGACGACGCTGCCGAAGAAACGCAGGAATAAGGAGTGAGACTCATGGAAAAGAAACAAGGAAAGCGGTACGGGTTGGAATTGGCGGTGGGCGCGGCGGTGCTGGCCGCCAGTACGATTACCGCTTATTTTCTGATGCGAAAGGACCGCAGATTGCTGGAAGAGAAGGTCAAAGCGTTTATTCGCTTCGGCGAGCGGTACCGGCATCTGACTGGGTCGCTTTTTGATACCATTCCCCAGCGTCAGCTCTACCGGGCGGTGACGGCCAATTTAGACGGAAAGCTCAAAGACGCTGCCGATCCCAATGAGGTGCTCTCCTCCTTTACCCCCGAGCAAAGCACCATTTATATCATCCACGACGTGTGCCGTTCGATTGCGTCGGGCGGGTTCGTCAAGCTCTTTACCGGCGAACACAGTGTGTTTGCCCAGAGCGCGCCGGAAATCTTCGAGCAGGTAGGCGCCCACGACTATGCGGACATTTTGAGCCGGGCAAACGCCATCTTCGAAGGCGGGGTCAACGCTTCCGAATTCCAGCCGCTGGACGCGGCATTTCTGACTTTACTGAAAACCAATCCCATCTCTCAATGCTGCGGCGTGTTTATTTTAGAACACCGCTCGGCGTTTTTGGATGAGTAACCGGCGGCATTTTGGGAAAAACAAAAATTAGGGAAAAATTTTTTCAAATTTCTCTTGATATTATACCAAATTAGTGTATAATAAAAGTGACATCATTTTATAGGAGGTTTTAACATGGTTGATTTTGAAAACAGCAAGACAAAAGCAAACTTAATGGCTGCATTTGCCGGGGAATCCCAGGCGCGCAACAAATACACCTACTATGCTTCCAAAGCGAAGAAGGAAGGCTACGAGCAGATCGCCGCGATCTTCGCGGAGACCGCCGCCAACGAGAAGGAACATGCCGAGCTGTGGTTTAAGCACCTGCACAACGGCGAGATTCCCGACACCCTCACCAACCTCAAGGACGCCGCCGACGGTGAGAACTTTGAGTGGACCGACATGTACAAGAATTATGCCGAGATCGCCCGTGAGGAAGGCTTCACTGCTCTGGCCGCTCAGATGGAGCTGGTTGCGAAGATCGAGAAGACCCATGAAGAGCGTTACCGCAAGCTGATCACCGCCATTGAGAACGGCACCGTGTTTAAGAAGGATCAGCCGGTGATGTGGGTATGTCGCAACTGCGGCCACATCCATGTGGGCGTTGCGGCTCCGGAAATCTGCCCCACCTGCAAGCATCCGAAGGCTTACTTCGAGATCAAGGCGGAAAACTATTAATCCAACCGGCGGTACGCAAGCACGGCCACGGATTATTCCATCGAAGTCTTGGCAGCCACCCATTTCATGGGTGGCTGTTTTTTTGGTGATGAAAGGCAACAAAAAAACAGTAGGTCCAAAGCAAAGCTTTGGACCTACTGAAAATGCAGTGCGTTTTCTCAGGAACAACGTTACGGATTGACAATCTCAGCGTCCACCTGCGGGATATCCGCGCTGGCGGCCGAAACCGACAGGGTGATGGTGGTCTTGCTGGCGTCCGACAAGGCCTTAAGTTTATTGGCAAAGACGCCGAAGGCCTCCAGGTCGCTGCCGCCGATCTTCAGAGTGCCGTCGATGAAGATATCGGTCACATCGTAGTTGGCCGCGCAAATGCCGCTGACAAAGCCGAAGAACGCGTCAAAACCGCAAATCTGATAAGCCTCCGCATCGACGAGGCGGATCTGATGGCTGATGTCATAGGTAAGCTTAGAGCCTTTCTCAATAAAAACCACGTCGCCCTTGGTATTCTTCATGGCGTCGTTGGCCAGATCAATCAACACCTTGGTTTTGCCGGTTCCCTTTTTGCCGACGATTAACTTAATCATGGTCATTACCTCCTAAATATTTTCGTTGCTCACAGCGGTGAGCGAAGCTTCTGTTTCTCAAATGCCCCAAAGGCAGAACACGCGGGTTATTTGAGCCGCTGCTCGAGCAGTTCCTTCTGTTCCTCGTAGCCGGGCTTGCCCAGCAGCGCGAACATGTTCTTTTTGTAGCTTTCCACGCCAGGCTGGTCAAACGGGTTAACCCCCAGCAGATAGCCGGAGATGGCGCAGGCCTTCTCAAAGAAATAGGTCATATATCCGTACTCATAAGCGTTCGCTTCGGGGATGGAAAGGACCAGATTGGCCACACCCCCGTCGGTATGGGCGAGAACGGTGCCCTCAAAGGCCTTGCGGTTGATGTAGGACATGGGCTTGCCAGCCAGGAAATTGAGGCCATCGCCGTCGTTTTCCTCTTTTTCAATGCAGATGTCCTGCTTTGCCTTGTCAAAAAGCACCACCGTTTCAAACATGGTGCGCGAGCCATCCTGCACGAACTGGCCCATGGAATGCAGGTCGGTGGAGAAGTTGACAGATGCCGGGAACAGACCCTTGCCGTCCTTGCCTTCGCTCTCGCCGTAAAGCTGCTTCCACCATTCGGCCACCATGACGAAATTGGGCTCGTAGGCCACCAGCAGTTCGATGGCTTTGCCCTTGCGGTACATGATGTTGCGCAAGGCCGCGTATTTATAGCAGTCGTTTTTCTCAAGGTCGCAGACCGAATAGGCTTCCCTGGCGTCCGCCGCGCCTTTCATCATCGCGTCAATGTCCGCCCCGGACACCGCGATAGGCAGAAGCCCCACCGCCGTAAGCACCGAGTACCGGCCGCCTACGTCGTCGGGTACTACAAAGGTCTCGTACCCTTCCTCGTCCGCCAGTTTCTTCAAGGTGCCGCGGGCCTTGTCGGTGGTGGCGAAGATGCGTTCCTTCGCCCCGTCCTTTCCGTACTTCTTTTCGAGATAGGACTTAAATACCCGGAATGCGATGGCGGGCTCGGTAGTGGTGCCGGACTTGGAGATGACGTTTACCGACACGTCCCTGCCCTCGCAGATGGAAAGAACCTCGGAAAGGGCCGTGGAGCTGATGGAATTGCCGACAAAATAAATATCCGGCGTGTCTTTTTTCAGGCTGTTATAAAGCGGGGAATTTATAAACTCCACCGCCGCGCGGGCACCCAGGTAGGACCCGCCGATGCCGATGACGATCAAAACGTCGGAATTCTTCTGAATTTTCTGGGCCGCCTTCTTGATCCGGGAAAACTCCTCCCGGTCATAATTGACCGGCAAATCCAGCCAGCCGATAAAGTCGTTACCCATACCGGTGCCTTTGCTAAGCATCTCGTGCGCCGCGGCCACCTGCGGGGCAATCCCGCAAAGCTCATGGGCGCGGACAAAGCCGTTCATATGCCTATCGATCAGTTTCACTGCCATGCAACCGCCTCCTAAATAGGTTGGTTTCATTTTACCGTATTTCCACCATATTTGCAAGGCGAAGGCATGTCAATTTTCACTTTTTGTGTAACATTTACAATTTCGTCACGTTTAAACGGCCAAAAGCCCTTGGATGAGCAGACAAAACGCTTTGAAGAAGGACATCTTTTCCACGCTCTCCGCCGCCACCAACGGAACCTCCGCTAAGATCTCGTCCCCGGAGGTAATGACCGCTTTGCCGATCTGCTGCCCCTTCTCCACCGGGGCCTCCACCTGCTCCATCAGCTCGATGCTGGCGGACAGTTCCCCGGCCTTGGCCTTCTCGATGAGAATTTTACTCGTACCCGATACCTCGACCATCACCTCCGGCTGCATGCCGTGGCTGACCGGGATGGGAACCACTTCCTCCATGTTGATGGGCGGCTCCACCAAAGCATAGTTGGCAAAGCCCCATTCGAGCATGCTGCGCGCGCCGTTGAACTGGTCGTTCTTTTCCTCTCCGCCCAAGACCACCGCCACCAGGTGCAGGTCGTTTTTCATGGCCGAAGCGGAGACGCACCGGCCGGCGTTGTTGGTGGTGCCGGTTTTCAGGCCCGTGGCCGGCTCATAGAACCGGATAAGCTTGTTGGTGTTGGCAAGGCCAGTGGCCCCGTCACGTAAGGAGCCGGTCCAGATTTTCGTATAGTCCATGATTTTCTCGTGCTTTAACAGCTCGCAGGACATGACGGCGATGTCGTGAGCGGTGGTCATGTGGCCGTCCTCGTCAAGGCCGTGGGCGTTTTTGAAGGTGGTGTCGTTCATCCCGAGCTCCTGGGCACGCTGGTTCATCAAGGCGACAAAAGCTTCCTCCGTGCCGGAGATGTACTCGGCCAGGGCCACCGCCGCGTCGTTGGCGGAGTTGACCATCAGGCCCTTCATCAGATCGTCCACCGACATGGTTTCCCCCGCTTCCAGGAAGATGGTGGTGCCTCCCATTGCCATGGAGTTGGGGCTGATGAGCACCATGTCCGTCAGGGATATGGTCCCCTTTTCCACCGCTTCCATGGTCAATAGGGCCGTCATAACCTTGGTAATGGACGCGGGCGCCCGTTTTTCCGTGGAATTCATCTCATAGAGGATCTTCCCGGTGGTGACCTCCATCAAAATGGCGGACTTGGCCTTGACCTGAATCTGGCCGGAATCTTCTGGGGCGATGGTGGGCAAAATCCCCCCGTCGTCGGTCAGCTCCGACGTAATGTCCGACGCGCTGGCAAGAGCGCCGGTGGACCCGCATAGCACCAAGACAACCGCCATGAACAAAGACAACAACTTTGTCAGTTTCCTCATTACTGCACACCTCCGCAATCTTCTGTGCTAAAGCTTATGCGGGGAAAGGCGAAAACATGTACAAAGAAACGAAAGGCCGCCGGGCTTGTCCGATTTTCCCGGACGCCCGGCGGCCCGCTTGGCAAAAAAAGAGGGACAAGCCCCAAAAAAGCCTGTCCCCTACACGTCAATGAATGTTTACTTCGCAAGGAAAGGCGCAATCTCGTCCATAAACTTGGAATTGCCCTCGCAGTCGGCCTGCAGCAGCAGCTTCTGGGAAAGGTCCAGGCTGAAAATGCCCATGATCGACTTCGCGTCGATGACATACTTGCCCAGCACCAGCTCCACGTCGAAATCATACTGGTTGACGATGTTGACAAAGTCCTTTACGTCCTTGATGGAATTGAGCATGATGTTTACGCTTACCATCTTTCATTCCTCCAAATTGTTATTTTTCTGACTATCTTATTATAGTCG